>NZ_JBEPPN010000036.1:0-1047 GCF_040547295.1 Gordonia sp. PvP123 | reverse complement strand
TGCGAAGGAACTCGGGGAAGGCTGCGACGCGTTCGGTTTCGCTGAGGTAGGGGCGGGCGTAGGCCCATTCCTCCTGCAGGGTGCGGTTGAAGCGTTCGACCTTGCCGTTGGTTTGCGGCCGGTACGGGCGGGTCCACTTGTGCTTGATCCCGTTGTCGGCCAACAACTGTCGGAACATTCGGGACCGATAACATGACCCGTTGTCGGTCATCACCCGCGCGGTGGTGACACCGATAGAGGCGAAGTGCGCCACTGCCCGGGTCATGAACGCGGTCGCGGTTTCCTTCTTCTCATCACCGAGGATCTCTGAGTAGGCGTAGCGGGAATGGTCGTCGACGGCGTGGTGGAGGAACGCGTACCCCAGGTTGGGGCGGCCGTGGACTTTGCGGGGTCGTGCGGGCTCGCGGTGGGCGCTGGAGTTGCGGGCGCCCAGGGCGCGTCCGTGGATGCGGTGTCCGCCACCGTCGGGGATTCTGCCGAGTTTCTTGATGTCAACGTGGATCAAGTCTCCGGGCGCTTGGCGTTCGTACTGATGAATCTCGCGTCTGCGGGCACGTACGGGCGCCCCTGTTGCGGGGTCGGTCCATGACAACCGTAGGCATCGGTACCGGGTCAGGATGCGGTGCACCGTGGAGACGTTCACCCCCAGGTGAAACGCGATCCTGGCAGGCCCCCAGCGGCGGGAGACGCGTAACCCGACGACCCGGCGTTCCCGGCGCCGGCTGGTGCGATGCGGACACGACCGGGGTCGGCTGGAGCGGTCGACCATTCCGGCTGACCCTGCCTCGCGGTAGCGGTCGGCCCACCGTTTGGCCGTGGTAACCGACACGTTGAATCGATCAGCCGCGCGACGCAGTGGCCACCGGTCGTCCACGACGCACCGAGCCAGACGCAACCGACCAGTCGGGGACAACGGTGAATTACGGTGAGACACGAAGACCTCCGGGTTGAGGAGCGGTTCCTAGACAGCTCCACACCTCACTCGGAGGTCTTCCCTATGTCACGCCGACTCGCCGAACGCCGTACCTAACGTCCCGGGTCAGTACA
>NZ_JBEPPN010000035.1:0-1208 GCF_040547295.1 Gordonia sp. PvP123 | reverse complement strand
ACCGTGTCGCGTGTGTGGCGGGCGTTCGGATTGGCTCCGCACAAACAGGATTCGTGGAAGCTGTCGAGAGATCCCTTGTTCACCGAGAAGGTCCGTGAATCACCCCTGGTTTGATGCCGCTTCCTTCTGAGTCAGGAAGGATGAGCACATGCCTAAGAAGATCGATCCGGAGGTCCGTTCGAGGGCCTTGCGTTTGCTGGAGGCGCACGGCGGCGAGTACACGTCGTTGACTGCCGCGGCAGAGGCGATCGCCAAGCAGGTCGGTGTCGGTGGGGAGACGGTACGTCGGTGGGCCGTGCAGGCCCAGGTCGATGCCGGCGCCCGGTCGGGGACCACGTCGAAGGAGTCCGCTGAGATCAAGCGACTCAAGGCGGAGAACAAGCAATTGCGAGAGGACGTTGCCATTTTGAAAGCGGCGACGACTTTCTTCGCGGGGGAACTCGACCGCCGCAACCGATGATCGTGGCGTTCATAGATCGGATGCGCGCCAACGGTTTTGCGGTCGAGTCGATCTGTCGGGTCTTGCGTGAGCAGGGCTGCATGATTGCCGCACGAACCTACCGGGCATCGCGAACACGCACGCCTGCCGCTCGGACCGTCTCCGATGCCCACGTCGTCGATGCGGTGCGCACCGTGGTCTGGCGCACCGATGACGACGGCCGGCGGAAGATGACTCCGGAGGGCCTCTACGGGCGGGTGAAGATGCGCGCCCATCTGCATCGGACAACACTGCCCGGGGTGTCCTATGGCGCCGTTGATCGAGCGATGAAAGTGCTAGGTCACAACGGGATTCGAAGGTCCAAGGGAGTCCGTACGACCGTGCGGTCCGCTGATGGTGTACGTGCGGAGGATCTGGTGAATCGACAGTTCAGTGCCGTCGAGCCGAACCGGGTGTGGGTGACCGATTTCACCTACTGCCGGACGTGGGCGGGGTGGGTGTACGTGGTGTTCATCATCGACGTGTTCTCACGTCGGATCGTGGCGTGGCACGCCTCGACGTCGAAGACGGTGGAGCTGGTGACGGTCCCGCTTCGGATGGCGCTGTGGCAGCGGAAACGAGAGGGTCATCCGGTGAAAGCTGCTGAGCTGATTCATCATTCGGATGCTGGAAGTCAGGGCGGATTCAACTGGTCGTCGCAACACCATGATCATGGAGGTGTTTGCGGTGGCTACGGCGGACTGGAGTCGGAGGACCAGCGATGTGGCGG
>NZ_JBEPPN010000033.1:0-1648 GCF_040547295.1 Gordonia sp. PvP123 | reverse complement strand
AGCCTGGATCCGTGGACTGGCCCGGGGTGTCGATAACGTGAAAATGCCCTCTGAGCTGGAATGATTGGTGGTGTTGAGACACTAAAACAATCCAGTCAAAAGGCACTTTCAGTGAAAGTATCGCATAGGTTCGGCGCCGAGTCCGCTGTCTTTGACGACGACAACCTGGTGTCGCATGCCGGGCTGGTGCCGGTGATGGCGTTGGCCGAATCGACCGGACTGGCCTCCCTGCTGGGCGAGCGAGTCGATTTGGGCACCACCCAAGTCGCCTCGGCCGGGGCCAACCTCGAGGCTAAACTACTGACCGTGATCGCCGGATTGTGTTGCGGCGCCGATAGTATCGACGACATCAACCTCGTGCGTGCTGGTGGACATACCCGCCTGTTCGACCGCGTGTACGCCCCGGCCACAATTGGACAGACCCTGCGCGAGTTCACCCCCGGCCACGCCCGGCAACTCAACGCCGTGATGACCCGGGCACTACCAGCGATGTGCGCCGCCGCTGACCTGTTGCCTGATGCCGAGGCCCGAGTGTTCGTCGATATCGATTCGTTGCTGCGCCCGGTCTATGGCTACCAGAAGCAGGGCGGCTCCTACGGCCACGCCAAGATCGCCGGACGTGAACTGCTCCGCCGGGGTCTTTCACCGTTGATTGCCGCCCTATCGACACCCGGACACCCACCGGTCATCGCCAACGCCTGGCTTCGCGCCGGGCGCGCCGCCTCCGGTACCGGGGCAGCAAAGATGATCGCTGAAACCATCACCACCGCACGCCGCTGCGCAGCGACCGGTGAGATCACCGTCCGCGGTGACTCCGCCTACGGCACCGCCGCAGTGATGCGCACCTGCCAACGCCTGAACACAACGTTCTCGCTGGTCCTGCGCACCAACACCGCAATTACCCGCGCGATCACCGCGATCAGCGAACACGCCTGGACCCCAGTGCACTATCCCGGCGCGGTCACCGACCCCGACACCGGCGAGCTGATCTCCGATGCCGAAGTCGCCGAAACCACCTACACAGTGCAGCCGCTCTCAACTCAGCCGGTCACCGCCCGACTCATCGTGCGCCGCGTCAAAGCCCGCCACCCCGAGAACACCGACACGTTAATGCCGGCCTGGCGGTACCACTCGTTTTTCACCAACACCACCGACGACACCGTCACCGCCGACATCAACCACCGCGGCCACGCCATCATCGAGACCGTGTTCGCCGACCTCATCGACGGACCCCTGGCGCACCTACCCTCCGGGGTCTTCGGCGCCAACGCCGCCTGGCTGGCGCTGACCGCCATCAGCCACAACCTCCTGCGCACCCTCGCCGCACTCGCCGCAACCCCCAGACTGCGAGCCGCACGTGGAGCGACCCTGCGCCGCGCCTTGATCGCGGTACCCGCCCGACTAGCCCGACCAGCACGAACACCCGTCCTGCACCTGCCCCGACACTGGCCAACACAACAGGCCTTCACCACCTTGTGGACCGCTGTGAACACCACCTGATCCCACAGCCCGACCTGCCCACCCACGACCAGGAACCCCAGTGAGAAAGCTGACACAAGGTCAGCGAATACTCCATGCCCACAACACAATTACGCACTCACGCACTGCCAACCACACCCCCCGGCAACCGCATCCACGGATCCAGGCT
>NZ_JBEPPN010000032.1:0-2093 GCF_040547295.1 Gordonia sp. PvP123 | reverse complement strand
ACCCACCGACAACCCCACCCGCTCAGCAACCACCGACCCCACCGAACGACCCGACCACCCCAACCCCACACCCACACCACGCGACCAACCCTCGATGGCGGCGCGCTCCCCCTCGTCCACGAGATCGATGTCGCCGACGATCACCTCGGGATCGGCGAGGCCCGCGTCGAGAACATCGACGATGCGGGCAGCGACGCGGTGCGCCGTGCGCGCGTCGAAGAGGTCGGTCGCGTAGACGATCCGGCCGGCCAGCGAGGCGAGGGCACCATCGGGGTCCCGGTCGGCGGTCATCCCGATCATCAGGTCGAACCGGGCGGCCGGCGGACCGGCATCGACGGGCGTGAGCGTCAGGCCCGGTGCCGTCAGTTCCCCCACCGACGTCTGCTCCAGGGTCAGCAGCACCTGGGCCAGCGGGGCGAAGGCCTCGCTGCGAGTGGGTGCCAGCGCCTCGACCAGGTACTCGAAGGGCACGTCCGCCGCCGCGAACGCGTCGAGATCGGTGTCCCGCACCAGCCGAACCATCTCACCGAATGTCGCCGCGGAATCGACGGAGGTGCGCAGCACCAGGGTGTTGACGAACATCCCGATCAGGGCGTCGAGCTCGGCCCGCCCACGGCCGGCGACCGGCGAAGCCACCGCGATGTCCGAGGTACCCGACAGACGGGCGAGCACGACGGCGACCGACGCATGCAGCACCATGAAGACCGTCACACCGTGGGTCCGGGCGAATTGCTCGATCCGAGGCGCCAGGTCATCCGGGAGATCGAACTCCACCACCGCACCGCGGTGAGACGCCACCGGCGGCCGGGGCCGGTCGGCGGGCAGTTCGAGGACCTCGGGTAGGTCGGCAAGCCGACTCCGCCACCAGCGGGCCTGTCGACCGAGCTCGGAGGCCGGGTCGTCCACCGAGCCCAGTGCCCGCTGCTGCCACAGGGCCACGTCCGCGTACTGCACCGCCAGCGGAGCGCGGACCGGCGCGACACCGGCGACTCGAGAGCGGTAGGCCTGCAGGAGATCGTCGACGAGCGGCACCATGGACTCGCCGTCGGCTGCGATGTGATGCACGACGACGACCAGCACCTGGTCGTCGGGACGGTCCCGAGTCGGGACGGAATCGGCGATCCCCGCCCGGATCGGCAGGTCGCGGGTGACGTCGAACGGTTCCGCGGACAACGTGTCCACGCCGGTGTTCCGCCACCACTGATCGACGGTGATCTCCGATGCCGGGGCGACGTCCTGCCACGGCCGGCCGTCGGCGCCTTGCGGGTATCGCGTCCGCAGGACCTCGTGCCGCTCCATCACATCGGCCAGCGCCGCGCGGAGAGCGACCACGTCGAGACGCCCCTGCACGCGCAGCGCGATCGGGATGTTGTAGGCGGATGACGTCGGGTCGAACTGGTTGATGAACCACATGCGCTGCTGTGCGGTCGACAGCGGCGGACGTGCGGGACGCGGGACGGACCCCAATTCCGTTGTGTCCGTGACCGGGACGATGCCGGCCCGGCGACCCCCGCGATCGACGAACATGGCATCGACATACGCGGCCATCGTCCGCACCGTCGGCGCGTCGAACAGTTCGCGCACGCCGAACCGGACACCGAAGACGTGTGCGATGCGCGCGGCAACCCGAGTTGCCGACAGCGAGTGCCCGCCGATCTCGAAGAAGCTGTCCACCACCGAGATGGCCGGGGCGTCCCGCTCGCGCCCGAGCACCTCGGCGACGATGGCCAGGATGGCTCGTTCCGTGTCGGTGTCGGGTTCGACCCGTGCAGCGGAGACGAAGTCCGGTGCGGGCAGCGCCTTACGGTCGACCTTGCCCGCCGTGTTCAGCGGCAGCGCATCCAGCACCACGACCGTGTCGGGCACCATGTACGACGCGAGCCGGCGGGCAGCGTGCTCTCGTATCCGCGGTACCGCAGACCCCTCCGGGCCGGCGACATAGGCGACCAGTCGGTCGTCGCGCACCACCACCGCCACGGCGACCACGTCGTCGGCGCCGGCGAGGACGGTTTCGATCTCCCCCAACTCAACCCGCTGCCCCCGCAACTTCACCTGAAAATCAACACGCCCCACATACTCCAACTCACCCACAC
>NZ_JBEPPN010000031.1:0-2225 GCF_040547295.1 Gordonia sp. PvP123 | reverse complement strand
GCGCCGGTGGTCCCATAACTGGCAATCCAGGTGGTCCCATCCACATGGCAAAAATCAGCTCACAGCGGTCCCTTCACCGTGGCAAATGACACGAGTCCCGGTCAACCAAGCTCGCACCGGCGAGAGTACGTCCCCATCCGAATCGACCTCTGTCACCAGATCGGCAATGGTGATCTCACGCAGCGATGCGCGCCAGGCGCTGTCGGCCGCGTACATCGCCCGCGCGATCGGGCAGGGGCGGGTGCAGTCGCTCGGCGAGGCTGCCAACGGGCCGCGCTGTCGGATCTCTGTGCATGTGAACGACGACTGGGGCGCATCGCGAGCCACTATCCCGTGGCGCCCTAGGGGCATGGGAACCGTCCAACGGTCCAGCTCCTCGCGGGCTGGTTTCTGAACACAGGCCGATGCGCGTCTGACGTACTGGCCGCGGGCGACGCGATCGTGTTTACGGTTGCGATCGAGGCAGGGCAGCTATGAGGTCACCTCGTAGCGTCGGCCGGGCTCAGACGGTCGTCGAGCTGACAGAACCGTCGCCGCGCCATAGTCGAATCAGCCATCGCGACCGGCTCAACCGCCACGTGGCCGCGCCGACGATCGGAACGATCCACACGACGCCAAGCCATGTCACGCTGCGTCGCAGGCCGAGATGACGACTGATGACGTCGACTGTCGCAAACATCGCCAGAGTGCTCCAGACGGAAAACAGGACGAGCATCGCGAAGGCGAAGTAGAACGGCCGGTTGAAGTCCGCGCTGCACGCAGCATCGCGCGCACATTCGGACAGTCCGGCCTCAGCTAGCAGCACAGCCCACAATCTATCCGTCGCCAGCGACTGGGCGGAAGTATTGACCGTCCCGGCCGTCGCGAACAGGCCGTGGTGGGGTGACCTCGTACCGCTGGCGGGCTCCCTCTAACGGTAGTTGGCATGAGGGGATGATTGGCACCTCGATGAGGCTGGGGGAGAACGGTTCTCGGCGATGTCTGACGTAAGGCTTGTTGGTCGCGATCCAAGGATTCGACTGTCGGACCTTCATGAGTCGGGGATCGATCAGTCGGAGTAGCGGGGCACGACGGCGAACACCTCGATGTCGCGCGGTACCCCCTTGGCGCGGAATCGCCGGCGACGAGTGGCATACCGATCGGCGCCGGCGGCCTCCACGGTCGCTCCGCTGGCCAACAGCTCACCGGCTCCCGCGGCTGCCGCGACCCGAGCGGCGACGTTCACATCGACACCGAGGAAATCGTCACCGACCGCCCGCGGTTCGCCGGTGTGGAGACCGGCTCGCAGCTGTGGCCGGTAGCCCCCGACCGTCAGGGCACTCACGGCGACGATCACCTCGTGACCGGCCTCGATCGCCTCGACACCGTCGACGAACACGGCCATCGTCCCGTCGCCGAGATGTTTGACGATGCGTCCGCCGCGGCTGCGCACGATGTTCTCGGTGACGTCGTTGACGTCGCGCAGGAGTCGGAGGACCTGGTCGTCTCCGGCATGCAGGGCCCACGTCGAGAATCCGACGAGATCGGTGAACAAGATGGTGGCGGGGACTGGGGTGCGATCGGATCGACGACGTCGTGTGGTCACCAACGCCTGCCACACCTGGACCGATGCGAGGCCGAGCTCTCGTATGGCACTGGGTTTCTCGGGCCGGGACTCGCTGATGAGGCGTGCCACGCGGTCGGATGCACGCGGCCCGGTGATCGGGTTCTCGTTGTGCGGGATCAGATCTCGTGCGGCGCGAGCCGCCTTGACGACCCCGGCGCTGGAGTCGGTGCGGGCCAGCAGGTCGGCCATCCGGCGCCCGGGTCCGGGACGGTCGGGATCGTCGCGTCGGGCGGGAAGCCGGTCGCCCCGACGACGGGTCGACCCACCGGTCCTATCGTTCGCTGCGGAGGGTTCGTCCGGGCCGTCCGCGGCGGATGTCGCATCGTCGTCGGTCGGACCGGGATCCGGGAGACCGTCGCGGTCGCGATCACGTGTCGAGTCGTCGGCTCCGGTCACGCCTTGAGTCTAGTGGCCCCGCTCATCGCGAGACCGACACCGCCGCGTCATCGGTGACACCGGCTGGCCTGATGCATCTGATGCAATATGCAGTGTTCTACTTGACATAATGTATCTTATCGGCACAGAACAAGGCTGAGTAGAAACAGATGAGAGGACTCGACCCAGTCCATCTCGAGTAGCCGTGCAGGTTGCGCCAGTGCGTGCGGCGTGCCGTCGCTCG
>NZ_JBEPPN010000030.1:0-2645 GCF_040547295.1 Gordonia sp. PvP123 | reverse complement strand
GTTGTCATTTGCCACGGCTATGGGACCGCCGTGTTGCCATGAGGATGGGACCACCGTGGCGCGTTATTGAGGATGCTCGTCGTGGTGTCGGCCGTCAAGACGAGTGCGGTCGCGTTGCCGGTAGGACGGGCCTTCGATGACGAGGGTGTGGGCGCGCGAGGTGAGGCGGTCGATGGCCGATTGGGCGAGCAGAGCGTCGGCGGTCATGGTGAGCCATTCGGCGGGCTCTCGGTTGGAGGTGATGATGGTGGTCTTGGTTTGGCGTTCGACGACGAGTTCGTAGAAATCGTTGGTTTCGGTGGCGTCGAGCGCGCGGAGTGCGAAGTCGTCGATGATCAGGATGTCGACGGCAGTCAGGCGGCGGAGTTCGGCGTCGACGCTGTTGTCGAGGCGGGCGGCTTTGAGGCGGTGGAACAGTTTGTCCGCACGTCCGAAAACGACCGAGCGCCGGCGTCCGATGGCCATGTGGCCCAGTGCATTTGCTAGATGTGTTTTGCCGACTCCGACGGGGCCGAGGAGGATGACGGAGTGCCCGGCGTCGAGGAAGCGGAGTGCGGTCAGGTCCTCGAGGAGGGTGCGGTCATAGCGGAGGTCGTCGGTGGCTTCCCAGCCCTCGATGCGCATGGCCGGGTCGAGACCGGCTTTGGCTGATCGTCGTGCTGCTGAGCTGGATTCGCGTCGGGAAACTTCATCGGCGAGTAGCTGTTCGAGGAACCCGAGGTGGGAGGTTTTGTGCTGTCGGGCCAGGGCGGCGCGGGCGGGCAGCGTGTCGGCGAGCGCACCGAGCTTGAGCGTTTTGAGCATGCCGATCATGTCGGCGCCGAGCGGTTCGGGAGTCGTCGGTCGGGTCGTCATCAGTTGTCCTCACTGTCGGCATCGGTGATGATGAGGGTGAGTTGCGTTGGGGTGGTCGCGTATTCGGCTGGGTCGCGGGAGAATCGGGTCGGTGACTGGCCGGCAGCGGCGGGCAGGGCCGGAGTGGACTTCTCGGTGGCGCGGGCGAGCATGGAGCCGATCTTGGGCACCGAGATCACGTCGAGGGCCAACGCGGTGGCGCATGCGGTATCGACCGGACCGGGCCCGTAGCGGCTGACCAGCCCGATCAGCGCGTAGACCGACCGCATCCGTGACCACGGCTGCGGGTCGTCGACCAGGCGGGCGGCGTAGATTCCGATATTCGGGCCATGACGGTCACAACTGTCGAGTTGGGCGGTGATGTTGCGCATCGCGTACGCACTCTTGTCCGCAGGGTAGTCGTTGGCATCGGTGCTGCGCCCGCCCGGCGCCTGGCGAGGGTGCTGTTTGACCAACTGCCCGCGGTGATAGAACTTCACGCTCTGGCTGTCGGCGCGCACGTCGAGGACGGTGCCGATCCACGTTTCGGGCAGCGAGTACAACGCCTTGCCGACTGAGGCGTGAAAGTCTCTGTGTACCTTCACCTGTTTGAAGATCGGCACATCATAGGCGGCCGGTACCGGTAACAGCAGGGCAGCTTCGTCGGCGGCGAACACGAGCGCCGGCGCCATCGCGGTGGTGCCGTGCACCCGCAGGCCGGCCCGATCGGCACACCACACCTGGGCCGCGTCTTGCGCCTCGGACAGGCTGGTGAAGTTCTCGCCGGCCCAGAAGTTGTTCTGCACGAAATGGATCGTGCGTTCCACCCGTGGTTTATCGGTCGGGGTGCGTACCCGGGCGGTGTCGGTGACGAATCCGGCATGCTGGGCATAGTCGAGCCATCCGCGACCGAGTTGAGGTTCCAGCTTATGCGCCTGAGTGACAATCGCTTTCATGTTATCCGGGATCAGGACCGCGAACACGCCGCCGAAGAACTCCCACGCCGCCTCGCAGCCGGCGATCACCGCGGCTAGCGTCTGCGAATACGTCAGCCACACGAATGTGTGCCGCGAATACACCGCCGTGAGCACCAGCGCGTGCACCTTGCGGCGCCGGCCCGTCTGCGGGTCAGTGAGCATCCCCAGATAGCCGAAGTCGAGTTGGCACTCCACCCCCGGCTCACCATCGGCGACCCGTACCGTCGTCGCCGTGCGCCGGTACCCGCACTCCTCGGTAGCGAACCGCACCAACGTCCGGTAGGGCACCACACAGCCTCGACGGCCCAACAATTCGTGAATCTTGGTCACCGTCAACGGTTTCGCGTCGTCCGACCCGGCCACCCAGGCCTTGATCTGCGTGGTGAACGGCACCAACAGCTCCCAGGACTGCCCATGCCCGTTCGGGCGGGCCGGACGGACCGCAGCGACGATCTGACCGATCACCTCATCGGTGAGCCCCGCCGCCCCTGACTCGCGCGTCACACCAGCTGCCTGCGCGGCCACGACGTAGCGACGCACCGTTTTGCGGTCCACCCCCGCATGCGCGGCGATCGTGCGTAGACCCGGCGACGGTAACCCCACCGCCAGACCCAGCCACAACCGCAGGACTTCTCTGATCTCTTCCACAGCAACCTCCCGATAGCCCATGCCGCCGCCCCTTCCATGACTGCTCGTCACGGCCGAGTCAACTGACAAAACAAGAGACCACCAGCGCAACGCGCCGGTGGTCCCATAACTGGCAATCCAGGTGGTCCCATCCACATGGCAAAAATCAGCTCACAGCGGTCCCTTCACCGTGGCAAATGACACGAG
>NZ_JBEPPN010000029.1:0-2781 GCF_040547295.1 Gordonia sp. PvP123 | reverse complement strand
CGTCATCAGTCAGAACAATATCCACTGCTCGCGGACCCCGGGTTGCCATTCCCTAGCCTAACAACCGAACGGAAATTAATGACTCAGGACACTAGATCCGCAGCAACTAACGATTTTCTTTCCGGTGCATACTATAAGAAGATCGCTCAGACCCTTGAACGCGGAAAGTTTGATCTTCTTTTCCTTCCGGATGCTCTCGCAGTCGAGGACAGCTACGGCCATGATCTGCAAACAGGCGTCGGACTGGGCGGCCAGGGCGCGATCGCACTCGAGCCCGCCACGGTGGTGGCGACGATGGCCGCCGTGACCGACCGGTTGGGACTTGGAGCCACCATCTCCACCACGTATTACCCGCCGTTTCACGTCGCCCGTATCCTGGCAACGCTGGATAACCTGTCCGACGGGCGGGTGTCGTGGAACATCGTGACATCGCTGAACGATTCAGAGGCAAAGAACTTCGGAATCGATGCTCATCTTGAACACGACACCCGTTACGACCGCGCGGACGAGTTCGTCGAGGTCGTACGTAAGCTGTGGAACTCGTGGGACGATGATGCGCTGCTGTTGGACAAGATCTGCGGCCGGTTCGCTGATCCTAAGAAAGTTCATTACGTCGATCACCGTGGTGACTGGTTCGACGTGCGCGGCCCCCTGCAAATCCCCCCTTCAAGTCAGCGCGAGCCAGTACTCCTCCAGGCCGGATTGTCGCCTCGCGGTAGACGTTTCGCGGGCCAGTGGGCCGACGCCGTGTTCAGCATCTCGCCGACGCTGGAGATGATGCAGCGCACGTACCAGGACATCAAGGGGCAAGTGAGTGCCGCGGGTCGCAACCCCGACGCCACGAAGGTTTTCACAGCTGTCATGCCCATACTTGGGGAGACCGAGGCGATCGCACGCGATCGCCTCGAATACATCAACGGTCTCGTCCACCCCGAGGTCGGTCTGTCGACGTTGTCGAGTCATAGTGGAATCGACTTGTCCGCCTTCCCCCTAGACGCGAAGTACTCCGACATCGTCGCGAGCTTGGGGGACGCGCACATCCCCACCATGCTCCACATGTTCTCCACGGTTGCGAGCGACGGCGAGGATCTGACACTGGCCGACCTTGGAAAGCGTTATGGCACGAACGTGGGTTTTGTCCCGCAGTGGGGAGGAACGCCCACCCAGATCGCCGACAGACTGGTCGAGTACTTCGATGCGAGAGCGGCTGATGGGTTCATCATCTCCGCCGCCTATCTGCCCGGCGTTTACGAGGACTTTGTCGACCAGGTGGTGCCGCTGTTGCAAGAACGTGGGGTATTCCGCGACGAGTATGAGGGATCAACGCTGCGCGACCACCTCGGCCTGGAACTGCCAAGCGGGGCGGCGGCGCTGTGACCGACACCAGCTCAGCGGTCCACACCCTCGCGTACAGCAACTGCCCTGTTCCCAACGCCCTGCTGGTTGGCCGCGAGTCGCAGTTGCTCGCCGAGGCTGGCATCAATCTGGACGTGCTGGGAGGGCCGCTGGGCTCCTTGCACTTCACCTACGATCATCCCGCTTACACCCGATTCGGCGGAGAGATCCCGCCGTTGGTGAGTGAGGGCCTGCGTGCACCGGGTCGCACACGCCTCCTGGGCGTCACCCTGTTCGAGGGAAAGCTGGGCTTTTACGCGGCCGACCCCACCCTGACCGCACCGGAGCAACTGGCGGGGCATCGTGTCGGCGTATCCGCATCGGCAATCCGGATCCTGCGCGGCGACCTTGGTGACTACCGACAGCTCGACCCGTGGCGCCAGACTCTCGTCGCACTGGGCACTTGGGAGGCGCGAGCCCTGCAGCACACCCTTCGTCACTCCGGCGTAACAGTAAACGATATCGAGCTCGTACCCATTGAGACGGCGGGAGTCGACTTACCGCAGGACCGACTCAGCGCATCGGCATCAGTGAACGGTTCGGACCTCTTTCCCGCCGTCGGGGCCCATCAGGCACAAGTCTTTGCCGGGGGGACGGTCGATGCGCTATTCAGCTGGCTTCCGTGGTCCGCGGAGTTCGAAGACCTCACCGGTGTTAGACCGCTGCGTGACCTGAGCTTGGACAGGACAAGCCACTACGCCAGCGTTTGGACAATCAGCGCGCAACTCGTCGATAAGAACCCGTCACTCGTGCAGCATCTGGTGGATACGGTGGTCCGGGCAGGCTCCTGGGCGCGCGATCATCTGACCGAGACAGTCGCGATTCATGCCCGCAACCTCGGTGTTAGCGAGACTGCGGTGACACGCGGTTTCGGCGAGCACTTCACCGACAACTTAGTACCCACCCTCGACCACGATGCGCTCACTGTCCTTGCTGCGACACAGCGGTACCTGGTCGACCACGATCTGGTGGATAAGGCGATCGACCTGACTGATTGGTCGGCCCCGGAATTTCTGCAGACGAGCCTGCGTACATGCGCGGCCGGCACATCAGCGATTGGAGAATACGAATGACAGTCACCGACGACACGGCGGCGGCCACCGACCGGCGGGCGGGCGATCCTCTCGCGGTGGCTCGAGACCTTGCTGCAAGCTGGCGGGAGGGAATCGTCGAACGGGATCGCGATGGGGGGCCAGCCACCCGTGAGAAAGAGGACTTACGCCTAAGTGGTCTGCTGGCGCTCGCGGTACCCGAGGAGCACGGTGGTTGGGGCGCAGATTGGCCGACGGTCTGAACCGCCCCGGGTCTGTCGGAGGCTCTCGAACCTGTGAAGGATGGAGAGCATGGCAGCACCACGCAAGTACAGTGAGGAACTCAAGGACCGGG
>NZ_JBEPPN010000028.1:0-3393 GCF_040547295.1 Gordonia sp. PvP123 | reverse complement strand
TGTGGGGGTTGTTTGTAGGTGTTGTTGTAAGTGTGTAAGGGCGTTCGGTGGATGCCTTGGTACCAGGAGCCGATGAAGGACGTGGTAGGCCGCGATAGTCCTCGGGGAGTTGTCAAACGAGCTGTGATCCGAGGGTGTCCGAATGGGGAAACCCAGCACGAGTGATGTCGTGTTACCACCAGCTGAATGTATAGGCTGTGTGGGGGGAACGTGGGGAAGTGAAACATCTCAGTACCCATAGGAAGAGAAAACAATTGTGATTCCGTGAGTAGTGGCGAGCGAAAGCGGAGGAGGCTAAACCATGCGCATGTGATACCGGGTAGGGGTTGTGCGTGTGGGGTTGTGGGGTTCGTCTTCTTCCATCTGCCTGTGGAAGCGTGAGTGAGAAAATCATGTGTTAGGTGAAGTGGCCTGGAATGGTCTGCCGTAGTCGGTGAGAGTCCGGTAGCTGAAAACACATGGTCTTGCGTGACGGTGTCCCCAAGTAGCAGCGGGCTCGTGGAATCTGCTGTGAATCTGCCGGGACCACCCGGTAAGCCTGAATACTTCCTGGTGACCGATAGCGGACAAGTACCGTGAGGGAAAGGTGAAAAGTACCCCGGGAGGGGAGTGAAATAGTACCTGAAACCGGACGCTTACAATCCGTCAAAGCCTGTGAGTCCTTGTGGCTGCGGGTGATGGCGTGCCTTTTGAAGAATGAGCCTGCGAGTTAGTGCTCGGTGGCGAGGTTAACCCGTGTGGGGTAGCCGTAGCGAAAGCGAGTCTGAATAGGGCGTTTGAGTCGCCGGGTCTAGACCCGAAGCGGAGTGATCTACCCATGGCCAGGGTGAAGCGTCGGTAAGACGTCGTGGAGGCCCGAACCCACTTCAGTTGAAAATGGAGGGGATGAGTTGTGGGTAGGGGTGAAAGGCCAATCAAACTCCGTGATAGCTGGTTCTCCCCGAAATGCATTTAGGTGCAGCGTCACATGTTTCTTACTGGAGGTAGAGCTACTGGATGGCCGATGGGCCCCACAGGGTTACTGACGTCAGCCAAACTCCGAATGCCGGTAAGTGAGAGTGTGGCAGTGAGACTGCGGGCGATAAGGTTCGTAGTCGAGAGGGAAACAGCCCAGATCGCCGGCTAAGGCCCCTAAGCGTGTACTAAGTGGAAAAGGATGTGGGGTCGCGAAGACAACCAGGAGGTTGGCTTAGAAGCAGCCACCCTTGAAAGAGTGCGTAATAGCTCACTGGTCAAGTGATCCTGCGCCGACAATGTAGCGGGGCTCAAGTACACCGCCGAAGCCGCGGCACTCACATATAGCCCGTCGATCGTCTATGGAGGGTCGGCCAGGTGTGTGGGTGGGTAGGGGAGCGTCCTGCATCCGTGGAAGCGCCGGAGTGATCCAGGTGTGGAGGGTGTGGGAGTGAGAATGCAGGCATGAGTAGCGAAAGCAGAGTGAGAAACTCTGCCGCCGAATGACCAAGGGTTCCTGGGCCAGGCTAATCCGCCCAGGGTGAGTCGGGACCTAAGGCGAGGCCGACAGGCGTAGTCGATGGACAACGGGTTGATATTCCCGTACCCGTGTATCCGCGCCCATGCTGAATCAGTTGTACTAACCATCCTGATCCCCCGGGAGCACCTTCGGGTGCCGAGTTGGGGTGATGCATGGGACCTTGGCTGGTAGTAGGCAAGCGATGGGGTGACGCAGGAAGGTAGTGGGGCCAGTCAGTGGTTGTACTGGTGTAAGCCTGTAGGGCGAGTGATAGGCAAATCCGTCACTCATGCAGCCTGAGAGGTGATGCGTAGCCGTTGAGGTGAATTCCATGATCCTATGCTGCCGAGAAAAGCCTCTAGTGAGTTGGTACACGGCCCGTACCCCAAACCAACACAGGTGGTCAGGTAGAGAATACTAAGGCGATCGAGAGAACTGTGGTTAAGGAACTCGGCAAAATGCCCCCGTAACTTCGGGAGAAGGGGGACCCATCCTGGTGATGAGACTTGCTCTCTGAGCTGGTGTGGGTCGCAGAGACCAGAGAGAAGCGACTGTTTACTAAAAACACAGGTCCGTGCGAAGTCGTAAGACGATGTATACGGACTGACGCCTGCCCGGTGCTGGAAGGTTAAGAGGACCGGTTAGTCATTTCGGTGGCGAAGCTGAGAATTTAAGCCCCAGTAAACGGCGGTGGTAACTATAACCATCCTAAGGTAGCGAAATTCCTTGTCGGGTAAGTTCCGACCTGCACGAATGGCGTAACGACTTCTCTGCTGTCTCAACCACAGACTCGGCGAAATTGCAGTACGAGTAAAGATGCTCGTTACGCGCGGCAGGACGAAAAGACCCCGGGACCTTCACTATAGCTTGGTATTGGTGTTCGGTTCGGTTTGTGTAGGATAGGTGGGAGACTGTGAAGTGGGCACGCCAGTGTTCATGGAGTCGTTGTTGAAATACCACTCTGATCGTATTGGACTTCTAACCTCGGACCCTGATCGGGTTCAGGGACAGTGCCTGGTGGGTAGTTTAACTGGGGCGGTTGCCTCCTAAAAGGTAACGGAGGCGCCCAAAGGTTCCCTCAGCCTGGTTGGCAATCAGGTGTTGAGTGTAAGTGCACAAGGGAGCTTGACTGTGAGACGTACATGTCGAGCAGGGACGAAAGTCGGGACTAGTGATCCGGCACCGGCAAGTGGAAGCGGTGTCGCTCAACGGATAAAAGGTACCCCGGGGATAACAGGCTGATCTTCCCCAAGAGTCCATATCGACGGGATGGTTTGGCACCTCGATGTCGGCTCGTCGCATCCTGGGGCTGGAGTAGGTCCCAAGGGTTGGGCTGTTCGCCCATTAAAGCGGCACGCGAGCTGGGTTTAGAACGTCGTGAGACAGTTCGGTCTCTATCCGCCGCGCGCGTAAGAAACTTGAGGAAACCTGTCCCTAGTACGAGAGGACCGGGACGGACGAACCTCTGGTGTGCCAGTTGTCCCGCCAGGGGCACTGCTGGTTAGCTACGTTCGGAAGGGATAACCGCTGAAAGCATCTAAGCGGGAAGCCTGTTCCAAGATGAGGTTTCTCACCCCCTCAGCGGGGTTAAGGCCCCCTACAGACCATGGGGTTGATAGGCCAGAACTGTACGCACAGCAATGTGTTCAGGTGACTGGTACTAATCGGCCGAGGACTTACCAACAACACCCACAACATCACCACGCAAGTGACTGTGGTGGTGTTCGCATCCACTATGTACTTCTGAAACAACACACAACAAACAAACACTGTTGTGTGAAAGAGTGTTTCACAAAGTTACGGCGGCTATAGCGGAGGGGAAACGCCCGGCCCCATTCCGAACCCGGAAGCTAAGCCCTCCAGCGCCAATGGTACTGCACCCTAATCAGTGTGGGAGAGTAGGACACCGCCGAACACAA
>NZ_JBEPPN010000027.1:0-5125 GCF_040547295.1 Gordonia sp. PvP123 | reverse complement strand
CGCGCTCAATTCTCGAGAGGCCGGATCGGGGTGGTATTCGAAGTTGTCCTGGCGCTCTGCTACTCGTCCTACTTGAACACGTCTCGTTACCAGTTCTTGGAGAAAGTCAGGTCATTTCGTCATCAATGACGAAACTGTGGAGCAATCACGAACCGTTCGGCCGTCGAGGCGTTCTCCAAGCTGATCCTGCGGAACGAGTACACCCTCTCCGACGTCGAGAAGGTCATCGCCGGGGACACCGATGCCGTCGACGTGCCACCCGACTAGACCCCGTCCAGCGGTAGGCCGCGACCGCTCACGGTCGTGGCCCATCGCCCCGGCCCCGCTCACACCCGCCACCTCGAGGGACCATCGTGACCATCACCGCCGAACTTTTCCCCCGCTGCGCCCTGCCCGGCTGCGCGATCCCCACCGACACCCAGGGCCACCCCTGCAGACAATGCCGCCGTGACCTCGGAACCCTCGTGCGCCACAACCCCGGCGGCCGCCGACGCCCAAACCGGCCGCGACCACGACGTCGCCCTGGCTTACCGGGCTTAAGAACAGCTACGCATCGCCGACGCCGCCGAACAACGCATCCCCCAGGCCGGTATGCAGGAGAAGCCCGGACAGTCCAGCTGGCTGTGCGAGGAACGCCGAAGGTGTGACATTCTGTCCGTTCCGTACCCGAGGAGTGCGAACGTTCTGTAGGTATCGCGCGACGGGCGGTGCGACCACCATGGATGCACTGCGCATCGTCGCGCGCCATGCCCGAACGCACCCCGCCCAATCGGGGGCCGACACTTCCTGGACGGACTCAATGACCGCACTCGACGCCGCGACCCCGTCGGCACCCGGACCGGGCCATTCGGGCCCGCAGGCCGAGGCCGAACTCGAACTGATCCCCGAATCCGCGAAGACCCATGACGTGCGCGGGCAGTTCTGGATCTGGGCCGGTGCCAACATCGCGCCGATCAACTGGGTGCTGGGTGCGCTCGGCGTCACCATGGGCCTCGGGCTGTGGGAGACAGTGGCGGTCCTCGTCGTCGGCAATGCCATCGGCATGACCATCTTCGGCGTCTTCGTCGTCATCGGTCAGCGCACCGGGGTCACCGGAATGGTGCTGTCGCGAGCCGTCTTCGGACGCCGCGGCGCCTACGTTCCCGCCGCCGTCCAGGCCCTGGTCTGCATGGGCTGGTGCGCGGTCAACACCTGGATCGTTCTCGACCTGGTGATGGCGCTGCTCGGCGAGATGGGACTCGTCGACCCGGACCTCGACAACAACGCCGCACGGATCGTCGTGGCCGCGGTCATCATGGGGATGCAGGTGACGATCGCGTGGTTCGGGTACCGGGTGATCTCCGCGTTCGAACGATGGACGGTGCCTCCGACGGTCGCGATCCTGCTCGTCATGACCGTCGTCGCGTGGGTCGGCCTCGACGTCGACTGGGGACAGACGACCGCTCCGGAGCTCACGGGATCGGCCCACATCGGAGCGATCACGGCGGTGATGACCGCGATCGGCATCGGCTGGGGTCTGACGTGGATCGGTTACGCCGGCGACTACTCGCGCTTCGTGTCCCGGGACGTCCCGTCGCGCAGGCTGTTTCTCGCCAGTGCACTCGGGCAGTTCATCCCGGTCGTCTGGCTCGGCGTGCTGGGTGCGTCCCTGGCGACATTGAGCGACTCCGCCGACCCGGGTGAGATCATCGTCGACGCCTACGGCGTTCTCGCACTGCCGGTTCTGTTGCTGGTGATCCACGGACCGCTCGCGACCAACATCCTCAACATCTACACGTGCACGGTGTCGACGCAGGCGCTCGACATCCGCGTCGACCGGCGCGTGCTGAACCTGATCATCGGCGTCGTGGCGATGGCGGTCGTCGTCTACTTCGTGCTCAACAGCGACTTCGCGACCACCATCGACTTCTGGCTGGTGTCGATCGTCGGCTGGTTGAGCCCTTGGGGCAGCGTTGTTCTCGTGCACTGGTTCCTGATCGCTCGGCAACAGATCGACGCCGAGAGCCTGTTCGCCACACCGGCGGACAGCGCCCTGCCGATGGTCCGGCCGACCGCCCTCGTCGCACTCGCTCTCGGTGTCACCGCGACCTGGATGTTCATGTACGGGATGCTGCCGGCACTGCAGGGCCCCGTCGCCGTCGCCCTCGGTGGGATCGACCTGTCCTGGCTTGCCGGGGCAGTCGTTGCCGGCACGTCGTACTGGGCCATGGAGAAACTCACCGCGCCACGCGCTGCCTGAAGCCCGTCCCGCCAGAGCCGTGGCGGTCGGCGGCGACGACGGGCGAAAGCCGCCTGCCGCATCAGGTCGTCGACTAGGGTTCGGCGCAGTGGAGGCAACGGGGCCTCCTGGTGAGGAGGTTCCATGGCCACCGTCCACACCGCGACCGGCCCGATCGATTCCGCTGACCTCGGGAACGTGTTGGTGCACGAGCATGTGTTCGTCGTCGGCGAGGAGTTCCGGCAGAACTATCAGGACGATTGGGACGAGGACGAGAAGGTCGCCGAAGCGGTCCGCGACCTGACCGAACTGAAGGAACTCGGGATCGACACGATCCTCGACCCGACGGTTCTCGGTCTCGGCCGGTACATCCCACGCATCCAGCGGATTGCCGAACAGATAGACCTCAACATCGTCGTCGCGACCGGGTTGTACACCTACAACGACATCCCGTTCCAATTCCACTACGCGGGACCGGGAATGCTCTTCGACGTCCCGGAGCCGCTGGTCACCCTCTTCACGAAGGATCTCACCGAGGGCATCGCGGACACCGGTGTGCGGGCGGCTTTCCTCAAGTGCGCCATCGAATCCCAGGGACTGACACCGGGTGTCGAGCGCGTGATGCGCGCGGTGGGACAGACCAGCGCCCAGACCGGCGCGCCCATCACCGTGCACACCGATCCGCACAGTCAGTCGGGACTGGTCGCCCAGAAGGTCCTGGCCGAGGAGGGGGCCGACCTGACGAAGGTGGTCATCGGCCACTCCGGAGACAGTGTCGACCTCGACTACCTGATGAAACTCGCCGACGCCGGTTCCGTTCTCGGCATGGATCGTTTCGGGCTCGACCTCCTCCTGCCGTTCGACGAGCGCGTGAACACGGTCGCCGAACTGTGCAAGCGCGGCTATGCCGACCGCATGGCCCTCGCGCACGACGCCGCCTGCTTCATCGACTGGTTCGACCACGAGGCCAAGAAACAGGCACTCCCGAAGTGGAACTATCGGCACATCAGTGAAGAGGTGTTGCCGGCGCTACGGGAACGCGGGGTGAGCGAGGCCGACATCACGACGATGCTCGTCGACGTGCCGCGACGCTACTTCGAGTAGCGGCGCGACACGGCGACAGGGTCAGCGCAGGCTGCTCTGGTACCGGCGCATCCCGCGGAGCCACCGGTCGTAGTCGGCGCCCTTCTGCCGGTACATCTCGAGGACCTCGGGGTGGGGGAGGATCAGGAAGCGTTCGTCGGCGACGGCGTCGAGCACGATCGCGGCCACCGCCCCGGGCGTGAGCACCGTGCCCGCGGTCTCCACGGCGCGCTGCATCAGTCGTTGCTCCTCGGTGGCGGAATCACCGTCCGGCCGCAGCAGTTTGGTGTCGACGCCCATCGGGCAGAGGCAGCTCACCCGGATGCCGTCGTCGCCGTGGGTGATGTTGAGCCACTCCGCGAAGCCGACCGCCGCGTGCTTGGTGACCGAGTACGGGGCATTGCCGATCTGCGTGAGCAGACCCGCGGCCGACGCCGTGCTGACGAAGTAGCCGGTCCCTCGTTCCACCCACTCCGGGACGAGGCGCCGAGCTGCTCGGATGTGGGCGCGGAGATTGACGTCCAGCGTGAGATCCCACACCGCCTCGGCGGTGTCGACACCGCCACCCACGCCCACACCGGCATTGGCGAAGTAGAGATCGACCGGGCCGAACGTGTTCTCCGCCAGCCGAACCGCGCCGTCGATGTGCTCGTCGGATGAGGCGTCGCCGCCGATCGCGGTCGTCGAATCCCCCAGTGAGTCGGCGACGGCCAGGGCGCCGGACTCGTCGAGATCGGTGACGACGACCTTCGCGCCCGCATCGACCAGCGCATGCGCGATCGCCGCGCCGATACCCGCACCGCCACCCGTGACGATGGCCACCTTGCCTGCGACGTCCATGGATCTCCTTCGATCGCCGATGTGTGGGTCCAGAGTTACCAGACGCGAGGGCTTCGACAAGCTCAGCCGGCGGGATGGGGCTCAGCCGGCGGGATGGGGCTCAGCCTCTCCGCTCCCTGAGGAGCGCCCGGAGCTTGCGGAGGGCGCGTCACGAAGGGTCCCGACAAGGGCACGACCCTTCTCGAAGCCGATGACTTTTCCGCCGCCCCACGGTCTGACATCGTGACGTTCACCGCGACGAGACGAGAGGCCACACCATGGGAAAGATCCACGTCCACGAGTTCATCACCCTCGACGGCAGCTACGAGGACCCGAGCTTCACGATGCCGTATGGATTCGCCGACGGGATGGGCGAGCTGCTCGGCTCCTTCATGTCCGACTGCACCGGAATCCTGCTCGGACGCAACACCTTCGAGATGTTTGCCCCGGCCTGGGCGCACCGGACGGTCGAGGACGATCCCGGTGCGCCGTTCTTCAACGACACCACCAAGTACGTGGTGTCCTCGACCCTCGACGACGCGGCTGCCTGGCAGAACTCGGAGATCATCGGCGCCTACGACGCCGACCGGATTCGCGAACTCAAGAAGGATCGCGACCTCTACATCAGCGGGAGCGGCACCCTCGTGCGGGCGTTGCTGCGCGACAAGCTCATCGACGAGCTGCACCTGCTGGTGTACCCCGTGGTCCTGGGGAGCGGTGCCCGCCTCTTCGACGGTCTGGCCGATCTGCCTCTCACGCTCGTCGGCACAGACGTCTTCGACAACGGCGTCGTACACCTCTCGTACAGCTCCACCGACTGAGCGGTCGCGATCCTCGGCGGAGATGGCGCCGGAGTTCGTCGAAGGCGCAGCGGCCCTTCGTGGCTCGTCGCTTGCGCTCCTCGCACCTCAGCCTGGATCCGTGGATGCGGTTGCCGGGGGGTGTGGTTGGCAGTGCGTGAGTGCGTAATTGTGTTGTGGGCATGGAGTATTCGCTGACCTTGTG
>NZ_JBEPPN010000026.1:0-5915 GCF_040547295.1 Gordonia sp. PvP123 | reverse complement strand
AACAAGGCTGAGTAGAAACAGATGAGAGGACTCGACCCAGTCCATCTCGAGTAGCCGTGCAGGTTGCGCCAGTGCGTGCGGCGTGCCGTCGCTCGCTTGGGTCGTCGTTCGCGCACTTCGCCGCTGGTTTAGCCAAACAGATGAGAGAATCTCGCGTACATTGAGTTGATGCAGAGCGTCCCGGGCCGGCTCCCTGAGTTCCTCGCCAACGGTGTCGTCGGTCTCTTGCGGCCCGAAGACCGAGTGTTCGAGGCAATGCTGGACGGCTGGCGGGCGCAGATGCTGGCGCGTGGCCTAGGTGTGCCGTTTATCCGGTCGTCCTGCAGCTTGGTGGCGCGATTCCAGGAGCACTCGAACGAGTATCCGTGGACCTGGCAACCCATCCATGTCGATGAGTTCCTCGCTGATCGGCGCACCGGTCCCAAAGCTGTCTCGGTGTCGACGCTGCGCGCGAACGCTGGCACTATTCGGGCGTTCTGCTATTACGTCACTGACGAAAGGTACGGGTGGGCTACCTTCTGTAGCAAAGCGTTCGATGACGTTCCCGCTCAAGTTGTCTTCGAGTGGAACACGCCGCGCCACAAGACAGATGACGCCATTCCGGCCAATCGGCGTAGCTTCAACCAGGTCGAATTACAGACGTTCTTTGACGCGTGTGATGACCTCGTAGACCAGGAGTTCACGAAGGGCTCGAAACGCTGGCTCCCGCTCATGCGAGACTCGACAGCGTTTAAGGTCTGTTATGCCTACGGTCTCCGGCGCCGCGAGCTGGCGATGCTGGACTACTACGACTTCGGCCCGAATCCGCATGTCGAGAAGTATGGACACTACGGCGCTGTTCAAGTCCGCTACGCCAAGGGCATGTCAGGGTCGGGCCCACGGCGACGCACGGTCCTGACTGTGCCTGAGTTCGACTGGGTCGTAGGCATTCTCGAACATTGGATGTCCCAGCACGGGCGTGAGCTCTTTGCGACCGCGGACCGCTCGGCATCACTGTGGCCATCCGAACGCGCCGGCGCCACGGGTATCCGAAACTTCAATCGAACCTTCACCGCAGTCCGCGACATCGCCGGCCTGCCGAAGGAACTCAAGATGCATTGCCTGCGCCACTCGTACGTCACGCATCTCCTTGAGGCGGGATACGACCCAATGTTCGTACAACAGCAAGTCGGCCACGCATACTCCTCGACCACTGCCCTCTACACGTCGGTATCTGCAGACTTCAAGCAGAAGACCATCCAGAGGATGATCCAACAGAGAATCGTCACTCGTGACGAAAGTGGGAGTAGGAAGTATCCGTGAGCGAGCAACGCCGAATTGGCTATCACTGGAATCTGCGCCAACGAATGGCCGACCACAACCTCTGGAAGACAACGGAACTCATTCCGTTGCTGAAGTCACGTGGGATCAACCTCTCCAACGCACAAGTGCACCGATTGGTGACTGGTACGCCCGAACGGATCCCGGCCCGTACGTTCGCCGCCCTATGCGACATCCTCGAATGCACACCCAACGATCTGTTTGAGCCCTACGTCGAGATACGAGCCGCGGCCACCGCAGACGCGCCGGCGAGCCCGGCGGACTTGGGCGTAGGTGAGAAGCGCTCCGTCGCACGCAGGATCAAGATCGTCCGAGATGACGGTAACGATGGCACGCCCACGTAAGCCAGAAGATCCAGAGCGCTGGCTCCCCTGCGAGCGTTGCGGAGAGCACCGCGAATGCGTTGTCACCTGGCAGGGGCTAGAGATCTGCGGTTACTGCTACCAAGCGGCCAAACGGACCCGCGGTGTGTGCGCATGTGGCCACAACGGGGTCTTGCCCGGAATCATCAACGGTCGACCCGCCTGCCGTGCCTGCAGTGGCATCAAACTGAACGTCGACTGTGTGGAATGCGGTGCAGAAGAAGAGCTCTATGCCAAGGGGCGGTGCTGGCGATGCGTCTTCGGATCGACGATTGACCGAATCCCGACGAACCCAGAGACAGGGTCAATCAACGAGGACCTCAAACCCTTCGCGGCGGCGTTGAAGTCCATGAAACGAGCCAATAGCGGACTCACGTGGATCAACCAACCGCACGTCACTGCATTTCTCACTGAGCTTGCACAGTCGCCGACGGTGACTCATGAGGTGGTCGATGCGTTACCGCAGTCACGAACGCGCGAGTACGTTCGAGAGCTGTTGGTGACCCACGAGATCCTTCCGCCTAGGGACGGACTGCTCCACCGCTATATCGAATGGTCTAACGAAGCCCTCAGCCGTGTGACATCCGAGGAACATCGTGACGTCGTAAACCGCTATATCCGGTGGCACCACCTACGCCAGATGCATTCGATGGAGTCGGTGTCGCAAGGAACTTTCTTGAGATCCAAGCAAACCGTCACTGTAACAATCGACTTCCTCAACTGGCTCACCGGCCGGGACGTCTCGGTTACGGACCTGTCTCAGACCGACCTGGACGCTTGGCAAGCCGAAGGTCCGAGCACGAGAGAGTTCGCCATCCGCTTCCTTTCGTGGGCGATCAAGACCAAGCTGGTCCCTGCGAATCTAACGATGACACCGCACCGTCGTGGCAGTCGCAAGATGAGTGCTGAGGACCAGCAGGATGCCGTCGACAGCATCACGTCGAACCAACCGGCACTCAATCCTCGAGACCGAGCTGCGGCAATCCTCGTCCTCGTCTTCGGCCAACAGATCGACCGCGTCGTCAAACTCACCTGGGAGGACGTAATTGTCTCCGACGAGCTTGTGACAGTAACTCTCGGCGACATCGCCATCGCCCTACCCGAACCCCTTGATGAGCCATTCCGCTACCTCGCCGGCGAGCGCGACCTCGCGAACACCGCTGCGCATCCGGCGACGACATGGGTGTTCCGCGGATACATGCCGGGCCAACACATCAACCCGGGGCACTTACGAACGCGGCTCACGACGACCTTCAGTACCAGGGCGGCCCGTCTCGGAACGCTCCACGAACTCACAAAGCTTGCACCACCTGCGATCCTTGCGGATGTACTTGGCTACTCCCCCGCGACGATCGAGAGACATGCGGTGGAATCTGCGGCTACCTATGCAGAGTATGTGAGCAATTTTGGCGACCATTGATCATGTGAAACCGACACGGAGGACTACCATTCGAATGAGAATACTGCTCCTTGACTGCAATATGGAGATCGACGCAGCGAGAGCTCGCTTCGATTCAACTCACTCGCTATACGACTATGACATGGTCATTTGGGATCCGCACTCGTCGATGCAAGCTTTTAGAACGAGTGGCTCCTATGGTGGATTACCGCGCATCTCTGACCACGATTCCCCGAGCCTCAGGCAGGCAATTGCGCGTCGCAGGAACGACTTCGAAGAATTCTTGAAACTCGGCCGGACGCTTGTCGTTTTCCTGCCGGGTGATGCTCGCGTCTATGTCGACTCAGGGGAAAGGCAATACTCTGGTACCGGGCGCAATCGCCACACGACGACCATTGTGACAAAATGTGACATCTTGGACTCCTTGCCTAAGCGCCCAAAACGGTGGGCGGCGCTCGGTGACGAAATGGAACCGGCGGACAGTTCGATAGGTCCGTTATATCGGCAGACGTCAGAATGGTGGTGTTACGCGTGCATCATCGAATGTCCTGAGGATTTCAGACCGCTCCTACGGATTAAAGGAACTCCTAAAGTCACGGCTGCGTGTACGGCTTATTTGCAAGGGGATATTGTATTCCTTCCCGTCTTGGTCACAGGTGCGGTTGAAGACGATGACGATGACGTCGATGACATCTCCGGCAGTCGAGTTGCCAGTGCTGGTTACGACTCAGTCGATGAAGTGGATAGTCTTGAGGAAGATGCTGGTGGAGACGAAATTGAATCGGATAGCTCGGCCGTGGACCGGATGGTATTGGACTGGTTGCTGAGTTTTAGTCGTTCGGATGAAATCGTTTGGCCGGATTGGGTTGGTCACTACCTCTTCCGATCAGAAGTGCAGCGGTCGCGAAAGTTGGATGAGCTTCGCCTGGAAATGGCTAGAATTCAGGCTGAGATGGACGGACTTGAGGTTGCATTGGAGTCCGATCAGCAATGGAAGCTTCTCGTCGCCGGGTCTGGAACGCTATTAGAAGAGGCTGTTGCTAGAGCTCTGACGGCGATTGGATTCAAACTTCAACCCACTATTCCTGGAAGAACCGATGTGCGTGGAGAATATGGCGAGATCGCGATCGTGGTGGAGACCAAGGGCGTCACAAAGAGTGCAGCTGAGTCCCATTGTGCGCAGCTTGAAAAGTGGGTTGCTGAGGAGCTCGAATTAGGGCGTACCGCGAAAGGTATTCTCGTTATCAACTCCTACCGCGATCAGCCGCCCTTGGCCCGAACGAAACCAACATTTCCCGACCAGATGCGCCGATACGCTGAGATGCGTGAGCACTGCTTGGTGAGTGGCCTTCAACTGCTGATTATGGCTAGAACTGCTCTCGCGGAACCTGAGAGGTGTGGGGAAATTGCCGATGTGCTGCTCACAACAGTCGGTGTTATCGACGGTTGGGATGACCTGAACGATATCTTCGAGGAACTTCCGCCTTCGCGTCGTCGCGAAGATGCGAAGGCCAATAGCCAGGACACGGGAAAAAGTTAGCTTCGGGGGCCGTTCTCCACTTGAATCAATATCGCAATCAACGCGAATTGACGCGACGGCATACGCCTGGGTCAAGGCGTCGTGGCCTTTTTCGCCGATTGATGTTTTTGCATCCGGTCGATGGCGACAGTGAGGCTGGTTAGCAACATAATCGCGAGAGTCGCATTCAGCGGTGTGTAGTGATCGACGCTGACGTTGTGAACGCTTACGTGGCGAGAAAGATTCGTGGGTGGGGGCGTCGGATTCTGGTCGTTCGGCCACCACTCCGCGAGGAATGGAGCGACTGGGGCGAACGCATAGAGGATATTTAGTTCCAGCGAGATCGGCCCCTGCAACGTCTTGTCGATGGCAACCGCCTTCGCCATGTCCTTGTACGTGACTCGTTGCTTGCGCGGGTCGTCCAAATAGGTTTTGAGGTAGGTGTCGCAAACGAGCACCGCTAGGGCGTGGGCGGCCTCTCGGTGGCCCGCTTGGAAGGCCGAAACAGCCGCCCTTGCCAACGGAATTTGTGCTGAAAGGTTGGAGTGGAAAGCCTCCCCCAAGGCAACGGAGCAGTCCTCTGCAATCTCTTCAGCGTGGTTCTCGAGGACACTATAGCGGGCTGAGGCTGTGGCTGAATTCAAGAGCGCTGTGACAATCTCAGCCCTCGGCACATGAATGATTGGTATGCCATCCTCTTCGAGAATCGCTTGGACCTCGGTGAGTCGACTGAGGGTTCCTTTCGGCCAGTTCGCAGGAAACAGACCTTCGACGGCGCGACGTAGACCTTCGGTGAGTGGCTTGGATCGAAGAGCTTCGACGAGGCCATCGGGGATCTTGATCGCATGGGCACCGGGGAAGCCATCGGGGACCTTGATCGTGGTGGTTGCCCTTAGAATGCCCTCGGGCACCTTTATCTCGGGGATTCCTGCGCTCGACTTGATGAGTTCAGCCTGCGTGCGAGCTATCGTGCTCAGCTGCGCTTGATGCGCTTGCTGAATAGCTCTGCTCAACTCGCGGAGGCGCTCGGTTAGTTCAGGGCCGAAGAGATCTGGTCCTGGACCGGCAAATGGCTTAGACATGGGCATCCAACAATCGTACTGAAGCGTGGTGCCTAGTCCGCAATGAAGAAGCTAGACGGGCGAACCTCCGCTGATCGAGTGCCTGAGCCTCGCCGCGATGTCGCTTCGCGAGGGAAAATAACCAAATCTGCTGGTGCTCGCGCTCAATTCTCGAGAGGCCGGATCGGGGTGGTATTCGAAGTTGTCCTGGCGCTCTGCTACTCGTCCTACTTGAACACGTCTCGTTACCAGTT
>NZ_JBEPPN010000025.1:0-9678 GCF_040547295.1 Gordonia sp. PvP123 | reverse complement strand
GGTCGACCCACACCGTCACCAGCTACCGTGAGAACCCGGTCCCCGCAAACGCTGGAACCAACTAACCGAGCCTCCAGCAAACCCGGGGCGATTCAGTCTTCGCAGTAATCCGCGAGATTGCCAAGGTCGACGGCTCGCTTGGCCACCTCTACGGATACCACCTCGTGTGTGCAGCCTTCATCGAACTCCTCGGCTCGCCGGAGCAGCGCGACGCCACTTACCGCCGCGTGGCGCAGGGTTCCTGGACGGGGAACGCGTTGAGCGAGAACAACAGTCACATTCTCGACTGGAAGGTGCGTGCAACCCCACGCGACGACGGTGGTTACGTGCTGAACGGGACCAAGCATTTCTGTAGCGGGGCGCTCGGATCCGATCTGCTTCTGGTGTTTGGCGTGGCGCAGGATGATGACTCACCCGAGCGGTCGGGAATTATCACAGCGGTCATACCCACCGACCGAGGGGGAGTGCGTCCCAACAATGACTGGAAAGCCCTGGGGATGCGGCGGACCGACAGCGGTACAACGGACTTCAAAGATGTTCAAGTGCTTCCGCACGAGGTGTTGGGGGCTCCGAACAGCGTGATCACCGACTTTTTCGGCTATAGGCGCGCCAGCCTATTCGGCCCGTTGGTGCAACTGATCTTCTCGCACGTCTACATAGGAATTGCCGCCGAAGCGCTGGACTCCGCTCGCGAATACACGCTGGAGCACGCACGGCCATGGACCCCTGCGGGGGTTTCTGAGGCCACGCAGGATCCATACGTAGTTCGGACCTTTGGAGAGCTTGCGATTAAACTACAAGGCGCTGACGCGGCGGCCCGCGATGCGTCGCACGCGGTGCAGCGGATCTGGGAGAAGGGTGATGCTTTGGCACCCGCCGATCGGGCCTCGCTGATGGTTCAGGTGTCGGGGGTGAAGGTCTTGGCCACCGAGGCGGGTCTGTCTATAGGCAGCCGGATCTTCGAGGTCATCGGGGCGCGTGGGACACACCCGCGTTTGGGGCTGGACCGGTTCTGGCGCAACATCCGGACGCACAGCCTGCATGACCCGGTGGCCTACAAGATTGCCGACGTCGGCCAGTACTTCTAGAACGACCGTGATCCCGTCCCAGGCTTTACATCCTGACAAGTTCGACAACACACATCGGCGATCCCCCCACCAGGTCGCGGGCGGAAGCGACATCGGCGGTGGTGCCACGAAGTTCCTGGACAAGCTCGTCGTAGCGTGCACGCACCGTCGGGGTGAGGCCGCCACGGTTCTCCATGGCGATAAACGCCGTTGTCTTGGCGCCTTTCTCCCCGAACGCCGTGCCCATCCGGTCGAATGACTGAAACGACGGCACTCCCGCAGGGATCGGGTCGACCGACTGCTGCCGCACGACTGTCTCCAGCTGCGGGAACGCTCGTGACCGCCTCGACGGTGACAGCCTCCACTCCCCCGCTGCGCAGCAACACCGCCGTGGCGTCGAGCAGACGGTTCCGGGAACGAACCCGCCGCGGATCGACGTCGTCGAGGCCATTGATGCTCACCGCCACCAGGTCTCCTCACGCTGTTGGTCCAGCGTGGATGTGGCATTCCACCAACGATACCGTTGGTAGTGGTCTGCTACCGGCACGAGCATCGATTCGAGGACTGTGATGTCAGCACCCACCAAACTGCCCGCACACTCCCCATCGTGCATGGGCTGCGGGCCGGAGAATGCCAGCGGCCTGCAGCTCGAGGTGTACCGCGACGGCGACCGCGTTTTTGCCGATCACTCTTTCACCACCAAGCATTCCGGTGGACCAGGTTTGGCGCACGGAGGCGCTATCTCGGCCGCGTGCGACGACATCATGGGATTCACGCTGTGGATCGCCGGCACCCCGGCCGTCACGCGCACGTTGACCGTCAAGTACCGCCGACCGGTACCCCTCCACGTACCAGTACGTCTTACGGCGTGCATCGACGAGGACGCCGATCACATCCTGCACATCGGGGCGAGCGGGACTGTGGACGGCGAGACCTACTTTTCCGCCACCGGCGAGTTCGTGAAAGTCGATCTCATGCACTTCGCGCGCTACGCCGACACCTCCACGGTAGACAGCTTTTCGTCAATCTTCTTCGCGCGGACTGACCTGCTCAGATGCCCGGCGCTGCCTGCCGATTCGCCGGTGCGCGGCGAAACCGCGTCGGGGAGCATCCGACCCACCGTGTGAACGCATGAGAGAAGCTGGCGGCGTCGGAGTACCCCAGTTCTGCGGCTATCTCGCCGACACCGATGCCCGGATCCAGCAGTCGCGCGGTGGCCCGTTCTTGGACGAACTGCTGCCGCAGGCGACGCAGGGTGGTGCCCTCGGCGTTCAGGCGTCGCTTGAGTGTGCTCACCGATATCGACAGCTCCGCCGCGATACGAGCACCGTCAGCGCGGGCAGGGTCGGCATCGAACTGTGCGCGGACCAGCTGCGTGTAGGAACTGGGCCTACGCTGTTCGTAGACGCGTCGAAGCTCGGCAATACCGATCCGGTAGGCCACGGGGTCGGAGAAACGGCACACGTCGTAGAGCACGGCAGCCGGTATGTGCACGAACGCCGCGGGCGCGTTGAAAACGATCCGATGGCCGATCTCACCCACGGCGATCAGGTCTGCCGGCGCCTGGCATGTCAGATGAAGCTCCACGGAGGGGACGGCACCGGCGAGCATGTCCACCAACCGCAGGACAGCCAGACCACCGTAGGTGACGGCGAAACAATCGGTGCCGGCGCTGTCGGTGCGCCCGGCCAGAGCGATCGTCAGTCCAGAATCTCCGTGCTGGAACTCGGTGCTCAGCGCGGTCGATATCAGGGGCAAGAACTGAAGCAGTTGAACAACTTCGACGACGGAACCCGCACTGACCAGCGGCAAACTGATGGGGCCGAACGAGGTGAGCTGAGCGTGCTCGGCGAACGCTACGCCCAACCGGAATCCCTGCTGGGAATCCATCGCCGGATACACCTCGTGAAACCACCGGACAGGCACTTGGCCCTGTCGCGCAATGACGACCGCGAGATCGACGCCCTCGCGGGCCATGATGCGTTCGAACGCTCGGGTCTCCGCCGCGCCCAAGGCGCCGCTGTCGAGGAGCTGGGCGAACGCCAGCGGCGGCATCCCCGACTCGACAAGGCTCATATGAGCCAAGTTAACAAGACATCGCGACGTCCGAACCTGGATCGACCACATTCGCCGCGCGCACACTCATCTCTACGACCCAGGAACAAGGAGGTGGCCATGGCCACGATCACCTACGTGACCCACGACGGCGAGGACTACCCCGCGCCGGTGATGCCCGGCAGGTCACTGATGCAGACCGCGGTCGACCAGGCGATACCGGGCATTGATGGCGACTGTGGCGGTGAGGCGGCATGCGGAACCTGCCACGTCGTCGTCGACAGCGCGTGGATCGACACCGTCGGCCACAGCACAGACGTCGAAGAAGGCATGTTGAGCATGCACCCCGAGCGTGAGGCCAACTCGCGGCTGTCGTGTCAGATGACCGCGCGCGAAGAGTGGGACGGGTTGACCGTTCACCTCCCCGAGTTCCAGTTGTGAAGTGAGAGAATGAGAGCGACTTTCAGATGAGCATTACCACCGCGATCGCCGAGAAGGCGCAGTCCATGATCCCGATCGATCTGCAGATCCGTGGCGCTCACGTCTATGACAAGACCCGCCGGATCGTCACCCGAACCGACGGCAAGAAAATCTTCACCGAGACCCCCATCCCGCCGGTCGAGGACGTCGAACTCACTGACATCGATCTGAGCAACCCATTTCTCTACCGACAGGGCATGTGGCGGTCCTACTTCGAGCGTGTGCGCAATGAGGCGCCCGTTCACTTCCAGCCCCGCAGTCCCTTCGGGCCGTTCTGGTCGGTCACTCGACATGCCGACATCATCGCTGTCGACAAAAACCATGAAGCGTTCTCCGCCGAACCGTTCATCATCATCGGTCGGCCCCCGCGTTTCATGGATATCGCGATGTTCATCGCCATGGACCCGCCGCGGCACGACAAGCAGCGCGCCGCCGTCCAGGGAGTCGTCGCACCGAAGAACCTGCGCGAGATGGAGGGCCTCATCCGGTCTCGCGTCCGGGAAGTCGTCGAGGAGCTACCGCTCGACGAACCGTTCGACTGGGTCCAGACCGTGTCGGTCGAACTGACCGCGCGGATGCTCGCGACATTGCTCGACTACCCCTACGAGCAGCGCCACAAACTCGTCCAGTGGTCGGATTTGGCCACGTCGATGGAGCAGGCCAACGGCGGACCATCGGACAACGACAAAGTTTTCCGCGAGATGGTCGCGATGGCACAGGGCTTGAGTGCGCTGTGGCGAGACAAGGCCGCGCGGACCGCGGCAGGCGAGGAGACCGGATTCGACCTCATCACCATGCTGCAGAGCAACGAGGACACCAAGAACCTTCTCGACAATAGCCCGATGGAGTTCCTCGGGAACCTCGTGCTGCTGATCGTCGGCGGCAACGACACCACCCGCAACTCGATGAGCGGCGGAGTGCTGGCTCTCAACGAGTTTCCCGAGCAGTTCGAGAAACTCAAAGCCAATCCGGATCTGATTCCCAATGCGGTGTCGGAGATTATCCGGTGGCAAACCCCGCTGGCATACATGCGTCGGGTCGCCAAGAAGGACGTGATGCTCAACGGTCAGTTCATCCGCGCAGGTGACAAAGTCGTCATGTGGTATGCCTCCGGCAACCGCGACGAGCGAGTGTTCGACCGCCCGGACGAGCTCATCATCGATCGGTCCAACGCTCGCAACCACATCGCGTTCGGTTTCGGTGTGCACCGTTGCATGGGAAACCGTTTGGCCGAATTGCAGTTGCGCATTCTCTGGGAAGAACTTCTCGAGCGCTTCGACGACATCGAGGTGGTCGGTGATCCGGAGTACGTGCAGTCCAACTTCGTTCGTGGGATCAGCAAGATGATGGTCCGTCTGACTCCCAAGCCGGAGACGTGAGTACTGATCGGGTCGTGATCGTCGGCGCAAGCCACGCGGGCGCACAGCTGGCGGCCAATTTGCGCAAGGAGAAGTGGGCTGGGGCCATCCTGCTGATCGGCGACGAGGGCCGCCTGCCGTATCAGCGGCCGCCGCTGTCCAAGGCATACCTGGCTGGCGATTGCCATCTCGACGATGTCGCGATTCGGAGCCGCCAGTTCTACGACAAGCAACGGATCGAGCTCGTCGACGGGACCGTGACCTCGATCGACCGTGCCGAACGAACCGTCACTCTTGGCAACAACGACGCGGTGTCCTACTCGAAGTTGGCCCTGTGCACCGGCGCTCGAGCTCGCGCACTGCCGGTCCCCGGCGCCGACCTGCCGGGCGTGCACTATCTGCGCACCGCCACCGATGTCGAGGCCATCCGCGCCGCCGCGGTCCCGGGTTCGCGGGTCGTCATTGTCGGCGGCGGGTACATCGGCCTGGAGACAGCGGCCTCGCTTCGAACCCTGGGTGTCGAGGTCACCGTCCTGGAGGCGGCAGGACGCGTACTCGAACGTGTCACGGCGCCCGTCGTGTCGGAATTCTTCGATCGAATTCACCGCGAGAAGGGTGTCGAGGTACGGACCGACGCAATGGTCGAAGGGTTCCGCGGCGACGAACGAGTCGACGGCGTTGTCCTGTCCGGGGGGGAGACGCTGGCCGCTGACCTGGTCATCGTCGGCGTCGGCGTCATTCCGAACACGGAGCTCGCAGCAGCTGCGGGCATCGACGTCGAAAACGGCATCCTCGTCGACGACCGCGCTCGTACCAGCGATCCTGACATCGTCGCAGCCGGCGACTGCGCCAACCACCGAATCGAGCGGTACGGGCGACGTGTTCGTCTCGAGTGCGTGTCCGCAACAACCGAGCACGCCAAGATCGCGGCGGCCACAATCTGCGACAACACAACCGGTCGCGCCGCACTGCCATGGTTCTGGTCCGACCAATACGACCTCAAACTCCAGATCGCCGGGCTCAACACCGGATACGACGAGGTGCTGGTCAGCGGCAACCCCGCCCATGGCCGCGACTTCACCTGCTACTACTTAACCGCCGGAGAACTGATTGCAGCTGACTGCGTCAACAGACCCGCTGACTTCGTGACCGCCAAGCGCGCCATTGCACAACGAGCGCCGATCGTCAGGTCCGAATTGATCGGAGCGGCCCCATGACCACATCACCGACAAATGCGGTCAGCCCGGCGGCGCTGACGGGTTCACGCTTCCTCGACATCGAGCACGCCACCGTCGCAACCTTCACACGCGAAGCCGTCGGCAACGCGACCACCGACAAAGACAAAGCCGGCCGCCTGTTCACCGCGGTGCGCGACGCCATCCGCTACGACCCGTACACCGTCTCCAACGACCCAGAGCACTACCGGGCCAGCCATGTAATCGAATCCGGGCGTGGATACTGCGTCCCCAAGGCCGTCGTGCTTACCGCCGCATTCCGCGCCGCCGGGATCCCAGCGCGGCTAGGCTTCGCCGACGTCCGTAATCACCTCCAAACGGGCGCCCTACGTGAGCTGATGGGAACCGACGTCTTCGTCTATCACGGGTACAGCCACGTCTACATAGACGGACGGTGGCTCAAGGCGACACCCGCGTTCAACTCGGAACTGTGCGCGCGGTTCGGAGTCGCCCCGATCGACTTCACCGGCGACAGCGACGCGTTGCTCCACGCTCACTCCGCGGACGGCTCAACACACATGGAGTACGTCCGCGAAAGAGGTGTGTACAACGACCTGCCTCTCGACAACATCCTGGTGGCTCTCAAAGAGGCCTATGGCCCTCTTATACTCACGCAGCGTGCGACGTCACTAGATGCATTCCACGCCTAACCCGGTCTGCCTCAGTCGTCGGCCCGGCAATCGACAATTTTCGTACCGCCTCAACACAGGAGGATCGTGTCAGTGTCCGGCCCCTCGATGATCGACCCCTACCCGCACCGAATGGGTGGCCACTGTGGGTCCGGTGCGATGCGAGACCTCATGGAGTGGACCGGGCTCGGTTACGACGGCCCACCCGACGAGGGCCTCGTCTTTGCCCTCGGCGGAGCCCTCTCCCTCACCTACATTCGATCAAAAGCGCTGATGCCACCCGTGTACTTAGTCGGACGAGGACCTGATTTTGAGATCGACCTCCCCCGCCGTCTGGGCGGCACCGTCGAGGTGCTTGCCACAGACGACCCGGCCGAGGGTTGGGAGAACCTTCGTGGCGAGATCGATCAGGGACGCCCTGCACTGGTCTGGGCGGAGATCGCAGAACTCCCCTACCTGCGGGTCCAGTTGCGCATGAGCCGCCACGACATCGTTGTAGTCGGCTACGACGAGACGCAAGGCGTCGCGTACATCGCCGACAACGATCGCGAAGACCTTCAACGCGTCCCACTGGACGCACTCGCACGCGCGCGCCGCTCGACCTCCTTCCCGGAGCCAACCCGACACACGCTGTTTCGTATCAATTGGCCACAGACGCCACCTTCGATTCTCGAGGTGGCCGCACAGGCATTCGCACAATCCGCAGCGAGCCTGAGCACCCCAGGCGCATCGACGATCGCCGGGCCCGCAGAACACGGGTCACACGGCCTCGACGCTGCCAGCGCGCTCGCATCCGACGTCTGCAGCTGGGGAGCCCTGTCGACCGACGACCTCGAGATGCATTTATTCAGCCTCGGCGCCTTCATCGAGAAAGCGGGGACCGGCGGCGGCCTGTTCCGCCGACTGCTGGCACAGGGCTGCGACGAAATCGCGCGCCTCACCGGCGATCACGCCACCGCCATCCTTGCAGCCAACGCCCACCATGCGGCGACATCCTGGACTGCAGTCGCACGCGCAGCAGTACAGAAGGATCACGCCTCATCCGAGCGGCTCCGATCCGTCACAACCCTCGCGGCGGCTCTACCCGAGGCGGAAACGACCCTGGAGGCGTCACTACGAAAGGCCGCAGCATCCTTGTCAGGCTAACCGGCCTGTCGCGGCAAGTCCGCGAGGAGGACGCTAAGCAGGGCCGCCGCGTTCACACAAACGCACGCAGGAGCATTACCATCAGCAGGACGCCGGTTCCCGCTGACCCGGGTCCTGTGACATCGACAGGAGGCAACCGGGAAGCCTGCAGTTCTTCTCGCAGCGTCACGTATCCTGGCCTTCGACCACGCCACCGTGCAGGCGTCCACCCGTGATGCTACCGGCGACGCGGACAACGATCGAGACATGGCGCGGAGCCACTTTGCCGCGGTGCGAAACCAGATCCGCTACGACCCCTACACAGCAGCCCGCATCCTCCTCGAAGTCGGCGACGGTTCAGCATTCGCCACCGCAGGCCACCTGGCCGCCTACGCCGGCATCGCACCAGTCACCCACCGATCCGGCACCTCCATCCGTGGCGAGCACCCCGCCCGATTCGGAAACCGCAAACTCAAACGAGCCTTCTTCCTCTCCGCGTTCGCCGCACTGCACGACCCCACCAGCCGCGCCTACTACGACCGCAAACGCGCCGAAGGAAAGAAACACAACGCCGCCCTCATCTGCCTGGCACGCCGACGATGCGACGTCCTCTACGCGATGCTCAAGCACAGCGAGCCCTACCGAACCCCAATCGCTTCAGCTGCTTGACAAACCCATAGGGACACCCCCCGTTCTGGACGACCCCCACCCAGCGTCTCACGCACGCTCACCACGAGCTCGGCGGGAATCGGGCCCCGACGGGTCTGTCCGATATTCGGTGTAAGCGGCGGTTTTCCGATTGCTCGGCGGGTCAGCGTTCTTCGGCTGCGGGCATACGATCGGCGAACGTGATGGCCGGGGCGTTGAGCGCTGGCTTCCAGCGTACGGCCCACTTCGTCTGACCGGTACCCTTCGGGTCCAGCGACCGGGTGACCAGGTAGAGCGTTTTGAGTGCGGACTGCTCGTTCGGGAAGTGTCCTCGAGCGCGCACCGCACGCCGGTAGCGGGCGTTGAGACTTTCGATCGCGTTGGTGGAGCACAACACTCGCCGTATCTCGACGTCGTAGTCAAGGAACGGGATGAACTCCTCCCACGCGCTCTCCCACAGGGTCACGATCGCCGGGTACGGCGTGCCCCATTTCTCGGCGAATTCCTCCCACCGCGCCCGGGCGTCAGCGGCGGTCGGCGCGGTGTAGATCGGTTTGAGATCGGCGCTGATCGTGTCCCAATACTTGCGGGAGGCGTACTTGAAGGTGTTGCGGATCAGATGGATGATGCACGTCTGTACCGTGGCCAACGGGAACGCGGCAGATACACTGTCGGGCAACCCTTTCAATCCGTCACACACAACGAAGAAGATGTCGCGGACACCCCTGTTCTTGAGGTCGGTGAGCACCGCCAGCCAGAACCTGGCCGACTCGCCGTCGCCGTCGCCGGCCCACATGCCGAGGATGTCTTTGTGCCCGTCGAGATCCACCCCGATCGCGGCGTAGATGGGCCGGTTACGCACCTGCCCATCCCGGATCTTGACCATGATCGCGTCGATGAACACCGCCGCGTACACTTTCTCCAGCGGGCGTGCCCACCACGACACCATCTCTTCGATGACCCGATCCGTGATTCGGGAGACGGTGTGAATCGCCCCGGGTTTGCTGGAGGCTCGGTTAGTTGGTTCCAGCGTTTGCGGGGACCGGGTTCTCACGGTAGCTGGTGACGGTGTGGGTCGACC
>NZ_JBEPPN010000024.1:0-11791 GCF_040547295.1 Gordonia sp. PvP123 | reverse complement strand
CGGTCCTTGAGTTCCTCACTGTACTTGCGTGGTGCTGCCATGCTCTCCATCCTTCACAGGTTCGAGAGCCTCCGACAGACCCGGGGCGGTTCAACTGTAGCCAGGACGGAAGGAAGAGAGCTGCACATTCGAGGGAGCTCGCCGCCCTCCCCTCCAATCCTGTGAGAACAGTGCTGCCGGTGACCGTTATGGTTCAGCCGCTGTGTACGAGCCTGATGCTGCAGCGCCGCGACTGGTGGGCGGGCAATCCGCTCGGCCTGACCCTCGCGGTCAAGCCGGTCCTTGCGGTGTTGTTTTCCTGTCGCTACTGAACCGGCAGTGGAAGGCCGAGCGTTTGCAGTTCCAGCCCTGTTGACCGTCGCAGCCTGACCGCTGGCGGTGGATCGCCGAACGTGGTCGCGTACCTCGCAGAGTTGGCGGCGCGCAGAACGGAGACGCGTGCGGCGTCAGTCTGACCGCGTGAAGTTGGCGAAGAAGTCATCGATTGTTGATACGTCGGCATAACGTCGAAAGTGAGCAACGTCGACCTTGACGAAAACACCGCTAGAGGTGAAGTACGTTTGCTCATCGAACGATCCGGCGGCCGCGATGTGCAGTAGGCGATCCGACTCGTGGTCAATCCAGGCAGTGAGACGTATGGGAGTGTGCAGCGGGACCGGCCGGCGGTATTCGACGGTCAGGGTGCGGGTCACCGCGGGGGTCCGCGCGATCCACAGGGTGAAACCCATGATGTCGTCGCAGGCGGCCGAGATCGCGCCACCGTGCGCCAACCCGGGCGCGCCGAGGTGTTTCTCGTCGAAGGTGTGATCGGCGTACACCCGCTCGCCGCTCCGGTAGACCTCAAGTTGAAGTCCGTGGGGGTTGCTGCTTCCGCAGCCCATGCACTGGGACGAGTGTGCCGGCAGTCTTGCTTCGGGGGTCATCTCTGATCGTTGTCCTTAACTCAGCCCGCCACCTACGCAACAGGGTGCGGGGGGATCGATGAGGTGTGGGAACCGGTCCCGAACACGGTCTGTGCTCACCACTATAGGTAATACTGCCAGTACCTGATACTGTCCATTACGCACACGCGAATGGAGTGGCGCACACCACGCGCACTAGGGGGGGAGATGGCCATCACCACCGGCACAGGCGTCAACCGTCTGCTAGACGGCGCTGCCACTTTTGGTAACACCGTCGGCTTGGCTGGTCAGGCCCTGCGGTGGGTAGCAGTAGACATTGCTACAGGACGATTTCCGTTTCGCGAAGCCGTATCGCAGACCTGGTTCGTCATCGTCGTGACAACTCTGCCGGCGATTCTCGTAGCTGTGCCATTCGGTGTCATCGTGTCAGTACAGGTGGGTAGCCTCACTCAGCAAGTTGGGGCCACGTCAATAGCTGGCGCCGCTGGTGGCCTCGGGATTATTCAACAGGGAGCGCCCATCGTTACCGCCCTCCTACTCGGGGGCGCGGCCGGATCAGCGATTGCCTCTGATTTGGGTGCTCGAACGATTCGCGAAGAAATTGCTGCCATGGAGACACTCGGACTCAATCCGATCAGGCGAGTCGTAGCGCCCCGGTTCGTATCTGTGTTGATCACCGCGCCGCTGCTCTGCATGCTAATCGTCTTCACCGGGCTGCTGGCGGGCTACGCCATCAGCGTCGACGTCCAAGGCATCACACCAGGCAGCTACGTCGCCTCGTTCGCTTCGTTCGCATCGATAACAGACATCGTTGTCGCTCTATGCAAATCGCTTGTGTTCGGACTTGTAGTGGTGACGATTGCTTGTCACCGCGGCCTGTCGACGAAAGGCGGCCCTAAAGGCGTCGCAACCTCAGTAAATGCCACCGTAGTACTGGGCGTCGTCGCATGCTTCGTGATCAATGTCTTTATCACGCAATTAACAACCATGTTCGTCCCCCAAACTATTGGATGAGAAACGCCTCGTGACCACCGTTCCCTCCCGGAGGTTCTCCGCCGCCACCCGCCCTGTCGAAGCCGTGATCGCGCCAGTTGTACACGTACCTGAACGCTTGGGGCACGTCGCGACCTTTGTGATCGCCGCGGTCCTCGGCATCCGCCATGTGATCACCACCTACCGACGCCAAACCCTGCTCTACATACAAGAATTCGCCTGGGGTAGAGGTGCAGTCTTGGTCGGTGGTGGAACGGCCATCGTCCTCGCCATCCTCGGCATCGCCGTCGGCGCCTCAATCGGTATCCAGGGTTACGCCTCTCTGGACCTCGTAGGGATGGGTTCACTGACGGGGTTCATCTCTTCCTATGCCAACACCCGAGAGCTTGCGCCAATGATCGCGGCGATCGGGTTCGCAGCACAAGCCGGCTGCCGGTTGACAGCTGAGATCGGCTCGATGCGCATTTCCGAGGAGATCGACGCTCTCGAGGCTATGGCGGTACGTCCTATTCCATTCGTCGTCAGCACTCGCGTAGTTGCGTCGATCACGACCGTGATTCCTTTGTACATCGTCGCGCTTATTCTCGGATTCGGGGCCGCCAAACTCGTCGTCACACAAGTTCACGGCCAATCCGGCGGCACTTACGATTTCTATTTCGACCAGTTCCTCAAACCTCAGGATCTTGCCTTCTCGCTTATCAAAGTTCTTGTATTTGTCATTTCTGTAGTGATTATCCATAGCTATCAGGGCTACTTCGCCACAGGCGGAGCTGAGGGGGTGGGTCGAGCGTCCGGTCGAGCGATCCGCACGAGCCTCATAGTCATCGTCGTGGAGGACATGATCTTGACCCTTCTGATGTGGGGATTCGATTCCGGCGTACGGATTTCAGGGTAGGGGGTTCAGTGGCTGTCTTTCATGATCCGTCCGGACGCGAGCCGTCGCACGGGAACCTGGCCCTTCGGGGGGTCGCCCTATTGATCCTCGGCGCGATAGCTGCCTACTTACTGATAAGTGACGCTAACGGCGACTTCAGCGATCACACGTCGTTGACCATCAACACCGACGCGATAGGCGACGGATTGAAGGGGGGATCGGATGTGAAGTACCTTGGGTTCACCGTGGGGGAGGTCTCGAGCATCGCGGTTCGAGACCGTGGCGCGGCGGTCAAAATCAACCTCACCGGTTCCGGTAACGACCTAGTTCTCCGCCAGGGCATGACGGTGAACTACACCTCGTCAAACGCATTGGGACCAACTGCACTGGAGATCGTAGATCCTGGACAAGGACCACCCATCGGTTCCGGCGGGAGTGTCTACGTGAGCAGGTTGCAATCTGAACAGACCTCGGTGTCAACGCTTGTTCGCAAGATCTCCACGCTGGTCGAGGCACTGGACCAGCCCTCATTTGAAGCGGTAGTGAGGTTCATCGTTGAGGACTCGCAGGCAATGGCTGATAGCGGAAGACTCGTTCTCCAGATTGCGCAACTCACGCGAGATGTCCAGAAACGGCCGGTCGGGGAGGACCTAGGAATTGCGGCTAACCTGTCCACCGGAGTCGCCGACTTCATGACGCCGTTTGTCCCTGGCGTCTTGAAGAACGTCGATATCGCTGACTTTTTCGCCACCCAACAAAACATCGACCGCACGAAGAGTAATCTCGGCGACACGGGAAAGGTTCTTTTCGGTGGGCTCGGCGGCCTGCTCGATAAGAATTACCCAGCCCTGAGTTCGCTGTTAGACGTCGGCCTTGACCTAGCGCGGCCCGTCGCCAGATCCGCCTCGGGGCTAGTTCGCACGGTGTACACGATCCCGCAGATCCTCGATGGCATCGACAAAGCCTTGCCGAAATTCAACGAACGGGTCCAGCTCCAGCTAGCACTGGTGGTCCAGACGTCGCCTGCCCTACAAGGCGCATTGAGAATGGGGGGTGCCACGCGATGACTCTGAGGTCGCTAACACCCACAATCATTAAAATCGTCGCTTTCATCGCTCTCATCGGAGTCCTTTCATATGTCATCATCGCGATTCTGCAGCCGACCAACGAAGGGTCACCCAGTTCGCAGCGTTCCGCGGTGTTTGCCGACGCTTCCGGACTCAAGCCCCGCGACGGGGTACGACTCGCTGGAGTGAAAGTGGGATATGTAACGGCTGTCGATCTCGAGGGCTCAACAGCGATCGTCCGTTTCCAACTGGATGACGGTGTCGCGATTACCCCCGCGACGACTGCCGCTGTGCGTTACCAAAATCTGCTGGGGCAGCGGTATGTGGAACTCATCAATGCCGGACAAGGCGCCGACCAGGACTCGATCACACAGGTGGCACTCGAGAAGACCGTCCCGTCCTTCGACGTATCGACACTATTCAACAGTTTCAAACCAGTATTCGATACATTGAATACTGCGGAAATCAACGAGCTTCAGTCGAACCTTCTACGGGTTGCCCAGGGAGACGGTCGAGGTATCGCACCAGTCATGAAGCAAGTCGCGAACATCACTGATTACGGGAACCAGCGTTCAGAGATCATCACCAATATTGTGACGAGCCTGGGGCAGGTGTCCGACCAGTTGATGGGGCGCTCCGCTGAACTGGTTGAGTTGATAGACAAATTGGGGTCAATCGTCGATGCGTTCAGCCGCGTGAGCGATCGACTGCGGGCCTCGCTGCGAGAGGTCAACCGTTCGATGGCAAAGACTGTACTCGCCGGTGAGCAGATCGAGTCGACCTACGACACCAGCTTCGCGGCTATCTTTCAGAGATTAGTGCGGGAGCCAGGGGATACAGAAGGCCTACTGAATGGTGCCGTTCTCCTGAAGCCGCTCCTGGACGCCCTGGCCGCAACATCCAACGCGACTCCCCCGCCCTCGGCGGCAGGGTGTGCCCGAGGGGTGCTCGACCTACCGAGAACAGTGCAGATCGCCCTGATGGGTCAACGACTGGTGGTGTGCCAGTGACCCGTTTCTTCGGCAAGCGTCCGCATCACCGCCCGCAGCGTCGGCGGGACCTCATCCTGGCGGGGGTCGTAACGATGGTCACGGTGGCCGGTCTCGTCGCCGCCGGAGCTGTGTATATCTCGCCGCCCGGACAAACTATCTACAGCGCGGAGTTAGTCAATACCGGCGGATTGGAAGCTGGCGACCAGGTACGTATCGCCGGGATCAGGAAAGGCAAGGTAGCGTCGGTCGACCTGACCGGAACGTTCATCACCGTGCGGTTCCGGCTGGATGACTCGATTGCCGTTCGGTCGGACGCGACGGCGAACGTCCGTCTCCTCACCCCTATCGGTGGACGTGTATTGGACCTCGACCCAGGTTCAGGCCCGTCGGCCATTGACGGCGCGATCCCACTGGTGCAGACAGGCAGCACCTATGATATTTCCAGCACCCTGGAGACATCTACACCGGTGTTCCGTGACGTGCGTGGTGTTGATCTACGGCGCACGGCGGCGTTGCTACAGGATGCCTTTTCCGACGGAAACACCAATATCCCTGATGCCCTGCAAAACGCGAGCAGCCTGATGGACTTGCTGGAGCGTCAGTACGCACAACTCGACAAGACGGTGGCTTTGTCCGACGAGTATGTCGCTGCCCTCGCAAACCGCAAGCAGGTACTCGTGGACTTCCTACGCCAGCTCAGCTTCCTTGCCCGCACCCTTGGACCAGACATCGCCAACGTCCAGAGCGGGTTCGATTATCTACGTCGTCTTTTTAAGTTGCTGACCCGGCCGCTTGTCGCGTACCGCGACGGTATAGAACCATCGGTACAGCAGTTTAAGATCCTTCTAAACAAGGTGTCGGCCCAGATGCCCGCCTACCAAGACGCGCTGGCCCAGGTCGATCAGATCACCAGAAGACTGAGCATTCTCCTCAATGCTCCGCAGGTCGGACCTGCGAGTCCTGAACCGACCGTCCGCGTCTGTATCCCGATTGGTGATAACAAATGTTGACGGAGCGGATGCGTCGGCATCTGATCCCGATCGCCACCATTGTCACACTGGCAGTAGTGATCGGCGGCGTCGGAATCGACTATGCGACAGCCGACGACGACACGCGATCACTATGTGCGGAGTTTTCTGACGCATCAGGTCTGTACGAAGGCAATTCCGTCGCGATGCTCGGCAAGAAGGTGGGCAGGGTCGTAGGCATTCACGAGGAGGGACAGAAAGGTGTGCGTGTCGATATGCGGATCGACAAGACCGTGCCGCTTCCCGCAGATGTGGGTGCGACCCTGGTGTCCACCTCGATTGTCACCGAAAGACAAATCGAGTTCACCCATCCCTATCGTGGCGGAGAATATTACAAGTCGGCTGAGTGTATCCCACTGGAAAAGACCAGGACTCCACTGGGGATTAGTCAAACGCTCGACGCGATCAGCACTCTTTCAGACGAACTCGTCAAGGACGACGGACGTAACACGGATGCGATTCTTCAGGCACTTACACTCGTCTCGAAAAACATGGAAGGGACCCAGGGTGATATATCCGGCATTCTCCAGGACTCGGCCACGCTAATCAACGATCCGACCCGGCGTGATAGCCAGATACGCAGGATTGTAGCCAATCTCGCCACCTTAACCGGTGTTGCCACCGAAAACAGTACTGAGGTGACCCAGCTATTCGACAACTTCGTAGGCGCAATTGAGGTGATTGTTGCTTTCGGTCAAACATTCGGCGCCGCAACAGAGTACGCAGGCACCTTCGTCCCTATCCTGTCGCGCCTATCGTCTGACTTCGGGCCACCTATTTTCTCACTTGGAGATGCTGCGGTTCCCCTCCTCTCGCAAGCGGGCAAGCAAGAAAACATACTTGCGTCCGTCGCCGCTCGAACAGCTGACCTCATCGTTGAGCATCCAGATGCGAAGTCGATCCTGCGGGCATTCGCAATATCTGTACCACTGCAGGCCCTCAAGAACGCGTGCGCTCCTCCTTCCGTCAAGGACGTTTGCGCGACGGGTAACGAAGCGGCGACGATCGCCAACTTGATCGGAGGGCAACCTCGATGATGATCTACGGCTACCTTCGTCGTGTCACGGCCGCGATCGTGACGCTGTTCGTAGCGACTATCGCCCTCGCCGCCTGCAGCATCAGTGCTGACAACCCGCCGACCATCGGTGGATCATCCGCCCGAGACGGCTACGACATCGAGATCGAGTTCACGAGTGCTCTGAACTTGCCTGCCCGTGCCAAAGTCCTCTCTCGAGGGATTGACGTCGGTGCCGTCACCAGCGTCGCTTACGACGGAGGCCACGCGCTGGTTGCTGCCCGAATTGATAAAGACGCCCAGCTGCCGGAAGATTCGCGCGCGGAACTCCGCCAAGACACTCTCCTGGGCGAGATTTATGTGGCCATCCTTCCCCCTGCACAGCAGTCCACCCAAGGCTTGCTGCGCGCGGGATCGGTAATACCTCTCTCACGCACCGAACCGGCTGCCAACGTCGAGGACGTGATGCGGGGTATGGCTAACGTATTGGGCGGGGGTGAACTCGATAAAATCCATACCGCGATATCGACGCTGAACTCGACTTTTCCGAGTGACCCCGCCCAGTTCGATGCGCTCTACCGCACGACCTTGCGCACCGTGTCTGAGGTGTCTGCCAACACCGACAAACTCGACGTAATCCTGCAGTCAGCCGATCGCACACTCAAAGTGATCCTGGCCGACCCGTCAGGTACAGACCGAATGTTGACCAAGGGGGGAGTGAACTTTTATGGTCTGGGCTACTCGCTAATTGACGTAGCGCTACTCATCGCTAATCTGCGCGACTTCGCGGTATCCGCAGGCCGTATCGTCGACCCTGAGTATTCCCGCATCAAGGAAACGGTGGGCGCGATCGCGCCAGTGGTCGCGTCCATCGCGTACTCGGACATCTACTCCAAGGATGTTTCCGACAAGGCGGCTCGTGTAATACGCGAAAGGCTCATCCCATTCGTCAGCTCGCCAGATATCAACGTCTCCGATGTGTCTATCGATGGCCGAGAACTGGCGCGGCGTGATGCCGAGTCGTTCATAACCGTCTTGCGAGCGATCGGAATGATGCCATGATCCGCAGCACCCTCGTATCGCTGGTTGCCCTTGTCCTCGTTCTCCTCGTCGGAGCGACATACTTGATCATCGACGTGGCACGGGTAAACCCGTTCCGCACCGACTACGCGATCTCGGCCATACTCGAGAGCTCGGGCGGCCTTCTAGACACATCACCGGTAATGTTAGAGGGGGTGCCGGTGGGAAAAGTGACATCTATTCGCGTCACAGGTAATCAGCTCGCCGTCGACATGTCCATCGACTCCGACTATAAGATTCCTCGCGGCAGTGTCATGACGATTCAGAACCTCTCGGTCGCGGGAGAACAATACATCAATTTCATCCCACCGGGCACAACCACCAGTGAGTACTTGCGTAGTGGGGACCTAGTGCCCGCCGGCGCCATCCGCGTGTCGCAATCCGTTCCCCAGGTGCTCCCGAAAATGTCGGCAGTGGCGGACGCGCTCGATCCAGCATCGATTCAGTCCATCAACGAAACGATCTCGGCGGCAGTCGACGGCCGGCAAAAGGACCTCGACACGATCGGAGACATGATGCACCGCCTCGTGGACTTCGTCGGTGACGACGGTGCCGTCCGTACCACTGCGGACAATGCCGAGTTCCTCCTGGGCCTTATGTCGAACGTGGGCGGTGTGCTCAGCACCGCGTCGGTCCGGACCCCGGATGCCGTCGACGGTTTGGCGAGGATCCAACGTGCGTTCATCGTTTTCACTTCTACGTCCTACGACAAATGGCCACCGATCCTGAAGCTAGTGGAAAAGCTCAGCGGCTACATCCAGATACTCCAGCCCGATATTGTCGCCATTACCCGCGCGGTGAAGCCGGCGACGGCGAAAGTCGCAGACACATACATCGACTTCGGATCGATCGGTGATCTTCTGGCTCGAACATTCCCAGCGTCACATCGGGGGCAGGCGCAGATTCCGATCGCCGTCACGCCATCACCTCGCTGACGCCCGATGGATACCTCCTACACCAGCATTCACAGAAGGCAGCAAATGACGGCACAAGACAACGGACCAGAATCCAAGGACAGCAGCGCTGAGGATAAGCTGACTGCGGCTTCCGACAAAGCAGATCGCAGCGACGCCACTGGTGCTACAGAATCTGCGACGTCCCAAGACGGTCCCGCCCCGGACGAGGCAAGCCCCCCGACGTCCGATGCCAGGCACCGATGGAGATCAGCACGCGTCCAGGCGGTGGCCGCCGGCGCTTTCGTGGTGGCACTCGCGGTGCTGGCCGGCCTCTTTGCTTACCTCTACATTGACATGAGGGAAGCAAAGACGTCCGCGGAGAACGCTGCCACACAACGAGCGCAGGCAGCGCAGGCAGCATCGGACTACACCACAAAGTCGCTCACCTACAGCTACCAAAACACCGGCGCATTCTTTACCGAAGTGAAAGAGAATGCCAGCGATGCGTTGGTCAAGCGATACGACGATGTCGAACCCACCCTGACCCAAATCATGGAACAGGCCAAGGTCCAAGCGTCGGGACGCGTACTGGCGACCAGTGTCACCGGCAGCGCCAGCGAGAACCGGGGGGAATACACGGTGCTGGTCTTCGCCACCCAGAAGACCCAGAATGTTCAGAACCCTCAGCCGAGCGAACTCCCCACACTGTTGAAAGTAGTCGTGCTGAAGACCGAGAACGGCTGGCAGATCCAGGATTACGGACCTGCCGAATGATCCAGCGTCCGCCGCGAAAGGAGAATTTGATGAAAAGCACCATGCAGGAGGTGCCGATGACAGTGTCATCGATACTGCGTCACGTCGCAACCAATCATACTGATAGGCAGGTGATTACTTATTCCGCGAGCGACTCTGCCCGGTACGCAACCTACGGCGATCTCGAAGAGCGATGCGCACGTCTGGCGAATGCTCTGCGCCGGGTCGGCGTGGTCGGCGACGACCGCGTGGCAACCATGCTGTGGAACAACCAGGAGCACCTCGAAGCGTACGCTGCGGTACCCGCGATGGGCGCGGTGCTGCATACGCTGAACATCCGGTTGTCACCGGCTCAGCTGCAGTTCATCGCGAACCACGCCGAAGACAAGGTCATCATTGTGGACGGGTCGCTGGTGCCGTTGTTGGCGGCGGTCTTACCGGGCTTGGCGACGGTTCGGGTTGTGTTCGTTACCGGCGACGGCGACACCTCCCCGCTCGACGGCCACGGCGTGACCGTGATGCGATACCATGACGCGCTCGCAGCAGAATCACCAATGTTCTCTTGGGTCGATCCCGACGAGCGGTCGGCTGCGGGTATGTGTTACACGAGCGGCACTACAGGCGATCCCAAGGGGGTCGTCTACAGTCATCGCTCGGTGTTTCTGCACTCCATTGCAGCGTGTACTGGTAACGCTCTGGCGATCGCAGAAGCCGATCGTGTACTTCCCGTCGTGCCGATGTTTCATGCCAGCGCCTGGGGTCTGCCCTACGCGTCGCTGATGGCCGGCGCGGACTTGCTCATGCCTGATCGATACCTTCAAGCGGCGCCGCTCGCCGACTTGATCCAACAGCATCGCCCCACGAAGGCAGGAGCAGTACCGACAATCTGGAACGATCTTCTTCAGTACGGTATCGCGAATCCGGGTGTCGACTTGTCATCAATCGACCTTGTCGCCTGTGGTGGAGCTCCTGTCCCGCAGTCGTTGATCGAAGGGTTTGCGGACCGCTTCGGCGTACAGATTATCCAGGCGTGGGGCATGACTGAGACGTCCCCGCTTGCAGCGGTAAGTCGGCCTCCCGCCGGGATCAGCCCCACAAAGGAAATGTCGTACCGCAAGCGACAGGGACGGGCAATTTGCGGGGTGGAGATGCGCCTCATCGACGAGGGCGGCCTGCCGGTTCCCCGTGACGACAAGTCCGTCGGCGAACTCGAAGTGCGGGGTCCGTGGGTCACAGGCAGCTACTACCGGCTCGAGGACGCCGAGAGGTTTCGGGATGGCTGGTTGCGGACCGGAGACGTGGGACACATCAGCCCGGACGGGTACCTGACGCTGACCGACAGGTCCAAGGACGTCATCAAGTCAGGGGGCGAATGGATCTCGTCAGTGGAGCTCGAGAACTGGATCATGTCGCACCCAGATGTCGCCGAGGCCGCGGTTGTCGCGATGCCCGACCCCCGGTGGCAGGAAACAGCTCTCGCCGTGGTGGTTCCGGTACCGGGTCGCAAGGTGTCGGCTGACACGCTTCACGAGTGGTGCCTAAGAAATTGCCCGGAGGAGATCCCACACTGGTGGATCCCGAAGAACTGGACGTTCGTGGAGCAGGTACCGCGTACGAGCGTGGGCAAGTTCGATAAGAAGGTGTTACGCGCGAAGCATGAGCAGGGCGAGCTGCCGGTTGTATCGAATTAGCGCCGCTATAGGGCGCAAGTGTGCCCACCGAACGTCGTCAGCGTTCGGTGGGCACACTTCTATAGAAGCAATGCATTTGCCGATGGGGACTGCTGCACGGATAGGTGACAGTTTGGGTGTCATGCCGCGGCAGCGGCGGTGTTGATCATTGCTTCGAACTCGACAGGCGTCAACCGACCGAGGCGGGCTTGCCGGCGCCGGCGGCGGTAGGTCCGTTCGATCCAGGTGACGATCGCGATCCGAAGCTGCTCGCGGGTGTCCCAGCGTTGGCGGTCGAGCACGTTGCGTTGCAGGAGTGCGAAGAAACTCTCCATCGCTGCGTTGTCCCCGCACGCTCCGACTTTGCCCATCGACCCCGTGAGTCCATGAGTGTTCAAGGCGTGTACGAATTTTCGCGATCGGAATTGGGCGCGTTCAATCGGTCGATGCAACACTGGGTTGTTGTAGCGAGTGTAGTTGTTCGCCAAAGACTTCGGCGGGAGTTTTCCATCCAAGGACTT
>NZ_JBEPPN010000023.1:0-17278 GCF_040547295.1 Gordonia sp. PvP123 | reverse complement strand
CCCGGTCCTTGAGTTCCTCACTGTACTTGCGTGGTGCTGCCATGCTCTCCATCCTTCACAGGTTCGAGAGCCTCCGACAGACCCGGGGCGGTTCAACCACCAGCCAGCCGCGTACCAAGGTCAGTGCAGCTAGCGTTTGAATTAGGACGCAACTCATCTATCACGGGCGACGGTGCTGCGTCATGCTTATGCCCCTCCTACCTGTTGACGGAATGGTCGGGATATTCAGCGACCGACGCTTGTCAGATCCCCATGGGTCCGTCCGCGTGACTTTTGCGATGGTCAAGGGGCGAGCCGGAAACGGTCGATGTCACCCGGCCACCAGCTCGCAGTGCCCAGCAGCACCGCTAGCGCCGGGACTACTAAGGTCCGCACCAGGAACGTGTCGAGCAGCAAACCGACACCGATGATGAACCCGATTTGCACCATCACATCGATGGACCCGACCATCAGCCCAAACATGCTGGCCGCGAATATCAACCCAGCCGAGGTGATGACCGACCCGGTGTAAGCGACGGTACGCATTACGCCGACCCGCACGCTCCACCTCGTTTCCTCTCTCAGCCGTGACACCAGCAGCATGTTGTAGTCGGCGCCCACCGCCACCAAGACAATGAACGACACCAGTGGCACGGGCCAGGCGATCCCGGCACCGAGGATGTGTTGAAGTACGAGCACACCAATACCGAGAGCCGCCATGTAGTTCAAGACGACGGTTGCAAGGAGATAGACAGGTGCAACGACGGCCCGCAACAGCAGCATCAGGATCAGACCCACGATGAGAAGGGTGGCTATGCCGAGCAGTTTGAAATCGTACGACAACAGTCGCTGGACGTCGGCATTGATCGCAGGAAAGCCCGCAACAGAAGCACGTCCGCCCTCCAGAGTGGTGTTCGGCATCGCGTTCTCGGCGACGCTGGACAGCTCGTTCGCCAGCGTCATTGCATCGGCAGAGTATGGGTCGTAGGCGGTCTGTACCGCATAGCGCACGGTTTTCCCGTCGGACGAGATGAACTGTCGAGCGACCTGACTGAACTGCTGGTCCTTGAACGCATCCGCGGGGAGATAGAAGCCGGTTGCCGAGTCAGAATCGCCGACCTCCCGTGCGGGAGCCCGAAGCTGTGCGGCGACCTGTGCCAGTCCACTGAGTAGCTGAAGGTTGCTGTCCACCAGAGCACCGACTCCGTTCGACAACTGACGCGCGCCGTCGGCAAGTGCGCCGACGCCGGATTCGAGTTGCGAGAGCCTGTTCCCGAGGTCCTGTCCGCCGATGGCTTGTAGTGCAGAATCCAGCGTTTGAAGAGAACGCTGCAGCTGTGCAATGTTGGTCGAGCCTGGCGCACTCACGCGGCCGAGCTGCGCGGCAAAGTCAGCCACCCTCCCAAGCGACTGATCATCCGCGAGTGCCCGGATGTCGGCCATTTGCGCGCGCAGTGCCGAGCACTGCGCGATCTGCTGGCACCACGGATTGTCTAACGCGGACAACGCCGGCGCGACCGCATCTGCCGCAGACTGGGCCCGACGTGCGAGTTGAGACAGCTCGGGCGCTTGCTTGGAAAACTGTCTAAGCCTTGGGGCAGCGTTCGCCAGTTGGTTCACAAGCGGCCGATACTCGTCGAGCTGCGGGCCAAATGACGACACCTCGTCGAGCAACCCCGACAGCGGAGCGAGGTTGGAGGATATCTGGTCTTCTAACAGTGCCAGGCCTCCGGCGAGCTGCTCTGACCCCGTCTTCAGGACGGCCAGATCACCCTTGCGGGCCTGTCCATCACCGGTCTCCTCGGTGATCTTGGTACCGATCTGATCATTCTGCCAAGATAATTGCGCCTGCTCTAGCTTCTCACCGGTCGGCCGCGTCACGCCAATGACCCTGGTCACGCCGGGAATCTGCGCGACGCGGGAGGCTAGCTGGTCGAGGTCGGCAAGGCCTTGAGCCGTGCGCATGTCGTTCTCGGACTCCACCACCAAGAATTCTGAGATGATGATGTCTTTCGGGAAGTGGCGGTTGAGAAGCGCGTATCCTTCGTTGCTCCCTGTGTCAGGTGGCTGCCCCTCGCGATCGTCGTAGGTGATCTGAATTGTTGCGGCGACCATGGCGAGGCCGATCAACACGACCACACTGATCGCGAGCAGAGGGACCGGCCGCCGGATAACCATGACTCCGACTCTTCTCCAGTAATCCCGCGTCAGGTCACGGCGGGGAAGGCCGGCGCCTTTCTTGGCAGCGAAAGAGAGTACGAGGGGCAGCAATGTCACCGTCGCCAAGAATGCGAAAGCTATGGCGATTGCGCAGGCCGGACCCAAAGTGTTAAACACACTGAGCTTGGCGAAGGCCATAGCCAGGAACGCTAGGGCCACAGTGCCCGCCGACGCTAGAACCACGCGGCCGATAGTTGCATTCGCGTGGGCGATAGCGACATCAGGAGAGTAACCCGCTCGAATACCTTCATGATAGCGGCTGATGAGGAACACCGAATAGTCAACTCCGGCACCAAAGATGATGACGGTCATGAACATTGACGTGAACTGGGATACCGGCATGCCCAGCTCGCCCAGTCCAGATAGAACTCCGCGACCCACAGCCAAGCTCATGCCCACGACAAGCAGCGGCATCAGCGCGGTGAAGACCGAACGATAGACGATCAGGAGGATCACGGCGATCAGCAGCACGGTGGCAACAGTGATCAGGACCAGATCCGACTCGCCCACGGCGAGTTGGTCGCTAAAGGTCGCGGGCGGGCCTGTCACACGGACTGTCGTCCCACTGTCACGAAAGATACTCTCAGCGATCTCACGCACCGCTGCGACCGCCTCCGCGGTATCGGGTCCCCCGAGTGTGCCGGCCACTCCCACGGGCAGATACCAGGCTTGCTTGTCTTTGCTGAGAGCCTGACTTGCGGTGAGGGGATCGCTCAGCAGGTCCCGGACAGCGATGACGTGCCTGTCGTCCGCCCGCAGGGTGTCGACAAGCACGTGATATCGATCGCGGGTGTTGTCGGACAGGCCTGCACTGTTCTCCATCACAACGAATACTGTGGTCTTGGCGCCGCGCTCGTCGAAAGATGCACCCATACGGTCCAAGGTCTGAAAAGACGGGACTCCGGCCGGGATCGGATCCACAGATTGTTCCCGTATCACTGACTCCAGTTGAGGAAAGAGAAGGCCTAAGCCGATGGCGGCGCCGAGCCAGACCAGCGTCACAATTCCCTTGCGGCGGAGGGTAAACCATGCAACCCGCTCAAGGGTCGGACTGTACTCGCCGAGTTTCTCGCCCCCTCTCGACGGGCGGGTTCGAATGGGAGACGAACTCACCATGTGCAATATCCTCTCGACCTGAAGTGGGCGACCCAATCGTGCGGACCCGTTTCGCGAATGTCCGTGCGGCGGTGGATGGTTGTCACTTGTGGTGGTGCTCGACCATGTTCTCGACTTCCTCGAGAGTGGTGGGCAGGTGGTATGGCGGAGTGCTCTTGCCTGAGATGCGGTATCGGCCCCAGAAGTCGGGATCCCCGACGACACACTCCGCTCGGCCCTCGGGGGTCGTAAATACAGCGATCGCGCGGGCGCCTTTCAGGAGCCCGTCGAGCTCATCATTCTTCTGAATCCGGCCATACCAGGTGTACAGGCCGTTCAGCGGCTGGAAATAGCCTTTGATCTTCGCTTCGACATGGATCTCCGCCCCGCGGCACACCAGGGTTCCTTCGCCGGAGTAGTCGAGGTCATGGTCGTCAGACATGCAGTCCTACCTTCTTCGCACTGAGCGTTGACAAATATCGCAGTTCGTGGATACTAGCAGTACCAGATACTATGAGTAATGGGTACTGGGCGCCAGGCCCCGACTCCCAGCCTTGAACGACCGAGGAGAAGACATGACCGTGCAGGATGTCCAGATGAACCCCGACTTTTCGAAGGAGGGCATGGCTCGGGTGAACGGGCGTAAGCCCGTCGACATGGAACGATCTGCGGGTCGATTGCTGCGGTCTTCCGCGGAGAAGTTCTACGACGCGGAGATCGACATCGACTGGGAGTCGCCCTGGGAGGAAGGCAAGTGCTTTCTGCCAGAGCATCGAGTGTCGCTATACGGCACCAGGCTGTGGGACAAGATGACTGAGGAGCAGCGTCGCGAGTTGGGGCGCCATGAGATCGTGAGCATCCTCAGTTTCGGCATCTACGCAGAGAATCTGTTGAGTTCAGCGCTTCTGCGCATGTCGGCGAAGGGGGCTTTAACCGATCAGAAGTCTCTATACGCGTTGACAGAGATCGGCGATGAGTCCCGCCATTCCACTATGTTCGCGCGCCTCATCAACAAGACGGGCGTGCCCCCCTACAAGCTTCCTAAGGGCTTCTTGAGCTTCGCGAAGATCCTGCATTTCGTCCCTCTCGGGCCGTCGGTGTCTGGAGCTACGCTGTTGATCGAGGAAATCCTGGACCGCGCCCAGCGCGAGGCGATGAACGACCCCAGTATGCAGCCTCAGCTTCGCCAGCTCATGAAGATCCACGTCCTTGAGGAAGCCCGTCACATTACCTTTGCGCGACTGGAGATGATCGAAGGCATGCAGCGTCGTCGTAAGGCGACGCGCGCTTGGCACCGAGGGGTGCTTGCCGTCATCGCGAACCTGGCGTACCCGCTGCTCATTAATCCGAAAGTGTACCCCGCAGTGGGAATTAGTCGCTGGCGTGGCGTGTGGGCGCAGCAGACCAGCCCAAACTATCGGACCAACCTGCAATTTATGTCGGAGCCCATGATTCGGTTCTTCCATGAGGCGGGAATGTTGGAAGGCAAGTTCACAATGGCCATGTGGCGTGCGACGCGGAGCCTTCCCGACGATCTTCGCTGATCTCCGTTCACGCGGCCGAGCCGTCGTGATCGACATCAGTTAGACCTGTGCGGAGCATTCTCGATGGCTTCGCGATCACTTCCGCCTCAACAGATCACCTGCCGCCACTGTGCGCAGGTGATGTGTTGTGCGATCCAACCTACGAGGGAGAAAGCATAAACATGGCATCATCGACTACCCGGCGCGCCTCGCGCGCAACCGCCAAGACGGATTCAACCAACGACCCGATTTCGACCAAGATTCTGATTATTGGAAGCGGGTTCTCTGGTCTCGGGATGGCCGCGCAGCTTAGACGTCGCGGGTATAGCGATTTTCTGATTCTGGAGAAGGCAAGCTCCGTCGGTGGGACCTGGCGCGACAATACCTATCCGGGCTGTGCATGTGACGTTCCGTCGCTGATGTACTCGTACTCATTCGAGAGTCGAGGTAGCTGGTCGAAGGTGTGGTCGTCACAGCCAGAAATTGAGCGGTATCTACAGGATGTCGCGGATAAGCGTGGCGTGACACAAAAGATTCATTTCGGTCAGAAGTTGGTTTCTGGATACTGGAGCGAGTCGGAGTCGCGGTGGCACCTGCGTACTGAGTCCGGACGTGAGTACATTGCTCAGTTCGTGGTGTCAGGAGTCGGTGCGCTGCATATCCCCAATTTTCCCGAAATTTCGGGGATTGAGGACTTTAAAGGCGAAGCGTTTCACTCCGCACAGTGGGATCATTCGGTGGATCTGGAGGGCAAGCGTGTCGCCGTGATCGGCACTGGTGCCAGCGCTATCCAGTTTGTACCTTTCGTGCAGAAGGAGGCCATGTCCCTCAAGGTCTTCCAGCGAACCCCTGCCTGGGTCCTACCCCGCAAGAATTTCTCCGTTCCGCCGGCCCTGCGGACTCTTCTGAGTAAACTCCCGATTGCACGTCGTATCGCCAGGTGGTCGGTGTACTGGGGTGCGGAGAGCCTGGCCTTCGGCCTCAACGGTCACTCTAACCTCATGCGGCCAATTGAAAAGGTCGCTCGGTGGAACATTGAACGCTCCATCTCTGATCCGGCATTGCGCAAGAAACTGACCCCGTCGTATCGTATCGGCTGTAAGCGGATTCTGGGGTCAAACGACTATTACCCGGCGCTTGCGGCACCTAACACCACTGTCATCAGCGATCGGATTGAGAAGGTGACCGCTGATTCCATCATTTCTTCAGACGGTGTCGAGCATCTCGTGGACGTTATAATTTATGCGACCGGTTTTCACGTGACTGATGGTTTCGATCAGCTCGCCCTGAAAGGTGCCACTGGCGAGGATCTCCCGTCCCACTGGCATCAGACGGGGATTAACACGCACCTGGGCATCACGACCGAGGGTTTTCCCAACCTGTTTTTCCTCCTCGGACCCAACACGGGCCTCGGCCACAACTCAGTGGTGTTCATGATCGAGCAACAGATCAAATACATCATGAAGGCCATCGACACAGTAGAAAGCCGAGGCGCTGAGAAGGTTGACGTACGCCCGTCCGTGCAAGAACAGTTCAACACCGACATCCAGCGGAAGCTGGCCAAGGGAGTGTGGACCAACGGCGGCTGCACGAGTTGGTATCTCGACTCGCAGGGCGTCAACCGGACCGTGTGGCCGGGCTTCACATGGCAGTACTGGCGCGCCACGAAAGATTTCGAGCCCGCCGAGTACGACATCGCCTGAGCCCGAACGCACGGAGAGACACGATTCGAAGAGATGGTGGGACGACGGTGAGCAGTTCTAATCGGCATGACTATACCGGCAAGGTGGCAGTGATCACCGGTGCCGCGTCAGGGATCGGTCGGTCTCTGGCACTCCAGTTGGCGGAGCGAGGTGCCGCACTGGCACTGTCCGACATTGATGAGATGCACTTGAAGGAGACTGCAGAACTTTGCCGCACCACGCATGGGGCAACGGTAACCGCCGCCGTACTAGACGTTGCGGACCGCGCTGCTTTTCAGGACTATGCCGACGGAGTGCGGTCAGAGTCGGGCCACGTCGACATGGTGTTCAACAACGCCGGCGTGGCCTTGGGCGTCGACGTGGTCGACATGAGCTGGGAAGACTTCGACTGGCTCATGGGCATCAACTTTGGCGGAGTCGTTAACGGGTCGAAGGCGTTTCTGCCTCACCTGATCGCGTCCGGGGACGGACATCTCATTAACACGTCGAGCGTCTTCGGCTTGATCGGAATCCCCAGCCAAAGCGCCTATAATGCCGCGAAATTCGGCGTCAGAGGCTTCACCGAGGCGCTCCGACAGGAGATGAAAATCAGTCGATACCCGGTCACAGTGACATGTGTGCACCCGGGGGGTGTAAAAACCAACATCGTCAACAATGCCCGAGGCGTTTCCGCCATGGGGGCAGACACCGCGACTGTCGCCTCGCTGTTCGACAGGATCGCACGAAGCACCCCGGATAAAGCAGCGGCGACAATCCTCAAAGGTATGGACAAGAAGAGAGCGCGAGTGCTGATCGGTGCGGACGCCCGCGGTTTCGACTTCGTGGCACGGGTGATCGGTCCCCGCTACCAGGACATCGCGGCGCCACTGACACGAGCGGGTTACGCGGTCGCACGTAGACAGGGGATCCTCAAGTGACCGTCGAACCCGATTCACGTCCGGCTGCCGCGGCGGCCCGCTCACGCACCTTAACCGTCTCGGAAGTGATCCAGGAAACGAAAGACTCCGTTACCATTTCGTTCGAAATCCCCGACGCCATGGTCGAGGAATTCAAGCATACCCCAGGGCAATTCATCACCGTCAAGATCCCATCTGATCGGACCGGTCATGTCGCACGGTGCTACTCATTGAGCAGCTCGCCTCACGTCGACGACTTCCGTCTCGAGATCGGCATCAAGCGGACCGAGAACGGTTACGCATCGAACTGGCTGTGCGATAACGCGATTACGGGAATGGAATTGACCGTCCTCCCGCCGTCAGGGCATTTCACGGCGAAGAATCTCGACGTTGATTTTCTATTCTTCGCAGGAGGAAGTGGGATCACTCCGGTCTTTTCGCTGATTAAGTCGGCACTTGTGTGCGGCGGGGGCGAGGTCACACTATTCTACGCGAACCGCGATGCCGAGTCGATCATGTACGGGGGGCAACTGACGCAGATCGTCTCCGAGTTTCCTGAGCGTTTCACCGTCTTCCATTGGTTGGAGTCGGCTATGGGTATTCCGACGCCTCAGAATGTCGAGTCCGCCATACGTGAGCACCGCGGTGCACAGATCTTCACCTGTGGTCCGGCGCCGTTCATGGATCTGGTGCAGAAGTCGGCGGAGGCCTGCGGTGTCGAGCACTCCTCGGTACATCGAGAAGTCTTCCAGTCACTGACCGGGGATCCGTTCGATACAGCCACGATGCGTCAGCTTGGTGACGACGACGGTGTGGCGACCGCTACGGTCTATCTGAATGGGCAGTCCATCACGACTGAGTGGCCGCGCAACACGCCGTTGCTCGACGTGCTACTGGCCCAAGGCCACAATGCCCCGTACTCCTGCCGAGAAGGAGCCTGCAGCGCGTGTGTATGCAAGCTGGTCGAGGGTGATGTAGAAATGGCCCAGAACCACATCCTCGTTGAGGGTGATGTTGCCGACGGTGAACGGCTCGCATGCCAGGCACTTCCGCTGACGGATTCTGTCACGGTGAGCTTCGATGACCTCTGAGTTTGCGAGTGCGTCGCGAGGATCGCGTGACCTCGAGGTCCTTTCCTCCGACGGGACCAAGTTGTTCGCTCAGGAATTCGGTCCGGGCCGGGATGCTCCGCTCCTAGTCTTTAGTCACGGCTGGGCTTGTCAGGGACGTTTCTGGCGTCCGCAGGTCGAGCAGTTCGCGGCGACGCATCGGGTGGTGGTCTACGACCAACGCGGACACGGGTTGAGCGACCGGGGCCGGGTACCGTTCTCGGCGAAGCTCTTGGCCGATGATATGGAGGCCGTAGTCCGGGCAGTGGCGACTCCCGCCGACAAGGCTGTCGTGGTCGGACACAGCATGGGAGGCATGTCCATCATGAGTTGGGCGGCTGAGTACCCCGCCTCGGTTTCGGAGCTGGCCCGCGGAGTAGTACTGGCAAGCACCGGGCCATCACAGTTGGTGGATCGGTCTACATTGCTCAAGGTTCCCCGACAGCTACGACCGAGACTTGAGCGGGCCTTCGCGGCCAGTCTTGCAGTCGCCGGACCCGAGATGCAGGGGACGCGTTTGTCTCGCCGCCTGATTCGTTACGGAACCCTGGGCCCGGGCGCGACTGCCGAGGTAGTCGACGAGTGCGCCGACATCGTGTTGCGATGCCCACCACAGGTGCGCGGGATGTGGGGTTCAGTGTTGGCGACAATCGACGTCAGTAAGGGGGTTGACTCGCTGGAGGTGCCGGCGACGGTCATCGTAGGTGATGCCGACAGACTGACCCCAGCGACCCATTCAGTGGATCTCGCAGCGCGCCTGGGTCGGAAGGGCGTTCTATTTGAATTCACTCTTCTTGACAAAGTCGGTCACATGTCCAACCTAGAGGCCGTCGAAGACTTCAATTCAGCCGTGGCCAGATTAGACAAATCCGCCTGACGCGGGTCTCGTCGACCCAACCCATGTTCACTGGCTAGTGCGTCACTGGCGCGACAAGTCAGCCATCCTGATAACGTAGGAGGTCATGTCTGTAGTCCGTCGCATCTCCGCGGCCCCGGTGAAAGTGCAGCGACGTGTGCGCGACGCTCGAAGCACGCGCTGGGACGACCACCGCGCCGTCGTCAAAGCTGAACTCGTCGATGCAGCGATACGCGCGATCGAAAAGTTCGGCGATGCCGTGAGCATGGACGATTTTGCGGAAGAGGCTGGTGCGTCGAAGCCTAAGCTCTACCGCCATTTCGGTGACAGGGCTGGGCTCTACTCCGCCGTGGCAGCCCGTCTGGGTTCTATGATGTGGGAGTCAGCGCAGTCAACTCTGCTCTCCGGACAGGCAGACAGCACCGTCGACGAACTTTTCCGTTCAGCGGTGTCCGCATACGTATCCTTGGTTGATGAACATCCAGCGGTCGTCCGTTTCCTCATGACGAACCACATGTTCCAGTACTCTGAGTCCGGCGAGGGTGGGGCCGCAGATCAGCTGAGATCGGCAATGGAGATTATTTCCGACGAGTTCGCTCGTGGCCTCCGAGAGGTCGATGCCGAGGAGTCCCCCGTCGCCGTAGCAGTAGCCTCCATTCTGGGGGCTGGCCTATCAGCGACCCAGTGGTGGATCGATCACGGTCGGCAGAATGGAATGAGCAGGGACATGTTTGCCGCGCACCTGTGCCAGACCTCGTGGGGGATCATAGACGGCGCTGCAGCCACAGTAGGCGTTCGATTCCATAGGGACAGGCCCTTAGGCGACCCTGGATTCGCCACTCGCCTCGACGCCGTCTGATCCCCTTCGTACGGGTGGTCCGCCCTGTGTCACGCACGCGGCAGAACTGCTCACACAAACGGAGCGCATTTCACAATCCTGACTGCTGGCTGTCATGGGGGATCATCCTTGGTCGCCGCTCATCTTAGTAGCGGAGCGCTACAGACGGTACTGTTGACGACAGTGCCACAGTCGTGGCGGCACTCATAAGGCCCCCCTCGAGCCTTCCATCGGTACCGCCACTGGCAGTTTCGTTCTGTTACCGACGGTATTGGTGTGCAGTCAGAGGTTCTTGATTTGGTTTCGTAGGGAGTGGCCAGGGTGGAAACCATCGATTTCGACGATGTTGACCCGAGGCGGGTTCGGTCGCGTCAGCGTTTGTTGGATGCTGCGGTGACCTTGCTGAACAGTGGCGGGGTCGAAGCCGTTACCGTGGAGGCGGTCACTCGACTGTCTCGTGTTGCTCGCACCACCTTGTATCGTCACTTCGAGAGCTCCACAGATCTGGTGGCGGCTGCCTTCGAGCGATTGTTGCCTCAGGCCGAGACCCCCGAGACGACGACGTCGATCCGTGATGACCTGCTGAAGCTGATGCAGCGGCAGGCTGAGCTTATTGAGCATGCACCGCTGCAGTTGACGACGCTGGCATGGTTGGCAATGCTTCCCGAGCAGCCCCGGCAATCCGGGCAATCCGACGGGGATCAGAACGCGCTCGCGCCACTGCGTCGTCGAGTCGTCGAGCAGTATCGAGAACCATTCGATCGAGTTTTGACGAGTGACGTGGCCACGGCTGAGCTCGACAACTTCGATTTGACCATGGCTGTCACCCAGCTCGCGGGCCCGCTGATCTTTGCCAAGCTCACGGGCATTCGGTCGATGACCGTTGGCGATCTCGAACAGCTTGTCGACGATTTCCTCATGGCCCACCGGCGACACCAAACCTCCTGACCTCCTTCCCCATCTACGGTACTGCTAGTACCGTAACGATACCGTCGGTTTCGTAGACGGGCTGGGTCGAGGGTGAGGTGCTGCATATGGTGGTCCAACGTCCAAGTGGTGGGCGCTTGGCGGCGCGCCGGTTGGCGGAACGCAGCGAGTACAGCACGACATTGGGGCGGTTGGCACGGTTCACCTTGGCGCACAGATTCCTCGTCATCGGGGCGTGGGTGGCTGTGGGTATCGTCTTGGCGATTCTGTTTCCCCAGCTGGAGACGGTGGTGCGGCAGCAGTCTGTTGATCCGATCCCTGCTGGGGTTCCATCGTTTCAAGCACTCGATCAGATGGGTGGTGCGTTCGGTGAGAAGGGCGCCAAGACCACTGTTTTCGTGACCATGGAGAACCCGAACGGGTTCACCGACGTGGCGCGGGAACGCTACGACATGCTCGTTCTGCAGCTGCGCGAAAATTTCGACGATGTGCAGTCAGTGCGGGATTTGCTTTCCGATCCGACGACGGCCGGCCAAGCCTTGAGTGAGGACGGGCAAGCCTGGTACCTGCCTGTCGGGGTCACCGGAACATTGGGAGGGCCAACGGCCACGCATGCTGTGGAGACCGTGCGCCAAACCGCGCAGCGCGTGTTTGACGGTACGGGCACCACTGTCCATGTCACCGGGCCGACAGCCACTTTCAGTGACCAGATCGTCAGTGCTGAAAGCGATTTAGTCGTGATCACTCTGGCGACGGTGGCGCTTATCGCGATCATTCTGTTGATCGTTTACCGATCGCTGTTCACCGCGCTGGTGCCGTTGTTGGTGATCGGTGTCAGCCTCGGCGTGGGCCGTGGCATCTTGTCCGCACTCGGCGAACTCGGTATGCCGGTATCGCAGTTCACCGTCGCGTTCATGACCGTCATCCTGCTCGGAGCCGGGGTCGACTACTCAGTCTTCTTCATCAGTCGCTATCACGAACGGCTACGCCAGGACGCCACCACCGAGGTTGCGCTCGTGGACGCGACAGCAACTATCGGACGGGTCATCCTGGCTTCAGCTGCCACGGTGGCGCTGGCCTTTTTGGCGATGGTCTTTGGTCAGCTGAGCGTGTTCTCCACCTTGGGTCCGGCATGCGCGATCGCCATCCTCATCGGATTCCTCGCCACGGTCACCCTGCTACCACCGGTGTTGCTGTGGGCGGCACGATTCGGCTGGGGCGCACCCAGGCGAGATCTGACCCGAAAGTACTGGAATCGCGTCGCCGTGCTCGTCGTGCGGCGTCCTGTGCCGCTGCTGGCACTAACCCTGGTCGGGCTAATCGTGCTTAGCGTCTTCGCGACGGGCATCCAGATCACCTTCGACGATCGTGAGGGGCAACCCGCGACAACCGACAGCAACGAAGGCTACGCGTTGCTCGACCGTCATTTCCCTCAAGACGTCACTATCACCGAGTTCCTCGTCGTAGATGCACCGATCGATCTCCGTACTGCCAGCGGGCTGGCCGATCTTGAGCAAATGGCCTCACGTGTATCCCAGATCCCCGGAGTGACTCGAGTCATCGGCGTTACCCGTCCCACCGGGGACAAGCTCGAGCAAGCCGAGCTGTCCTGGCAGAACGGCCAGATCGGGAACCGGCTGGCGGGTGCGGTCGACGATGGCCAGAACCGCCGCGGTGACCTCGAACAGCTCCGTACAGGCGCATTCCAACTCGCCGACGGGCTTACTCAGCTCGACACCCAGGTACGCACCAACTTGGCCCCCCTGGCCGGCATCCTCGATCAGGCAAGCACAGCCGGGCAGCAAATTCAGCAGTACCAGCCACTACTACGCCAACTCGCCGCATCTGCACCAGCGCTCGATCGCGCTTCTCAGAATGCCCCACAGCTGGCCGCGCTCACCCGCCAAACATCTGCAGCCCTGGCAACAGTGACCTCGATCCTGCCCATCCTCGATAATGCGCCCTGGTGCACCCAAGTCCCGCAGTGCGCAGCTCTGCGCGCGCAGACCCGCAATCTCGACGCCCTACTGAGCAACGGGACCCTCGACCAGATCGCCACGCTGTCAACACAACTCGCGCAGCTGGATACACCGATCTCAACAGTCACCGACCAACTCACTTCCACCGTCAACTCACTGGGCTCCACGCTGGGAAGCATCAGCAGCCAAGACCTTCCCGGCAAGCTCACCCAACTGCAAACAGGTATCAGTCAACTCGCGGCGGGATCACGCCAACTCGCCGCCGGTGTATCCGCGCTGATCGACAGCAACCTTCAACAACTCGCCGGGATGGCCGCGCTAGCCACACAACTACAAACCTCCGCCCGCGAGACCGCCGGAACAAACTCAGCAACCGGCTTCTACCTCCCACCTCAGGCCAACGCAGACCGCCGTTTCGTCGACGTCGCTCGCCAGTTCGTCTCGCCCGACGGCCATACCGTGCGCTACGCAATACAAACCAGCTTCGACCCCTACAGCACCGAGGCCATGCAACTGGCCGACACAATCACCGATGTCGCACTCGCCGCCAGACCGAACACAACCCTGCAGGACTCCAACATCGCGACAGCCGGGTTCCCCGCCATCAACGCCGATCTGCAACGTCTACTCACCGAAGACTTCCGACTCCTAGCGTTGGCCACCCTCACCATCGTCGGCCTGATCCTGATACTCCTACTCCGAGCACTCATCGCGCCGCTATACCTTCTGGGCACCGTCATACTCAACTACACCGCGGCACTGGGTATCGGCGTCCTGATCTTTCAACACATCCTCAAAACCGACATCGCCTGGCCCGTACCACTACTGGCCTTCATAGTCCTCGTCGCGGTCGGCGCCGACTACAACATGCTTCTCATCTCTCGCCTACGCGAAGAATCCCAAAACAACATCCGCATCGGCGTCCTGAGAACCGTCACCAACACCGGATCAGTCATCACCTCGGCCGGCCTCATCTTCGCTGCCAGCATGTTCGGACTCATGGCCGGATCCATCTCGATCATGACCCAGGTCGGACTCATCATCGGCATCGGCCTGCTGCTCGACACCTTCATCGTCCGCACCATCGTCGTGCCGACCATCGCCACACTTGTCGGCAGAGCAAGCTGGTGGCCGAGTACCCGAACCGACACGCATCCAGCGTCCCGCTAGTACGCACGCACGTGCCGAGATCTGACCGGCCCCGCCAGTCATCCAGCCATCGCGCCCACCTCATCGACTGACACCCGCTCGACGGTCGGCCGCGGCACCACACCCGACCCACGTGCGAGCGCCCCTCGCGTCGTTGACGCTGGTAGAACTCGCAGGAGGGCCCGTCGCGGCGTTGGGGACTGTCGCTGATTCGGTGTAAGTGGTTTTGATCGCCCCCGGCGTGGGGCAGGAGGAATCACGACGATGACCGACACAATCGGGGGCGTGGATGCCCCGGTGGCAGGGCCGGTTCAGACCGGTCAGGAACACGATGTCACCACCGCGGATGCGGTGCGTGAGCTCTCGAAGGCCGAGCAGGCTTTGGTGAGCGATCTGGTACGTAGCTCACGCGCTCAGGGAGTGGCTCTGACCGGTCCTGACGGGCTGCTCAAAGCGCTGACCAAGAGCGTGCTCGAAGCCGCGCTCGATGAAGAGATGACCGAACATCTTGGCTATGACAAACATGACGTGGCCGGCCGCAACACCGGCAATTCACGCAACGGCACGCGCACGAAACGGGTCCTGACCGACGCGTGCGGGCAGGTGCCCATCGAGGTGCCCCGCGACCGCAACGCCACCTTCGACCCGGTAATTGTCGGTAAGAGCAAACGTCGCGTCACCGATGTGGATCGGGTAGTGCTGTCGCTGTATGCCAAAGGCCTCACAACCGGCGAGATCTCAGCGCATTTCGCCGATGTCTACGGTGTCAACGGCGGCTGAAAACTGACCCCTTATCGACGGTTGAATTTTGACCCCCTTTGGTGTGGTTACTGGTCGGTGTTGACGAGTTCTCGTCGGGCTTTGGTGCGGTAGGAGTCGCCGTCGATAGCGATGACCTCGGCGTGATGGACGAGGCGGTCGATGAGTGCGGCGGCGACGACGTCGTCGGCGAAGACTTCGCCCCAACGGCCGAATGGCATGTTCGAGGTGATCAGAATCGAGCCTTGTTCGTAGCGACTGGCAATGAGTTGGAAGAACAGGTTGGCGGTGTCGGAGTCGAATGGGAGGTAGCCGATCTCGTCGATGATGATCAGTCGGTAGCGGCGGAGCCGTTTGAGTTCGGCGGCCAGGCGGCCGGTGGTGTGTGCCTCGGTCAGGCGGGTGGCCCATCCGGTGGCGGTGTCGAAGAGCACGGGGTAGGCGTTGTGTGCGGCTTTGATCCCGAGCGCGATCGCGAGGTGGGTTTTTCCCACCCCGGGTGGTCCGAGAAGGATCACGTTGTCGCTCTTGGCGATCCAGGTGCTGGTGGCCAGGTGGGCGATCACATCACGACGCAGTCCTGGAAGGTGGTCGAAGTTGAAGTCCTCGAGTGTTTTGACCGCAGGGAAGCGCGCGCCGCTGATCCGCAGCATGGTGCGGTTGGCTTCGCGTTCGCTGACCTGGCGGTCAAGAATCGCTGCGAGGTACTGCTCGTGGGTCCAGTTGTCGGTGCGGGCCCGCTCGGCCAATTCCGCCCAGCATCGGCGGATCGCTGGCATCTTCAACGCCCGCGCCGCGAACTCGATCTGTTTACCTGTTTGATTGTCGGACACAGTCTTTCACCTTTCAATGCTGGTGGATGTGGTGGGCGGGTGAGCTTGGGGCGGGGTGGCAAAGTTCACCCCGAACAGCTCGTCGTAGTCCGGTAACGCCCGGATCGGCACCTCGTGGCCATCAGGGTGGGCGCGGATGCGGGCGGCGTTTCGGGCCCGGTTGGCGAGGTCTTGGCGGCGGTAATCGCGGCGCAGTTCTTTGGCTGCTCGCACGTGCTGAGGGTCGGCGATGGTGACGTGGTTGGCCCAGCTGCGCGCGTGGTCGGCGACGGTGACCTCGCCGCAGAGGATGCGCACCTGCTGCAGGTCGGCAGTGATGTCGACGAACCGACCGATCACCGACGGGTGCACCGAATAGTCATTGCCGGCTACACGTACGTAGTAGTCGCGACCGAGTCGCACCCGGCTACTCAAGCCGATATGCGGTGCGGTCGGAGGTAGGCCGGTCATCTGCTCGAGGTCCTCGGCGAACACGTCACACGGGCGTCGATCACCGATCGCGCGCACCACTCGGGTGTTGGCATGATCGGCCAGCCACCGATCGAACTGGGCGGTGAAATCGGCCGGTGAGCTGAACTGGCGGCCCGGCAGGAACGAGCTCTCGAAGAACCGGTTGTTGCGTTCGACCATGCCCTTGTACTCGGGGTCTCGCGGTGGCGCCAGCTCCAGCCGCGTACCCAACGTGCCCACGAAGCCGGCCGCCAACGCGGTGGGTGTGCCCTTGGGGCCGATCGCGGCTTCGCGGTCCCACACCAGTTTGCGGGTCACCCCGCCCAGTTGCGACAGCAGCAGCCACATTCCCGTCAGGATGTCTCCGCCCTGGCGAGACGGGATCATCACCGCCGACCGGTACCGGGAGAACGCCAACGTCATCACCAACACCGGTAGCATGGCGAACTGATTGTGGCTCAGAGGGATTCGGTAGTCCGGAAACCACAAATCCCACTGTGAACAGCCGCCGGGCTGATAGATCACCCGATCGGCTGGATCTACCCCACGAAACTCTGGACGAATAGCCCGGACCCGGTCTTTGAGGACCGTCAACGACCTCGTCCACCCAACCCGCTCGGCGATCACCGTCGCCGGCATCGTCGGATACTCCCGCAGCAACGCCCGGATCTGCGGTTCGAACGCGTCGACCGCCGAGCCCGTCGCCGGCCGCGAGTACTTCGGCGCGGTATCCGAAGCCAACGCCGCACGAACGGTGTTGCGGGCCACCCCCAACCGGCGCGCGATCTCCCTGATCGGCACACCCTCACTGCGATGCAAACGGCGGATCTCTGCCCATTGCTCCACTGAAATCACCCTCCTAACAAGATGGACTGCTCCCCGGGAGTTGGACTGAAAATCAGTTTCGACTACCCGGGGAGAGTTGTATGCATCCACGTAGTTCGTTGTCGGTGGAGCAGCGT
>NZ_JBEPPN010000022.1:0-17791 GCF_040547295.1 Gordonia sp. PvP123 | reverse complement strand
GAGCGGTTCCTAGACAGCTCCACACCTCACTCGGAGGTCTTCCCTATGTCACGCCGACTCGCCGAACGCCGTACCTAACGTCCCGGGTCAGTACAGCTAGTCCAGCAGGTTCACCGCGTTGGCCACCACCAGGCTCAGGATGACGATCGACAGCAATGACTGCGAGGCCATCGCGAGTTTCGCGCGCCGCGCCAGCGGCATCACATCGGTCGGACTGAAGGCCGTCGCATTGGTCAGGGCCAGGTAGAGGTAGTCGAAGAACACCGGTCGCCAACCGGAGGCTGCCAACCGCGGCTCGAGTTGCTGGGGAAACGCGAGATCCGGGTGCTCGGCGGGGTGCAGGTGCCGGTTCACCGGCCCGCCGCCGTCGAGTTCCCAGTAGAGAAACGCGAAGGCGATGACGGTCTGTAGCCAGACGAGGGCGCCGGCGACCAGCAACTGGTTCGCCGCCTCGGTCTGCGGATTGCCATGGAGAAGATCCCATACGAGTCGTCCCGCACCCCATGCTGCTCCGGCCGCGATGGCGACGACGAGACACACGGAGAGGGCGCGGACCCACCGGCCGGGGCGGTCGATCCGGCCGGGATCCACGACGACGAGCGTCAGCAGCACCATCCCCTCGATCGCGGGCAGCAACCATGCGGTCCCGGCGGCGTAACGCGCCGGGAGTAGGAACGGGATCGCCATCGCGACCAGCACGAACGCCGATGCGGTCCATCGCTGCTCGGCGCGGGGCAGGTTCTCTCCCCGGCGGTGGTCGTCGTCGTTCATCCGGCGGCCTCCTCCGGTCCGGGGCCCCGACACGTTCGGTCAAGACCGTTGACTCGGCGTGCCCGGCCGGTACTGTGTTCTTCATCACATAGGCAGGAAGGGATGTGCCATGATACCGACCGAGATCAGGGATCTGCATCGCAGCATCGGGGCCTTACGCCATCACATGACGACGCTGCAGACACAGTACGGCGATGTCGACGCCGTTCGGCGGATGTCCAACGACCTGGACCGTCTGGAGATCGACCTCCATGACTTCGAGCACGCGCCGCCGCCGCTTCTGCAGGCGAAGCTCGGACGAGACCAGGTGATCTATGTGCCCGACAGCAAGTCAGACGAATCTGCCTGGCTGGGCGCGCAAGACGAAGGGCTGGGCTTTCATTCGCGTGAGCGCACGAAGTGAGCGCCCCCGCGACTGAGCGGGACGCAGTCGGGGTCTTCTCTCCCGGTCGCGCGCGGATCCTGGCGCGCACACTCCGTCGGGACAGGTGGTGGCTGTCGCCCCTGCTGACCGTCATCGGTCTCGCGGCCTTCGTCATCTATGCGACCGTGCGGTCCTTTGTACGGACCGCCTATTACTCGACCGAGTATCACTACCTGTCGCCGTTCTATTCGCCGTGTCTCAGTGAGTCGTGTGTGCCCGGTGCGAGTCACTTCGGTACGCCCTTCCCCGAACTCCCGATGTGGATTCCGCTGGCGTTCTTGTCGCTACCGTTTCTGCTCGGGTTCCGGTTGACCTGCTACTACTACCGCAAGGCCTACTACCGGTCGGTGTGGTTGTCGCCGCCGGCGTGCGCTGTCGCCGAACCGCACAGCAGGTACACCGGCGAGACGCGGCTGCCGCTGATCATCCAGAATTCGCACCGGTACTTCTTCTATGCAGCCGTGATCATCTCGGTGATCAACACCTACGACGCCGTCATCGCGTTCCACGGCGCCGACGGTGGTTTCGGCTTCGGCCTGGGCAATGTCATCCTCGTCGTGAACGTGCTGCTGCTCTGGACGTACACGGTGTCGTGCCACTCGTGTCGCCACGTGACCGGCGGCCGTCTCAAGCACTTTTCGAAACACCCGGTGCGGTACTGGATCTGGACCCGGGTCTCGAAGCTGAACACCCGGCACATGCAGTTCGCCTGGATCACGCTCGGTACGTTGGTGCTCACCGACTTCTACATCATGCTCGTTGCCAGCAACACCATCTCGGACCTGAGATTCGTGGGTTGACCGTTTGACGGCACAACGTCTGTTGTGCAGCCGTTTTCAACGTTGGGAGTCGCGCTAGATGACCGAGCCGGAACGCTACGAGTACGACGTCGTTGTCATCGGTGCGGGCGGTGCCGGGTTGCGTGCGGTCATCGAGGCCCGCGAACGGGGTTACTCGGTCGCCGTGGTGTGCAAGTCACTCTTCGGCAAGGCCCACACGGTCATGGCGGAGGGCGGGTGCGCCGCGTCGATGGGCAACGCCAACTCGAAGGACAACTGGCAGACGCATTTTCAGGACACCATGCGTGGCGGCAAGTTCCTGAACAACTGGCGTATGGCCGAGTTGCACGCGAAGGAGGCTCCGGATCGGGTCTGGGAACTCGAAACCTACGGCGCCCTGTTCGATCGCACCGAGGACGGCCGGATATCGCAGCGAAACTTCGGCGGTCACACCTATCCGCGGCTCGCGCATGTCGGCGACCGCACCGGGTTGGAACTGATCCGGACGATGCAACAGAAGATCGTCTCGCTTCAGCAGGAGGACTTCGCGGCCACCGGCGACTACGAATCGCGCATCAAGGTATTCGCCGAATGCACCATCACCGATCTCCTGAAGGACGGCGACGCCATCGCCGGCGCGTTCGGGTACTGGCGTGAGTCCGGTCGCTTCATCCTGTTCGAGGCGCCTGCGGTGGTCGTGGCGACGGGAGGTATCGGCAAATCGTTCAAGGTGACCTCCAATTCGTGGGAGTACACCGGCGACGGCCACGCGCTCGCCCTCCGGGCCGGAGCGAGCCTGATCAACATGGAGTTCGTCCAGTTCCATCCGACCGGGATGGTCTGGCCGCCCAGCGTTAAGGGCATCCTGGTGACCGAGGGTGTCCGCGGCGACGGCGGTGTGCTCAAGAACACCGACGGCAAGCGGTTCATGTTCGACTACATCCCACCGGTTTTCAAAGGTCAGTACGCCGAGACCGAGGAGGAGGCCGACGAGTGGCTGGCCGACAACGACAGTGCGCGTCGGACCCCGGACCTGTTGCCCCGCGACGAGGTCGCCCGGGCGATCAACGAGGAGGTCAAGGCCGGACGCGGCACCGAACACGGCGGTGTCTACCTCGACATCGCGTCGCGGATGCCCGCCGAGGAGATCATGCGCCGGCTGCCGTCGATGCATCATCAGTTCAAAGAACTCGCCGACGTCGACATCACGGCCGAACCGATGGAGGTCGGGCCCACGTGTCACTACGTGATGGGCGGAATCGAGGTCGACCCGGACACGGCCGCCTCGCGGGTCCCGGGGCTGTTCGCGGCGGGTGAGTGCTCGGGAGGTATGCACGGCTCCAACCGATTGGGTGGCAACTCGCTGTCCGACCTGCTGGTCTTCGGGCGACGGGCCGGACTCGGTGCGGCGGCGTACGTCGAATCACTGACGACGCGGCCCACCGTCTCCGCTGCCGACATCGAGCGGGCGGCGGCATCGGCTCTGGCGCCGTTCGATCCGCCGGCCGAGGGCAAACCGGAGAACCCGTACACCCTGCACACCGACCTCCAACAGGCCATGAACGATCTGGTCGGGATCATCCGGAAGGAGGCCGAGATGCAGGAGGCGCTCGACGTCCTGGCAGATCTGCGAAACCGATTGGGCGGCATGCAGGTCGAAGGGCACCGGCAGTTCAATCCGGGCTGGCATCTCGCCATCGACCTGCGCAACATGCTGCTGGTCTGTGAATGCGTCGCTAAGGCCGCGCTCATGCGCACGGAGAGCCGTGGCGGGCACACCCGCGACGATCACCCGTCGATGGACTCGAACTGGCGGAACGCTCTGTTGGTCTGCACCGCCGAGCTCGACGGGGACGGCCCGGTTCCGGAGGTCAGCGTCGTGCGGACGGAACAGACCCCCATGCGTCCGGACCTGTTGGAGCTGTTCGAATTCCCGGAGATAGAGAAATACTACACCGCAGCCGAGATCGCCGGGCACCCCGGCGCCGGGGGCGAGCGAGCCGAAGGGCACTCGGAGGACTGACATGGGATACGACGCGAAGTTCCGGATCTGGCGCGGGGACACCGACGCCGGCGGCCTCGAGGACTACACGGTGGCTGTCAACGAGGGTGAGGTGGTGCTCGACATCATCCATCGACTGCAGGCGACGCAGGCACCCGACCTGGCGGTGCGGTGGAACTGCAAAGCGGGCAAATGCGGTTCGTGCTCGGCCGAGGTCAACGGTCGCCCGAAGTTGCTGTGTATGACCCGGATGTCCACCTTCACCGAAGACGAGGTCGTCACGGTGACCCCGATGCGTACCTTCCCCGTCATCCGCGACCTGGTCACCGATGTCTCGTTCAACTACGCGAAAGCGCGGGAGATCCAGTCGTTCACGCCCCCTGAGGGTCTCGGGCCGGGGGAGTATCGGATGAAGCAGGTTGACGTGCAGCGCTCGCAGGAGTTCCGCAAGTGCATCGAGTGCTTCCTGTGTCAGGACACCTGCCACGTCGTGCGCGATCACGAGGAGAACAAGCAGAACTTCGCCGGTCCGCGCTTCCTCATGCGCGTCGCCGAACTCGACATGCATCCCCTCGACGTCGCCGAGCGCCGCGACACGGCCCGAACCGAGCACGGACTGGGCCTCTGCAACATCACCAAATGCTGCACCGATGTCTGTCCCGAGCAGATCAAGATCACCGACAACGCGCTGATCCCGATGAAGGAACGCGTCGCCGACCGGCACTATGATCCGCTGGTGTGGTTGGGTAACAAGCTGTTTCGACGGCACTGACTGTGCGTCGGGACGTTGTGCGCCTCAGCCGGCGTACCCCAGGCGACGGGATACGGTGAGCGCGCCATCCACCAGCGCGGCGGCCATCTCGTCCTGGCGTTCATCGGACAGATCCGCAGACAACCCGCCGATGCTCAACGCCGCCACCACGGTTCCCTTGCGGTCTCGGATGCACGCGCCCAGTGCGGCGACACCGGGTGTCACGTCGCCGACACTGATGGAGTAGCCGCGTCTGCGTGTTTCGGCGAGCGTCGCCCGCAACTCCTCTTCGGTGATCTCGTCGCCGGCCGGGGTGAGCATCGGTCGCGACTCGAGAACCTGGGGGAGGGCGGTCTCCTCGAGTTCGGCCAACAGGGCCACCGGTGCTCCGCCGAGGTAGAGCGGTAACGACCGCCCGACCGAGAGAACCATCACCCGGATGGGCTGGCTGCTCTCGATCATGTCGAGGCACACCGCCCGCGCGCCGTCGGGGACCAGTAGGTACACGTGCTCATCGAATCTGGCTGCGAGTTCGGACATCACGTGACTGGCCTCGGTGCGCAGGTCGAAGCTGCCCAGCACGGCGGAAGCGAGCTCGAAGACGCGCAACGTGAGTCGGTAGTCGGCGGAGCGGGTGCGCTCGACCCAGCCGGCGACCTCGAGGGTGTTGAGAATCCGGTACATCGTCGTGCGACTGTGCCCGCACTTCGTCATCAGCTCCGCCAGGGACAGCTCGGCGCGATCGCCTTTGAAGGCTTCGAGGACATCGATCGCCTTCACGATCGACGCGATGTGGTTCTTCGGGTCGAGTTCTATCGATCGCGCGGGTGTCATGGCTGCTGTCTCCTTCTGTGATGCGAAGCGGGCCTTGGGATCTCACTCCAGGACGACATGTCCGCCGAACGGTTCACGCCGACCCGGTGCATGTCTTCGATCTGCGTGGCCGAACACACCGAGGCCATGGTGTGATGGTTGACACAGACCACCGGACATGCAATTGTTCCGTATGGCGCACACGTTATCCGGATTCCGGACACCGGGTCAAGCCCCGAAACCCGCGAGCATCGGCTCCGCTTCCTCGGTCACACGGGTGGTCATGCCGATCGACGGCCCCGCCCGAGTCCTGTGTGGAGAAGGCGGCTCTGAGTCGACGTACGAGATCCCGGGGTGGGACGTCCTACGGACTTTTGTCGATCGATTCGCCCCTGATGTCGCGGTCGACCTGTCCACCCGGTTCGCCGCGACAATTGCCGAGTGGGAAGCCAACCCCACCAGGGTCACCTACGGCGTCGTCGGGGACCGAGACGTCTTGGTGGGGCTGTCCTATCAGACCTCGCCGGAAGAAGTGCTCGCCGCTGTCTGGCGCGGATTGTGTGTGTCGCTTGCCCGTGCGCTGCGGGACAACGGTGTCGACGGACCGGTCCGGCTCGAGTCGGGTCATCCGGGCGCCGACGCACTGGCCGATCGATTGAGTCGCTTGGGTATCCGTGTCCAGGGCGTCCACACACCCGTCGACGCGGAACACCGGTTGGGCATCGACGCGCTCGTCCGCGCGGTTGCCGATACCGCACAGGAGGTGTCCCGGTGACCCGTTCGGTCGTGATCGGTATCGACAAAGGCACCAGTTCGCTCAAGACGATCGCCGTCGATCTCGCCACCGGAGAGCTCGTCGCCGAATGCGGTGCTCGGACCCCGAGTGTCTACCCGACCGCGGGCCGGCACGAGGAGGACCCCGAACGGACCTGGGCGACAGTCGCCGGCACGATCCGGGCGGTCGTCGACGCGCTCGGCGCGGGGACGTCCATCGCAGGCGTCGGGGTGACCGGTCACATGGGTGGACTGTGGACCGTCGGCCCTGACGGCGCGCCCGTCGGCCACGCGATCTGCTGGCCCGACGCCCGCGCGACCGGCGTTCTCGACGCAGTACGCGACCGCGGCCACCTCGACGCCTTGTTCGAGATCAGCGGGAACGCTCTCATTCCGGGAACCCCGTATCCCTTGCTGGCGTGGATGAAGCGCGCCGAGCCGGAGCGGTACGCGAGGATCCGGCACTTCTTCATGGCCAAGGACTACGTGAACTACCGGCTCACCGGAGTCGTGGCGACCGAGGAGTCCGACCTGTCGTTCGCACCCTGCGACTTCCGCAATCGCCGCAAGGCGGAGGAGTTCTTCACCGCCTTCGGCATCGAGGAGATGTCTCCGCGACTGCCCGAGGTCGGCGTCAGCACCGACCTCCTGGGGACCGTGACCGCCGCGGCGTCGGCCGAGACCGGGCTCCCGGTGGGGACCCCGGTGTCTGCGGGCACCGGAGATGCCACGGCCAACATGATCGGGATCGGCGCCGCCGACGACGGCCAGGCTGTCACCACCATCGGTACGAGCCTCATGAACGGCACCTCCACGGATCATCCGCTGCTCGAACCCGCCGGAATCGGTTTCGGCTTCCTCATGCCGGAGAATCGATGGCAACGCCAGATCACCAATTCCGGAGGCGGCACCCTGTGCCTCGACTGGGTGATCAACACCTTCTGCCCGGCAGAGGTGGAGCGCATGGCGCGCGGCGCCACCACGCTCGGCGATGTGGTGCGCGACTTCGCCCGCCAGACCGAGCCGGGAAGTCGTGGGCTCGTGTTTCATCCGTATCTCAACACCGCGGGCGCGACAGCTCCGTTCCTCGATGTCAACGCGCGCGGCAGCTTTGTCGACTTCCGCCCGGACACGTCGTCGGCAGAACTCGTCCGGGCCGTCATGGAGGGCACGGCTCTCTCGGTGCGGGACTGTTACGACGCCATGCCCGTACGCATCGACGAGATCCGCCTGACCGGCGGTGGGGCCCGCAGTGTCGAGTGGAGCCAGATCATCGCCGATGTGCTGCAGAAGACCATCGTGGCACCCGATGTCCCCGAGTCGGGGGCGCTGGGGGCGGCGATGCTCGCCGCGGTTGCCACCGGGCAGTACGCCGACCTCGACGCCGCAACCGCGCAACTGGTACGGCCGGGGCGCGTCCACGAACCCGACCCCGAGACAGCGAGTACCTACGACGAGGCCTTCGCCATCTACCGGGCCGTCCTCGCACCGCTGCGTGACGTCTGGGCCGCGACGGCCGCGACCGACCGCCTCATCCCGGCCTGACCGGCCGACCCACCGCACGACACACGCGAAACGGAGAACTCGTGCCCGTCATCAGAACCGTGCTCGGCGACATCGCCCCCGAAAGCCTGGGAGTGACCCTGTGTCATGAGCACCTCTTCACCAACCCGCCGAAGTGGGCGCAGGACAAGGACCCCGACATGGTGCTCGACCGTGTCGACGCGGCGATCGGTGAGGTGACCGACTTCGACAGCCTGGGCGGGGGCGCACTCGTCGAGATGACCACCGCAGACTACGGACGACGCGGCGACGGCCTGCTGGCCGTCGCCCGGGCCACGCCCGTCCACATCATCAGCGCCAGCGGCTATCAGAAGGGCATCTACTATCCCGAGTCGGTCGCCACCGAGTCGGTGGAGGAGATCGCCGCCCGGTTCGCGGCCGACGTGACGGCCGGTGTCGACGGCACATCGGCGCGGGCCGGCGTGATCAAGTTCGGGACCTGTCGCACCGATGAGATCCGCGCGGACGAGCGCAAGGTCCAGAAGGCCGTTGCGCGAGCACACCTCGAGACAGGCGCGCCGATTTCCACCCACTGTCAGGCCGGAACGCTGGGTGACCTGCAGGCGAACGGTTTCGCCGACCTCGGCGTCGATCCCGATCACGTCCTGATCGGTCACCTCGACCGCAACCTCGACTACGACTACCTCCGCAAGGTCGCGAAGACCGGGGTGTGGCTCGGATTCGACCATTGGACCAAACCCAAATACCCGTCCGACGACCTCCGGGTCGACCACATCCGGCGTCTGGCCGACGAGGGCTTCACCAAGATCATGGTGTCCGGTGATCTGGGCCGGCCGTCGTATCAACCCCACCATGGCGGCACGCCGGGCTTCGCGGGACTGCTCAAGCAGATTCGCGACCGGCTTCCCGCCGACATCGCCGAGCGTGTCTTCGTGCAGAACCCGCGGACGTTCTTCGCGTTCACACCGCGCGAGGGGGTGGCATGATCTCCACCGCACCGGCTTCCGCGGGCGGCGTCGGAGCCCCGGTGACGACACACGGCGTGCTCTTCGACCTGGACGGGACCCTCATCGACTCCCGGTACGCGATCATCGAGGCCTACCGCGCAACATTCGAGAACGAACTCGGACAACCGCTGCCCGACGAACTCGAGGATCCGAGCGCCATCATGGCCCCCCGGCCCCCCGAGATCTTCGCGCGATTCTCTGACCGCGATCCGCTGGAACTCGAACGCGCGTACGGCACGCATTACACCTCGGGCGCCTTCCGGCGCGTGGCGGCCTACCCGGAGCTGCGTGAGACCCTCGCCGCTCTCGCCGAGCGCGGCATCACCGTGGGCATCGTCACCAACAAGCGAATGAGCCGCGTGCACAGGGACTTCCACCATCTCGGCATCGACGAGAAGTCGTTCGCGACCATCGTGACCGCCGACGACACCACCGAACGCAAACCGCACCCCGCCCCGGTGCTGCTCGGACTCGAGCGGGCCGGACTCGACCCGGCGCACACCTGGTACGTCGGGGACGGCCCGCAGGACATCCGCTCCGGCGCCGCCGCCGGCACCCGCACGATGGGCGCCGCCTACGGCTACTACGGAACCGACACCCTCGCCGGTCACCGACCCGACCATCTCCTCGACACGCTGAGCGAACTCCTGCACCACATCTAGCGAACCGACCACACATACGGTCCCGCACCACACCCGGTGGCGCGGTACCGCTCGCTGCCCCGAAATCCCTCCGGCGCAGAACCCTTCATCGATCCGCCCACCCCCGGAGAGTGGGCACTCTCACGAACGGATGTCGTCATGACCCAACTACTCCCTGCCCGAAATCGGGCGCTGACCACTGTCGCCGAGGTCGATGACCTCGTCGACTCCGAGGACATAAGGACCCGCAGGCACAAGCTCATGCTTGTTCTCGGTCTCGCCGGCATCGCCTTCGAGGCGTACTTCCTGGCGGTCTTGAGTTCGGGCACGGCCCCGATGAGCGAACAGCTCAACCTCGACGCGAACGGCGTCGGGCTGGTCAGCGCATACGGCTACGTCGCCACCCTGATAGCCGCGGCGACCTGCGGCCTGCTCGCCGACCGATACGGTCGGGTGAAGATCATGGTCGTCGCCAAGATCGTGGCGGTGATCGCCGCCCTGATGATGGCCGCCGCACCGAGTTTCGCGATGCTCGTCTTGGCCCGGTGCATCGCGGGCGCGGCCTACGGCGTCGACCTCGGCGTTGCGATGGCATACCTGTCGGAGAACCTGCCGAAGAAGCGCCAGTACCTGCTCAACTTCTGGCAGGCACAGTGGTACATCTCCACGGTCGTCGCCCTGGCGATCGTCCTGGGTCTCTACCACCTCGACGTGGGACTGAGCATCTGGCGCTGGGGCCTCGTCACCGCCGCGATCTTCGCCTTCGTCGTCGCCGTCGCACAGTGGGCCCTGATGCCCGACAGCCCGCGCTGGCTCGCCAAGAAGGACAGGCTCCCCGAGCTGACCAAGTCGCTGAAGGCCATGTACGGAATCGACGCCACATATCCCACCGGGCATCTCGACGCGGCCATCGAGGAACCACGGAAAGAGCGCCGTTTCACCGAACTCTTCAGCGTCCGCTTCCGTGCGCGGACCATCCTGGCCAACGTCGTCACCATGATGCAGGCCCTGCAGTACTACGCCGTGGCCTACTACCTGCCGGTCATCGCGCTGAGCCTGTTCGGTGAGAACTTCGGCGAGGCGACCTTCGGCTCCATCGTGTTCAACGTCTTCGGCATCGTCGGCGGTGTCGCCTCGATCTGGGTGGCATCCAAACTCGGTGCGAACGGCGCTGCGAAGTACGGATTCCTGGCGGTCGCCGCGATGATCCTGGTCCTCGGCGTCTTCTTCGACTCGCTCCCGATCCTCCTGGCGTTCATCGTCCCGGCCATGTTCATCTTCTTCCACTCCGCCGGACCCGGCGCATCCGGTCTGACCATGGCGGCGATGGCGTACCCGTCGGATCTGCGCGGTCGCGGCGGACAGCTGGCCACCATTTCGCAGAGCATCGGCGGCATCGTCGGTCTGTATGCGTTCCCGCGGATGTCGGAGGCGCTCGGGCTCTCGACCACCATCACGATCTTCGTCGCGGTGCCGTTGATCGGTGCGGCCATCTGCATGCTGATCCGCTGGGAGCCGTTCGACACGACTCACGACGCCAACGAGATCGCCGCCGCCGAGGGCGACATGACGGTACGGGAGGTGTACGGACGATGACCGGGGCACGTGTGACGATCCCCGGCTCGGTGGCGCTGATCACCGGTGGCGGACAGGGTCTGGGCCTCGCCATGGCGCGACGGTTGCGGGCCGACGGACACCAGGTGGTGATCGCCGACATCGACGCCGGACGTGCTGATCAGGCGGCCGCCGACGTCAGCGGGTCCGCGCTGGTCGTCGACGTCACCGACGACGAGTCCGTCCGCCGCGCGGTCGAGGCCGTGCGACAGCGGTTCGGACGGCTCGACGTCCTGATCAACAATGCGGGTATCATTTCGCGGACCCAGGCCGAGGCAATCGATTCCGGCCGGTGGCAGGCCGAACTCGACGTCCACCTCGGCGGCACCATGCGGTGCAGCCGGGAGGCCTTCGTCCTCCTCCGCGAGGCGCCCAACGCGTCGATCATCAATCTCGCCTCGGTGGGTTCGACATTCGGTCTACCCGGACGATTGGCGTACACCGCCGCGAAGTCCGGCGTCCTGGGTGTCACACGCACACTCGCGGCCGAATGGGGACCGCACGGGATCCGGGTCAACGCGGTGGCCCCCGGATACATCGACACCGGGATGATGCGGACGGGTCTCGACACCGGAACCCTCGATGAGAAGCGACTGATAGATCGAACACCGATGCGCCGGTTCGGTTCTCCCGACGAGGTGGCTGCAGCCACCTCCTTCCTCGCGTCGACGGACGCGTCGTTCGTCACCGGCACCGTGCTCCGGGTCGACGGCGGGATCACCATCGACGGCACATTCCACTCGGCCGACGCCGAGATGACCAGAGAGGGCACCTGACACATGCTCGTAGACAACGACATCGATCGCTCGTCGACCGCGCAACTGGCCGACACCGCGTTCCGGCTGAGGTCGGCGATGATGCGAATGGCAGCGGACAAAGGCGAGGGATACATCGCTCAGGGGCTCGGGATCGCCGACCTGCTCGCGGTCATCTACTTCCGGCAGTTGCGTTTCGACGCCACTGATCCGGACTCGCCCTCCCGGGACCGGTTCCTGATGTCCACCGGGCACTACTCGATCGCGCTCTATGCGGTGCTCGCCGAACTGGGCATCCTGACCGAGGAGCAGATCGCGGACTACGGACTCAACGGCAGCGAACTGCCGATGAGTACTTTCGACGAGACGCCCGGAGTCGAGATCACCGGTGGCTCACTGGGACACGGTCTCGGGCAGGGTGTCGGGATGGCGCTCGGGCTCCGCCTCGACGGTGGGGATCAGAAGATCATCGTGGAACTCTCTGACGGTGAGCTGCAGGAGGGGTCGACCTGGGAGTCGGCGATGTCGGCCGCCAGCTTCGGTCTCGGCTCTCTCACCGCCGTGGTGGACTGCAACGGAATCCAGGCCGACGGTCCGATCGTGCTCGACATGGAACCGATCGCGGCCAAATGGGCCGCCTTCGGGTGGGCGGTCGAGGAGGTCGACGGCAACGACATCGAGGCTCTCGTCCGGGCGTTCGATGCGCTGGCAGCCGCGCCGGCAGACGTCCCGCGCGTGCTGATCGCCCGGACGACTCCCGGGACCGGCGTGCCCACGCTGGTCGCCCGGGAACGGGCACATTTCGTCCGCGTCCACGACACCGAGTGGACCGGACTCATCGCCGAACTGGAGGAGAATCGTGGCTGAGCTCAAAAACCGTGCCGGCGGCATGGGTGAGATCGCCGACGTCGAGGGACCCTACGAGCGGGCGCCTTTCGGTACCGAACTCGCCGAACTCGGTGCCCGCGACGAGCGAATCGTCGGACTGAGTGCCGACATGTCGAAGTATTCCGACATCATCCCGTTCCGGGATCGCTTCCCGGAGCGCTACTTCAACGCCGGCATGGCCGAGCAGAACGCGGTGATGATGGCCGCGGGATTGGCGAAGGTCGGCAAGATCGCTTTCTGCGCGACCTACGCGGCATTCCTCACCCGCCGGGCCCTCGACTTCATCGCCGTGTCATGCGCCCACAGCAAGGCCGACGTGAAGATCGTCGCCGGTTCGCCGGGGCTCGTAAATCCCTATGGCGCAACACACCAGTCCCTCGAGGACCTGGTCGTGATGCGGTCCATCCCCGATCTGACGGTGATCGATCCGTGCGACGCGGTGGAACTCCGTCACGTCATCCGCGCTGCCGCGGCCACGCCGGGTACCTTCTACATCCGCAACTTGCGCGGCAAGGTCCCCGTCGTGTTCGACGAGGACGACTTCGAGTTCGAGATCGGCCGCGCACGGATGCTGCGGCCGGGCCGTGATGTCGCGGTCATCGGAACCGGATTCATGACCGCGCGTGCGCTGAAAGCCGCGGTGTCGGCGGAAGCGGCCGGGGTGTCGACGGCCGTTCTGCACGTGCCGACCATCAAGCCCCTCGACACCGACGCAATCGCCGCGGTGGCCGCGGACGTCGGCCGGATCGTGACAGTCGAGAACGGCTTGCGCTCGGGCGGTCTGGGCAGCGCGGTCGTCGAGACACTGGCCGACCGGGGGATCGCGGTTCCGGTGACCAGGATCGGGCTGGGAGATCGCTTCCACCCCTGCGGTTCCCAGGGTTACAACGAGGCCCTGTTCGGTCTCGACGAGACGGCGATCACGCACGCGGTGATCACCGGGAACTGGCCGCACGCATGAGCGCTCTGCTGGACGGGATCGGTGTCGCCCGCGCCGCCCGTCGGTTCGCGGCACCGCAACAGTATCTGCAGGGCCCAGGGGTTCTCGACGACGTCGGTGGGGTGGTGGCCGAGATCGGGGGAGCGCCGATCGTCGTCATCGACGCCGACATCTCGGGACTGTTCGGGGCGCGTATCGAGGCGTCGCTCGCCGCTGCCGAACTACGGGCCCAGGTGATCCCGGTGGCCGGACCGGTGACGCGCGGCGTCATCGCCGACACCCTGACGCGTGTGTCAGCCGGGCAGGGCGACGTGGTGGTCGGCATCGGGGGAGGCAAGGCGCTCGACATCGCCAAGGGCGTGGCCGAGACCGTCGGACGGCCGATGGTCTCGGTCCCCACGGTCGCGTCGAATGACGGCCCCACCGCCAGTGTGTTCGCGCTCTACGACGAGTTCGGACGGCTGTCGGAACTCGGTCGCCTACCCGCGAATCCGGCCGCGGTCGTCGTCGACACAGAGGTGATCGCGAAGGCCCCGATCCGATTTCTGGTATCGGGCATCGGGGACGCGCTGGCCAAGAAGTACGAGGCCCGCTCGTGTGCGCGGGGGCGCGGTGTCACCACGCAGGGCACCCGTCCGCTGATCATCGGCGAGGTGGTCGCCGACGGATGTTCACGAGTCCTGTTGCGCGATGGCGAGGTCGCGGTGCGCGATGCACTCGCGCACCAGGTCACCCCCGAACTCGAGGCGGTCGTCGAGGCGGTGATCCTGTTGTCGGGCATCGGTTACGAGAACGGCGGCCTGTCGATCGCGCACTGTATGACGCGAGGACTGCAGGTCGGTCGTGGGTCGTCGGCGCACCTGCACGGCTACCACGTCGCCTACGGGTTGCTCGTTCATCTGGCGCTCGAGGACGATCCCGAGGTCGACCGCGACGAGATCCGCCGCTTCCTCCGTGCCCTCGGTCTCCCGACCTCGCTGGCCGATCTGGACATGGGCGAACCGTCGAACGCCGAGATCGAGGCTCTGGCCGTCGCCGCGGCGTCGGCGCCGCACGTCGCGAACACCTGGGTCGACGCATCGGTCCCCAGTATCATCGCGGCCATCGAACAGGTGGAGAAAGAGGCGGCGATCGATGGTGACTGACCACGGCCCGGACCCGGACATCGACAGCGCCCGGAGTCCGGTGCCGCCCGCGGCCGAGTTCACCTTCTCCGCACTCAGTCCGGCCACGTTCCTGGATCGAGCCGCTGCGGTATTCGCCGGACGAATCGCGGTGATCGACGGGTCACGTTCCTTCACCTACACCGAGTTCCACGATCGGGTGCAGCGGTTGACCGCGGTGATCGAACAGCTCGGTGTAGGTCCCGGTGACCGTGTCGCCGCGTTGTGTGCGAACTCGCACGTGATGCTCGAACTGCACAGTGCTGCGCCCGCTCACGGATCTGTCCTGGTGCCGTTGAACGTCCGGCTCTCCGAACCGGAGCTGACCTACATCCTGGAACACAGTGGCGCGTCGGTTCTCGTCTCGACGGTCGAGTTCGCCGATCGCGCACAAGCAGTCGGCGAAGCAGTCGGGATCCGGGTGGTGATCGGTGGGTCGGCCGACGGCTCGGACGAGTACGAGCGTCTGCTCGCAGACGCGGGCGCGCCGGTTCGTCGGGACACCGACGAACGGGGTCTGCTCGCGATCAACTACACCTCCGGGACGACGGGACGCCCGAAAGGCGTGATGTACCACCATCGGGGCGCGTATCTGCAGTCCGTGGCGATGGCCCACCACTCCGGGCTCGGTCCGGGGTCGAAGTATCTCTGGACGCTGCCGATGTTCCACTGCGACGGTTGGTGTTTCACCTGGGCCGTCGTCGCCGCCGGTGGCACGAGTGTCTGCCTGCGCAGCATCGACACCGGACTCATCTGGCGTCACCTCGTCGACGACGACGTGACTCATTTCAGCGCGGCACCCACGGTCCTCACCATGATCGCCGAAGACCCGTCGGCGGCTCGGCTCGATCGAGTCGTCCAGGCCGCGACGGGAGGTGCACCGCCATCGCCTGCTCTCCTCGCCCGGATGGCCGGGTTGGGCATCGAGATCACCCACCTCTACGGGATGACCGAGACCTTCGGCCCGATCGTCGTGAACCAGTGGCAGCCGGAGTGGGATGACGCCACGGACGAGGTGCGCGCCGTACGCAAGGCGCGACAGGGGATCGGAAACATCGTGGCAGGGCGTGTCCGAGTCGTGTCCGACGAAGGAGGCGATGTCGCGGCCGATGGCGAGACCATCGGCGAGTTGGTGGTGCGCGGCAACAACGTCATGCTCGGCTACTACCGCGATCCCGAGGCCACTGCCGCGGCAACCCTGGACGGTTGGCTGCGGACCGGTGATCTCGCGGTGATGCATCCGGACGGGTACGTCGAGATCCGGGACCGCAGCAAGGACGTCATCATCTCCGGTGGCGAGAACATCGCGTCGGTCGAGGTGGAGCGGGTGCTCGACAGCCATCCCGACGTCGTCGAATCGGCGGTCGTCGGCCGTCCGGATGAACGATGGGGCGAGGTGCCGATCGCCTATGTCAGCGTGCGCGCCGGAGCGAGCCTGACCGCTGAGGGTCTCGTCGAGTTCGCGCGCAAGACGCTCGCCCGGTTCAAGGTGCCGAAAGAAATCGTGTTCGCGGAACTGCCGAAGACGTCGACGGGCAAGATCCAGAAAAACGTGCTCCGCGGTGGTGGGGCGTCCAGCTGACACAAAGCGTTCCGGTCATCCCAACGTAACGTTGCCAACAAGCACTGTTACGCTCGCCATTGACACTGTCAATCGTGGATAGGTACTCGCACCATGGCCGAACGGTCCTCTTGGGAAAACGACGATCTCAGCGCCCTGCGCGATCTGGCTCGCAGCTTCTGCGAGAAGGAGATCAAGCCGAACGCCGATAAGTTCATCGAGCAGCACCACGTCGACCGCGACCTGTGGAACAAGGCCGGCGAGCTGGGTCTTCTCTGCATGTCGATCCCGGAGGAGTACGGGGGCGGGGGCGGCAACTTTGCGCACGAGGCCGTCTTGATCGAGGAGCAGGCGCGCGTCGCCGACAGCTCGTGGGGCGTCAGCCTGCACAACGGCATCGTTGCGCATTACATCCTGGAGTACGGCTCCGAGGAGCAGAAGACCACGTGGCTGCCCAAGATGGCCAGCGGCGAGGCCGTCGGCGCCATCGCGATGACCGAGCCCGGTACGGGATCGGACCTGCAGAGCGTCAAGACCAAGGCCATCAAGCAGGGTGACGAGTACGTCATCGACGGCTCGAAGACGTTCATCACCAACGGAAGTCAGGCCGACATCATCATCGTCGTCGCCAAGACCGACGTGTCCGAGGGCGCCAAGGGCATCTCGCTCATCCTCGTCGAGGCGGACCGCGAGGGCTTCCGTCGTGGCCGGGTGCTCGACAAGGTCGGCCAGCGCGGGCAGGACACCTCGGAGCTGTTCTTCGACGGTGTGCGCGTTCCCACCTCGAATCTGCTCGGCACCGAGGAGGGGCAGGGCTTCATCCAGCTGATGCAGCAGCTCCCGCAGGAACGTCTGATCATCGCCGTGGCGTCGGTGGCGGGAATGGAGAAGGCAGTTTCGGAGACCATCGCCTACACCAAGGACCGCACGGCCTTCGGCCGGCCGATCTTCAGCTTCCAGAACACCAAGTTCAAACTCGCGGAGGCAGCCACCGAGACCCGGATCGGCCGGGTCTTCGTCGACGACTGCATCACCAAGCACATCAAGGGCGAGCTCGACATCCCGACCGTCGCGATGGCCAAGTGGTGGACCAGCGACCGCGCCATGGTGGTCGCCGACGAATGCCTCCAGTTGTTCGGCGGCTACGGCTACATGAACGAATACCCGATCGCTCGCCTGTGGGCCGACAATCGTGTGCAGAAGATCTACGCCGGCACCAACGAGATCATGAAGGAGATCATCGCGCGGACACTGTGACGATGTGACGACTCCCGACTCGGCGACGGCCCCCGGGGCCCCCCCACCCGGGCCCGCGCCCGCCCGGTGTGCCCCGCCTGCTACAATCGCAGATTCAATAGCCGGGGGCAAGGGTATAAGGGGAGTC
>NZ_JBEPPN010000021.1:0-21258 GCF_040547295.1 Gordonia sp. PvP123 | reverse complement strand
GTTCCTAGACAGCTCCACACCTCACTCGGAGGTCTTCCCTATGTCACGCCGACTCGCCGAACGCCGTACCTAACGTCCCGGGTCAGTACACCTAGCCACGCGGGCATCAGGCCCTGCGCGGCCAGCTCGGACTGGGCCCGGCCCACCACGTCGGGCGCGAACTCGGCGATCATCGGCGCGGTGCTGTCCGCACGTCCTTCGCCGGTCCACACATCGACGAACGCGAGCCCGTACGCGACCAGCGCCGGGGTGTGCCCGCGCCACATCGTGACCGCGGGATGGCTGGACCAGCCGTAGTCGAACAATTCGAGCGCCCGCAGGATCTGCAACGTCTCCACCCGCTGCTTGCCGAGCCGCGCGGGGTCGAGGACCTCCGCGGAGCGTCGGAAATCCGGGTAGGGCAGGAACGTCTGCATGGCGTTTGTGTACCCACTGCAACCGGGCACTCACACGTCAACGTGCCGGGGGGGCTACCCACACACCGTTCAGAAAGGCGGTGGGTTGGCGGCGTTCCACGCGTCGCTCTCTCGACGGTGGGTGGTGGTGCGGGCGGTTCGCTGGCCAGCGAGCGTGCTGCGTGCCTGGATGATCGGGTGGGCGCCCGGGGACGAGGTATCCGAACAGATCGCGGCCGTTGAACGCGTTGCCGACGAAGGTGTGTCCGGTCGGGGACTGGAACCAGGCGGTCAAGTAGTCGTCCTGGTAGTCGCGCCACATGCCGAAGGTCTTGATCCGATGGTGAAACCGGCACATCGGCTTGAGGTTGTGGTGCGCGGTGGCACCACCGGTCGACGGCGAGCCGTGGTCGAACGGGATGGTGTGGTCGAGATCGGTGGTCCACACCGGCTGGTTGCATCCGGGGAACGTGCAGCACAGTTCGCCGCATCGCACCAGCGTGTGGAGTTTGCGGCTCGGGGCGTAGCGGGACCCGACATCGGCAGTGGGATCGGAGGCGTGGCCGGCTGGTCGGGTACGGCCGGTGGTGACAAAGGAGCGTTGCGCGTCGACGAGGAGCGAGCGCATGCTGTCGGCGTCGATCAGTCCGTGGCCGTCGAGGAAGCCGGGGTCGTCGTCGAGGCCGAGCAACGTCGACAGGTTCACCACGATGTGGAACATGGGCACCGGCCGGTGCGGTCCGGTGGCGGTCGGTTGGGCCGGTTCGGGTGCCGGGGCCGATTCGGGTGCTTCCGCAAGGGGGTCGTCGGCTTCGACTGTTGGCGAGCCGCTGTCCAACTCGGTGTTGGTGTCGTCGAGGTCGGCTACTGGTTGGGGTGCGCATCGTGGGCAGCGGCAAGCCAGGGTGTCGAGGTGGGCGGCGAGGGCGATCATCGCGTCAGCGCGTCGTTGTTGCTTGTTGCGGGGGTCGTCGGGGTGTACGGAGGCGGCCATCGCGTTGAGTTGCGCGTTGAGTTCGGCGGCGTCGGTGACCGGGAGGGTGCCGGTGATGCGGGATTGGCCGGGGTGGAACCGGTCGGGCCCGATGGTGACGTTGCGGTCGGCGTCGGCGCGTCCACGGCGGTGGCGCACTGCGTCGGGAGCAAGCCTCGCAACGATGGCGTCGACCAGGGCGGTGAACTGGGTTGTCGACATCGGTGGGCGGGCCAGGATCGCCTCGGCGAGATGGGCATCGACGACCTGCTGTCGGCGTCGGGCACGTAGTCGGTGCGTTTCATGGCGATGGTGAAACGTCGCTGGTCGATCCGTCCGCACGCGAGGGTGTTACCGGTCAACATGAGTCGGTAGCGCAAGACATCGCCGGTGCGGATGAGGTCACGGGCTTCGGCGGCGGGAATCATCAGTGCCGCACCGAGTTCGGCGGCGGCTTGGTCGACACCATCGGGCCCGTACTCGACGGAGGGGTCGATCCCGGCGGCGGCCTCGGCCGCGCGTCGATACAGTTCGTCTGCCGAGGAGGCTCGCCCGTCGCGGTGCTCGGTGCGGCGCAGCTGGTAGTCGAGCTCGCGTTCCTCGTGAAGCAGGCTTGCCGCAGTGAGGAGTCGGTAGGAGGCGGCGGAGGTGATCGACGCGCAGTGGGTGATGACGTCGACGATTCCGAGACTCACTCCAGCACAGGCTCCGACGGTTCGGTTGCGGCCTCCGGCAGCGCGCACACACCATCGACGCAGACGGCCGCGTCAGCGTCCCCGACCATCTCGAAAGGCACGAGCGGTTCAGACACGATCGCCCGCCTCGGCGCGTACCTTGTCGAGAGCTTGCGTGAAGATCTCCGGCGCCTGCGCCCCGGAGACTCCGTACTTGCCGTTGATCACGAAGAAGGGCACTCCGCTGATTCCGTACGCGCGCGCCTGGTCGATGTCGGCCGCGACGGCCGGCGCGTAAGCGCCCGAGTCCAGCGCTGCGATGACCTCGTCGCGATCGAGGCCGATATCCGCGGCCAGATCAGCGAGTTCGTCGGGACGGCCGACGTGACGACCCTCCTCGAAGTAGGCCTTGAACAACCGCTCCACCAGATCGAGTTGTCGGCCACGCTCTTTCGCGAAGTGCAGCGCCTCATGCGCCTTCAGGGTCTTGGTGTGCTGGAGGCTGTCGAAGTCGTAGTCGAGACCCACCTCGGCGGCGATCCCGGTCACCTGCTCGAGCATGCCCTCGACCTGCTGGGCAGGCATCCCCTTGTGCCGGACCAGGAAGTCCACCTCGGACCCGTCGAAGTCGACCGGCGTGTCGGGCGCGAGCTCGAAGCTGTGATACGTCACCTCGACGTGGTCACGCCCGGCGAACTCGGCGAGACCCGCCTCGAACTTGCGCTTGCCGATGTAGCACCACGGGCAGGCGATGTCGGACCAGATGTCGACGGTGATGGGAGCACTCATGGCCGTCTCAACATCGCCGTGACGGAAATCGTTCCCCACGGCGCCGAGCGCCTGTCCAGCGGCCGGGGCTACTGAATCGTCGACTCACCCACCCTGCTTCACAGGTGTTCAGAAGGGTGGTGGGTTGGCGGTGTCCCACGCGTCGAGTTCACGACGGCGGGTGGTGGTGCGGGTGTCTCGCTGTTCGGCGAGGTGGCTGCGGGCCGGGTGGTCCGGTGGTTGCCTGGGGACGAGGTAACCGAACAGATCGCGGCCGTTGAAGGCGTTGCCGACGAAGGTGTGTCCGGTGGGGGATCGGAACCATGCGGTGCAGTACTCGTCCTGGTAGTCCCGCCACATCCCGAACGTCTTGATCCGGTGATGGAAACGACACAGCGGCTTGAGGTTCCGTTGTGTGGTGGCACCACCAGTGGTGGGTGTGTGGTGGTCGAACGGGATGGTGTGGTCGAGGTCTGCCTCCCACACCGGTTGCGTACACCCGGGAAAGGTGCAGCACAGTTCTCCGCACCGCACCAGGGTCTGGAGTTTGCGACTCGGGGTGTAGCGGGATTCGGCTGGCTGCTGCGGCTGACCGGTGATGAAGGACCGGCGGGCACCGTCGACCAGCGATCGCATGGTGTCGGCGTCGAGCAGCCCGTGGCCGTCGAGGAACCCCGGGTCCTGATCGAGGCCGAGCAGCGTCGACAGGTTAACCACGATGTGGAAGGTCGGTGCCGGGGCGTGGCCGGTGACCGCCGACGGTGTGGCCGAATCCGCCGACGCCGCGGTCGTGTCAGCGCCGTCGGTTGGGGTGGTGTCGTCGTCGAGGTCGACCGGTTCGGGTGGAGGTGCGCAGTGTGGGCAGCGGCAGGCCAGCACGTCGAGGTGTGCGGCCAACGCGAGCAGTGCGTCGATGCGTCGTTGCCGTTTGGTGCGTGGGTCGTGAGGGTGCACGGAGGCGGCCATCGCGTTGAGTTGGGCATCGAGGGTGGCGGCGTCGGTGACGGGCAGGCTGCCGCTGATGCGGGACTGGCCCGGACCGAACCGGTCGGGTCCGATGGTGATGTGGCGGTCGTCGCCGGCGCGTTCGCGGCGGCGGCGCACCGCATCCGGTGCGTGTGTGGCGACGATCGCATCGACCATGGTGGTGAACTGGGTCGTCGACATCGGTGGGCGCGCGAGAATCGCTTCGGCCAGATGGGCATCGACGGCCTGCATGTCGGCGTCGGACACGAAGTCGGTGCGCTTGACCGCGATCTCGAACCGCTTCTGGTCGATCCGGCCACACGCCAGGGTGCTACCGGTCAGCATCAACCGGTACCGCAGGACGTCACCTGTACGGATGAGGTCGCGGGCCTGTGCCGCGGTGATCATCAGGGCTGCACCGAGTTCGGCGGTGGCCTGATCGAACCCGTCGGGACCGAACTGCGCGTAGGGGTCGATACCGGCGGCGGCGTCGGCGGCTCGGCGGTGGAGGTCGTCTTCGGAGAAGACCTGTCCGTCATGGTGTTCGGTGCGGCGGAGGTGGTAGTCGAGTTCGCGCTCCTCGTGCAGCAGACTCGCCGCGGTCAGGAGCCGATACGACGCTGCGGAGGTGATCGACGCGCAGTGGGTGATCACATCGACGAGCTCGGTGGCGGACAACTCGTTGTCGACAACCACTGCAGGCAACGACGATTCGACCCCGGACTCCTCACCCGAGATATCTGCGCCGCCCCCGAACTCCATAGATCAAACATACGTGCGACCACCGACAAGAATTGCCGACCGTCACTCGGCCGGACCACCCCGGCGGCGATGCCTGGGTGGGACGCTGATCACCGTCACGGGCAGCGTGGCGACCCTCCGATTCCAGGGTAAGCAGAACGCAGCGCTCAGCGCTGACGAGCCGAAGCACTTCCGATCGCGACTGTGGTGTCATTGATCAGTGGAACTGCGACCGTGCGAAACTCCTCGAGCAGCGGCCTGGATCGTAAACTCCCAGGAGCCGTGGCAGGATTTGACCGCTTTCGCCACTCCAGGGTTCGAGGCCTACGCGCGATTGCGGTTCATGCCCGACCCCGACGGACAAGACTTCGCCGCGGGTCCGGACGATCCCACGGATCAGGCCAAAGTTGGTCGTCTCTGCGAGTTGTTGCACTCTGCGACCGGCACTCCGGACGACTGTTACTTCGCAATCTGGGAGGGATGGCCTGATACCTCAACGGTTATGCGCCGGAGCGCCCGAATGATCATCCCCAACCGGTCCTACTACCTCCTGCACGGCCCGCTATCCGACTTCGGACGCTGGGGCGTGCGAGAGACGGGGCACAACCCGGCATCGTTTGTGTGGCCAGCCGATCACGCGTGGTGCATCGCCTCCGACGTTGACGCCCACTGGGCGGGCATCGGTGCGAATGCGGAGACCATCGCAGACCTACTGACCCACACAGACCTCGACATCGTTACCGCTGACCCCGATTCAGGTGCGCCCGCCGAGTACGCCGCGCCCACTCGATACTTCACTCGGCCGGACGACCACAAGTGGTGTAACACCCTGCGAGTCAACAGTTTCGAAGACACAGGTCTATTCTTATGAACAGTCGGGTGGTGGTGCAGGTGGGTAACGAGGAAATTTTCCGAGTCGAGCTTCGAACTGACCTGAGAGGGCCGGAGCTCAGCGACGCGATCCGTCGAGCTGTTTTGCAGCAAGCCGGTGACGCAGGGGCGGTCTCCATCGGTGACATGTTTGTGACAGGCAGCATCCTCCTTGACGAGGATACGATTCAGCACTCCGTCCGGGTTCGCCTCTTCTTCGGAGGGCCACACGCACGTCGACGCCGCTGAACACTTCGCACCGCGACGGAACCTATCGGCCGATCTGATCGCACCGGCCCAACGGGCCAGGTCGCGCACCGAGCAGGGGCGCATCGCCCCTGTCCGAAAGCTCACCCCCGAGGCTCATCTCGCACCCCGGGCGCGATGGCGCGCATCCACACCTCGCGGATCGCCACACCGATGAGAATCAACACGAGGGAAACGGTGCCGTGTGGGTAGACCTCATCGACCGCGCCGGGGGTTGCGAGCACAAAGAGGCCCAGCGCTACGAAAGGCGCTGCGACCGTGATGATGCCGGCGATGAGGCGACGGGCTGCGAGCGCATCGACGATAGCGGCGATCACGACCGCCACGAATGCGGCGAGCGCGTATACGGCCGGATCCTGCCACCACTCCGGGCCAGACGACCTCATGAGATCGACATAGCCTGCGACGGTGGTGGGAGTGTAGATCGTCCAACCGTAAGACCTGCCTACGAAAGAAGCGTCGACCGCGACATACTCCGTCATCCACCAGGTGATTCCGCCTGCAAACAGCGCGGCGACAACGAACACCCACCACATGACGTGACCGACAGTCCTGGCGGTGAACAACACACGCTTTCGTGTCATGGCTGCAACTATGCGGCAGATTCTGCGTCGTAGCGCGTTTCACAACGCCGAAGGCCGGCCACCCGTGCGGGTGACCGGCCTTCGGTTGTTGCTGCGTGAGCAGACGCGGGGATCTGATCAGGAGATCAGAAGCTCATCCCTGACGGAGTCAGGTCAGAATCCCATCCCGCCCATCTCGTCGCCGCCCGGCATGGCCGGGGCAGCGTTCTTCTCGGGCTTGTCGGCGACGACGGCCTCGGTGGTGAGGAACAGAGCCGCGATCGAGGCTGCGTTCTGCAGCGCCGAGCGGGTGACCTTCACCGGGTCGTTGATGCCGGCCTTGAGGAGGTCCTCGTACACACCGGTGGCGGCGTTGAGGCCGGTGCCGGTGGGCGAGTTCAGGACCTTGTCGGCGACGACGCCCGGCTCGAGCCCGGCGTTGATCGCGATCTGCTTGGCCGGAGCCGACAGCGCGACCTTGACGATGTTGGCGCCGGTGGCCTCGTCACCCTCGAGCGAGAGTGCGTCGATGGCCGGCTCCGACTGCAGCAGGGCCACGCCACCGCCGGCGACGATGCCCTCTTCGACAGCAGCCTTCGCGTTGCGGACGGCGTCCTCGATGCGGTGCTTGCGCTCCTTGAGCTCGACCTCGGTGGCCGCGCCCGCCTTGATGACCGCAACACCGCCGGCCAGCTTGGCCAGACGCTCCTGCAGCTTCTCACGGTCGTAGTCGGAGTCGCTGTTCTCGATCTCGCCGCGGATCTGGGCCACGCGACCGGCGATGGCGTCGGGATCGCCCGAGCCCTCGACGATGGTGGTCTCGTCCTTGGTCACGACGACCTTGCGTGCGGTACCGAGCAGCTCGACGCCCGCACCCTCGAGCGAGAGGCCGACCTCTTCGCTGATGACCTCGCCACCGGTGAGGATGGCGATGTCGGCCAGCATGGCCTTGCGGCGGTCACCGAAGCCCGGGGCCTTGACGGCGACGGACTTGAAGGTGCCCTTGAGCTTGTTGACGACGAGGGTCGACAGGGCTTCGCCCTCGACGTCCTCGGCGATGATCAGCAGTGGCTTGCCGGCCTGGATGACCTTCTCCAGCAGCGGCAGCAGGTCCTTGATGGTCGAGACCTTGCCCGAGACCAGCAGGATGTACGGGTCGTCGAGGACGGCTTCCTGGCGGTCGGCGTCGGTGACGAAGTAGCCCGAGATGTAGCCCTTGTCGAAGCGCATGCCCTCGGTGAGCTCGAGCTGCAGGCCGAAGGTGTTGGACTCCTCGACCGTGATGACGCCTTCCTTGCCGACCTTGTCCATCGCCTCGGCGATGAGCTCGCCGATCGAGGGGTCGCCTGCCGAGATACCGGCGGTGGCAGCGATCTGCTCCTTGGTCTCGACCTCCTTGGCGCTCTTCAGCAGCGACTCGGTGACGGCCTCGACGGCCTTCTCGATGCCGCGCTTCAGACCCAGCGGGTTGGCGCCGGCAGCGACGTTGCGCAGACCCTCACGGACGAGAGCCTGGGCCAGAACGGTGGCGGTGGTGGTGCCGTCGCCCGCGACGTCGTCGGTCTTCTTGGCGACTTCCTTGACCAGCTCGGCGCCGATCTTCTCGTACGGGTCCTCCAGCTCGATCTCCTTGGCGATGGACACACCATCGTTGGTGATCGTGGGGGCGCCCCACTTCTTTTCCAGGACGACGTTGCGACCCTTGGGTCCCAACGTCACCTTGACGGCGTCGGCAAGGCTGTTGAGGCCCCGCTCGAGGCCGCGACGGGCCTCTTCGTCGAACGCAATTTGCTTGGCCATGGGTAAGTGATCCTCCGAAGGGGGTGACACTAGGTTCGTATGGCCGGAACTCGGTGCCCGCGACGGACGACCGGTGTGTCATTCGGTACCGGCCTCACCGTCCCGACCTGGCACTCACAGTCCGTGAGTGCCAACCTCGTTTTTAGCACTCGACCACTGCGAGTGCAAGGCTGCCGCCGGCGTCCGTTCGCCGGCATGGTCGAGCGCGGTACCCCTGGCTACGTTGGTGGCATGGCACTCGCGTCCAGGGCGTTCCGATTCGGCGTCAACATGCTCGCCGTCGACACCACTGCCTCATGGCGGTCTCGTGCACGTTCCGTCGAAGAGCTCGGATACGACGTCCTCCTAGTCCCCGACCATCTGGGCATCCCGAGCCCGTGGCCCGCGCTGGCGGTCGCGGCCACCGCGACCCAACGGCTGCGCGTGGGCCCGTTCGTCCTCAACGCCGCGTTCACCAATCCGGCGCTGCTCGCCCGCGACGTGGCCACCGTCGACCAACTGTCCGACGGCCGGGTGGAGCTCGGCCTCGGTACCGGGTACGTCCGGGCGGAGTTCGACGCAGCCGGGATCGAATTCCGGTCCGCGGGACGACGCGTCGACCATCTGGCGGCGACCGTCTCGCAGGTGACCGAACTCCTCGCCGACCGGGATCACCGGCCGCGTCCCGTGCAGCCGCGGGTACCGCTCCTGCTCGGCGGCAACGGCGACCGGGTGCTGCGGATGGCCGCCGAGCACGCGGACGTCGTCGGATTCACGGCGGCCCGCACGGGTCCCGACGGCGATCTGGAACCGCTGTCGGCAGCCGGCTTCGACGAACGGGTGGCGTTCGCCCGCGCCGCCGCAGGCGAACGCGCCCCGGACGTCGAATGGAATCTGCTGATGCAGATCGTCGAGGTGACCGACGACGCGACGGCGGTGGCCGAGGAGCTGATCACCCGACACGAGCTGTCGATGAGCGTCCAGGAATTCATCGAGCTGCCGTCGGTGCTGATCGGATCCGCCTCCGACATCGCCACGCGCCTCGTCGACCTCCGCGAGCGCACCGGGATCAGCTACCTCACCGTGCTCGAACCGGCTCTCGAGGCATTCGCCCCGGTGATCTCGCAACTGCGTGCCGCCGACTCGTGAGCGCCGGCCCCGCATCATTCAGCCCGCCGAACATCGTCGAACCCACCTGACGACGAGTCGCCGATCCGGATAGGGTCGTCGGGTGGAATTCCTGCTGATCATCATCGTGGCGCTGCTGGCGATCATCGCGGTGGTCGTCATCTTCAATTTCCTGGGCAACCGCAAGGCCCGGCAGGCCGAGCAGGACGCCCTGCGTGAGCGGACCTACCGGCCCGGCGACCCGTTTTCGTCGGCCGACGACGATTCCGTCTTCGGCGATCCCCGCGATCTGAAACCCGGCGACCTCGTCGAGCTGCGCGGTCAGACCTACGCGGTCCGCGGCACGCTGCGCCTGACCCAGGACGGCTACACCTGGACCGAGAACTTCCTGGACACCGGGGTCGGGTCGAAGGCCTGGATCTCGGTCGAGGACGATCCCGACCTCGAGGTGGTGCTGTGGCACGAGGTGCCCGGGGCGACCGTCACGCCGGGCGCCGACACCGTCGAACTCGAGGGTCGTCGATACCGGTCCGAGGAAGCGGGTTCCGCGCGCTTCACCTCCGCGGGCACCACCGGGGTCGCGGCGTCGGGCCGGATGGCCTACCACGATTACCAGGCCGGCCCCGACCGCCTGTCGTTCGAGGACTACGGCAGCGGCTGGGAGTGCGCTCGCGGCGAACTGCTGGCACGCGCGGACTACCGCATCTATCCCAGCAACCCGGCTCCGGAGACGCCCTGACGGCCCTCACCGCCGTCCACCCGACCCAGACGTCCTGAGCACGGAGATCGAAGCACGCATGACAGAGAACCTCGGACACCCCGGCGACCTTTCAGCCCAGCTGGCCGTCGCCTACGCCGACACCAGCGCGGCCCAGCTCGGATTCTCGCTGAGCGCCCCGTTGCAGGAACCCCTGGCCCAGGAGGACCGCGACATCGACGGCATCACCGTGTCGGTGCGCCTGCTCGGCGCGAGCCATCAGGTGCTCGTCGAAGACGGGGTGCAACGAATCTGTGAGACCGTCGCCTGCCTGCCGGAAGTGACCTCGGCGCTCCCGGAGAGTTTCCAGGAGAGCGGCTATTACTTCAGTTCCCGTGTGGAGTCCGTGAACCCCGACCAGCTCGCCGCCCTCGTCGAGCAACTGGCCGCTCGCGTCACCGAGCAGTCGGCGACCGGCCACCCGTGCGTGATGGGTCACTTCCCGGGCGAGCCGTATGCCGTCACCGCCATCGTCTCGGAGTCCACCGACGACGCCATCAGTTGGCACACCTGGCACACCTACCCGAAGGCCGCCGAGGTCGTCGTCACCTCCAGCAGGATCGACCGCGGCCCGGTGGCCCGCCCATGACCGGAGCGCCCCCGCCCGGCGGGCCGCCCGATCCGCGCCGACGGCTCAACAAGACCCGCAACATCATCATCGGCGTGATCGTCGTGCTCACCGTGTTCGCGCTCATCGGGGCGTGCACCGCGCGAGTCGCGCGCGGCGGCGGCATCGGCGGGTCGGCGCGCGACTACATCACGCAGAACTACGAGCGCGACACCGCCCTCGACGAGGGCGATGTCGACGCCTATGTCGCCGACGGAAGCCCCGCCGAGGTCGCGAACGAGATCCGCGACGCCGAACGTCCCAGCGACCAGCGGAGCGGCGCCTCGGGCACTGGCAACATCGCCGGCACCCAATTCCTGCAGTATCCCGACTATCTCGTCGGTCTGTTCCCGCTGGCCGCCGGGACCACCCGGGTGATGCTCAGCCGCGACTACCGGTCGGGTTACCACCACTACCACCCCTACGTCGGCGCCTTCTGGGTACCGACCCCGCGCTACGCGGGTAGCGGCAGCGGGAACCGCGGCGGCGGCAGTGGCGGTGGCGGCAAATGATCGTTGTCCGTCCGGAACTCCCCATCGAACTCGTCCGATCAACCAACGGAGAAGACCATGCTCGCTGATATCGCTGAGAACGCCTACGCTGCAGGCGCTTACGCCGGTGTCGGCGTGATCCTGATGATCATCTCGTTCGGCATCCTCGACCTCCTCACGCCGGGAAAGCTCCGTTCGCAGCTGTGGACCGACCGCAACCGCAACGCGGGAATCCTGGTGGGCTCCAACATGCTCGCCGTCGCCGTCATCGTCACCGCGGCCATCGTCGCGAGCGAGGGCCGACTCCTCGAGGGACTCGCCTACACCGCGGTGTACTCGGCCATCGGTCTCATCGTGATGGCGGTGACCTTCCTCGTCATCGACCTGCTGACCCCCGGAAATCTCGGCGAGTTGCTGGTCCATCCGGAGAGCCACCCGGCGGTCTGGGTGCAGGGCATCGCGCACATCGGGGTGTCGATCATCGTCGCCGCGTCCATCCTGTGACCGTGTCACCACAGTCCCCCGCTCGTCCGTGATCGACCACGACCCGACTCCGGACGGCCGCGGTCCGGTGGCGACCGACGCAGCACCGGACGCATTGGCACTGCGACCGAGGTTCGCCCGCGCCGGGCTGCTCGCCGTCGTCTTCGTCTGCGCCGCCTGCGGCCTGGTGTACGAGCTGGCCCTGGTCTCGCTCGGCTCGTTCCTGATCGGCAACACCGCGACACAGGCGTCGATCGTCCTCGCGGTGATGGTCTTCGCGATGGGGATCGGGTCGCTCGCCGCCAAACCGCTCCAGCCGCAATCCGTCACGGCCTTTGCGGTCATCGAACTGCTGCTCGCACTCATCGGCGGATTGTCGGTGATGTCGCTCTACGCCGCATTCGCGTACCTCGAGTTGTACACGCCCGCACTCGTTCTCGTGGCCTTCGTCCTCGGCCTGCTGATCGGCGCCGAGATCCCGCTGCTGATGGTCCTCCTGCAACGGATACGACGCCAGGAGGCCGGCTCGGCGGTGGCCGACATGTTCGCCGTCGACTACATCGGCGCACTCGTCGGCGGACTGTGTTTCCCGTTCCTGTTGCTGCCGTTCTTCGGCCAGTTGCGTGGGGCACTGGTGGTCGGACTCGTCAACGCCGCGGCCGGCTGCTTCCTCGTCTTCGTGGTCTTCCGGAAGTCGATGTCGCGCAGCCAGATGCTCGTCCTGTCCGCGTCGGCGATCGGGGTCGTCGCCGTCCTGGTCGCGGGGCTGATGCTGTCCGGTCGCTTCGAGGTCACCGCTCGCCAGGCGCTGTACCGAGACCCGATCGTGGCCGCCGAGCGCAGCGCGTACCAGGACATCGTCATCACCGAGAACCGCTTCGGGGCAGCGGCCGACACCCGGTTGTACCTGAACGGCGACCTGCAGTTCTCCTCGGTCGACGAGCACCGCTACCACGAGACCCTGGTCCATCCGGCGATGTCCGGCAAGCACGATTCCGTTCTGATCCTCGGTGGCGGTGACGGGCTCGCGTTGCGCGAGGTGCTCACCTATCCCGACGCGCGCGACGTCACGCTCGTCGAACTCGATCCGGAGATGATCCGACTGGCCCGGACCGACGAGCGTCTGACGAGGCTGAACCGGGGATCGATGACCGACCCACGAGCCCAGGTGATCGCCGCCGACGCCTTCTCCTGGCTACGTGGCACCGACCGCCGGTTCGACGTGATCATCGTCGACATGCCCGACCCCGACGACTCGGCCACCGCGAAGCTGTATTCCACCGAGTTCTACGCGATGGTCCGCGCTCATCTCGCCGAGACGGGCCGCACCGTCGTCCAGGCCGGCTCCCCCTACTTCGCACCGAAGTCGTTCTGGTGCGTGGCGTCGACCATGCGTGCGGCCGGACTGGACCCGACCCCGTACCACGTCGACGTCCCCGCCTTCGGGGACTGGGGTTTCCACCTGGCGGGTGTCGAGGGCCGGGTCACCCCGTCGGTGCGGGCGCCGGGACCGCTCCGGTTCCTCAGCCCTGAGCAGTTGGCTGCCGCAACGGTTTTCCCACTCGATCGGCAGCAGCTGGACCTGCCTCCGTCCACGCTCATGGACCCCCGGATCCTGCGGTACGCGCAAGGCGAGTGGGCGACCTACTGACGTCGGAGCGTACTCGAACGGAGGTGCTCGAGATGGGCCCACAGATCGCGCTCACGATCGGGGTCATGGCTCTCGGCGGATGACTCCGACACCCGCCCGCGGTCGAGGTAGGCGCCGGTGTTCGCCGATGGCACACCGAGAATTGCCTCGGCGAGCCGTCGGCCGGCCGTCGGCACCCGGTCGAACGGGCCGACCAGGGCCAGACCCGGCAGGACCCACCTGTTCGCGAACCGCTGCGGTGCGTTCGCCGCCCGGGCCAGGTCCGTACCGGGCACGTAACCCGGGTTGTAGGAGACGATCTCGACGCCGTCGGGGAGTCGGCGCGCCCACTCGTGAACGAGATGGATGGCCGCCAGTTTGCCCGTCGAGTACGCGGTGCGGCCGGCGGCCGGACTCGAAACCCCGAACGCACCGGGCCGGGACAGGCGTGCCGGGCTCGTCCACCGCGGCGCGGGGACCATTCCGAGGTTGTGCCGGAAATCGCCGAAGTGCGTGTCGCTCACCGTGATGGCGATTCGGGAACCGAGGGCCAGATGTCCGCTCAGCTCACCGATCAGCAGGTGATTCGCGAGGACGTTGACCGCGAAGGTCGCCTCCAGCCCATCCGCGGTGACGTGCTGGTCGTCGAGGTACTGGATGCCCGCGTTGCCCGCCAGCCCGCGCAACGGCGGCAGCGTCGCGTCGTCGAGCATCCGCCGGATCGTGGTCGCCGCGGCGACAGTGGCGGCCATGTCGGCGAGGTCGGCATCGACGACGTTCACGCGCTCGGCACCGGCACCGAAGCCGTCCACGAACCCCGCGGGTCCGCCCCCGCGCGCGATCACGACGAGATGACACGACGGATCGGTGGACACGACGTGCCTGGCAGCGACCAGGCCGAGGCCGCGGGTGGCACCCGTCATGACCAGCGTCCAGGCCGGGTTCGCAGTAGGCGATGGATTCATGTCGGCTCCCGCCTCATTCAGTTGACGTTGTCAACCCAGGAAACCGCATTCGGTTGACGGTGTCAACTGTAGGGTGGAGCGATGACCACCAGGGCGGAAAGCGCGGCACACACCCGCCAGGCGCTGCTGGCGGCGGCGTCGACACTCCTCGACCGCGGCGGACCCGACGCGGTGACTCTCCGCGAAGTCGGCAGCGGCGCAGGGGTTTCCCGCTCCGCCGCCTACCGTCACTTCGACGGAAAGGACGAGTTGTTGGCAGCAGTGGCCGCGGAGGCCTGGGCAGTCGTCGCGGACGGACTCGATGTCATCGCGACCGACCCGAACCTGCCGGCCGAGGACGCCGTGCGATCGGGGCTGCACGCACTGTCCGACCTCGGACTGGGTCGGCCGCACCTGTACCGGCTCATGTTCGCGACACCGGTGGGCGCGCCGGCGATCCCGGCCGCCGCGCGTGCGCAGGACCGCCTGGTGTTCCTCGTGAGCCGCATCGTCGGCGCCGACGCCGCGCGACACCACGCAGCCCTGCTGTTCGCGACCGCCCACGGCCTCACCGACCTGGACACCCACGGTCACCTGCCCCCCGACAAGTGGCACGCCGACCGACACACCCTGATCGATCTCGCCGTGTCGTCGTTGCCGCACACCGCGGACGCCGATCGGGGCGCCGATGTCTAGCGGCGTGACGATCGCTCTCGTCCTCCTCGGGGTGCTGGCATGTGCAGGCGTCGTGGTGCTGATCCGCACCCGGCGCGTCGTACGAACCCCGGCCGAGCGGGCGGTCCACCTGGCTCTGCACACCGCGTCCCTCGCCGCGCGCTCCCTGCGAACCGGACTGTCGGCGGAATCCGCACGTGAGGCATTGCCCCACCTGCACACACTCACCGCCGCCGAGGCGGTCGCCCTCTACGACGGAGAGCCGAGCCGCCTCGCCCATCTGCCCGAGGGCGACGACATCTGGGACCGCGAGATGCTCGCGCATGCCGACCGCGCGGCAGCCTCGGCGCTCGGCGACCTCCGGCGCGTACTGCTCACCGACCCCAGTGGAGCCGAGTCGCCGGTACGCGCGCTGGTGGCCCAGCCCCTCGTCGCCGACGACGTCGGGGTCGGGGTCCTGGTGGTCGCCACCACCCGACGGCCCGGCCCCGGAATGCTCGGCGCCATCGCCGAAGTCGCGCGGTACGCGTCGAGCCAGATCGAACTCGCCGACCTCGACGCCTCACGCGCACGGCTCAACCGCGCCGAGGTCCTCGCGCTCCGCGCGCAGATCAGTCCGCACTTCATCTACAACGCGCTCAACACCATCGCCTCGTTCGTGCGGACCGACCCCGACCGGGCGCGCGAACTCGTCCTCGACTTCGCCGACTTCACCCGGTACTCCTTCCGCGCGGCCGGTGAATACACGGTTCTCGCCGACGAACTGCGCAACATCGACCGCTACCTGACGCTCGAGCGCGCCCGCTTCGGCAACGCACTCGACGTCAGACTGCATGTCGCGCCCGAGGTCCTGAACGTCGTCGTGCCGTTCCTCGCCCTGCAACCGCTCGTCGAGAACGCCGTGCGACACGGCTTGGCGTCGAAGGGCGGCGGCACCATCACGATCGTCGCGGCCGACGAGGGCACCGACTGCGTCATCACCGTCGAGGACGACGGCGTGGGCATGGAACCCGAACTCCTGCGCACCGGCGCGCTGGACGCCCTCGATCACAGCGAGGGTGCCCACGTGGGCCTGACCAACGTCGACCATCGGCTCCGCGCCGCGTTCGGCAACGACTACGGGCTCGTCGTCGAGACGGCGGTCGGCGCCGGCACCAAGGTCGGGATGCGTGTCCCGAAGTTCCGCGCCGGCATCCGGGCGTGACAACGCACGGCACGGTTCCGGGGGGCGCCGGAGGACCGGGGCGGTAAACTGCGGTCTGTCGTCGAGGCGGGAGGTGTTCCATGACCGCACTGGTGGTGCTCGCGGTCGACGACGAACCACCAGCTCTCGACGAGCTCGGTTACCTGTTGAACCGGCAGGACGACGTCGCCGAGGTCCACTCGGCCTCCGACGCCACCGGCGCCCTCCGCGAACTCAACGAGCACCGCATCGACGCGATCTTCCTCGACATCAACATGCCGGGCCTCTCGGGACTCGAACTCGCCGGCGTGCTCGCGAAATACGCCTCGCCCCCGGCGATCGTGTTCGTCACCGCCCACGACGACCGGGCGGTCGACGCGTTCGAGGTCGGGGCCGTCGACTACCTGCTCAAACCCCTTCGCGAACAACGTCTCACCCAGGCGGTCGAGCGGGTCCGCGCCAGCCTCGACAGTCGGGAACGCGCGCCCGAACCCGCCCAGCCGGCGGCTCGTCCCGAGCGTCGCACCGGTACGGACGAGGTCATCCCGGTGGAGATGAGCGGCGTGACCTCGCTCGTCCGGCGCGACTCGATCTCCTGGGTCGAGGCCGTCGGCGACTACGCCCGCCTGCACGCCGACTCGGGCGCCCACCTCGTGCGCATCCCGTTGTCGACGCTCGAATCACGTTGGCAAGAAACCGGTTTCGCGCGCGTACATCGGTCCTACCTCGTCGCGCTGCCGATGGTGACCGGCCTGCGCAGCGTCGGCGGCGGCACCGTGGTGTGCGTGCGGGCCAACGGCGCCTCCGACGCCGTCGAACTACCCGTGAGCCGGCGTCAGGTCCGCGAACTGAAGGACCGTCTCATCCGGGACCCACTGCGCCAGTACCGTTCCCCCGCCGGCCGCGACGATGGCTGAACACCCACCCCAGCGGGAACGGGTCGTGCTCGCCTCACGCCGCGGGGCACGGATGGTGCGCACCCGCGTCGAGGTCCAGGAACAGACCGAGGTCGGCGACGCCCTCGTCCGGGGCCTCATGCGCGCCCAGCTCGGTCTCGGCCTCCGGCTCGGCGGCGCCCTGCTCGCCGTCGCCATGGCCATACCCGTTGCCGCCTGGCTGTTTCCGGGCATCGCCGACGCCGAGATCCTCGGTATCCGTCTGATCTGGCTGGTGCTGGGGCTCGTCGCCTTCCCGGTCCTCTACCTCGCCGGTCGGCTCTACGTCCATCTCGCCGAACAGGCCGAACGCGACTTCATGGGCCTCGTCGATGACGATGTGTCCGACGAAGGCGCGCCGTGACCACCGAGGTCCACGTCCTCACCGCGGTCGGGCTGTTCGCCGCCGCCATCGCCACGATCGTGGTCGGCGCCTGGGGCGGCCGGTTCTCGCGCACCACCTCCGACTTCCTGGTCGCCTCGCGGAGCGTCGGCTCGCGCTGGAACGCCGCCGCGGTCTCCGGCGAATACCTGTCAGCGGCATCGTTTCTCGGCGTGGCCGGGCTCATCGCGAAGTACGGCGCCGACGCCCTCTGGTATCCGGTCGGGTTCACCGCCGGGTACCTCGGGCTGTTGCTGTTCGTCGCTGCGCCGCTGCGTCGTTCCGGGGCCTACACCGTGCCCGACTTCGCCGAGTTCCGCCTGGCCTCCACCGCCGTCCGGAAGACCGCGATGCTGGTCGTGGTCGTCGTCTGCGTCCTCTACCTCATCCCCCAGTTCCAGGGCGCGGGACTCACCCTCAACATCCTGCTCGGCGCTCCCGTGTGGGCCGGGGTGGTGGGCGTCGGCCTCATCGTGATCGTGAACGTCGTCGGCGGCGGCATGCGGTCGATCACCTTCGTGCAGGCGTTCCAGTACTGGCTCAAACTGACCGCGATCGCGGTCCCCGCGCTCGTGCTGATCGGCGTCTTCGCCCAGGACCCCACCCCCGTCGGGGAGCCCGCGCCGCCCCGCATCACCACCGCGACCGCCGTCGACGTGACCACCGACGTGTCGGTCAGCGTCGCCGAGACCACCGGGGTCCGGGTCACCGGGACGCTGGACGGAGTCGTCGTCGACGACGCGCCGGTGGCCACCACCGGACCGCATGTGATCTCCGCGGGTTCCACGATCTTCCTCGACGCCGGCGCGGCCACCCCCGTCGTCGCGGGCGCACCGACGCAGAACGCGGACTGGATCGCACCGGGCGGCGGTTTCGGCGGCAGTCATCCCCTCTACCAGGTGCTGTCGCTGATCATCGCGACGTTCCTCGGCGTGATGGGTCTACCGCATGTCCTGGTGCGCTTCTACACCAATCCCGACGGGCGGTCGGCCCGGCGGACGGCACTGGCCGTCATCGCGTTGCTCTCGCTGTTCTATCTGTTCCCGATCCTGCTGGGGGTCTTCGCCCGGCTCTACGTCCCCGAACTGCTGATCACGGGTACCGCCGACGCGGCGGTCCTGCTGTTGCCGAGTGCCGCGGTCGGTGGGATCGCCGGCCAGATCCTGGCCGCGCTCGTCGCGGCGGGGGCGATCGCGGCGTTCCTCGCCACGTCGTCGGGACTTCTCGTGTCGGTCGCCGGTGCGCTCGCCACCGATCTGTTGCGCGGCCGCGTCCGCGATTTTCGGGTGGCCGCGGTCATCGGGGGACTCATCCCCATCGGCCTGTCCCTGGCGGCTGCCTCCCTGGAACTGTCCCGGACCGTCGGATTGGTGTTCGCGGTCGCCGCGTCGACACTGTGCCCCTTGCTGGTCCTGGGGATCTGGTGGCGCGGTCTGACGGCCGTCGGCGCCATCGCCGGACTCCTCGTCGGCGGCGCGGCGTCGGGGTCGGCGACGATGCTGGCGATCGCCGGGGTCGTCGACGACGACGTGCTGGGCGGGTGGCTCGCGGTGGTGATCGGCTATCCGGCCGCGATCACGGTGCCGCTCGCGTTCGGCACGATGGTGCTGGTCAGCCGGATGACCCGCCGTCGGATACCGGCCGATCTGGCCCGGACATTCGCACGGATGCATGTGCCGGAGCGCGTCGGGATGGGGCTGGACCGCACACCCGGACGGGTGGCGGATGACCGATCGGACAGGTGACCGCTCGCCGTTCGTCGGATCTCACCGACCGTCCGGCGCACGGACCGCGGGCTTTGGCGTGTGACCCACGCCACGTGATTGCCTGTGACCTGCACCTCATTCAGGCTGACTCTCGCAGAGCCATCACACATGTGGCCACGTCACCCTGGGAGGAACCGTGTCGACCGTCGACCAACCACCACCGGCGCCACACGCGCCGACCGGCGAAGAATTCATCGAGATGCAAGCCAGTCCGGAGTTCCAGGAGCTGCGGCGGACGCTGCGGAAGTTCGTCTTCCCGCTGACCGCGTTCTTCCTGATCTGGTACGCCCTCTACGTGCTGCTCGGCGCCTTCGCGCATGACTTCATGGCGACCCAGGTCTGGGGCAACATCAACCTCGGTCTGATCCTCGGTCTGTTGCAGTTCGTCAGCACCTTCGTCATCACCGGCATGTACGTACGCTTCGCCAATCGCAACCTCGACCCGAAGGCCGAGGCGATCCGCAACGAGATGGAAGGCGGACCCTCGCTGTGAACACCACTGTGCCCACCTCCGATGTGACCGTCCTCGCGGCGACCGTCGGCAGCCCCGTCGCCAACATCGCCATCTTCGCCGCCTTCGTCGCGGTCACGATGTTCGTGGTCATCAAGGCCAGCAAGAACAACAACACCGCCGCCGACTTCTTCACCGGCGGCCGCGGCTTCTCCGGACCCCAGAACGGCATCGCGATCGCCGGCGACTACCTGTCGGCGGCCAGCTTCCTCGGCATCGCGGGCGCCATCGCGGTCTACGGCTACGACGGCTTCCTCTACTCCATCGGATTCCTCGTCGCGTGGCTGGTCGCCCTGCTGCTGGTGGCCGAATTGTTGCGCAACACCGGCAAGTTCACGATGGCCGACGTCCTGAGCTTCCGCCTCAAGCAACGCCCGGTCCGTCTGGCCGCGGCGATCTCGACCCTCGCGGTGTCGCTGTTCTACCTGCTCGCCCAGATGGCCGGCGCCGGCGGCCTGGTCGCGCTGCTCCTCGACATCGAAGGACGCCTCGGCCAGTCCATCGTCATCGCCGTCGTCGGTGCGCTCATGATCGTCTACGTGCTCATCGGCGGCATGAAGGGCACCACCTGGGTGCAGATCATCAAGGCCGTCCTACTCATCGCGGGCGCCGGCATCATGACCTTCATCGTCCTGGCCAAGTTCGGCATGAACCTGTCGTCGATCCTCGGTGCGGCGCAGGACGCGGTCACCGATTCGACCAGCGAGAAGGTCGCCGCGCGTGACGTTCTCGCACCCGGTGCCCAGTACGGCGGATCGCTGACGAGCCAGATCAACTTCATCTCACTCGCCATCGCACTCGTCCTCGGCACCGCGGGCCTGCCCCACGTGCTGATGCGCTTCTACACCGTGCCGACCGCCAAGGAGGCTCGCAAGTCGGTGGTCTGGGCCATCGCCCTGATCGGCGCCTTCTACCTGTTCACCCTGGTGCTCGGTTACGGAGCGGCCGCCCTGGTCGGCCCGGACAAGATCCTCGACGCCGCGGGCGGACAGAACTCCGCCGCACCGCTGTTGGCGTTCGAGCTCGGCGGCGTCGTCCTCCTGGGCATCATCTCGGCGGTCGCCTTCGCGACGATCCTCGCCGTGGTCGCCGGCCTCGCCATCACCGCGTCGGCGTCCTTCGCCCATGACATCTACGCCTCGGTGATCAAGCGCAACAAGGCAAGTGAGGCCGACCAGGTCCGCGTCTCGCGGTACACGGTCGTCGTCCTCGGCATCGTCAGCATCGTCCTCGGCATCCTCGCCAACGGTCAGAACATCGCCTTCCTGGTGGCGCTGGCCTTCGCGATCGCCGCAGCCGCGAACCTGCCGACGATCGTCTACTCGCTCTACTGGAAGCGCTTCAACACCCGCGGCGCCCTGTGGAGCATGTACGGCGGCCTGATCTCCACGATCGTGCTGATCATCTTCTCCCCCGCCGTCTCCGGGTCGTCGACCGCCATGATCTCCGGCGCCGACTTCGCCTGGTTCCCGTTGGCCAACCCCGGCATCATCTCGATCCCGCTGGCCTTCGTCCTCGGCATCGTCGGCACGCTGACGACCCCGTCGGACAACGGCACCCCGGAACGCAACGCGGAGATGGAAGTTCGGTCCCTCACCGGCATCGGTGCCGAGAAGGCCGTGCAGCACTAGGCAATTCACAAATCCACCCCTTTTCCTTGAACCCACCGCCTCACGTGGACTGCTCCCCGGGAGTTGGACTGAAAATCAGTTTCGACTACCCGGGGAGAGTTGTATGCATCCACGTAGTTCGTTGTCGGTGGAGCAGCGT
>NZ_JBEPPN010000020.1:0-27246 GCF_040547295.1 Gordonia sp. PvP123 | reverse complement strand
TCCCGGAGCTTGCGGGGCTGTCTCCCCGCTCCCTGAGGAGTCCCGGAGCTTGCGGGGCTGTCTCCCCGCTCCCTGAGGAGTCCCGGAGCTTGCGGAGGGACGTCTCGAAGGGTCAGAAGAACGTGCCGGAGAACGGTGCGCGATCGGTCATGAACGCGTGGTCGAGGGCCCTCAGCGTCGCCGGGGAGTCGACGTGCAGGCGTCCCGCCGCCGCGAAGGCCGAGGGTCGGATCCCGCCCAGGTAGATGCTGGAGAGCACCGAGATGTCCAGCCGCACCGTGGGCGTCGCACCCGCCTTCGCCGGCGCGACGATCGCCCCGCCCTCGCGTACCGAGATGTCGAAAACGCCTCCGTGCCCGCGGAACTCGTCGGTCACCTCGATCACGGCGTCGAGATCGGCCGCATAGTGGCGGGCGCCGAGCGCGGCCGGGACGTCGAGGATGCGCAGCCACATCGTGTCGGCGGTGCCGGTCACCGACACCGACCGCGGATTGACGAGCTTCTGCGCCAGCGGGTCGTCGACCGGGATCGTCGCGGTGATCGACGGGATGAGGTCGAGGTTGATCAGGACGCGCCACAGGTCGGTGTGCGCGTCGTCGGTGACCGCGAAGACCTCGTTGACCTCGCCGCGCACCGCGCCGGTCTCGTCCTTGTAGATGCGATAGCTCGCGTAGCCGTCGGCGTGCAGCAGGTAGTGCAGTCCGCTCGCCGACAGGGGCCGCTCCGACGCCCGGTCGGCCAGGATGGGATTCCACCAGGCAGGGGTGCGGGTGAGGGCGCCTGGCGTGGTGAGGGTCCACCGAGCGTGGAGGTCGGGGATCGCCGCTGCCACCGCGTCGGCGTCGGCGTACCGGACGGTGGCGTCCTCGGGCTGCGCGGCCCGCATCGCCGCGCCCGGCGTCAACGACACCGAGTTCGCGAAACACGCCGGGCCGAAGCCGAACCGTTCGTAGATGGTTCCCTCGCTGGCGGTGAGGATCCCGAAGGTGTACTTCTCCGCCTCCCACTGCTCGACGAGTTCGGTGAGCATGCGGCGCAGGATGCCGCGACGCCGGTGGGTCGAGGCGACCGACACCCACGACAGTCCGGCCGCGTCGGACACACCGCCTCCGGGCAGCGACATCGACATCCGGTAGAACATCGCCACCCCGACGAGCGGTCGGGCGTCCAGACCGGTGTCGCGCACCAGCACGACGTCGTCGTCGGCGACCTTGCCCCGCAGATCGGCGACCTCGTCGTCGGGCAGCGGGTTGCGCATGGCGAACGCACGGGCATCGGTGGTGATGATGTCGGCCCAGTCCGCGTCGGTGGCGCGGTCGAGGGACAGACGTGACATCGGAGTCGAATCGCTGGTCACGCCTTCCACAGTTTCACACCCGTGCGCTGCCGGTTTCGTCCGGGTGGCACACTGTTGCGGTGCCCGGGCTCGCAGTGAACGTGATCGACATCGACGACCCGGCGGACCCGCGGGTCGACGACTTCCGCGATCTGAACTCCGTCGACCGACGACCGGACCTGCCGGTCCTGCCCGGTGGGCGTCCCGGTCGCGGTCTCGTCATCGCCGAGGGCGTCCTCGTCGCGCAGCGGATGATCGCCTCGCGCTTCGAGACCCATGCATTCCTGGGTGTCGCCAAGCGGCTCGACGAACTCGACGCCGATCTGCGGGACCCCTCGCTGACCGGCGTGCCGTTCTTCCGTGCCACCGCCGAGGTGATGGCCGAGGTCGTCGGCTTCCATCTCAACCGGGGCGTGCTCGCGGTCGCCCGGCGCCCGGTGGCGCTCACGGTGCCCGACATCCTCTCCAGCGCACGGACCGTCGCGATCCTCGAAGGTGTCAACGACCACGAGAACATCGGTTCGATCTTTCGCAATGCCGCCGGATTGGGCGTCGACGCAGTGCTTTTCGGTCAGGGTTGCGCCGATCCGCTGTACCGCCGGTGCGTGCGGGTGTCGATGGGTCATGCGCTGCTCGTGCCGTTCGCGCGGTTCGACGACTGGCCGCGCGGTCTGGACCTCCTGCGGGACCGCGACTTCCAACTGGTCTCGATGACACCCGACCCCGACGCCGTGACCCTCGCCGAAGCCGTCACCGCCGAGAAGGTCGGTTTCCTCGTCGGGGCCGAGGGTCCCGGCCTGACGGCGTCGGCGATGGCGGCGACCGACGTGAAGGCCCGGATTCCGATGAGCCGGGGCACCGACTCGCTGAACGTGGCGACCGCGGCGGCCGTTGCGTTCTACGAACGCGCACGATCGGGCACGATGGGGGAGTGACCGTCGAGTCGGAGAGCGGCGAGCCGACGCCGTGGGCCCTGGGGATCATCGTCGGCGTCTTCAGTGCTTTGTTCGCCGCGTTCGTCCTGGTCGGCGTCTATCAACTCATCGGCGGGATATTCCGCTTCCTCGGCATCGCCGCGGTCCTGGTCGTCGCGGGTGGACTCGGCTGGACCCTGTGGGAGTTCCGGGCGCGACCCGTGTGGCGCTGGGTCGTCTGGGGGTTGCTGGTCGGCTTCCTCGCCGGCGTCGCGTCGTCGATCGCGTTGCTCGCGCTGGGCCGTCCCGCTGCCTGACTCTCAGAACCCGAAATACTCGCGGATGCGGCCTCGCTTGCGGGCATGCTCGTCCGGCGGGGCCGTCCGCTCCTGCGTGCGCGAAGCCGTTGCCGCCCGGTAATTGTCGTAGTCGGCCGCGGTCGGCTCGTACTCGGCCGGGTGAAGGGCGAAGCAGGTGACGGTGATCGACGAAGGGTCGAGATCGGACTCCGCGAGCGGGTGGGTGTAGCGGAACCCGAGCCACGCGCGATTCGACTCCTCGGCGAGGTGTGCGGGGTGAAAGGGCAGCGACATCGGCGCGGTGGGCACGCCCTCGGCATGACTCAGCGGGTGTTCACCACCCCAGAACGGTTTCTCGAAGGTGAACGGCAGGCCGTGGTCCTCGTGGATGGTCACGGGGTCGGCCGCGAAGGAGCGGCGTAGCGTCCCCGACTCCCATCGAGCGAACACACCGAGGGAGGTGTCCGGCTCGGCGTACAGCAGGGTCGTCGTCGCGCTGGGGCGGATCCGTGCGAGTGCGCGGGTCAGTGTCGACGGTGCTTTCGTCTCGAACAGCGAGCAGGACACGACGGCCAGCGGGCCGTAGAAGCCGGCGTAGACGTGGGTGTCACGGGCTGCGGCGGCGGTCGCGAGATCGGTGTCCACGAGGGGGACGAGCACACTGTCGCCGAAGACGGCGCAGGCCAGCTGATGGGCGTGCTGAGAGTCATTGGCCGGACCGGTGCGGAGGATCGAGGCCGGATCGTCGGAGTCGATGAACCAGACGGTGGCCGCGCGCGCCGAGGCCACTCAGCTGTTCCCGTTGCTGCGCACGCCGAGCAGGACATCCTCCCACGCCGGGACAGCAGGTTTACGCGTCTTCTTCCGGCGCGGACGTTCGGGTCCGGCCGCGGGAGCCGACGGCGCGTCGTCCGTGTCGGCGTCGTCGGGCGGTGCGGGCGTGGGCTCGTCCGGGGTGTCCGCGGTGTCGCCGGAATCGGTGGGCTGGTCGTCGAAGCCGAAGTCGAACGGCACGGTGCCGTCGTCGTCGACCGGCCGCCGGTCGTGGCGCGCGCGTTGTGCACCGATGATCGAGTTCGCGTCGATGGTGACCTCTTCGCGTCCGTCCGGGGTCGTCTCGACAGCGACCTCGGGGGTGGCCACCGGGGTCAGCCGGCGACGGGGCGCGATGGTCTCGGGGTGGGTGAGCTCGTCGGCGAGATCGTCGAGCGGGTCGACGCTGCCTCCGTGCGAGCCGGGCTGGTAGCGCCAGTGCGCCAGGTTGTCGGTTCGTCCGACGCTCCAGGCCACCTGCACCACCCAGTAGCCGTCGTCACCCTTCCATGCGTCCCAGTCGGCGTCGTTCGGGTTCTGGCCGTAGGCGAGGAGTCCCTCGGTGACCGACTCGACGAGCGTCGCGACGGCGGGGCCGTCGTGGCGGATGGGATGCGCGGCGCCGGCGAGTTCGGTGGCGCGGCTGCGTTCGAGGAGGACCGGGTGGGCGAAGCGTTCGATCTTGTCGACGCCCACCCCTGCTGCGGCCGCCACCTCGGCGACGGTTGCACCCGCTCGGATTCGTGCCTGGATCTCGCGTGGCCGCAATGCACTCTCCATCTCGATCTCGATCTGTCCCAGTCGTGAGATGTCGCCGCGGGCTGCGGCGCGGAGGCGTTCGTCGGAGGCGATCCGGAATTTCTCACCCGATTGCGGGTCTTGACAGATGACATGGGAGCCGTCGGTTTCCACTCCGACGACGCGGAGCTCACGCATCTGCTCCTCCTCCGGTGGGTGCACGCATTGGGGTCACATTAACTCACCGATCTGCCGATTCACTGTGGGACACGCGGCAAAACCGCAGTTCAGCACGCGTGGGGCTCAAGCGACGCCAGCGGTCGATGCGTCGGATGTGGTCTGTGGGAACCAGGCTACCGGTTCGTGAACCACGACCGGCGCGCCGCAACGATCTGTGCGGCGCGCCGGTGGTCGACGGATCTACGAGGCGGTCAGAGACGCTCGACGATGTAGTCGATGCACTCGGTGAGCTTGCTGACGTCCTCGGGCTCGATGGCCGGGAACATGCCGATGCGCAGCTGGTTCCGACCCAGCTTGCGGTACGGCTCGGTGTCGACGACCCCGTGCGCGCGAAGGATTTTGGCGACGGCCGCGGCGTCCACATCGTCGTTGAAGTCGATGGTGCCGACGACCTGGCTGCGGTTGGCTGCCTCGGTGACGAACGGGGTCGCGAACTGGCTGGCCTCGGCCCACCGGTAGAGGCGTGAGCTGGAATCGGCGGTGCGCGAGACACACCAGTCCAGGCCGCCGTTGTTGTTCATCCACTCGATCTGGTTGGCGAACAGCAGCAACGATCCGACAGCCGGGGTGTTGTAGGTCTGGTTCTTGCTGCTGTTGTCGACCGCGGTCGGCAGCGACAGGAACTCCGGGCACCAACGGTCGGTCTCGGCGATCTCGGCGACCCGAGCAAGCGCACGCGGGCTCATCAGGGCGACCCAGAGTCCACCGTCGGACGCGAAGCACTTCTGCGGCGCGAAGTAGTAGACGTCGGCATCGGCGATGTCGACGGGCAGGCCGCCCGCACCCGAGGTGGCATCGATGGCGATGAGCGCGTCATCCGAGCCTGCGGGACGCACGACGGGAACCGCCACACCCGTCGAGGTCTCGTTGTGGGCCCAGCCGATGAGGTCGACGCCGCCGAAGTCGTCCGCGGTCAGCGCGGCCGGATCCGGTGCGGTGCCCGGATCGGTCGAGATGACCGCGGGGGAGTCGAGGAACGGTGCCTTCTTCGCGACCGTCGCGAACTTCGACGAGAACTCGCCGTAGGTGAGGTGCAGCGAACGCTGCTTGATCAGGCCGAACGCCGCGGCATCCCAGAACGCGGTGGTGCCACCGTTGGAGATCACGACCTCGTAGCCCTCGGGCAGGGAGAACAGATTCGACAGGCCCTCGCGGATCGAGCCCACGACGTTCTTCACCGGGGCCTGACGGTGGCTGGTGCCGAACACCGACGCACCGGTGTCGACGAGGGACTGCAACTGCTCGGGGCGCACCTTCGACGGTCCGCAACCGAAGCGGCCGTCCGACGGCAGCAGGTCGGCGGGCAGGGTGACGGGTGCGGTGGCGGCTTCGCTCATGACGGCAATTCTAGGGAGTGGTCCCCGCCACCTCGGGTTCGGTCCCTGCAAACCCGGTGACAGCGCCGTCTCGGCGCCGGTGACCGCCGAGCGGGGACCAGTGGTTCGCCCGTCAGGCGGGTCCCGTGGCGTGGCGGGCGCCGAGGGGCGTACGTTGATGACGCCGTCCCGGTCCGGCGCGGGTTCCCATGCGTCGCTGTGGAACTCGCGAGCCGACGGATGACTTGCGGGCTTACAGACCCGGCTTCACGACGTCACCCCATCCCTCGACGTCCTCGGGGCGTCGGGGGCTCGGGCCGGTGTAGATCGCGGCGGGGCGGACCAGCTTGCCGAGACGCTTCTGCTCCAGGATGTGCGCACACCAGCCGGCGGTGCGGCCACAGGTGAACATCGCCGGCATCATGTGCGTCGGCACCTCGGCGAAGTCGAGGATGACCGCCGCCCAGAACTCGACGTTGGTCTCGATGGCGCGGTCGGGGCGTCGTTCCCGCAGTTCGGTGAGCGCGGCCTGCTCGAGTGCGGCAGCGATCTCGAAGCGAGGGACGCCCAATTCCTGTGCGGTGCGGCGGAGCACGCGGGCGCGCGGATCCTCTGCGCGGTACACGCGGTGCCCGAAGCCCATCAGCTTCTCCTTGCGGTCGAGGATTCCCTTCACGAGTCCTCGTGCGTCGCCGGTGTTCTCGACCTCTTCGATCATCGGCAGGACGCGGGCGGGGGCGCCGCCGTGCAGCGGTCCGGACATGGCGCCGATCGCGCCCGACAGCGATGCCGCGACGTCGGCCCCGGTGGAGGCGATCACCCGCGCGGTGAAGGTCGACGCATTCATCCCGTGCTCGGCGGCGCTGACCCAGTAGGCGTCGATCGCCGCGATGTGCCGGGGATCGGGGTCGCCCTTCCACCGCGTCATGAAACGTGCGGTGACGGTGTCGCATTCGTCGATCACGTGCTGGGGGACGGCGGGCTGATGGATGCCCCGCGCCGACTGCGCCACGTACGACAGTGCCATCACCGATGCGCGGGCGAGATTGTCGCGGGCGGTGGCGTCGTCGATGTCGAGGAGCGGCTGGTAGCCCCAGATCGGTGCGAGCATGGCCAGCGCGGCCTGGACGTCGACCCGCACGTCGCCGGTGTGGATCGGCAGCGGGAACGGTTCGGCCGGCGGCAGACCGTCACCGAACTTGCCGTCGACCAGCAGGGCCCACACGTCGGCGAAGGTCACCTTGTTCTCGACCAGGTCTTCGATGTCCACGCCGCGATAGCGGAGATTGCCGCCGTTCTTGTCCGGTTCGGCGATGTCGGTCGTGAAGGCCACCACGCCCTCGAGTCCGGCGACGAAATCCTCGGGAACAGTGTTGGCCATGGCAACCCACCTCACTCGACGTCTGTGTCGTGCATCCGCGGGGGATGCGATCCACGACGAACTGTAGATCAGCACGCCGCCCCGCGTGTACCCCGGAGTAACGAGCGAGGTCGGAGTAGCGTCAGGACGGTGCTGGACGAGTCGCGCGACCCCATCGACCTGCCGAACATGCGCGTCGGATACGGCGGCGGGATTCCCCCCAACATCGGCGAGGGTGACCGTGCCGCCGGGGCCGACGGCATCCGCGAGAACCTCGACCCGAGTTGGCTGCGCGGCGACCCGCCGTGGCTGGACCTCTTCGGAGTCTGGCTGCGCGAGGCCATCGACGCCCGCATCGCCGAGCCCAACGCGATGGTCCTCGGAACTGCCGACGCGGAGGGCAGGCCGTCGACACGCACCGTCCTGTGTAAGGGAGTCGACGCGAACGGCGTGGTCTTCTTCACCGGTTATCAGTCGGACAAGGGACGGCACCTCGCCGCCAACCCGTATGCCTCGGTGACGTTTCCCTGGATCGCCCTGGAACGTCAGGTGCACTTCCGCGGTCCGGTCGAACATGTCAGTGCCCTGGAGATCCAGGCGTACTGGGAGCTCCGACCCCGCGGTTCGCAGCTGTCGGCAGCCGCGTCCGAGCAGTCACGGCCCATCGGCAGCCGCGTCGAACTCGAGCAGAAGGCCGCCGAACTCGCCGAAGCCTACGGCGGGTTCGACGAGGGTGCCGAGGTCCCGGTCCCGTCCGAGTGGGGCGGGTACCGCATCGTTCCGGTCGAGGTCGAGTTCTGGCAGGGTCGAGCGAACCGCTTGCACAACCGGGTTCGGCTGACCCACGTCGACCACACCTGGCGTGCCGAGCGGCTGCAGCCGTGAGTGTCGGCGCCCGTCAGCGGTAGTCGAGGCGGTTCGGGTCGAGTCCGGCGATGCCGCACTGCGCCTGGGCGAAGATCGGTGCCCGGTACACGTGGTGGGACACGCGCACGCCGTTCACCCAGATCGTGCACCGGGCGTAACCGCCCCACGACGTGATGTTCGCGGCCGTCTGCTGCCGCTTCTTGTGCGAGACGAAAGTGATTGTGGTCGACCACAACCGGGTCTTCGGATCGAAGTCGCGCAGGTTCATGCCCACCTGCGTGGTGCGAGGCGCCCAGCGAAGGTGCGACCGCCCCTCGGGCGACAACGCCCCTAGCGGACAGCGGCGGCGTCGCCGACGTCACTCTCCACAGGGCAGTCGTCGGCCTGCGTGACCCGCCACTGGGCGGCGGTCATAGCATCGTGGAAATGGCCCGCCTTCTCGCCGACACCGCGCCGCTGCGCAATCACTACTTCCGGCGGCTGTGGCTCGCGAACATCGTCACCGTGATCGGCGCGCAGCTGAGTGTCGTCGCGGTACCCGCTCAGATCTATGAGGTCACGGGGAGTTCGGCGTACGTCGGGCTGACCGGGGTGTTCGGTCTGGTCCCGCTCGTCGTCTTCGGCTTGTGGGGCGGGGCCCTGGCCGACGTCGTCGACCGTCGGACCCTGCTGATCATCACGACCATCGGCCTCATCGTCTGCAGCGCACTGTTCTGGGCACAGGCCGCGATGGGCGGGCAGAACGTCTGGATCGTGTTGGTGCTCTTCGGCGTTCAGCAGGCCTTCTTCGCCGTGAACCAGCCCACGCGGACGGCGGTACTACCTCGACTCCTCGACACCAAGGACCTGCCCGCCGCGCTGTCGCTGAACATGACGGTGATGCAAGCGGGCGCCATCGCGGGGCCGTTGGTCGGCGGCTCCCTGATCCCGGTTCTCGGCTACTCGCTCCTGTACTTCGTGGACACACTGTTCCTGGTGCCGACGCTCATCGCCGTCATCATGTTGCCGTCCCTGCGACCGGAGAGCGAGGCGGCGCCGAAGGTCGCGGGCCTGCGCTCGGTCCTCGACGGCCTTCGGTACCTGGCCGGGCACAAGATCCTCCTCGCATCCTTCCTCGTCGACCTCATCGCCATGATCTTCGGCATGCCGCGGGCGCTGTTCCCACAGATGGCCCACGAGAACTTCGGTGGCCCCGAAGGCGGTGGCATCGCGTTCGCCTTGCTGTTCACGGCAATCGCCGCGGGAGCCGTCGTCGGCGGGATCTTCTCGGGTTGGGTCGCCCGCGTGCAGCGGCAGGGTCTCGCGGTCATCGTGTGCATCATCATCTGGGGTCTGGCGATCACCGGGACGGGGATCGCGGTGTCGTTCGCCGACGGCGCCGCCATGCCGATGCTCGTCGTCGCGGTCGCACTGCTGATGATCGGTGGGGCGGCCGACATGGCGTCCGCGGCGTTCCGGCAGACGATCCTGCTGGCGGCCGCGACCGACGAGGTGCGCGGCCGACTGCAGGGCGTGTTCATCGTCGTGGTGGCCGGCGGCCCGCGGATCGCCGACGTCGCGCACGGTGCCGCGGCCGCCTCGATCGGCGTCGCCGCCGCGACGGCATTCGGCGGCATTGCGGTCGTGATCGCGACCATCGTGGCCGCGCTGATGATTCCGGCGTTCGTGCACTATCGCGCCGGTCAGCGCACCTGAGAGCGCAGTTCGCCGACCAGCGCGGCCCGGCGATCGGTGCCACCATGGACGCCATGACCGTCGCCGCCACCCGATTCGACGTGCCGCTCATCGACATCTCGCCGTACACGCGCAACGGCGATCCCGCCGACCGGGCCGTGGTGGCGGCGAGGTTCGACGACGCGGCGAGTTCGGTCGGCTTCATCCAGGTCGTCGGGCACGAGATCCCGGCTGCGGTCATCGACGAGTTCACCGCGGTCATGGACGACTTCTTCGCCCTTCCGCTCGAACTGAAGAAGACCTACCGCACACCGCCGGAGATCAATCGCGGGTACGCGCCGCCGAAATCGGAATCCCTGTCACTCTCGCTGGGCGTCGAGTCCGCGGGACGCATGAACGACTTCTTCGAGGCCTACAACGTCGGGGTCGAGGCAACGCAATACCCCGAACTCGACCTGCCCGCCGACCAGTACGCGACCAACACCTGGCCGGCCGTCGACCATTTCCAGGCGGCGGTCTCGGCCTACTTCAGCGAAGCCCGCCGCGTCGCCCACACACTGACCAGGATCTTTGCCGACGCCCTCGACCTGCCCGCCGACTTCTTCGAGGGATTCACCGACCATTCCCTCGACGTGCTCCGGATGAACAACTACGCCCTGCCGCCGGGTGAGATCGAACTCGACGGCGAGCTGACCGGCATGGGCGAGCACACGGATTACGGGATCGTGACCGTGCTGTGGGCCGACCAGGTGCGAGGCCTACAGGTGCTGGATCAGAACGGCGAATGGCACGACGTGAGTCCGGCTGACGGTGCGCTGCTGATCAATCTGGGCGATCTGATGGCGCGCTGGACCAACGAGCGATGGACCTCGACCCTGCATCGGGTCAAGCCACCCGTCGTCGACGGCACGGTGGAACGGCGCCGATCCGCGGCCTACTTCCACGACGGGAACCTCGACGCGATGATCACGACCTTGCCGTCGTGTGTCGGGGCCGGCAGCCGCTATTCACCGATCACCGTGGGCGAGCACATCGGTGCGAAACTGGCAGGCTCGCGGGCCGGACGTCCGAACCCGCACGCCACCCGGGAGGCCGGACGGGTCCGGCAGGCCATGCGACGAAGCCAGGGTCAGCAGTAGGAGACTCGTGGGTCTCAGTCAGCGGTGAGCACGCCGGGGTAGGACGCCCGCCGTGCGGCGGTCACCGGGCAGTAGTGCATCGGGTTGTCGCGCTCGCTCTCCGGGGGCAGGTTCCGCGTGGGCGTGTGCACGATCGGTGCGTCCGCGGCGACTCTTCCGGTGACGCGGTCCCATGCGTCGCGCGGCCGCGGATGGCGCAGCACCCGCTTGGGTAGGAGCTTGTGCATCACGAGGTTGATGCCCTTGCCCAGCAACCGGAATCGCCGCTCGTCCGTGTCGGTCCACTCGAGGCCGAGGATCTCGCGAACCGGCTCGTCGTAGAACCCGGTGGTCAGCCACATGAACAGCTTCTGGTTCTGCGGCACCAGATACCGGTCCCACAGCCACGTCGGGATGAAGCCGAGGAAGGGCGGCGGCGGCAACTGGGTGATGTCGAGGACCGTGCGAACCGAGACGTGGTCGCGGAGCACGTTGCGGCACATGTAGTCCCAGTACTCCAGGAAGTCCTCGTAGGTGTCCGGCACGGGACGCATCGACACGCCGTACTGGGCGTACCAGGCCTTCGACTCCTCGAACAGTTGGCGTTTCTGGTCCTCGGTCAGGAAGGGGCCGAATCGCTCGCACAGCCGGACGTTGCCGTACCAGAACGTGGCGTGGGCCCAGTAGAAGACATCGGGATCCAGCGCGTGGTAGCGGGACCCGTCGTCCATCGTCCCCTTGACGGTCCGGTGGTAGTCGCGTACCTCCAGCCCGGTCTGCGCGCCGGGCACGACGGAATCGAAGACCACCCCGCTGATGGGATACAGCGACCGCATCAGACGCTGCCATCGCTCGCCGAAGAAGTCCGAGTGGTCCCACACCGCGGCGCCCAGTTTGGGGTGCATGTTCTGGATCGACCCGGCCCACAGGCCTTGGAACATCCCCGTCCAGGTGCCCCAGATCTGCCAGGTCAGCGAATCCGGACCGAGAGGCTCGTAGTCGTGTGCCGACGCCGTGTCGTCGGTGTGAACGGGACAGGCCTCCGTCGCAGCGTCCATAACCTCGGTCATGAGACGAAACCCTAGGTTCGTCTCACGCCGGTGTCAACTGTCGGTCACTCGGGATTCTCGTGGGTCACGGCCCGGTAGCCACGTGCGCCGGCCCGGTCGACCGCGGCCTTGACGAGTCCGAAGACGAGACCCTGCAACGCGGCAGCCACCAGGACCTCGGTGTTCGAGCGCTCGAGGTCCTTCGGATCGGGTGCCGACTCGTCGTCGGAGATCCGTTTCCAGATCTGACCGAACACCGCGCCCGCGGCGATACCGCCGAGCACGCTGGTCGCCAAGGACATCGGTTTGTACATCGCCTTCGATACGGCACTCATGCGAATTCCTCGCTCATTCGGTGGTGGACCCTGGGCGGATCGTGGTCGGAGGTCAGCGGCGTCGACGACGGACGATGACGATGGTGCCGACGGCCAGCACGGCGGCCACCGCCGCGCCGATCAGCACGGTCGAGTTCTCCTGGGCCTTCACCTGCGCGGTGTGCGCCGTCCTCGACGCCGCGTCGTTCACCCGCGCCGGGACATCCAGCTTGGCGGCCAGCGCGTCGACGGTCTCGGCCAGTTCCTGGCGTTGCTGCTCCACTGGGGGCGGGGTGTCGGCCGGAGTGTTGTTCTCGGGTGTCTCACTCATCTACAGGTGCTCCTTCACAGTCGCCACGTCGCGCTGGACACTCTCGACGGTGCGCTCCGGGGCCGGCGGCACCGCGGACTTGGCCCGTTTGGCTCCGATCGCGGCGGCGGCCCCGCCGATGACCAACAGGATCACCCCCACGATCACCGCGGCCAGCCACGCCGGTACCGCGTTCGCCAGCCCCAACACGGCTGCCGCGACAAGAGTGCCGAGGCCGAACAGCACCAGCAAGGTGCCCGCACCGGAGATCCCGGCGCCCACCCCGATCCGGGTGCCCTTGCCCTTCATCTCCGCGACCGCGTGCTGCAGCTCGGTCTTCACCAGGGTCGTCGTCTGCTGCTGCAGACGTTCGACGAGCTGCACGGTCGACAGGTCGTTCACAGACGGATCACTCACGCTCGTACCTCCTATCGGGACGCTGGTCTATGGCTTCCCGTGGTCGGCGATTCCGAAACGTCGATTCTCCGATCAGCGCTGCCGGAATCGGATCTCCGATCAGCGTTGCCGGAATCGGATCTCCGATCAGCGTTGCCGGAATCGGATCTCCGATCAGCGCTGCCGGAATCGGATCTCCGATCCGGGAGCGACCTGCGCGGCGAGATCCACCGCCTCGGCGGTGAGGACCGCCACCACCGGATAGCCGCCGGTGACCGGGTGATCGGCGAGAAAGATGACCGGGCGGCCACTCGGCGGGACCTGGATCGACCCGTGGGCGATGCCCTCGGAACGGAGCTCCGCGGCGTCGTCACGGTGCGTGAGGAGGGGAAGCCCCGAGCCCTCGGCGCGGTCGACCCGCACGCCCACGCGATTGCTGTCGGTTCCGACCACCCAGGATCCGACGCACACGTCGGCCGGTGCAGCGAGATGGTCGGCACGGGGGCCGGTGTGGCAGTCCAGAACGACGACCTGCGGGTGCTCGTTGTCGGCGGGGGCGGACCACGTGGTCGGCCAGTCGCCGGCGGCGTGACCCAGGGGCAACAGCGCGCCGGTGTCGAGTGGAGGCGGCCCGAGTCCGGAGAGGGTGTCGGTCGACCGCGAGCCCAGCACCGGTTCGACGTCGATACCGCCCCGCACGGCGACGTAGTTGCGCAACCCCCAGGTGGGCGCGTCGAGCGACAGCTCGTCACCGGCACGAAGCACGAGAGCCGCGGCGAGCCCCGCGGGGATCCCGTTGCGACGCACCACGGTGTCCGCCCCGGTCGCCGCGACCAGTACGTCGGAATCGGCGCGAATCCGCAACCCGCCCAGCGTCGTCTCGACCACCGCCGCCGACTCCGCGTTGCCCACAAGACGATTGGCCAGAGCGTGGGCCGCACGATCCGCAGCCCCCGACCGCGGGACGCCGAGGTGTGCGTACCCGGGCCGCCCGGCATCCTGGACGGTCGCCAGAGGCCCCGTCGCGAGAACGGTCAGCGAGGTCATCTTTGTCCGCGCCCCGCGTCGACGAAGCGGACCATCCGGCCCGCGGTGAACAGGGCGGGGGGATCGGTGTGCGCGTCCCACAGGCGAACATCGGTGCGGCCCAGCAACTGCCAGCCGCCGGGGCTCGACTTCGGGTACACCGCGCTGTACCCGGCGGCGATCGCGACCGACCCCTCCGGAACGTTCGTGCGTGCTTCCCGGCGTCGACCCACCGTGTCGAACGGGTGCGATGCCTCGTCGTCGGCGACGAGATAGCCGAAACCCGGTGCGAAACCCATGAACTGGACGCGCCATCGGGTGTGGCAGTGCACCTCGACGACCTCGTCGCTCGTCATGTCCAGTGCCGCAGCCACATCCGCGAGGTCCGCGCCGTCGTACTCGACCGGGATGACGATCTCGTCGGAAACACGCTGGTCGTTGTCGTGCTCGGCGTCGGTTCCGCGGTGTCGCAGCGCGCGGCGGACACCGAGTTCGTCCACACCGCGACCCGGATTCGCCTGGACCAGGAGGGTGTGCGCGCTGGGCACGAGATCGGTCACCTCGGCGAGCTCGCCGCGATCGATCGCGGCGCGCAACGCCCTGGTCGCGGCGAGCACCGCGGCCGACGGGGCGTCATCGGCCGAGAAGTCGAGGACCACCGCGTCGGGGCCCGCCGGCAGCTCGTGCATGGATCGAATCTACCCCGGGCGACGTGGTGTCCCACCCCGCGAAGTCCAGGCGTGCGCCCGCGTTGCGATGGCAGACTCGGTGGAGGTGCCGTGCCCGGTGGCCCATGCGAATGCGAGGAGAGACCGTGAGAGAGATCGTCGTCTGCGGCGAGTCGCTGGTCGATGTCGTGCAGCAGGGCGGAAGTCGGCACGAGGCGAACCGAGGAGGCCTGGCGCCCCTGCAGCCCGCCCTGGGCGGCGGTCCATTCAATGTCGCAATCACCCTGGGGCGGTTGGGGAGTGCGGTGTCGTTGCTCTCAGCGGTGTCCACCGACACCTATGGCGATGCGATCGTCGACGCGCTCCGCGCTGCCGGGGTGGGAACCACGCTGGTCCAACGTCGCGACGAGCCCACTTCGCTGGCTCTGGCGACCATCGCCGACGACGGATCGGCACACTATTCCTTCTACGTGGAGGGGACCGCAGACCGGGCGGTCGCCGATCCGGGCGCGCTGCCGCCCACCGTCGCGGCGATGACGTTCGGGACCCTGTCGCTCGTGCTCGAACCCGGTGCCACGGTGTACGAGAACCTGATGCGTCACTGCCGCGCCGAGGGTCGAGTCGTGGTGCTGGACCCGAACATCCGGCCCGCGGTCATCGACGACCCCGACGACTACCGACGCCGTTTCCGCAGCTGGATGTCGTCGGTGGACCTGGTCAAACTCTCCGACGAGGACGCGGCCTGGCTCGGCGACGGGCCGGCGGGCAGTTCGGCGGCGGACTGGCTGGGTGACGGAGTGGCAGCGGTTGTCACCACAGCCGGGGCATCGGGCATCACCGTTCGTACAGCGGTCGGTGAGGTGACCGCGCCGGCGCCGTCCGTCGACGTCGTCGACACGATCGGCGCGGGGGACAGCGTCCTCGGAGGCCTTGTCCACCACCTGGACCGGCACGGTCGGCTCTCCCCGGACGCGGTGCGTTCACTGACCGTCGAAGAGTGGCGAGAAGCGGCCGAATTCGCAGCTCACGTGGCTGCGGTGACGGTGTCGAGGCCCGGGGCCGACCCTCCGTGGGCGGGCGAGCTGAGAAGCGACTAGGTTGTACCTGTGTGTCCTACCCGGACACTGTAAAAATCTCTGATCTGAATAAGGGGTTCGTGTGTCTGCTGAAACAGTCCCAGCCGACCAGGCGTCCGACACGGCCTCAGCGACCTTCACCTACCCCGGTGGACAGCTGGAGCTCCCGATCCTGAAGGCCACCGAGGGCACCGACTCGGTCGCGCTCGGCAAATTCCTGGCCGAGACCAATCTGACCACCTTCGACGGTGGCTTCGTGAACACCGCGTCGACCAAGTCGGCCATCACCTACATCGACGGTGACGCCGGCATCCTGCGCTACCGCGGGATCCCGATCGATCAGCTGGCCGAGAAGTCGACCTTCATCGAGGTGAGCTACCTGCTCATCTACGGCGAGCTCCCGACTCCGGCGCAGCTGGAGGACTTCACCACCAAGATCCAGCGCCACACGCTCCTCCACGAGGATCTCAAGCGCTTCTTCGACGGCTTCCCCCGCAACGCGCACCCGATGCCGGTGCTGTCGAGTGCGGTCAACGCGCTGTCGGCCTACTACCAGGACTCGCTCGACCCCAAGGACGACGAGCAGGTCGAGCTGTCGACCATCCGCCTCCTCGCGAAGCTGCCGACCATCGCGGCCTACGCGTACAAGAAGTCGGCGGGTCAGCCGTTCCTCTACCCGGACAACTCGCTGAGCCTGGTCGAGAACTTCCTGCGGATGACCTTCGGCTTCCCCGCGGAGCCCTACGAGGTCAACCCCGAGGTCGCGAAGGCGCTCGACATGCTGTTCATCCTGCATGCCGACCACGAGCAGAACTGTTCGACCTCGACGGTCCGCCTCGTCGGCTCGTCGCAGGCCAACCTGTTCACCTCGATCTCCGGCGGCATCAACGCACTCTGGGGTCCGCTGCACGGCGGCGCCAACCAGGCCGTGCTCGAGATGCTCGACGACATCCGCGCCGACGGTGGCGACACCAAGGACTTCATGAAGCGGGTGAAGAACAAGGAAGCCGGCGTCAAGCTCATGGGCTTCGGTCACCGCGTCTACAAGAACTACGATCCGCGCGCCGCGATCGTGAAGAAGACCGCCGATACGATCCTGGAATCGCTTGGCGTGCAGGATGATCTGCTCGACATCGCGAAGGGTCTCGAAGAGGTCGCGCTCAACGACGACTACTTCATCGAGCGCAAGCTGTACCCGAACGTGGATTTCTACACCGGTGTCATCTACCGTGCGATGGGCTTCCCCACCCGCATGTTCACCGTGCTGTTCGCGCTGGGACGCCTGCCGGGATGGATCGCCCACTGGCGCGAGATGCACGAGGACCCGACCACTAAGATCGGCCGTCCGCGTCAGCTCTACACCGGCTACACCGAACGCGACTACGTCCAGATGGGCGATCGCTGAGCGACCGCTCTCGCCGGACACGTCTGACCGCCGCACACCCGACTCAAAGGAGAGTCCAGTGACCAGCACCGAGAAGCCCACGGTCGAGTTCCAGGCGGGACCCCCGCCGGCCGACCTGACCATCTCCGACCTCATCGTCGGCGAGGGTGCCGAAGCCGCCCGCGGCGGCATCGTCGACGTTCACTACGTCGGGGTCGACTACGAGACGGGCGAAGAATTCGATTCGTCGTGGGACCGCGGCCAGTCGGCCAACTTCCCGCTGGACCGGTTGATCCCGGGCTGGCAGGAGGGAATCCCCGGCATGAAGGTCGGCGGACGCCGTCAGCTGACCGTTCCGCCCGAGCTCGCCTACGGTTCAGCCGGTGCGGGCCATCGTCTGTCGGGACGGACGCTCGTGTTCGTCATCGACCTGCTCGGAGTGGGCTGACGTCCGCGACCTCACTGGTCTGGCTCAGGCGTGATCTGCGCCTGAGCGACCTCCCGCCGCTCGCCGCGGCCGCCTCGGGGACCGATTCGTCGGTCCTCGTGTGCTTTGTGCTGGACCCGCGGCTGGAGAAGTCCTCGGGTGAGCGGCGCCTGGCCTTCCTGTTCGACTCGCTGCGCGAGATCGACGACAAACTCGACGGCAAGCTACTCGTCGTCCGGGGACGCCCCGAGGACGAGATCCCGAAGCTGGCCCGGGCGGTCGACGCCGAACGAGTCCACATCTCCGAGGACTTCGCGCCGTTCGGCCGACGACGCGACGAGGCCGTCGCCGACGCGCTCGGCGACGTCGAACTCGTGGCGACCGGGTCGCCGTACCTCGTCTCGCCCGGCCGGGTGACCAAAGACGACGGTTCGCCGTACAAGGTGTTCACGCCGTACTCGAAGCGGTGGCGTGACCACGGGTGGCGCGCACCCGCCGACTCGTCGGTGCCGGCGAAGAAGATCGTCGACCCATCGGATCTGACGAAGACCGGACGCATCCGGGTCCCTGCCGCGCCGACGACGCTCTCCATCCCCGCGGGCGAGGATGCGGCCACGGAGCGCTGGGCCGAATTCGTCGACGGCGATCTCGCCGACTACGACTCCGGCCGCAACGATCCCGCCGGGGACAGCACCAGCCGGATGTCGGCGTACCTCAAATACGGCAACATCCATCCCCGCACGCTCGCCGCGGATCTGGGCAGGGCGGGGGGAGCGCAAGCCTATCTCCGCGAGCTCGCGTTCCGTGACTTCTATGCCGATGTGCTCTATCACTGGCCACACAGCTTGTGGCACAACTGGAATCGCCAGTTCGACGGCATCGATCTGGATACCGACGAGAAGGCCTACGAGCGGTTCGACGCCTGGAAGGCCGGGCGTACCGGCTTCCCGCTCGTCGACGCCGGGATGCGTCAGCTGGCCGAGACCGGCTATATGCACAACCGGGTGCGCATGGTCACCGCGTCCTTCCTCGTCAAGGATCTGCACCTGCCGTGGTGGTGGGGAGCGGAATGGTTCCTCGATCAACTCATCGACGGTGACATGGCGTCGAACAACCACGGTTGGCAGTGGGCTGCGGGCACGGGAACCGATGCGGCACCGTACTTCCGGGTGTTCAACCCCGAGGCCCAGGCCAAGAAGTTCGACCCAGACGGCGAGTACGTCCGCCGGTGGGTGGGCGACATCGACGCCGACGACTATCCCGAGCCGATGGTCGATCACAAGGCCGAGCGTGAAGAGGCGCTCCGCCGTTTCGGTCAGATCTAGTCCCCCAACGTCCCCTGCTGGTCGAGCGTGTCGAAACCACCTGCCGCACACGAGGACTGCACTGGCCCGATCCAGCTTCGCTGGCCGTGACCGCGAGGGATGAGATCGTCAGAAGGGTGGTGGGTCGAGGCGGTCGAGCTCTTCGCGGGCTTTCCTGTTCCGGGCGCGCTCTTGTCGCCGGCGGGCCAGTTTGGCGTCCAGTCGGCTGGTGGTGCGCTCCGAGTTGTCGACGGAGGCGATGATGTGTGGGGTGGGTGGGGCTTGAGCGGCCTGTTCGAACCGGATTCGCCGCAGGTTGGGGAAGGTGTCTTCGAGGGTTTCGGCATCCCCGGGCAGGGTGACCCCTTCAGGGGTCTCGTATTCGGTGACCAGGCGGCCGCCTTCGTCGCGGTATTGCACGTCGACCCAGTCACCGTGGGTTTTGAGGAGATGACTGGGGCGGCACTTGGCGTTGAGGTTCTCACTCGACGTCGCCCCACCCCGGGCAGGGTCGGTGTGGTCGTACTCGGTGACGTGGTCGAGATCGCATGCAAATGCCGAACGGGTACAACCGGGTTCGGTGCAATAGCCGTCCCGCACCCGCACGAAATCAGCGCACGACGCGGTGGGCCGGTACCCGTTGCCAGGATGGGTTGCCGGGTAAACCACTGCTACTGATGCGGTGGTGTCGCCGGGCTCACCGTCCGATCGAGTTGTGGCGCCACCGTTGTCGTCGTCGGCTCGTGTGTCTTCGGCTGATGCCGGGCGTTGGGCGGTCCGCCGGTGATCGTCGTCGTTGGTGGCGACGTAGGTGGGTTGGGTGCGGGCCGGGGTGACCGGGGTGAGGGTGGCGTCGGGGCGGGCGGCGAGGTCACGGACGTGCTCGTCGCTGATGATGCCGTGCTCGTCGAGGAACCCCACCCCAGGCGCCCCCGCGAGGGTGGCGGCGTCGGTGACCACATGGATCACTATCTCGGCGCGCACCGCGTCGAGGACACTCTGCGGGTCGGGAATGTCGGCAATGCAGGGCTCGTCGTCGGCGCACTGGCACTCGAATGCCGTGCGGGTCAACAGCGCGAACATCGCATCGGACTGGCGGTGCCCGCGCTTGCGCCCGTCTCGTTTGCATACCGCATCAGCGAGGACGCGGACGGCTTTGGCTGAGATCCGCACGTTCTCTGCCGACATGACGGCGGTGAGTTCGGCGGTGCCGTCGGGCAGTTCGTGCGTCCACACCCCACGTTGGTCCATCGCGTCTTTGCGGCGTTGGCGTACCGCATCCGGATCGTGGCGGAACACGAGGCGGTCGACCATGTCGCGCAACCGCGCCCGATCCCACACACCGCTGCGGCGGCGCAGAGTACCGGCGATCTCGGCGTCGAGGGCGGGGATGATGGGGTCGTCGGCGGGGATCAGCTCGGTGCGGGAGAGGATCAGCCGGATCTGCCACTGCGACAGGATCCCGTCACGCAGGGTGTCCGCGGTGTCGGGAAGCCGGTCACGCAGGGCGATTGCCTCGTCGATCAAGATTTCGGCCTGCCGTCGTGACACCGCGCCTTGGCGGGCGATCCGGGCGGCGCAGTCGGCGTGGCCGTCCATCACGAAGCCTGAGGCGCTGGTGGTGACGAGCCGGTCGGTCATCGCCGCGATCGTCTGATATCGATGCCAGGCGAGATAGGACTCTCCGCGTCGGGTGGCGTCGAGGCCGCCCATCAACATGACCATGTCGGTCTCGGCCACGCGGGCAGGATCGACCCCGGCGACGAACTCGCCCGGCAGATCGGTCCACATCCTCACAACGCCCCCCGACGCCTGTTTCGTCACCCACCCTGACCAGGGTGATCCGCTACAGACCAATGTAAACCCGACCACCGACAAACCCTGATGAGTCTCGACAGTAGATCGGATCATTGTCGTGACTGGTTGCGACGCTTGCGGATTCACGAGTCGGCGTAGCTGGGGTGGGGACGGCACTGGCAGACGAAGCAAATTTTGGAGTGCGGAATTGCGCCGGCCTGATTGTCGCTAGCTGAGTTTCTCGGGTCGCCAGGTGGTTTCGACTCGGCGCCTCGCTTCGCTCGGTGCCGGCTCAACCAGCGGGGGAGGGTTCCCCGCTCCGCTCGGGGCCGGCTCAACCAGCGGAGGAGGGGCTCGCTCCGCTCGGTGCCGGCTCAATTAGCGGGGGGCGTTACGAAGGGTCCTGTCACGCATTGCAACAGGACCCTTCGTGAAGCTCGCTCCTCAGCGGGCGAGCTTGAGCACCTCACCCCACCCGATGCGCGATCCGGTGCGCAGGATGGAGCGCTGGTAGATCCGCGCGGCGATCCAGGTGGCGGCGGCGCACGCCGCACCCATCAGACCGAACGTCACGATGATCTGCACGGCATCGGTGTCGCCGGTGGCGATGCGCATCGGCATCAGGGCCGCGCTGAACGGCGGTATCCAGCTGAGTACCTCGATCAGCGTCGAATCCATCGCCTGGACACCGAAGATGCCCGAGTACAGCACCGCGACCGCGAGGAACGTCAGCGGAGCCGACGACGAGTTCAGCTCTTCCTGTCGGGACACGATGGCCCCGGTCGCCGCGTAGAGGGAAGAGAAGAACAGGAACCCGAGGAGGAACCACGCGATCACCGCCGCGAACATCCCGAGGGCGGCACCCGGGAGGGTGAGTATTCCGGTCGCGGTACCGGCGATCAATGCGGTCGCGCCGAGCAGCACCACCTGGCCCAGGGCGACGACGCCGATGCCGATGATCTTGCCCCACAGCAGGTGCAGCGGCTTGATGGTCGCCAGCAACAGCTCCACGACCCGCGACGTCTTCTCTTCGACGACGCCGACGGCGACCATCGTGCCGCCCATCATGATCGCCGTGACCAGCAACACCACGCCGACCATGGCGATGAGCAGACGCTGTCCCTCATCGGGCTTGTCCGGCTCGGTCTGGGTCACGCTGATGTCGACGGTCGGCAGGGTGGCGGCGTCGACGCCGCGTTCGGACAGTGCCGCCGTCAGATTCGCCTGCGACACCGCGGTTCTGATGGGCCCCTCGAGCGCGGGCTCGAGGCTGTCCTTGGTGATGATGACGTACGACCCGGGTGCCTCACCGGGCACCAGCGCGGCGGCCACATCGCCGCTGTTCACGCGATCCCGCGCCTGTTCGACAGTGTCGGCGGGTTCGGTGGCGATGGTGGTGCCCGACGCCTCGCCGACGGACACGATGGACTCGGTGACCGCTGACGGCTGACCGACGACGGCGACCTTCTCGGTGTCGTCCCCGCCGGAGAACAGGTTGATGATGATGGCACCGGCGATGATCACGACCATCAGCAGTGCGGTGCTCACCACGAAGGACTTGGTCTTGGCGCGCGTGGTGATCTCGCGGCCGGCGACGAGACGAATGGCCTGTGCGGCAGTGGCACTGGTGTCGCCGGTGGCGGGTGTCGGCGGGGTGTCGCGTAGCGTGGTCATGCGGAAACCACCTCTCGGAACAGGTCGGTCAGGGACGGGGTCGAGGTCGCGAAGCGGTGGACGGGACCGTGTTGCAGCGCGGTGGAGAGGATCAGCTGATCGTCGGCGGTCTGCGGGTCGATGAGGAGCCGGGTCGTCTCGCCGTACTCCACGTTCCGCACGCCCGGAAGGCCTTCGGCCCAGGCGATGTCGGCACGCGGCCCGGTGATCTCGAGGCTGACCCCGTCGCGGGCGCGAAGGTCGTCGACGGTGCCGAGCGCACGCATCTGGCCCTTGGCGATGATGCCCACGCGATTGCACAGCCGCTGGACCAGGTCGAGCTGATGCGAGGAGAAGATGACCGGAATGCCCTCGGCTGCTTTCTCTTTCAATACGTCACTCATCACGTCCACGGCGACCGGGTCCAGACCCGAGAACGGCTCGTCGAGCACGAGGACGGTGGGATCGTGGACCAGTGCGGCGGCGAGCTGGACGCGTTGCTGGTTGCCGAGGCTGAGATCGGCGACGTTGTCGTCGTAGCGCGCGCCGACGCCCAGCCGGTCGGTCCAGCGCCGGACCGACTCCTCGGCCTCGGCGGCGGACATGCCGTGCAGGCGCGCCAGGAACGTGAGTTGCTCACCGACTTTCATCTTCGGGTACAGGCCGCGCTCCTCGGGCATGTAACCGATCCGGCGGCGCAGGTCGAGGTCGATGCGGCGGTCGCCGAGCCGCACCTCGCCGGAGTCGGCGGCGAGCACGCCGAGGATGATGCGCATCGTCGTGGACTTGCCGGCGCCGTTGCTGCCGACGAAGCCGAAGATCTCACCGGGCTCGACATGAAAGGTCATGTCCTGCAATGCGACGAGATCTCCGTAGCGTTTGTGGAGCCCGTCGACGATCAGTGGTGCGGTCACGGCGCACCCTCCTCACTGGGGATGGTTGTCGGGTCGGATGACAGTGCTTCGAGGTCTTCGGGGTCGGGATCGGCCATCCACCAGGCGGTCAGCATGGTCGGCACGCAGATGGCGGAGAGTACGAGGGTGATCAGCAGGATCGCCGAGCCGTAGACGGCCTGCCCGGGTACCTCGTCGCGGAAGCTGAGGACGATCAGCACCGCGTACGGGATGAACATCAGGCAGTACAGCACGGTGAAGCCGATCGAGCGTGCCGAGTTGCGTTGCGCCACCTGGATCTCGTCGAGTGCCGTCACCGGTGTGTCGGCGATCGAGCCCGTGACGATGCGGAGCAGGTAGAGCGTCGTGATGATCCCGAACAGGCCGATCATGAACGGGAGGAGAAACCACCCGGATGTGAAGAACGCGATGATCGAGCTGAAGAGGAGCACGGTCGCGAAGAACACCTGCGCCACGACGAGGCGCCGGAACGTGCGCCGGGTGCGCCACGAGGTCAGACGGTGGGAGTTCTTGGCATTGAATTCCTGATGCCGCTGACCGCGCCATTGTTCATAGCGTCGCCAGAGCGCGGGGGTTGCCTCCTCGGGGATGGCCGAGTAGGGGTCGGTCATCGTTCACCTCCGGTGTCGTCGGTGTGGATGGTGTGGACGGGTGGTGATTCTGGTGACTTCGGGGATGTTTCGCGGTGGTAGAGCGCCGCCGACATCGCCCCGAACTCTCGACGGCTGAACACCGCCTCGACGGGGAGGTCGAAGACGTCGCAGATACGGAAGGCGAGGTCGAGGCTGGGATAGTTGTCACCGCGTTCGAGTGCGCCCACCGACTGCACGTTGATGCCCACGAGGGCGGCGAGTTCGGCCCGCGACATCCGACGCTCGGCGCGAAGGACGCCGATGCGGTTGTAGATGGGAAGCTTTTCCCCACGGCGTATTGGACTCACGTGACTTAGTGTTGTGAAAACACAACAACTTGTCAAGAGCGGGCAAACCGTCCCGCCGTCGGGTCAGTGCGCGGACACGCCGAGCAACTCGGCCGCGACCCGCGCCGCCTCACGCCCGGCGCGATTGGCGCCGATCGTGGATGCCGATGGGCCGTAGCCGAGTAGCTGAATTCGCGGATCGGCGTCGACGACGGTCGCGAGGCGCCCGGTCATGGTGATCCCCCCACCCGGCGCGCGCAGCCGCAGCGGGGCGAGATGGTCGATGGCGCTGCGGAATCCGGTGTTCCAGAAGATGACGTCGAGGTCCAGGTGGTCGGGTACGCGCGCGCGATCGAGGCCCTCACCGGTCCCGCCGTCGCAGTCCCAGCACACGCCGGTCTCGGTGATACGGGTGAACATCGGGCGCCATGTCAGGATCCCGTCCCGTTTCGCCGCCGCGATCGTCGGGGTGAGCGCCAGCCCGGTCACCGACACCACCGACGTGGGGGGCAGCCCGGCGCGCACACGCCGTTCGACACGGGCGACGGCCTCGCGTCCCTGTTCCGGGGTGAACGGCCCGGAGTTGAACACCGGTTCGCGCCGCGAGCACCAGAACGTCTCGCTCCCAGGTGCCTCCCGGGCGATCTCGATCAGCAACTGGATCGCAGAGATGCCCGCACCGACGACGAGGACGCGTTTGCCCTCGAACTCCTCGGGCGACGTGTAGTCGTGTGTGTGCAGCTGTCGGCCGCGGAAGTCGGCTGCACCCGGGATGTGCGGGATGAACGGCCGGTCCCAGGTGCCGGTGGCGTTGACGATCAGATTCGACGTGACCGAACCGCCGCCACCCAGCTCGGCGCGGAAGCCGTCGCCCTCACGTCGCACGGCGCGCACATGCACGGGCCGATGGACGGTGAGGCCGAACTTCTCCTCGTAGCGGCCGAAATAGGCGGGGACCGCAGTTGCGGCCGGTAGCTCGTCGCAGTCCAGACCGAGCGCCTCGACCAGACCCCAGCCCGGTAGGTCGTGGACGCGGTTGGCGGTGGCCAGGGTCAGCGTCGGCCACCGGAACTGCCAGGCGCCGCCGGGCCCGGGGGCGTGGTCGAGCATCTGGTACCGATCGCCGAGCCCGAAGCGGTGGAGGAAGTAGGCCGCCGAGAGGGCGGCTTGTCCGCCGCCGATGATCAACACATCCGTATGCGGGGCGGGCTGTGCGCCGGTCGGGGGGATCTGCACGTCCCCACCTTGTCACGCCGTGCCGCTGTCAGGCCGATGCGAGGTGTGGTCGGTAGGGTGGTGGCCCATGATCCACTCCACCACCGACGGATCGGTCGTCACGATCGAGTTGGACCGGGTAGACAAGCGCAACGCCCTGAACGAGGAGATGCTGTCGGGCTTGTCCGGTGCCTTCGACGCCGCGCTCGGGGCGGGTGCCCGCGCCATCGTCGTGACCGGTCGGGGGCCGGTCTTCAGCGCCGGTGCCGACCTGTCCGGTCCGGTGTACGACAAGGGTTTCCTCGACATCCTCGTCGGCACCCTGCGGCAGATCGAGACCGCGCCGGTGCCCGTGATCGCGGCGTTGAACGGGTCGGCGATCGGCGCGGGGCTGCAGCTGGCGATGGCCGCCGATCTCCGCGTGATGGCACCGGACGCCATCGCGGGCATACCGGCTGCGAAAATCGGTGTCGCCGTGGACGAGTGGACGATCCGGCGGCTGGTGTCACTGGTCGGGGCGGGGCAGGCCCGGGGAATGCTGATCGGGTGCGACCCGCTCGGTGCCGATCGGGCCCACTCGCTGGGCTTCGCGAACCGCATCGGCGATCTCGTCGATGCCCAGCACTGGGCGCACACGATCGCCGACCTCGCCCCGCTGACGCTCCAGCACTACAAGCTCGTCCTCAACGGCGACGGTGCCCGCGATGCGGCGCCCGACGATCGGGCCGCGGCGATGATGCGGGCGTGGGAGAGTTCCGACTTGCAGGAGGGCCGCGCGGCCCGCGCCGAGAAGCGCGCGCCCAGGTTCCTCGGGTCCTGAGCGGAGCACCTCGCTACCGGCGGTGGATGGGGCCGGTTCCCGCGTGGAGGGGTGTCGCCGTCGCACGATGCCGTTCGGCGATCAGCTGCGCTGCGATGGCCACGGCCGCCTCGCCGGGTGTGTGCCCGCCGAGGTCGAGCCCCAGCGGTGAGCGCAGACGGGCGAGTTGCCCGTCGTCGAGGCCCGCGTCGCGGAGACGTTGACGGCGGTCGTCGACGGTCCGTCGCGACCCCAGCGCACCGACGAAACCGAGGGTCGGGGAAGCGAGTGCGACGCGCAGGGTCGGGACGTCGAACTTCGGGTCGTGCGTCATCACGCAGATCGAGGTCGACGCACCGACCCGTCCGTCCCGGATCTCGCCCGCCAGGTACCTATCCGGCCACCCGACGACGACGTCGTCGGCGTCGGGAAACCGTGCGCGGGTGGCGAACACCGGTCGCGCGTCGACAACCGTCACCCGCATCCCGAGACTCGTCCCGAGTGAGCTGAGCGCCCGCACGAAGTCGTTGGCGCCGACCAATATCAGCCGCGCGGGTGGGGCGAAGGTCTGCACGAAGGTACGGGGGCGTTCGTCGGACGGCGCGTCGCAGTCGTCGACCCCGATGAGCCCGCTGCGGCCGGTGGTGAGGAGGTCGGCGACGTCGCGGTCGAGACGACGCCAGGCCGGCTGCGACGTCGCCGTGGCGAGGTACCAGTCGGTGTCGTCGGTGAGGGTCGTGGCCCACGAGATCGGTTCGTCGTCGTCGAGTGCGGCGACCATGCGGGTGAGGTGCCGACGGCGCTGGGCGGTCGGGGAAACCCGCTCGACGAGGACCTCGATCTGCCCTCCGCAGGTGAGGCCCGGCGCGGGGTCGTCGGGATCGTCGACGCCGTAGTGTTCGACCACGGCGACGCCGTCGGCCAGGACGTCGCGCGCGGTGTGCACGAGCGCGGATTCGACGCAGCCGCCGGACACCGACCCGATGACGGTGTCGTCCTCGGTCACGATCATCGCGGCGCCCAACTCGCGGGGAGCCGATCCCGTGGTGCCGACGACCCGGCAGAGCGCAACCGGCCGCGCGTCACCGGTGTCGAGGAGTTCGGTCAGGGACCGCAGGACGTCGCGCATGTACTCCAGTGGACCAGAAGATCACCGTCCCGACCAGGTGGCCGTGCTGCGAGTGCCGGCAAACCCACCCCTTTTCCGTAAACCCAGCGCCCGGTGTGGACTGCTCCCCGGGAGTTGGACTGAAAATCAGTTTCGACTACCCGGGGAGAGTTGTATGCATCCACGTAGTTCGTTGTCGGTGGAGCAGCGTG
>NZ_JBEPPN010000019.1:0-43644 GCF_040547295.1 Gordonia sp. PvP123 | reverse complement strand
GTACCCAGCAAGCTGGGCCTTTCCGTTCGACTTGCATGTGTTAAGCACGCCGCCAGCGTTCGTCCTGAGCCAGGATCAAACTCTCCATGAAAAAATGTAGAAACCAAACCGACCCGAAAGCCGACGTTTCAACACAAATGTTTCAACCAGGAAAGCAAAACCTGACCAAATAATCCTCAAAAAAAACTGGCATCAAAAAATAAACTCATCAGCGTCTCGCGACTTCGAGGTCGCGGACACATCATCCAAGCAAACCATCTGACACCAAAAATATGGCATCAAACAATCCACCAACACACTATCGAGTTCTCAAAGAACACACACCCGTCGGACGTCTTCGATGTGAAGCCGGCTCCGACGAGCTTCCCAGAGCGTGATGAATACACACGCTCTTGTTCTCGGGAGTGGCCCCGCACAGGCGGCCCGAGCGAATGGCTCGGGCACTTTTACTTCCCCGGGGCTTGCGGCTCCGGGGGAGTTGCTCTCTGCGGTGCGTCGATTAAGTTACACAGGCGCGAACAACGCGTCAAATCGCCTGGTCAGCGGCCTAGTTTGGCGCCGGCGAAACTCTTCTTGCCGCGACGGACCACCAACCACCGGCCATGGAGCAGGTCGGCATCGGCCGGCTGCCACTCCGGGTCGGAGATCTTGGTGTTGTTCACGTACGCGCCACCCTCCGACACGGCACGACGAGCGGCCTTGTTGCTCTCAGACAGCTTTGTGTCGACGAGCAGTTCGATGATGGTCGGCCGGCGATCGGGGTAGTCGGCGACCGAGGTCTCGCCGAGTGCGGCCGCGAGGGTCGCCTCGTCGAGTTCGTCGAGTTCCGCCCGGCCGAACAGTGCCTGGCTGGCCAACTCGACCGCGTCGGTGTTGGCCTTGCCGTGGATGAGGGTCGTCATCTCGGCGGCGAGGCGGCGCTGCGCCAGGCGCAGGTGCGGGGTCTCGACGGTCGCGCGCTCGAGTTCCTCGATCTCGTCCCGCCCGAGGAATGTGAACCACCGCAGGTAGCGGACGACATCGGCGTCTGCGGTGTTCACGAAGTACTGGTACCAGGAGTAGGGGCTCGTCAGCTCCGGGTCGAGCCACAGACTGCCGCCGCCGGTGGACTTGCCGAACTTCTTGCCGTCCGCGGACGTGACGAGGGGAACGGTCAACGCGTGCAGCGCCGAGCCGTCGAGGCGTCGGGCCAGGTCGACCCCGCCGACGATGTTCCCCCACTGATCGGAGCCACCGATCTGGAGCGTGCATCCGTACCGGCGATGGAGCTCGACGAAGTCGTTCGACTGCAGGAGCAGGTAACTGAACTCGGCGTAGCTCATGCCGTCGGCGTCGAGACGACGCTTCACCGTGTCTCGGGCGAGCATCACGTTCACCGAGAAGTGCTTGCCCAGATCGCGCAGGAACTCGATCGCCGACAGCTGACCGGTCCAGTCGAGGTTGTTGACCACCACCGCACCTGTCGGGGAGTCGGCGATGTCGACGAATCGTCGGAGCTGCGCGTCGATGCGTCCGGCCCACTCGGCGACGGTGTCGGCCGAGTTCATCGTCCGCTCCCCCACGTCACGGGGGTCACCGATCAGACCGGTGGCTCCGCCGGCGAGGACGATCGGACGATGGCCGGCGAGCTGGAACCGCTTGAGGGTCAACAGCGGTACGAGGTGTCCGGCGTGCAGACTCGCCGCTGTCGGATCGAACCCCGCGTACAGGGTGACCGGCCCGTTCGAGAGGGCATCACCCAGGGCAGCCAGATCGGTGGACTGAGCGATCAGCCCACGCCAGTGCAGCTCGTCGAGGATGTCGACGGTTGCGGGAACGGCGGTCGGCTCGGGGGTCTCGACGTTGTCAGCACTCACCCCTCGATCTTGTCATCCGACGAGATCGGGTCGCGGGTGAGGTGAGGCGCGCCGGAGCCCGGCACCCGGACCCGACCGACGATCGGACTACTTCGAGGAGACGATGCGCTCGTGCTCGGCGTCGTCGACCGCCCGCGCCTCGTCGACCAACATCACCGGGATGCCGTCGGAGTCGATGCGGTACGCGACATGCAGCCGCGGGTTGTAGAGCTCGTCGCCGGCGTCGATCAGCGGACCGTGGTCCTGCGGGCAGGCCAGGCGTTCGCGCACGATCGGGTCGATGGCCTCAGCGCGTGTCGTCACCCCGATCACCCTAGGGCATCGCTCGTCCGGGAGCCGGTCCAGTCCAGCTTCTCCGCCACGGTCCGGGTGTACCTGCGGTAGCGGCCGTCATCGTCCCGGTACCAGACGCGCGCGCCGGGTTTCGGCAGTCCCTCCTCCACCAAGCCGGTGCTCAGCGGACGGAAGGACGCCGACTTCGGGATCTCCTCGACGACGTGGATCAGGTGAGGTCGGGCGTCGGCTCGGTACTCCCCCAGCGCGATCCGCAGTTGGCTGACCGTGAGCGAGTCCGGTTTGACTCCGGGCCGAAGGGTCATCGCGGCGACGACGACCTGGTGTCCGGGTTCGCCGACGCCGTACACGACGACCTGGTCGACACTCTTGAGCCGCGAGAGCGCGTGCGTGAGGGGCGGGATGAACACCGGCCCGTCGGCGGTTCGCAGCACGCGGTCGGTCGCCCCGAGGAAGTACAGGTCGCCGTCGGCGTCCCGGACGAACAGGTGTCCCGACACCTCCCACCGGTCCCGCGTCGTGAAGACGTCGCGAAGGACCGTCCCGTTGGTGTCGAACTTGTGCTTCGCCTTGGCCAGGAGCAGACCGGGCTCCCCCGTCTCGGCTCGCCGGACGAAGCCGGAGTCGTCGATGAGCAACCGGTCGCCGACGATGTCGTAGGCCGCGACCTCGACGGGATTGGTCTCCGGCAGCGGCCGGCCGACGGAGGAGAGTTTGTCCCCGGACACGTTCGCGAGGATCGCCGAACCGTCGGCGGTGGCGAAGAACTCGAGGATGCGCGCGCGAGGGAAGCTGGCGCACACGTCCTCCCACAGTCCCGCCGACATGCCGGAGCCCATGAACAACCGGATCGGGTTGTGCTGGTTGATGTGGAAGTCGGGGTCGCGCACGATGCCGCTGAGCATCGACCACGTGTAGGACACGACGGTGATCCCGTACCGCTGCACCTCCACCGCGAAGTTCGCGGGATCGATGCCGTTGGACAGCGCAATGCGTGAGCGCCCGACGACCGTCGCGCCCAGCGTCGTGAGCAGTCCCGACGCATGGTGCAGCGGAGGCAGGCAGTACACGGTGTCGCGGTCGGTGAGCGCCGCCGCCGACGCCGCGCCGAAGGCCGACATCGCGAACCGGTGGTTGGTCACCGGCCAGGGGACGAGTTTGCCGTACGCACGGCTGAACAGGATGAATGCGAGATCTCCCGCGAGCCCGGGATCGGGTCGGTACCAGGTCGGCATGACGACCTTGTCGGGGTCGATGCGCTCCATGTCGACGATAGATGTCCCGTCGGCACCGTCGATCGCACGGGAATCGCCACTCCCGCCGCCGAGCACCAGCACCCGGTCCGAGGCGGCGGTCGCGAGGTCGAGGTTGGTGGGATCGGTGACGATCACCGAACTGTCGGCGAGCCGCATCATCTCGCGGACGTCGGCATCCGCGGCGAGCAGCACCGCCACCGCCCCCAGGCGGGAGAGCGCGGCGATGACTACCAGGGCGCTGGGCCGGGTGTCCATCAGCACACCGATGTGCTGGCCCGGACGGATGCAGCAGTCGACGAGGCCGGCGACCACGTTGTCGATGCGTGCGTTCACCTGGGCGTGGGTGAGCACGCGGTTCTCGAAGAGGAACAGCTCACTGTCGCCGCCGCGTTTGGTGTTCTCGGCCATCAGTTTCGAGAGGGAGATGCGCGTCCCGCTCTGGATCTGTCCGAGGCGGAACAGTCGTGGCACTGTCCGCACCGATTCCGACGCCACCGCCCGCGAGGTCCGTTGCAGGGAGTTGGCCAGACCGAGCAGTTCGCGCGACGCAGCGGTGCCGGCGTCGGCCACCGAGCCCACTCCGTGCGTGATGCGCGAGGACAGACTGACCCCGCCGCCGTGACCCGGTTCGACGAGCGACATCTCGGTGATGAGTTCGGGGCGCGGACCGTTGTCGGAGAGCCAGTTCACCCAGTCGGAGGTCGTCGGCCAGGTGTGCTCGCCGGCCGCGCTGCCGACCACGAGTCCGAAATGTCCGACCGGGAGCGCGGATTCGTAGACCTCGGCGTCGGGCGCGGCCCTGACTATCCCGCGCACCGCCGCGGGTTGGCCGATGTCGTCGGCATCGCCGACGAACGCGAGGACCGGGCAGGTGATCTCGGCGAGCGAGACGAGGTCGCCGTTGATCACGAAGCCCCCGGACACCATCCGGTTGTGCGCCACGAACTGCCGCAGCAGCTCGGCGATCGCCGGGCCCGACCAGGCGACCCAGCCGTCGGCTTCGAGGAAGCGGCGCTGGTCCTCACGTGGCAGGAGTGCCTCGCGGTCGTGTAGTCGACGGAGGAAGTCGATCCGGCTGCGCACCGTCTTCACCGGGTCGAGTAGCTGAAAGCCGGTGCGCGCCATCCAATCCCGCACCCAGAGATTGCGTGAGAAAGCCTTGTCCGCCAGGAATTCGGCCGCCGGCGCCACCAGGCCGGCGGGCAGCCCCAGGGGCAGCGCGGCGAGCACGTCCACCGGGCTGCCGAAGGTGATCAGACTCGCGATCCCCTTGGATCGGCGATACGCCGCGGTCTGGTACGCGAACATGCCGCCCTGGGAGTAACCGGCCAGGTGGATGTCGCGCCCGGTGGCCTCGACGATCAGGTCGATCGCCCGGCTGATGGCGACCACGTGGTCGGCGAGGTTCCGTTCCATCCCCCCTTCTTCGGAGTCCGGCGATCCGAAATCGACGACCCACGGCGTGATGCCGTTGCGGTGCAGGATGGAAACCGCACCATTGTGTCCGGTCACGTCATAGACGTTGGCCGACACCATCATCGGCGGCACCAGAACGATGTTGGGGCCGGTCGACGGATCGTTCGGGAAATACCGGCGCAGCCGGAACATCTTGTGCGTCTCGACCACCGCGAACGGTGCCGGCTCGGTACCTGTCTCCAGTCCGCCGAACCGCAACACCTCGAGGCCGTTCTGCGCGGTGGCCAACACTCTGCCGACCACCCCCGCGATATCGGGGCCCCCGTCCCACACCGCCATCGTGTCGATCCTCCAGTCGTCGGTGTCCCGGTCTCACCCGCGTGTCGAACACACCGCGTCGGTGACACAGGTCACTGTACTCAGTCGTACCGGATCAGCGTCGCCCGCCGGGCCCAGCAGTCCAACGAGTCCGCAGATCGTTGGTCGCAGCCGTCACCACCTTGATCTGTCGCTGCACCTGCTCGGGCGCGGTACCGCCGTGCGCGCTGCGCGATTCGACCGAACCGCGCACCGTCAGGACCTCGCGCACGGCCGCCGTCAGCGCGGGATGCACACCGGCCAGCGTCGCGTCGTCGAGCTCGTCCAGGCCGACGCCGCGTGATTCCGCCTCGCGGACACAGGCGCCCGCGGCCTCGTGCGCGACGCGGAACGGCACGCCCTGCCGGACCATCCACTCGGCGATGTCGGTGGCCAGGGTGAAGCCCGCCGGAGCGAGTTCGGCCATGCGGTCGGTGTGGAACTCCAGCGTCGAGACCAGTCCGGTCACCGCCGGCAGCAACAGCTCCAGCTGGGCGACCGCGTCGAAGACCGGTTCCTTGTCCTCTTGGAGGTCGCGGTTGTAGGCCAGCGGTTGTGCCTTGAGTGTCGCGAGCAACCCGGTCAGGTCACCGATGAGCCGCCCGGCCTTGCCGCGCATCAGCTCGGCGACGTCCGGGTTCTTCTTCTGCGGCATGATCGAGCTGCCGGTGGACCACGCATCGGCGAGCGTCACATAGCCGAACTCCGGTGTGCTCCAGATGATCACCTCTTCGGACAACCGGGAGAGGTCCACCGCGATCATCGCGAACACGAACGCGGCCTCGGCGGCGAAGTCACGCGCCGAGGTGGCGTCGATCGAGTTCTCGGCGGGCGCGTCGAAACCGAGGTCGGCCGCGATCGCCGCCGGATCCAGCCCGAGCGACGAGCCGGCGAGTGCACCGGAACCGTACGGCGACACCGCTGTCCGACGATCGGCGTCGGCGAGCCGATCGATGTCGCGCAGCAACGGCTGTGCATGTGCCAGCAGATGATGCCCCAGCAGGACCGGTTGCGCCGCCTGCAGATGGGTCTTGCCCGGCATGATCGCGTCCGGATGGGCGGCCGCCTGCGCGGTCAGCGCCTCGACGACGTCGAGCACCCCGAGCGCCACCCGACGCATCGCGGCGCGCAGCCACATCCGGAACAGGGTCGCGACCTGATCGTTGCGCGACCGTCCCGCGCGTAGCCGGCCACCGAGTTCGGGGCCGACCCGCTCGATCAGCCCGCGTTCGAGGGCGCCGTGGACGTCCTCGTCGGACTCGGCCGGTCCGAAACTGCCGTCCGCGACATCGGCGGCGAGACGATCGAGACCGTCGATCATCCCGGTGAGGTCGTCAGCCGTGAGCAGCCCGGCCTTGTTCAGGACGCGGGCGTGCGCCTTCGACGCCTCGATGTCGAACGAGGCCAACGCCCAGTCGAAGTGGGTCGACTTGCTGAGCGCGGCCATCGCCTCGGCCGGGCCACCGGCGAAACGACCACCCCAGAGCGAACCCTGGTTGGTCGTCCCACCCGTCTCCGGGCCGCTACCGCCGCCGGTGCCCGCACTCACAGATTCAGGTCCCGCTTCGCGGCGATCTTCGACGACAGGCCGTGCAGCTCGACGAAGCCGCGCGCGGCGGACTGATCGAAGGTGTCGCCCTCGTCGTAGGTGGCGAGGTTGAAGTCGTAGAGCGACTCGGAGCTGCGGCGACCGGTGGCGGCGATGGTGCCGCCGTGCAGGGTCAGCCGGATCTCGCCCGTCACGTGCTCCTGCGTCGAGGCGACGAAGGAGTCCAGCGACCGCTTCAGCGGCGAGAACCACAGACCGTCGTACACCAGCTCGGCCCACTTCTGGTCGGTGCCGCGCTTGTAGCGCCCCAGCTCGCGCTCGAGGGTCACGTGTTCGAGCTCCTCGTGCGCGCGGATGAGGACCATGGCGCCGGGAGCCTCGTACACCTCACGGCTCTTGATGCCCACGAGCCGATCCTCGACGACGTCGAGTCGTCCGACGCCCTGCGCACCCGCGCGTCGGTTGAGTTCCTGGATGGCCTCGAGCACGCTCACCGGACGTCCGTCGATGCTGACCGGGCGGCCCTTGTCGAAGCCGATGATGACCTCGTCGGGGGAATTCCAGTTGACGGTCGGATCCTCGGTGTAGTCGTAGACGTCCTTGGTGGGAGCGTTCCACAGATCCTCGAGGAAGCCGGTCTCCACCGCACGACCCCACACGTTCTGGTCGATGGAGAAGGGCGACTTCTTGGTCACGTTGATCGGGATGTCGTTCTCGCCGGCGAAGGCGATGGCCTTCTCGCGGGTCCACGCGTAGTCGCGGACCGGGGCGAGTACCTGCAGATCCGGTGCGAGAGTGGCGAACCCGACCTCGAAGCGTACCTGGTCGTTGCCCTTGCCGGTGCATCCGTGGGCCACGACGGTGCCGCCGTGATCGCGGGCCGCGGTGACGAGGTGCTTGGCGATCAGCGGCCGGGACAGTGCCGAGACGAGCGGGTACCGGTCCATGTAGAGCGCGTTCGAGGTGATCGCGCCGAGGCAGTACTCGTCGGCGAACTCGTCGCGGGCGTCCACCACAACGGCCTCGACCGCGCCGCAGTCCAGTGCGCGCTGCCGGATGACCTCCATGTCCTCGCCGCCCTGACCGAGGTCCAGGGCCACGGCGACGACCTCTTTGCCGGTCTCCTTCTGGATCCAGCTGATCGCGACCGAGGTGTCCAGGCCGCCCGAGTATGCGAGTACGACACGTTCTGCCATGAGGTGAAGCTCCTGTTCTGCGCGTTGACCGAGTCCATCATCGGCCCCGGTGTTCCGGCGACACCGTCCGGGTACCGATTGGCGGTGTCGCGGCTGTTCGTTTGGTGTGGTCTGTCTGTTCTGTGCTGGTCGGCTGGTTCGGTTCAGGTCCGGGCGCCGCTACACGAGTCCCTCGATCCGCCGCGCGAGCCCGGCGCCGTCGAGCGGTTCGCGAGCCACCACGAAGATCGTGTCGTCCCCGGCGATCGTCCCGACGACGTCGGGCAGGCGTGCCCGGTCGAGGGCGGCCGCGAGGTAGTGCGCGGCGCCCGGAGGCGTGCGCAGCACCGCGAGGTTGCCGCTGCTGTCGGTCGACACCAGGAGGTCGGAGACCAGCCTGCCGAGTCGGTCGGTACCGCCGGACACGCCGCGGACGGGCGAACCGTCCTCGGGAACGACGTACACGCCAGCCCCGCCGTCTGCCGCGCGCAGCTTCACCGCGCCGAGCTCGTCGAGGTCGCGCGACAGGGTGGCCTGCGTGGCGTCGACGCCCTCCTCGGCGAGCAGCCGCTGCAGTTCGGACTGGCTGCGGACCTGATGCGTGGACAGGATCTCGATGATCCGCGCATGGCGTCCCGCCCGGGTGGCGGCCAGCCGGCTCTCCGAGGGTTCGGCCCCGGCGGTCATCGTGGATTCCCGGTCATGACGAGCTCCTGCTCACTGCGATTCGCGAGTCACTGGTGCTCCAGCAGCCAGATCAGCAGGGCCTTCTGCGCGTGCAGGCGGTTCTCCGCCTCGTCGAACACGACGCTGCGCGGCCCGTCGATGACCGATGCGGTGATCTCGTCGCCGCGATGTGCCGGCAGGCAGTGCAGCACGATCGCGTCGTCGGCGGCGTGCGCGAGCAGCGCGTCGTTGATCTGGTACGGACGGAACGGCGCGGTGCGGTCCTTGCCGTCGTCCTCGTGCCCCATCGAGACCCAGGTGTCGGTCACCAGGACATCGGCACCGGTGGACGCGGCGACGGGATCGCCGACGAGCTCCACCGAACCACCCGTCTGCGCCGCGCGGCGCTCGGTGTCGGCGATGACGCCGGGATCCGGCTGGAAGCCGTCCGGTGCACTGATCCGAACGTGCATCCCGGCGGTGACACCGCCCAGGGCGAGCGAGTGCGCCATGTTGTTGGCGCCGTCACCCAGGTAGGTCATCGTGAGGCCGGCGGGAGAACCCTTGTGCTCGATGATCGTCTGCAGGTCGGCGAGCACCTGGCACGGGTGGAACTCATCGGAGAGGGCGTTGACGACCGGGACCGTGGCGGCCGACGACAGCGCATCGAGTCGATCCTGGCCGAAGGTGCGCCACACGATCGCGTCGACGAACCGGGACAGCACGAGGCCGGTGTCCTCCAGCGTCTCCTCGCGCCCGAGCTGCGTGGTGCGGCCGTCGACCACGACGGCGTGCCCGCCGAGTTGGGCGATGCCGACCTCGAAGGAGAAGCGGGTGCGGGTCGAGTTCTTGTCGAAGATGACGCCGACTCCGCGAGGTCCCTCCAGCGGTCGGAAGTCGAACGGCTTCGCCTTGACCTCGGCGGCGAGGGCGAGCACCTCGGCCTGTTCGGCCGGGGACAGGTCGTCGTCACGCAGGAAATGTCGGGTCACGCCTTGTCTCCCTCGGTCGATGTGGCGGCGGTGTCGAGCAGTCCCGGCAAAGCAGCCACGAAGCTCTGGCCCTCCTCTTCGGTGAGGATCAGCGGCGGCGCCAGCCGTAGGACGTCGGGTGCGGGCGCGTTGATGAGGAACCCCGCATCCCGGGCCGCGGCCTCGACGCGCTGCGACAACGGCTGGGTCAGCACCACGCCGAGCAACAGACCGGCGCCCCGGACATGGGAGACCAGCGGGTGCTGCAGGTCCTCGATGCCGGCGGCGATCGACTTGCCCACCGCCGCAACGGAGTCGACGAGACCCTCGGAGTCGATGACGCGCAGTACGGCGAGCGCGGCTGCGGCACTGACGGGATTGCCGCCGAAGGTGGTGCCGTGCTGGCCCGGTTCGAACAGGTCGGCCGCGCGGCCGGTGGCGATGCACGCCCCGATCGGCAGTCCCCCGCCCAGTCCCTTGGCCAGGGTCATCACGTCGGGGACGATGCCGACCTGCTGGTGGGCGAAGAAGGTGCCGGTCCGGGCCACCCCCGTCTGGACCTCGTCCAGGATCAACAGCGCGCCACGCTCTTCGGTGATCCGGCGAGCCGCGGCCAGATAATCCGCGGGCGGGACGATGACGCCCGCCTCACCGAGGATCGGTTCGAGGATGACCGCCGCTGTGCGGTCGGAGACCACCGCGTCGAGAGCGTCGATGTCCCCGTAGGGGACGAAGCGGACGCCGGCGGGCATCGGCTCGAACGGCTCCCGTTTCGCCGGCTGACCGGTCATGGCGAGCGCACCCATCGTGCGGCCGTGGAAGGCCTTCTCCGCCGCGACGATCTCCGGCCGCCCGGTCCGCCGGGCGAGCTTGAAGGCCGCCTCGTTGGCCTCGGTCCCGGAGTTGCAGAAGAAGGCGCGGCCCGGGTGGCCGAAACGGTCGAGCAACTTCTCGGCGAGTTCGACGACCGGCGGGGCGATGTACAGGTTCGACACGTGCCCGAGCGTCTGGAGCTGGGTGGTCACCGCCTCGACGATCGCCGGGTGCGCATGGCCGAGTGCGTTGACCGCGATCCCGCCGAGGAGGTCGAGGTAGCGCTTGCCGTCGGCGTCGGTCACATGGGCGCCCGATCCGCCGACGAGGGCGATCGCCGGTGTGCCGTAGTTGTTCATCAGCGACTGTGCCCAGCGCTGTTGCAGTGGCGCGGTCATGATTCCTCCTCCGGTACGACGACGGTGGTGCCCGTCGAGCTCTCGGTCAGCAGTTCGGCGAGCACGGAATGTGCCACGCGGCCGTCGATCACGTGGGCACGGTCGACGCCACCGGTGACCGCGCGCAGACAGGCCTCCATCTTGGGGACCATGCCCGAGTCGAGTGACGGCAACAGTCCGGTCAGTGTGTCGGTGTCGATCCGGGACACCAGGGATCCGCGATCGGGCCAGTTCGTGTACAGACCCTCGACGTCGGTGAGCATCACCAGTCGGGACGCACCGAGCGCCTCGGCCAGCGCCCCGGCGGCGGTGTCGGCGTTGATGTTGTGGACCACGCCGTCGCGGTCCGGGGCGATCGTGGAGACGACCGGGATACGGCCGGCGGCGACCAGATCCAGAACCGCCGAGGTGTTGACCGACGCGATGTCGCCGACGAGGCCGATGTCGGTCGGAACCCCCTCGACGAGCACCGTCCGCCGCGCCGCGGTGAACAGGTGTGCGTCCTCGCCGGTGATGCCGACGGCGTACGGGCCGTGCGAGTTGATCAACCCGACGAGTTCGCGCCCGACCTGTCCGAACAGCACCATCCGGGCCACGTCCATCACTTCGGGGGTCGTGACCCGGAACCCGCCCTTGAACTCTCCGGCGAGCCCCAGCCGCTTCAGCATCGCCGAGATCTGCGGGCCGCCACCGTGAACCACCACGGGGTGCATCCCACATGCGCGCAGGAACACCATGTCCGCGGCGAACGCCTTCTTCAGCTCGTCGTCGACCATGGCATTGCCGCCGTACTTGACGACGACGGTCGCGCCCGCGAGTCGTTGCAGCGCGGGCAGCGCCTCGGCGAGGACCGTCGCCTTCGCGAGACCGGCGGCGGGGTCGATCGGGTGGACTCCCGATGTCGTCTCGCTCATGACGAGTACGCCGAGTTCTCTTCGACGTACGCGTGCGAGAGGTCGGTGGTCCGGACGCTCGCCGCGGACTCTCCCAGCTTCAGGTCGACGACGACGGCGATGTCGGTGCCCGACAAGTCCACGTCCCGTGCGCCTTCGACGCCGAACCCGTTCTCGCACACCGGACTGCCGTTGAACGACACCGCGATGCGATCAGGGTCGATGGTGACCGGCGTCGCGCCGACCGCGGCCAGTACCCGACCCCAGTTCGGATCCGAACCGAACAGGGCGGTCTTGACGAGCGAGTCGCGTGCGACGGCCCGGGCGACCGTCAGCGCATCGTCCTCGGTGTGTGCACCGGAGACCGTGATGACGACCCGCTTCGTGACGCCCTCCGCGTCGGCCATCATCTGCGCGGCGAGATCGTCGCAGACGGCGAAGACCGCGTCGTCCAGGTCGGTCTGGTCGACTGGGATCTGGCTGGCGCCCGAACTCAGCAGCAGCACCGTGTCGTTCGTCGAACACGAGCCGTCGATGTCCAACCGGTCGAACGTGCGTGCCGTCGCCCTGCGCAAGGCGGTGTCGAGTTGTTCGGCGGTCGCACTGGCGTCGGTCGTGAGGACCACCAGCATGGTGGCCAGCGACGGCGCGAGCATCCCCGCGCCCTTACCCATGCCGCCGACGTTCCACCCCTGCGGGTGATGCAGCGCAGCCTGTTTGGGGACGGTGTCGGTGGTCATGATCGCGTGCGCGGCATCCGTCCCGCCGGACAGACCGCCACCCATGTCCTGGACGATCTCGGTGACCCCCGCCAGGACCTTGTCCATCGGCAGTCGATCGCCGATCAGGCCGGTCGAGCAGACCGCGACCTCGACCGCGCCGGTACTCGTCCCCCAGTTGCTGAGCGCGTCGGCCACCGCCTCCGCGGTCCGGTGGGTGTCCTGGAACCCGCCCGGGCCCGTACAGGCATTCGCACCACCGGAATTCAGGACGACAGTGCGCAGCCGGCCGGTGGTGAGGACCTGCTGCGACCACAGCACGGGCGCGGCCTTCACCTGGTTGCGGGTGAAGACGCCGGCAGCGGCGTAGTCGGGCCCCTCGTTGAAGACCAGAGCGAGATCGGGGGCGCCGGAGACCTTGATCCCGGCGGCTATGCCGGCAGCTCGGAAGCCGAGGGGCGCCGTGACACCCTGGCCCCGCACGAGCCGCGGGTGATCGCCGGGCGCACCACCTTCGATCCGATCCTGCTCTGTTCCCGCGCTGTCGGTCTGTCCGGTTCCGGTCACGGTGCCACTCCCACGGTGCTCAGTCCCTCGTTCTCGGTCCAGCCCAGCGCCAGGTTCATCGATTGGACCGCGGCGCCGCCGGTCCCCTTGGTGAGGTTGTCCACCGCACCGACGACCACGAGGGTCCCGGCGCGTTCGTCGACGGTGACGCCGAGCTGCACGGCGTTCGACCCGATGACCGATCCGGTCGCGGGCAGTCTGCCCTCCGGCAGCACGTGCACGAATTCCTCGTCGGCATAAGCCTTCTCATACACCGCGCGTGCCTCGGCGGCCGATGCACCGGTCCGCGCGGTGCACGTGGCGAGGATGCCCCGCGCCATCGGCGCCAGGATCGGCGTGAACGAGACCGTCACCGGCTGCTCGGCCGCAGCCGAGAGGGCCTGGGAGATCTCCGGCGTGTGCCGATGGACGCCGCCGACTCCGTACGCGCGCGCGGACCCGATGACCTCCGAGGCCAGCAGATCGACCTTCGGAGACCGGCCGGCACCCGAGGCGCCGCTCACGGCGACCACCGTGACATGCGGGTCCGCGATCCCGGCCGCGATGGCCGGCAGCAACGACAGGATCGACACCGTCGGATAGCAGCCGGGTACCGCGACCCGGCTCGCATCCTTGAGGACCTCCCGATTGCCGGGCAGCTCGGGCAGACCATAGGGCCACGTCCCGGCATGATCGCCGCCGTAGTAGGCGGTCCACTCGCCTGCGTCCCGCAACCGGAAGTCCGCACCGCAGTCGATGATAAGTGTGGTCGGCGGCAGTGTGTCGGCGATCACCGCCGACGCGCCGTGCGGCAAGCCCAGGAAGACGACGTCGTGTCCGGCGAGGACCTCCGGGGTCGTGTCCTCCAGCACCCGATCGGCCAACGGCAACAGGTGCGGGTGATGGGTCCCCAGGGGCGTGCCGGCATTGCCGCCCGCGGTGAGTGCACCGATCTCGAGGTCACCCGATCGCAGGCGGGGGTGCCCGCACAACAGCCGGAGGATCTCGCCACCCGCATAGCCGCTCGCACCGGCCACCGCCACCTTCACACCGCTGGTCGACCGCAGTTCGTCGTCGGTCGAGCGCAGTTCCCCGCTGGTTGAGCGCAGTTCGCTGCTGGTTGAGCTTGTCGAAGCCATGTTGATCATTATGCAGCAGGATGCAAATCAATTCACGGCGGGGTGGTTCCCGCGCTGGGACCGGGTCAGCGCAGACGGGCACCCACCCGCGAGGCCGCGGCGTCGACGGCGGCCAGTTTGGCCTCGTTGGCCTCGTCCTCGGTGAGAGTCCGATCGGCCGCGCGGAATCGCAGCGAGAACGTCAGCGACTTGTTGCCCGCGCCGACCTGCTCCCCGGTGAAGACGTCGAACAATGCGATGTCCTCGAGCAGGTCGCCGGCACCTTCGCGGAGTGCGGCCTGGACGTCCGCGGCCGGGACCTCACCGCCGACCACGACGTTGACGTCCTGCAGGACAGCCGGGAACACCGACACCGACGGCGCCGGGAGTCGCTGGTCCAGGGGAAGCGCATCGATGTCGATCTCCACGGCGCAGGTCCGCTTGGGCAGGTGCGCCCGCTCCAGCACAGCCGGATGCAGCTCGCCCGCGTAACCGACCGTGCGGCCGTCGACCGTGAGCCGCGCACAGCGGCCCGGATGCCACGGCCGGTGATCGTCGGCGGTGAGCTCGACGGTCACCCCCGCCGCCCGGCCGATCGTGCGGGCCGCCTCGAAGGCGTCGAGGTGATCGGCAGCGCGTCCCGGCCCCCAGGGCCCGGCGGGATCGCGCAATCCGGTGAGCACGACGCCGACGTGCAGCGGCTGATGCGGCAGTGAGGCGTCGAGTGCGGCGATCTCCTCGTCGGTCGGGCGACGCGTCACATCGAGCGCGTCGACAGCGGCCACGTGATCACCGGCGATGACGACCTGTCCGATCGTGAACAGCGACAGGTCACGCTGTCCGCGGGCGATGTTGCGCGCCGCCATCTCCAGGAGGCCCGGAAGCAGAGTGGTGTTCAGTTCCGGACGGTCGGACTCGAGCGGATTGAGGACCTTGACGGTGCGTCGGCGTTCGTCGTCGGCCGGGAGGTCCCACAGGTCGAAGACGCCGGACGGCATGAACGGGTACGGCAAGACCTCGACGTAGCCGTCGAGCGCCAGGGTGCGGCCGACGCTGCGTCGACGACGTTGAACCGGGGTGAGCCCGGTGCCGCCCGGCGCCCGGGGCACCACTGCGGGGATGTCCTCGAGGCCTTCGAGCCGGAGGACCTCCTCCACGAGGTCGGCGCGCTGCCGGAGGTCGGGTCGCCACGAGGGCGGGAACACGTCGAGCTCGTCGGTTCCGGTCACCACGCAGCCGACCTCGGTCAGCCTGGTCAGGGTGGTGCCGGGCGGATACCCGATACCCGCGACGCGATCGGGTTCGTCGGCCGGGATCGAGATCGTCGACCGGATCGGGGTCTGGACGTGCGTCTCCGACAGCGGTGAGGCGACCCGCCCGCCGGCGATCTCGACGATCAGCCGGGCCGCACGGTCGGAGGCCACCGCGGTGATCTCCGGGTCGACGACCCGCTCGAATCTCTTGCTGGCCTCCGATGTCAGCTTGTGGCGCTTCGCGGTGCGGAAGACCCGAACCGGGTCGAACGTCGCCGACTCCAGCAGCACTGTGGTGGTCTCCGGCCCCACCTCGGTGCTCGCGCCGCCCATGACGCCGGCCAGGGCGATCGGCCCGGTGTCGTCGGTGATCAGCACATCCTCGGGGTCGAGGACGCGCACGGTGTCGTCGAGGGTGGTGAGCTTCTCCCCCGGTTGTGCCGAACGGACGGAGACGGTGCCCGTGATCCGGTCGGCGTCGAAGGCGTGCAGTGGCTGCCCGAGCTCGATCATCACGTAGTTGGTGATGTCGACGATCGCCGAGATCGGGCGGATCCCCGCGACCATGAGCCGCTTCTGCATCCACCACGGCGAGATGGCCGTGGGGTCGACGCCGGTGATCACCCGCGCGGTGTAGCGCGTGGCGCCGGAGTTCTCGTCGATGGCGACGGGCCACGCCGGGACCGAACCGTCGTCCGGCAGGTCCGCCGATCGCAGTCCCGGATCGACGAACGGAACCCCGAAGCTGCCGGCGAGTTCGCGCCCGAGTCCGCGCACCGAGAACGCGTAACCGCGGTCCGGCGTCACGTTCACGTCGATGGCCGCGTCGTCGAGTCCGAGCACCTCGCGGGCGTCGGCACCGGGCTCGGCGGTTCCGGGCGCGAGGACGAGGATGCCGCTGTGATCGGTACCGATTCCCAGCTCGGAGACCGAACAGATCATGCCGTCGGAAACGCGTCCATAGGTCTTGCGCGAGGCGATCTCGAACGGACCGGGGAGCACGACGCCGGGCAGGGCCGCGACGATCAGATCACCCTCGGCGAAGTTGCGTGCACCGCAGACGATTCCGCGTGGCTCGGCCTCACCGACCGCGACCGTGCAGAACCGGATCGGCTTCTTGAACTCGGTGAGTTCCTCGATGGTCTCGACGCGACCGATCACGAGCGGGCCGGTGATCTCCGGGAACTGCTCGATGTCCTCGATCTCGAAACCCACGCGGACGAAACCGGCGTCGATCTCCTCGGTCGTGGCCGACCACTGCGGGTCGCCGGCGCGGAGGACCTCGGTGTACCAGGACTGTGGTGCACGCACTGTGTATCAACTACTTTCGTCGCGTCGTGAGAAGTCGGCGGGGTCGGTCCGGGCCGGACGAGGTCAGGCGGCCGGACCGAACGGGAGGGTGAAGCGGATGTCACCCTCGACCATGTCGCGCATGTCGGAGATGTCGTTGCGGAACTGCAGGGTCCGTTCCAGACCCATGCCGAACGCAAATCCCGAGTAGACGTCCGGGTCGATTCCGCTGGCGCGCAACACATTCGGGTTGACCATGCCGCAACCGCCCCACTCCACCCAGCCCGGCCCGCCCTTCTTGGCGGGGAACCACACGTCGACCTCGGCGGAGGGTTCGGTGAACGGGAAGTAGCTCGCCCGCATGCGGGTCGTCGTCTCCGGCCCGAAGAGCGCACGGGCGAAGGTCTCGAGGGTGCCGCGCAGGTTGGCGAGCGTGAGTCCCTTGTCGACGGCGAGGCCCTCGATTTGATGGAACACCGGGGTGTGGGTCGCGTCGAGTTCGTCGGTACGGAACGTACGGCCGGGGCACGCGACGTAGATGGGCAGGTCGCGGCTCAGCATGGAGCGGACCTGCACCGGTGAGGTGTGCGTCCGCAGGACCTGCCGGGACCCCTCGGGTGCGATGTAGAAGGTGTCCTGCATGGACCGTGCGGGGTGATCGGGGAGGAAGTTCAGCGCGTCGAAGTTGTGATGCTCGGTCTCGACCTCCGGGCCCTCCGCGATCTCCCAGCCCATGCCGACGAACACGTCGGCCACCTGCTCGGCGATCACGGTGATGGGATGGCGTGCACCCACCGGACGTCGGCCGCTCGGCAACGTCACGTCGATGGATTCGGCGACGAGCACCGCCGCGTCGCGCTCGGCGTCGAGGACGGCGGTCCGCGCCTCCAATGCCGCCGACACCCGGCCGCGGACCTGATTCACCAGCTTGCCCGCCTCGGAGCGCTGATCCTTGGGGATGGAGCCCAGCGCGCGTCGGGCGAGCGCGATCGGCGAACGATCGCCGAGGTGCGCCGACTTGGCCGCCGCGAGCTGATCGAGGTCGGCCGCCGCCTCGAACGCCGCGATCGCCGCCGAGGCGGCCGTCTCGAGGTCGTCGGGTCCCGGGAATGCCGTTGCGTCGGCGGAAGTGGCCACGGTGGGCGTGCTCCTCATGCGTCGATCGGTGGATGGTCGGCATCGTCGTCGCGCTGTGCACGCCGACCCAGCGGGGCCGACGGGCGCCTCGGGTGCCGACGATGACTCCCGTCGAGGGTAGTCGACTACCGCGGGGCGCTGACCTGCAGGGAGGCGTCGTCTCCAGGAGGCGGTCCCGCCGCGGTCCGGCGACCGGCGGGAACCGCCAGCCGACGGGCGCCGATGGCACACGCGAGGCCCAGGACCAGCCACCACACGCCGTCCCCGGTCAGACCGCCACGCGCGAGCATCAGGATCGCCACGCCGAGGCCGGCCAGCACCGTCAGCAGGGCCGCGCTCCGCACCGGCCCGCTGCGCCGGGCGATCGGTTCGTCCCACCACGGGAGGGACCGGTTCTCGAGCGGAGACAGCACTGCGACCACCGGGACCATGACCGCGAGCAGCAGCACGGTCTGCGCCCCGACGATCACCGGGAACGACGCCGAGTGGACGTCGGCGCGGTCGACACCCAGCGCGGCGCACGTTCCGACGATCGCGGCGAGCACCGGCAGATGCCAGAGGTAGAGGGTCATCGCGCCGCGGTTGCCCAGCACCACCCACCACCAGACCATCGGACGGTCGGCGAGGACCGCGAGGAACCGGCGCACGGCGATCGCGCCCGCGCACAGCACGATCGCGTGGCCGGCGAGCAGCAGGCTCGGCGGGCTCATGTTCGACAGCTGCTGACCCGGCACGGTGACGAGCGAGACCTCATAGGGTCCCCACGAGACGAGGGCGGCGTCGACGGCGAGCCCGCCGACGGCCACCATGAGGGCGATCCCGGGCCGCAGGATCCTCTTGGCGTAGGCGATCCCGAGAACAGCGGGGATCGTCCACACGGTGAGGAAGTTCAGATAGCCCAGCGCAGCGGGTCCGTCCGCGAGCCGGACGGCGTCGACCAGTGCGGTACTCCCCCAGCACACGCCCAGCGCGACCGCCACACCACCGGCGGAGGAGAGCCGCTGCAGGAACGGGACCACGGCCAGGACCAGCAGGTAGGCGCCCAGGAACCACAGGAGCTGCACCCCGAGGCGCGCGACGACATCGGCCGTGGCCACGGCATCGATACGGGACAGGACGGCGTAGACGGCCACGACCGCACCGAGGTACCAGAAGACCGGACGCAGCAGCCGCTGAGTCCGCGCGAGGAGCCACTGCCCCGCCGTCGGGGTGTCGCCCTCGCCGCGCGAGGTCCAGCCGCGGGTCGCCGCGGCTGCGCCGGCGAAGAAGAACAGCGGCAGCACCTGCAGCAGCCAGGTCGCCGGTTGCAGCGCGGGTACCTCGCCGAGTGTGTTGCCCAGCTCGATCGAGCCGTCGGCGACCTCGACGGTGAGCATGATCGAGTGACCGGCGACGACAACGACGAGGGACACGATGCGGATGATGTCGATGACGCGGTCCCGGTGTCCGGTGAGGGCGTCGAGTTCGCGGGGAGTGGGCAGACCCGTCGGAACCGAGCGTATTCCGGCCGGTCGGCCTGATTCGGTGCTGAGCATGGCGTCAGTCTCGGCCGCCGTCGCCGGGCGGGCCTGAGCAAAACTACTCGGCCGGGGTCAGCAATCCCCGTGCCGACCAACCGCTCCGGGACGCTCGGAGCCCGGCAGCGTCGACCGCGGCGGCCCGGTCCGTGCTGACCGGACCGCCGGGCCAGGACCCTACTTGCCGAAACCGGCCCGCTTGAGCGCGTCGGCCATCGCCCCGCTGGGCGCCGGCCGGCGATCGTTGCGGTTCCCGCCCCGGTTGCCCTGGCTCCCCCGAGCGCCCTGGCCCTGCGGGGCGCCGCGAGTACCGCCGCGCTGGTCGTTCCGGCGCGGCTGACCACCACGCGGACTGTCGTCACGTCCCTGCCCACGGGGTGCGCGAGCAGGCTTGCCGTCGGAGCCCGGCTCATCGTCGAGCCGCAACGAGAGCCCGATGCGCTTGCGCTCCACATCCACGTCCATGACCTTCACCTTCACGATGTCACCGGACTTGACGACCTCGTGGGGATCGGAGACGAACCGATGCGCCATCGCCGAGACATGGACGAGCCCGTCCTGGTGCACACCCACGTCGACGAACGCACCGAAGGCGGCCACATTGGTGACCTGACCCTCGAGGACCATGCCCGGCGTCAGGTCGGAGACCTTCTCGATGCCGGTGGCGAACGTCGCGGTCTTGAACTCAGGACGCGGGTCACGTCCTGGCTTGTCGAGTTCGGCGATGATGTCGACGACGGTCGGACGACCGAAGGTCTCGTCGACGAACTCCTCGGGACGCAGCTTGGTGAGGGTCGGGGTGTCACCGATCAGCGACCGGACATCCGTGCCCACCTTCTCGATGATGCGGGTGACGACCGGATACGCCTCGGGGTGCACGCTCGACGCATCCAGCGGGTTGTCGCCGTCGGCGATGCGCAGGAAGCCTGCGCACTGTTCGAACGCCTTGGGTCCGAGCCGGGGCACCGCGGTGATCTGCTTGCGGTCCCGGAACGCACCATTGGTGTCACGATGCGCGACAATCGATTCCGCGAGTCCCGCGGTGATGCCGGACACCCGGGACAGCAGGGGCACCGAGGCCGTGTTCACGTCCACACCGACCGCGTTCACCGCGTCTTCGACGACTGCGCCGAGCGACCGCGCGAGCAGGGTCTCGGAGATGTCGTGCTGGTACTGGCCGACCCCGATGGACTTCGGGTCGATCTTCACGAGTTCCGCGAGCGGGTCCTGCAGACGGCGGGCGATCGAGACCGCGCCGCGGATGGAGACGTCGAGGTCGGGCAGCTCCTTCGACGCGTAGGCCGATGCGGAGTACACCGAGGCACCCGCCTCGGACACGACGACGCTCGTCGGCGGCTTCTTGCCGGCTTCCTTGATCGCGGACAGGAGTTCACCGGCGAGCGCGTCGGTCTCCCGCGAGGCGGTGCCGTTGCCGATCGCGATGAGTTCGACACCGTGCTTCTCGACGAGTGCGCCCAGCACGGCCAACGCGCCGGACTTGTCGCGTCGCGGCTCGTGCGGATAGATCGTCGCGTGGTCGACGACCCTGCCGGTCGCGTTCACCACTGCGACCTTCACGCCGGTGCGCAGACCGGGATCGAGGCCCATCGTCGTTCGGGAGCCGGCGGGCGCCGCCAGCAGGAGGTCCTTGAGGTTCGTGGCGAACACCGCGACCGCATCGGCCTCCGCGGCCTGACGCAGCCGCATCCGGACGTCGAGCGACAGCCCGACGAAGAGCTTGGTGCGCCACGCCCAGCGCACCGTGTCGGTGAGCCAGCGGTCGGCGGGGCGGCCCTGATCGGCGATGCCGAACCGGGCGGCGATCCGCTGTTCGTACGGGCCGGGGCCGGCAGGTCGCTCAGCCGCTTCCGGGTCGGCGTCGAGGGTGACCGAGAGGATCTCCTCGCGCTCACCGCGCAGCACGGCCAGGACCCGGTGCGACGGCAACGAGGTGAACGGCTCGGAGAACTCGAAGTAGTCGGCGAACTTGGCGCCGGCCGACTCCTTGCCCTCGCGAACCGCAGTGCGCAGCACGCCCGTCTGCCACATCAGCTCGCGGAGTTCGCCGACCAGGTCGGCGTCTTCGGCGAACCGCTCCACGGCGATCGCGCGGGCACCGTCGAGTTGTTCGGCGGTGAACGTCGACGGATCCGTCGTCGGGTCCGAGAGCAGCGCATCGGCCACGGGCTCGTGCCCCGCCTCGCGCGCGATCTGGGCCTTGGTGCGGCGCTTGGGCTTGTACGGGAGGTAGATGTCCTCGAGGCGGGCCTTGGTGTCGGCTTCGAGGATGCGTGCGTCGAGGGCGGTGTCGAGCTTGCCCTGCGCGGCGATCGATTCGCGGACCGCCTGGCGACGGGCCTCGAGGTCGCGGAGGTAGCCGAGACGCTCGTCGAGCGTGCGGAGTTGCGCGTCGTCGAGGCCGCCGGTGGCCTCTTTGCGGTACCGGGCGACGAACGGGACCGTCGACCCGCCGTCGAGCAGTTCGATGGCCGAACGCACCTGACCGACCCCCACCCCGAGTTCGGCGGCGATCGCCGAGGCGATGCGGGAGTTCACGACCGCGGGATCGGGCGCGGGCACCGTCTGCGGTGCCGCGGCCGGCGAGCCGGGAGTCGCGGGTGCGGGTTCGGGCGCGGAGTCGGGTGACACAGTTTCTGACACGATCGCCGACCCTACCGGCCGACTCGGACAGCGGTCAGACTCGACCCGCCGCGCCGTGGACACGCGCGCTCTCGTACAGACAGATGGCTGCCGCGGCAGCGACATTCAGGCTCTCCGCGCGTCCGCGGATCGGAATGGACACACGGTGGTCGGCCGAACGCTGCACGTCGGCCGGCAACCCATGTGCCTCGTTGCCGAACAGCCAGGCGACCCGGCCGGAGAGCACATCGGCCGCGGAGTCCAGGTCGACCTCGCCGTCGGCCGCCGTCGCCAGCAGCGTGATGCCGGTGGCCTGGATGGCGTCGAGCGCGTCGTCGACGGAACGCTCGCGCACCACGGGCACCGTGAACACGCTCCCCGCGCTCGCCCGGACACACTTGCCGTTGTGCGGGTCGACGGCGTCGCCGAGCAGGACGACGGCGTCCGCGCCCATCGCATCCGCACACCGGATCAGCGTGCCCGCGTTCCCGGGTTCACGCGCCTCGACGGCGATGGCGAGAAGCCGCGGCGCCTCGGTGAGGACTGCCTCGAGAGACACGTCGAGGAGCGGGCAGATCGCGAAGATTCCTGCGGGCGTGGAGGTCTCACCGAGCTTCGACGCGGCGCGGGCCGTGATCACCGACACCGGGACGCCCGCCGCCGTCGCGGCGTCGACCAGTTCGCGGTGGCGTGGCTGCTCGTCTTCGGCGACCAGGAGCACCTCGATCCGTCCGACGGCGAGCGCCGACGCGACGGCATTCGCCCCTTCGGCGAGGAATCGGCCCTGATCGCGCCGCTCGGCGGCGCGATGCAGCTTTGCATACGACACGACCCGCGAGGATCGCTCGGACAGTATCTCCGTCATCGGAGACTCGTCCGCGCGACTCGCGGGTCGTGGGTGCTGGGATGCAATCAGGCAGCCGGGGCGTTGACGTCGGCCGGCAGAGCCTTGCGGGCGACCTCGACGAGACCGGTGAAGGCCTCGGGATCGGTGACGGCGATGTCGGCGAGCACCTTGCGGTCGACCTCGACACCAGCGGCCTTGAGGCCCTGGATGAGTCGGTTGTAGGTGATGTCGTTGGCGCGGGCCGCGGCGTTGATACGCGAGATCCACAGCTTGCGGAATTCACCCTTGCGCGCGCGACGGTCGCGGTAGGCGTAGGTCAGCGAGTGGAGCTGCTGCTCCTTCGCCTTGCGGTACAGGCGCGACCGCTGTCCGCGGTAGCCCTTGGAGGCCTCGAGGGTGGACCGACGCTTCTTCTGGGCGTTGACGGCCCTTTTCACGCGTGCCATGTGTTAGATCCTTTTGCTTGTCAGATGTCTGGGGTCGCTGGCGTCAGCGGTTGAGCAGTCGCTTGATGCGCGGGGCGTCGTTCTCGCTGACGACGGTGGTGCCGTCGAGACGGCGAGTGCGCTTGGACGACTTGTGCTCGAGCAGGTGGCGACGGTTGGCCTTCTGGCGCACGATCTTCCCGCTGCCGGTCACCTTGAAGCGCTTCGCGGTGCCCTTGTGGGTCTTGCTCTTCGGCATGTTCTTCCTTCTCTCGGGCGAACTCGGGCACCGGACCTGGCGAGGTCCGGTGTGTGTCCGGGTTCGCGTGTCTGATCTCGGCCGGAACGGATCGGACTCTCGTCCGGCCGATCGACTCAGTTCTCGTCCGCTCAGTTCTCTTCTGGGGCGGCCTTCGGGCCACCGGAACGTTCGCGGCTCTCTTGCGCCTTCTGGCGGGTCTTCGCACCCTTGTGCGGGGCGAGGACCATGGTCATGTTGCGACCGTCCTGCTTGGCCGACGTCTCGACGAAGCCGTAGTCGGCGACGTCGTTGCCCAGCCGCTGCAACAGGCGGTAGCCGAGCTCGGGACGGGACTGTTCGCGGCCGCGGAACATGATGGTGACCTTCACCTTGGAACCCGCCTCGAGGAACCGGATGACGTGACCCTTCTTGGTCTCGTAATCGTGGTCGTCGATCTTGGGCCGGAGCTTCTGCTCCTTGATGACGGTCATCTGCTGATTACGACGCGATTCGCGCTGCTTCTGGGCTGCCTCGTACTTGAACTTGCCGTAGTCCATGATCTTGCAGACCGGCGGACGGGCGTCCGGAGCCACCTCGACCAGGTCGAGGTCGGCCTCGTAGGCCAAGCGAAGCGCATCTTCAACACGCACGATGCCCACCTGCTCCGAGTTGGGTCCGACGAGTCGGACCTCAGGGACGCGGATGCGCTCGTTGATGCGGGTCTCAGTGCTGATGGGGCCTCCTTGTTCAATCCTGCAGTGGTAACCGTCGCGTCGTGGCGAGGGACGTATGCAAGAGAACCTGCGGGACACCTCAGCAAGGAAGCCCCGGGACTGATGTCCGCGGGGCTCCGATACCGACCGGTTCGTTCTCCGCATGCCAGAGCTGGCACACGTCGCCGTCGACATGCAGCTCAGCATCGTAGGATGCGATCTGCGACGATCGGCGTGAACCGGACCGTGCAACTGCGAGAACCTCGCGTCGAACGGTGGGAGCGGAACTCCACTTACGACCCCGGCGCATACCAGGGCGGTCGTGCTATGGGAGTCTAACAGCCATGGCCGAGAACTCCTATTCGTCACCTGCACCGTTACCCCCGGAGGGTGCGACGGACGGCGGCGCCGGAACGGGAGCTCCGGCGGACACCGATCTCGACAACGTCCGTGACCTGGGCGATATTCCGGCGATCGAGGTCATCACCCGGTCCATCGTCATGCTGATGAGTGCGGCGGCCGAGAAGCTCGGGCTTGCCGAGGGCACCCCCGCGGAACGCATCGACCTGCCCGAGGCGCGCACCCTGATCACCGCCCTGGCCGGCATCGTCGACGCGTCGAAAGCGGATCTCGGCATCCATGCGGCACCGATCCGTGACGGCCTGAAGAGTCTGCAGCTGGCGTTCCGCGAGGCCAGTGCCTATCCGGACGAGCCCGGCGAGGGCCCGGGCGAGAAGTACACCGGTCCGGTTCGAGCGCCCCGGAAGTAGGTGGCCTCGACACGCGGCGACCGAGCCCCGCTGGTTGAGCAGGCGAGGAGCGTAGCGACAGAGCCCGCACCCCCGCTGGTTGAGCAGGCGAGGAGCGCAGCGACGAGCCGTGTCGAAACCACTACCCTGGACCCATGACGAATGCCGATGAGCCCGGGCGGTCCGACGAGATCGTCGATGCGGAGATCGTGCCGACCGGCCCGGTGCCGGGAGCGTTCCCAGATCCGAATTACTCCGACAGCGGGGTCCCGACCTTCGACTTCGTCCGCGACAAGATCGAGAACCGCATCACGACCGCGATCGGCTCCCAGGAGCTCGCGGAGGCCGGCCCTGAGGGACAGAGCGTCGACGAGATGATGCGCAAGCGCGACGAAGCCGCGAAGAAACGACTCGAGGAGATCCGCAAGTCGATGGGGTCCTGACCGACCTCACTCCCCCGAATCGCGTTCCGCACCACCGGTCTGCGGTCAGCCGACCGACGCCACCGCCTGGTCGATGTCGACGATCTCGGCCAGGAACTTGCCGGTGTGGCTGCCCGGGGTCGCGGCGATGTCTTCCGGGGTGCCCTCGCCGACGACGGTCCCGCCGCCTGCGCCGCCCTCGGGTCCCATGTCGATGACCCAGTCGGCGGTCTTGATGACGTCGAGGTTGTGCTCGATCACGATGACCGTGTTGCCCTTGTCGACCAGGCCGTTGATCACCGTGAGCAGCTTCTTGATGTCCTCGAAGTGCAAGCCGGTGGTGGGCTCGTCGAGGATGTAGACCGTCCGGCCCATCGACCGCTTCTGCAACTCGGCCGCCAGCTTCACGCGCTGCGCCTCACCACCGGACAGGGTCGGGGCCGGCTGCCCGAGCCGGACGTAACCGAGGCCGACGTCGACGAGGGTCTTGAGGTAGCGGTGGATCGAGCTGACGGGCTCGAAGAAATCGGCCGCCTCCTCGATCGGCATGTCGAGGACCTCGGAGATGGTCTTGCCCTTGTAGTGGACCTCGAGGGTCTCCCGGTTGTAGCGCGCACCGTGGCAGACCTCGCACGGCACGTAGACGTCCGGCAGGAAGTTCATCTCGATCTTGATCGTGCCCTCGCCGGTACATGCCTCGCAGCGGCCGCCCTTGACGTTGAACGAGAAGCGACCCGGCTGGTAGCCGCGCACCTTGGCCTCGGTGGTCGCCGCAAACAGGGTGCGGATCTTGTCGAAGACGCCGGTGTAGGTGGCCGGGTTGGACCGCGGGGTGCGGCCGATCGGCGACTGGTCGACCTGGACGAGCTTGTCCAGGTTGTCCAGGCCCTTGATGCGCGTGTGGCGTCCGGGCACCTGGCGCGCGCCGTTGAGCTTGTTGGCGAGCACCGTCGCGAGGATGTCGTTGACCAGCGTCGACTTGCCCGATCCCGAGACGCCGGTGACCGCGGTCATCACACCGAGCGGGAACGACACGTCGATGCCGCGCAGGTTGTGCTCCCGTGCGCCGACGACGGTCAGCTGCCGCTTGCGGTCGATCGGCCGGCGGATCTCCGGCACCGGCAGGGTGTCGCGTCCGGCGAGGTACGCACCGGTCAACGACTTGCGGTTCTTCAGCAGGTCCTTGTAGCTACCGCTGTGCACGACGTGACCACCGTGCTCACCCGCGCGGGGACCGATGTCGACGATCCAGTCGGCGGCGCGGATGGTGTCCTCGTCGTGTTCGACGACGATGAGCGTGTTGCCCAGGTCCCGAAGGCGGGTCAGCGTGTCGATGAGCCGGCGGTTGTCGCGTTGATGCAGACCGATCGACGGCTCGTCGAGGACGTAGAGGACGCCCGCGAGACCCGACCCGATCTGGGTGGCCAGACGGATGCGCTGCGCCTCACCGCCCGACAACGATCCCGCTGCGCGCTCCAGGGACAGGTACTCGAGCCCGACGTCGAGCAGGAAGCGGATGCGGGCCTGGACCTCTTTGAGGACCCGGCCCGCGATAGCTGCCTGCCGTGAGTCGAGCCGCAGCTGGTCGAGGAAGTCGGCGCAGTCGGCGACCGACAGTGCACACACCTCGGCGATCGACTTGGGTCCGTACTCCGGGTGGTCGAGGGTCACCGCGAGGATCTCCGGACGCAACCGCGCACCCTGGCAGGCAGGACACGGCACATCGCGCATGTAGCCCTCGTAGCGCTCCTTCATCTGCTCGGACTCGGTCTGGTCCATGCGGCGCGCCAGGAACGAGAGCACACCCTCGAACTCGGTGTAGTACGAGCGGGTGCGGCCGTACCGGTTGCGGAACTTGACGTGCACCTGGTGATCGCTGCCGTTGAGCAGTGCCCGCCGAGCCTTGATGGGCAGCTTCTTCCATGGCGTGTTGATGTCGAACTTCATCTGGTCGGCCAGCCCCGACATCAGGCGAAGGAAGTAGTCGGCGTTGTGCCCGGTGGACCATGGTGCGATGGCCCCCTCGGCGAGCGACATCTCCGGGTCGGGCACGACGAGTTCCTCGTCGACCTCCTTGCGGACGCCGAGGCCGTCGCATTCGGGGCACGCGCCGTAGGGCGAGTTGAACGAGAACGAGCGCGGTTCGAGGTCGTCGATCGCGATCGGGTGTGCGTTCGGGCAGGCCATCCGCTCCGAGAACCGACGCTCACGTTCCGGATCGTCTTCCTCGAGGTCGACGAAATCGAGCACGATGATGCCGTCGGCCAGACGCAGACCGGTCTCGACCGAATCCGTCAGACGCTGCTTGGCGCTGGTCTTGACGACCAGGCGGTCGACGACCACCTCGATGTCGTGCTTCTCCTGCTTCTTCAGCTTCGGCGGATCGGTCAGCGGGTGGACGACTCCGTCGATGCGGGCGCGCGAAAAACCCTGGGTCTGGAGTTCGGCGAAGAGGTCGACGAACTCGCCCTTCCGAGTGCGGACGACCGGTGCGAGCACCTGGAAGCGGGTGCCCTCCTCCATCGCGAGGACCTGATCGACGATCTGCTGCGGTGTCTGCTTGGCGATGGGCTCGCCACAGATCGGGCAGTGCGCCTTGCCCGCGCGGGCGTACAGGAGTCGGAGGTAGTCGTAGACCTCGGTGATCGTGCCGACGGTCGACCGGGGGTTGCGGTTCGTCGACTTCTGATCGATGGACACCGCGGGCGAGAGTCCCTCGATGAAGTCCACGTCCGGCTTGTCCATCTGCCCGAGGAACTGCCTCGCGTAGGCCGACAGCGATTCGACGTAGCGTCGCTGTCCCTCCGCGAAGATCGTGTCGAAGGCGAGGGACGACTTGCCCGATCCGGACAGCCCGGTGAACACGATGAGGCTGTCCCGGGGCAGGTCGACATCGATGCCGCGAAGGTTGTGTTCGCGGGCACCTCGGACGATCAAGCGATCAACCACTGCAGTCCTTACATTCTCGAGTCACGGGGCGCACGGCCGGCGCACGGGCACAGTACCGACGGCCACCGACAAGATTGTCATCACGAGCTCGCCCCGGAAAGATTCGCGGGTTCGGTGACCGGGCGATCGGTCTCGCCGCCCGCGTGTCATTCCCCGAACCGATGATCCAGGATACGCGCGCCACGCGAACTCCCATGGTCACGACCGTCACATTCCGACGGCCTGCTGTCATAGCCTGTCGACATGACCTCCCCAGCGACACCGATCAGCGACACCTACACCGGCGACCTCTCCGAGTCGAAGACCCCGCAGCGCCGCACGCTGGCGTCGGCCACCATCGTCAAGCTGTCCGTCGGTCCGATGGACAACAACGTCTACGTGGTGACCTCGCGCGCCACCGGCGATCAGTTGATCATCGACGCGGCCAACGACGCGGACACGATCACCGGAGTCCTGTCGGCCGTCGAGGGAACGCCGAAGCTGATCTTCACCACCCATCAGCACTTCGACCACTGGCAGGCCCTCGCCGCCGTCGCCGAGCACACCGGGGTGCCCACCGCGGCCGGGCGCCTGGACGCCGGCGAACTGCCCGTCACCCCCGACCGCCTCGTCGACGACGGTGACGTCATCGAGGTCGGCGACCTCTCGTTCGAGGCCATCCACCTGGTCGGTCACACCCCCGGTTCGATCGCCCTGGCCCTCACCGACGTGGGCGACGACGGCGAGCGCACCGTGCACCTGTTCACCGGCGACTGTCTCTTCCCGGGCGGGATCGGGAAGACCTGGAAGCCGGAAGATTTCGACACCCTTCTCGAGGACGTCTCGACGAAGCTGTTCGACCGGTTCGACGACTCGACCGTGGTCTACCCGGGCCACGGCACCGACACCACCCTGGGTGCTGAGCGCGACTCGCTGCCCGAGTGGCGTGAGCGCCGCTGGTGAGCACGGCGTGTTTGGTCTTCGCCGCAGACGGTTACCTGTTCCTCGGATCGTTCGGCGAGTCGTGACCCGAGACGCCCGCACACGCGCAATCTGATCACGGCACGCCGAGCGACCTGCAGATTCGTCGCGAGAGGGTAGCGTTGAACGGGCCAGAAACGCGCTCCACCCGACGGATCTCGATAGCCAAACCCGACTGAAGAAGGTTGTGACCGATGATTCTCCGCCGTATAGCCCGTCCGCTCCTCGCCTCGGCGTTCGTCGCCAGCGGCGTGGACGCCATCCGGAGCCCCAAGCCGATTGCGCAATCCGCGGAACCGGTCGTGGACAAGGCCCGGTCGTCGCTCCCACCGGAGGTGGCCGGCCGGATCCCGGAGAACACCGAGACGCTCGTACAGATCAACGCGGCCGCCCAGATCGGCGGCGGCATCCTCCTCGCGACCGGCAAGTTCCCGCGCTTCGCGTCGGTCGTCCTGGCCGGGACGCTGATCCCCACGACGGCCGCCGGCACCGACTTCTGGAACGAGGCGGACCCGGTCAAGAAGGAGGCCCAGCGCAACGCCTTCATCAAGAACGTCGGCCTCCTCGGCGGAGTTCTGCTGGCGGCTGTCGACACCGAGGGCAAGCCCTCGCTCGCGTGGCGTGGACGCCAGAAGGCCTCCGCGGTCGCGGCGGCCCTGCCGATCGGCGCGGCCGCCGGGTCGTCGACGTGGGAGCACCTCGTCGAGCGCACCCACGACGGCGCCGAGATCGTCTCCGAGCGGTCGGCCGATGCCGCGGCGAAGTTCCGCGAGCACGCTCCGGAGATCGCCGAAGCCGCCCAGAAGCGCTCGCTGGAGTTCGCCGAGAAGGCCGCCGACACCGCCTCCGACGTCGCCGACCGCATCCGTGACCGGGCCCCGGTTCTGGCCGATGCGGCTCTCACCCGCTCGTCGGAACTCGCCGACACGGCTCTCGCGCGCTCGTCCGATCTCGCCGACACCGCGCGCAAGCGTGGCCCGAAGCTGGTGAAGGAAGCGCAGAAGCGCGCCGAGAAAGCCCAGAAGCAGGCCGCGAAGGCACAGAAGCAGGCGAAGAAGAAGGCTCCGAAGGTCGCCGACTCGGCACGCGACCGCGCGTCCGAACTCGCCGACACCGCACGCAAGCGCGCCCCGGAGTTCGCCGACGTCGCGCGCGATCGGTCCGCCGAGCTGGCCGACGTCGCCCGCGCTCGATCGGCCGAACTCGCCGAGACCGCACGGCAGCTCGCCGCGTCCGCCGAGGACTCGGCAGAACAGAGCCGCAAGCGTCTGCGCAAGGCACGTCGCTGATCCCTCGGGATCCTCTCGCGCACGAGCAGAAGATACGAGCACGACCCTGAACACAACCGATCTCACGACCACGGACGCGGTGCACCCGCCAGGCGACTATCCCTGGGTGCCCGCGTCCGTGGCGCTGAGAGACGTCGCACTACGGGACGTGATCCTGGGTGATCCGGCCTTCGGGTCCGTTCCCTCTCCCGATTCCCGGTTGGTGGTCGCGGTCGGGTCGAACGCCGCCCCCCACGTCCTGCGCCGCAAGCTGGCACATGTGCGGTCGTCGGACATCGTCTGTCTGCAACCGGTCCACGTCACGAACATCACAGTCGGCCACTCCGCACACGTCGCGGCCCGCGGCTATCTACCTGCCGCCCCGATCTTCGCAGGTCAGCGGTCGATCACGACCATCGCGGCATGGCTGGGTCCCGACCACATCGAGGCGCTCGACGCCACCGAACCGAACTATCATCGACAGACAGTGAATACGCGCGACCACCCCCTGATCCATGGCCGGCCCACCCCCTTCCTCCCCGAGGATCGGCCGCCCCTGCCCACGGAGTTCGACCTCTACGTGTCCCGTCACGGCGTCCTCGCCGACCCGGTCACCGGCGACCCGATCCCCTTCGGCCCACAGGCCGACGTTCTGTCGTGGTTGTCCCGACGCCTCGACGATGCGACCCTCGCCGATCCGGTGCCGGACGTCTGTACCCGTCTGGCGGGCGATCCCCCGGCGGTGACCGCCCGATTGCGGGCCGCCGGCCTGTCCCGGTCCGACGATCTCCGCTCACCCCGGTCGATCGGACACGATCGATGACCGCCCTCTCGCCGGACACCGATCCCCGGGTGGATGAGGAACAGCGGCACCTCGACCGCGTGTACGGCCGCCTCGATCGGATGCGGCGGACCACCCAGCGCCGGTTGTCGTCGACCCTGTCCGAACGCGGCGGCACGCCACAGGCACTGTCCGAACGCGAGTCGTACGAGCGGATGTACAACGAAGACCTCGCCAAATTCGATGCCGCCGAACACAATCTGTACTTCGGCCGCCTCGATCTCGACGACGGCGAGATCCGGCGCATCGGGCGTATCGGTGTGCTCGACGACGGTTTCGCCGACGACGGCGAGCTCGACGCCACCGCCACCGACGCCACCCTCCTGCTCGATTGGCGTGCTCCCCTGGCCCGGCCGTTCTACCTGGCGACGCCTGCGGCCCCCGAGGACGTCGCACGCCGACGCCACATCCGTACCCGTAGCCGCAAGGTCCGCGGCGTCAGCGACGAGTCCCTGACCGCCGGCGACGCCCTGCTCGACGACTTCGGACACGGCGACGTCGTCAACGAATCGGCGTTGGTGGCCGCCCTCAACGCGGCGCGGACCGGTGAGATGACCGACATCGTCGAGACCATCCAGCGCGAGCAGGACCTGATCATTCGCTCGACGCACCGCGGGGTCACCGTCATCCAGGGCGGGCCCGGTACCGGCAAGACCGCGGTCGCGCTCCACCGCGCGGCCTACCTGCTCTACACCCATCGTGAGAACCTCTCCCGCAGCGGCATTCTCATCATCGGGCCCAATGACGACTTCCTGAACTACATCGGTCAGGTGCTCCCCTCGCTGGGCGAGTCCGGCGTGCTTCTCTCGACCATCGGCGACTTGTTCCCCGGTGTGCGGGCGGGCACCGACGATCCGCGGACGACCGCGGCGGTCAAGGGCGGCCTACGGATGGTCGACGTCCTCAAGCGAGCGGTGCGCGCCCAGCAGTCACTGCCGTCCCGACCCGAAGCAGTGGACTTCGACAGCTACCGGGTCGAGATCGACTCGGCGCTGATCAAGGCCGCGCGCGCCAAAGCCCGCGCGACGCGACGCGCACACAACCTGTCGCAGAACGCCTTCCTCAAGGCCGGACTCGCCGAACTCGCCGCCCGGCATGCGGCGACGATCGGATCGAGCCTGCTCGACGGTTCGCAGTTGCTCAGCCCCGCGGACATCGCCGACATCCGCGACGACATGAGTCGCGATCCCGACATCCGTGCCGCGCTGCTGCGCTACTGGCCGACCCTCACCCCGCAGACACTGCTGCGCGACCTCCTCGGCGACGAACGCGCGATCCGCAAGGCCACCCCGGGCTGGTCGGACGCCGACCGCGCAGCGCTGCACCGGCCGTCGCGGCCGGCGACGACATCAGGTGAGGACTTCTCCCCTGCGGACGTGCCACTGCTGGATGAGTTGGCCGAGCTGATCGGGTACGGCACCGAGGACGCCGAGCGGGCCGAGCGCGCACGGTGGCGCCGCCAGCTCGCCGAGGCCCAGGATGCCCTGGACATCCTGACCGGCTCGGCACCGCAAGACCTCGAGGACGAACTCGACCCCGAGATCCTGATGGCCTACGACCTGATCGACGCCGAACAACTCGCCTCCCGCCAGACCGAGACCCGGCGCGCCACGACAGCCGAACGTGCCTACGGCGACCGCACCTGGACCTTCGGCCACGTCATCGTCGACGAGGCCCAGGAGCTTTCCGCGATGGCATGGCGAATGGTGATGCGGCGCATCCCGAATCGGTGGATGACGATCATCGGCGACACCGCACAGACATCCGATGAGGCGGGCACCCGCTCATGGGGCGAGGTCCTGGAACCCTATGTCGCCAAACGCTGGCAGTTCAAGGAACTCTCGGTCAACTACCGGACCCCCAGCGAGATCATGGAGTACGCCGCCCGCGTCCTCGATGAGATCGGCAACGGCGAGAAAGCACCGACCTCGTTGCGCAGCAACGGGATCGAGCCGGTAGCCATTCGGGCGGACAGTGACGCACCGGCGGACATCGTCGACGCCGTCCGCCGGGCCGTCGAGCTCGCCGAACCCGACGGCCTCACCGCCGTTGTGGTCCCCGACCACCTGCGCGAGGTCGTCGATGCGGCATTGTCCCCGGACCGATTCGCCCTGGAGGACCGCGAGCCGCCCCGGGTCTACACCGTACGGAGCTGCAAGGGCCTGGAGTTCGACACCACGATCGTCGTCGAGCCCGCCGCCGTCATCGGTCAGTCACCACGGGGACTCAGCGACCTGTACGTGGCCCTCACCCGGGCGACGCAGCGACTCGTCGTCGTCCATCGCGACGATCTCCCCGACGCACTCGCTGATCTGCCGGCCGGCTGACCGGCGGGGTCCGGTGGGTCCGTGATTGTTCGGATCAGGGAGCCGAGGGACCGTCGCCGGCTCGCGCCTCGGCCGCGGTGATCGCGGCGTCGATCCGCGGTCCGATCTCGACCAGTGCGTCACTGCCGACGATCCCGAGGTGATCGGCGTCGACATCGACCCGGGTGATCCGTCCACCGAGGAATGGCGCCCAACGTCCGGACGTTCTGTCCGGATCCGCGTCTCCGGCCGCGGCGACGACGAGCATCGCGTCACCGTCGTAGGGTCGGGGCCGGTGGTCGACGGTGCGCCGGGCCGACGTCGCCATCCGCTGCAGCATGCGGTCGAACGCATCGCCGTCGAGCAGGCCGAGTCCGGTGACCCGCTCGCGGATCGCGGCGGCCACGGCAGCCGGATCGTCCGACGTCGCCACCGCGTCGACGTCGATGACGGCCTGCCACCCACCGAGCAGGTCCGCGACCGTCGACCGCGTGTCGTCCGGTGACACCTCCGAAACCCCTGCCGCGTCGTCGATCTCGAGTTCGTCGCCGACGGCGGGATAGCTGTCGAGGAGCCCGAGGAAACCGACCTCCGCACCCCGCGCACGGAGTTCGGCGGCCATCTCCTGGGCGATCAAGCCACCGATGGACCAGCCGACGAGGTGGTAGGGGCCCTGCGGAACGATCTTTCGGATCTCGGCCACGTACCGCTTGGCGAGGTCACGGATCGACGCGTCGGCCGTGTCACCGACCACGACGAAGGGGTCCTGTAGACCGAAGACCGGCCGGTCGTCGAGATACGGTGTGAGACCGGCGAACAGCCACGCCAGACCATCGGCCGGGTGGACACAGAAGACCGGGGCGCGACCGCCTTCTGCTCGCAGCGGCACGACCACCTGGTCCCCCGGGGCGCCCGTGGCGGCCGGGTCCTCGTGGGCGGCGAGCCGGGCGCCGAGATCGCGCGGCGTCGGTCCGGCGAAGACCCATGCGACCTCGACGGGCACACCGGTTCGCCTGCGCAACAGCGACACCAGCCGCACCGCGGACAGCGACGTTCCGCCCAGATCGAAGAAGCCCTGGTCCGCGTCCACCACCGGGTTCCCGGTGATCTCCGCCATCGCCTCGGCGACCGCCACCTCCCATCGTCCGGTCGGCGCCGCGGATCCGGCATCGTCATGCCCGGTTCCGCCCCCTTCCAGAAGTGCTGCGATCTCGCGGCGCCCCGGTCGGCCGTCCGCCCCGGCCGGGATCGCGTCGACGACGCCGATCGCAGTGGGAACCCAATGCGCGGGCAGCACCTGCGACAGCGCACGCCGGAGCTCGGGCACGCCCAGGTCGCCGTCGGCAACGACCCAGGCACCCACCTCGACGCCGTCGGCTGTCGGCGCACTCACGACGGCGGCCGCGGCCACGCCCGTCACCTCGGCCAACGCTCGCTCCACCGCATCGAGATCGATTCGCCGACCGTCGATTCGGGGATGCCGCGCGACCGGCCCCAGGATCTCGGGCCGTGTCGTGGACGCGTCGACCCACCGTGCTCGTAGGCCGGTCGGCGCCGGCGCACCGTCGTCGCCGCGCTCGTACAGCTCGCCCGGCACCCGTGGCGGCACCGCCCGGCCCGCGCTGTCGAGGATCACCGGCCCTCCATCCTCGGCAACGGTCGCGTCGGCCGCGACCAGCGGGACTCGATCCACGACGGTGTCGAGATCGCCGGTGACCGCGTCGAGCATGCGGAGGAAGACGTCGCGTATCGTCGCAACCGTCTCGACATCGAACAGTGCTGCGGCATAATCGATCTCGCCGACCAGCTCGACGCCGGTGCCGACCGGCCGTTCCGCGAGACCGAGTGTCAGATCGACCTTGGCGGGCGGCGACCCCGGTTCGACGGGCACCACCTCGAGACCGTCCACGGTGAAACCCGCTGCCTCGATGCCGGAACCCGGCCCCGGAAGCGGGCTGTCACCCGAGGACTCGGCGAGGTAGTTGATCATGACCTGGACGAGCGGCGCGTGGGCGGTGGAACGAACCGGCGTGAGGTGCTCGACGAGCATCTCGAACGGGATGTCGGCGTGTGCGAACGCCGCGAGATCGACGTCGCGGACCCGACGGAGCAGATCCCCGACCGTGTCCTCGGCCCGCAGCGGGGTCCGGAGCACGACGGTGTTGACGAACATGCCGATGAGTCCCGCCGTGGCCGCGTGACCGCGTCCCGACACGGCGGCGCCGACGCTGACGTCGTCCACGTCGGCCACCCGCGCCAGGGTGAGGACGAACGCGGCGTGACAGACCATGAACGGGGTCATCCCGTGTGCGCGTGCGGTCGCCATGACCGCCGCGCTGCGCGGCTCGCCCAGTTCGAGGGGTAGGCGGCCACCGGTCGGGTCGGCGACCGGCGGGCGCGGACGGTCGCCGGGCAGCTCCAGCGCGGCGGGAACACCGGCCAGTGTCTCGGCCCAGAACGAGTACTGCGCGGCCATCGGCGACATCGGGTCGTCGACGTCCCCGAGCACGTCGCGCTGCCAGAGCGCGTGATCGGCGTATGCGATGTCCGGGACGTCGATCGACCCGGCCGAAGGGCCTCCGCCACTGCGGTATCCGCCGAGAACCTCCGCCGCCAGGATCGACAGGGACGCCGCATCGCCGGCGATGTGGTGCAGGCCCAGCACGACCCGATGCACCGGCGGCGTCGTACCCTCCGCCGATACCGCCGAGATCACCACCCGCAGCGGCAGTTGCGTCGACACGTCGAATCCCTCCGTGCACCACGCCATCGCGTCCGCGGGCGTGCCGACCGACTCCCAGCGCAGTTCGTCCGCGGCCGTCGCCGGATCGAGGATGTGCTGCGCGGGCACGCCGTCCTCGCCGAGCGGGTAGACGGTTCGCAGGGGCTCATGACGGGTCATCACGGCGACCACCGCGGCACGCAGCGCTTCGACATCGAGGAACCCGCGGATGTCGAAGGCGACGGGCATGTTGTACATCGGGGATGTCACGTCGAACTGGTTGATGAACCAGAGTCGTTGCTGCGCATACGACAATGGGATACGGGCGGGTCGGGGACGCGCGACGAGGGGATGCTCGGCGACTCGGCGTCGTGCCAGGGTCCGCGCGAGGTCGCGGACCGTCGGGGCGCGGAAGAGGTCGCGGACATCGAGGTCGATGCCGAGTTGCTCGCCGATCCGGGCGACGACGCGCATCGCGGCCAGCGAGTTGCCACCCAGGTCGAAGAACGGCGCTGTCACCGAGATCTCGGCGAGTCCCAGAACCTCGGCGAAGACCACCGCGACCGCGCGTTCGGCGGCGTCGGCCGGTGGCACCATCTCGGTCGCGTCGTCGCTCGGCGCGGGGAGGGCCCGGCGGTCCAGTTTGCCGGTCGCGGTGATCGGGACCGCATCGAGGATCACCCATCGAGTGGGATGCATGTACTGCGGCAACGATTGTCGGAGGTGTTCGCGGATCACTTCGAGGTCGACGTTGCCGGCCACATACCCGACCAGGGCATCGCCCGCCGGACCGCTCCGGACGGTGACGGCGGCATGGGTGACGCCGTCGACGCGGGCCAGAACGGTCTCGATCTCCCCGAGTTCGATGCGCTGCCCGCGCAGTTTCACCTGGAAGTCGGCTCGGCCGAGATACTCGAGAGCGCCGTCGGCATCCCAGCGCACGAGGTCGCCGGTCCGGTAGAGCCGTCCGCCCGTCGGCCCGGTGGGATCGGCCACGAACCGTTCGGCGGTGAGATCGGGCCGGCCCGCGTAGCCGCGCGCCAGCTGATCCCCGCCGACGTAGAGCTCGCCGACCACCCCGGCCGGCGCCGGGCGCATCCTGTCGTCGAGCACCCACGTCGTGGTGTTCGCGTTGGGCCGTCCGATCGGAACGACCGCGTCACCGGGAGTGAAGCGATACGCCGTCACCTCGACGGCGGCCTCGGTCGGGCCGTAGAGATTGTCGATGTCGGCCTGCGGGGCCAACGCGGCCATCGCCTCGGCGGTCGCCGCGGGCAGGGCCTCACCGGAGGCGTTGATCCGCCGCAGCGACGACAGCGCCTCCCGCCGTTGCGGGCGGCCACCGATGTACTCGACGAACGCCGCCATCATCGACGGCACGAAGTGGACGGAGGTGACCCGATGCCGCTCGATCTCGGCGAGGACGTGGGCCGGGTCCACGTGCCGGCCGTCCTCGACGATGACCAGGCGCGCGCCGGCCATCAGCGGTTCGAACAGTTCGGGGACGGACACGTCGAAGGTGACCGGTGTCTTGAGCATGACCGCGTCATCAGGACGCAGCGGGGAACGAACCGACATCCATGCCAGGCGGTTGAGCACAGCACCGTGACTGACGGTGACGCCCTTGGGCGTTCCGGTCGATCCGGAGGTGAACAAGGTGTAGAGGGCGTTGCCCGGATACGGACGGCGCAGGTCCGTACCCGGACGCGAGATGCCGTCGAGCGGTCCACTTCCGTCGACGACGAGTGTCGGCGTGGCCAGACCGGACAGCGCCGGCGGGCGGACGTCCGCCGTCAGCACCATCGCGATCGATGCCGAGTCGACCATGGCCGCGACCCGATCGGTCGGCGTCGTCGGGTCGATGCTGACGTAGCCGCCGCCGGCCATGACCACGGCATGGATCGCGAGTACGAGTTCGACGGAACGCGGGATGCACACGCCCACTGCGACATCCGGACCCACGCCGTGGGCGCTCAGGGTCTCCGCGAGCCGGGTGGTCCGGTCGAGGAACTCGCAATAGGTCAGCGTCCGATCGCCTGCCACGAGGGCGATCGACTCCGGCGAGCGTCGCGCGGCGGCCACGATCGCATCGGTGACGGTCGTCCACGGCACCGGCAGATCAGGTCCGGACACGAGTGCGGCGATCCGCGCGCGCTCGTCGTCGTCGGTCAGATCGATGGCACCGACCGCCAGGTCGTCAGCGGCGACGACCGCCTCCAGAACCCGGGTCAGCCGGATGATCGCCGTCCACGCGGTGTGCTCGTCGAACAGGTCGGTGGCATAGACGATCTCGACGGCCCACGGACGGTCGGGCCGGATCGTCACCGCGACGGTCAGGTCGAGCTGGGTGGTGTCGGTGGACACCTCCACCGGTTCGAGGGCCAGCGCCCGCGATGGCGATGCGACGGTTCCGGTCGCGTCGTCACCGTCGCGATCGTGCAGCACCGACAGCATCACCTGGCTGATCGGGGCGAACGCCTCCGACCGGACCGGGGCGAGGCGATCCACCAGGTATTCGAAGGGGACGTCGGTCCGCGCGAGAGCGTTGACGTCGTCGACGCGCACTCGGTCGAGGAACTCGCCGACCGGCGTCCGCGGGTCCACGTCCGTGCGCAGGACCACGGTGTTGACGAACATGCCGACGAGGTCATCGAGGTCTGCGTGCCCGCGTCCGGCGACCGGTGTCGTGATCACGATGTCGCGGGTGGCCGACAGTCGCGCCAACATGATCGACAGAGCCGCGTGGACGACCATGAACTCGGTGGCGCCGTGTGCGCGGGCGGTGGCCGCGATCCGCGCCGGCAGATCGGCCGGGAGGTTCGCCGTCACCCGACCACCACGCTGCGACGCCACCGCCGGTCGCGGGCGGTCCGTCGGCAACGGGAGCAGGTCGGGGATCCCCGACAACCGGTTCGTCCAGTAGCCCACCTGCCGACCGAGGACGGACTCCGCCGAGTCGATGTCCCCGAGCGCCTCCCGCTGCCACAGAGCGTGATCGGCGAACTGGATCAGTGGTGCCTCCACCTCGGTGGACCGCCCCTCGGCACGTGCCAGATACGCACCCCACAGGTCGGCGACGAGCGGTCGCATCGACTCGCCGTCGGCGGCGATGTGATGCAAGACCACGACCAGGATGTGCTCGGTGTTCTCGACCTCGACGAGTCGGACCCGCAGCGGGAGCTCGGTGGTGACGTCGAACGTCGCATCGCCCACGAGCCCGGCCGGATCGATGGGCCCCGAGGTCGCCGCGACGGTCTCCCAGCGCAGTCGGGCCCGTGCCTCGTCGATCGACAGGATGTCCTGACGGGGTTCACCGCCCTGCGCCGGGAACACGGTCCGCAAGACCTCATGGCGGGCGAGAACGTCGACGACGGCGTCGTGCAGGGCACGTCGATCCAACTGTCCGCGCAGGCGGACGGCCAGCGGGATGGTGTAGGCACCCGACTCCGGGTCGAGCCGGTTGAGGAACCAGATCCGTTGCTGCGCATACGACAGTGGGATGTGCGCCGGCCGCGGATCGGCGCGACGCAACGGCGGCGGTCGGGACGCGTCGTCATGGGCGGCGTCGATGCGACGCGCCAGCCGGCGCACCGTGGGCGCCTCGAAGACGTCGCGGACACCCACGCGCACCCCTAAGGCGTCCCCGGCGCGGGCACTGACGCGCGTGGCCGAGAGCGAGTTGCCGCCGATGGCGAAGAAGTCGGCGGTCACCGAGATGCCGTCGAGGCCGAGGACGTCGCCGACGACGGTGGCGAGTACCCGCTCGGTGTGGGTCGACGGCGGCACCCGTTCGGCGTCGGTGGCCGACGGTTCGATCGCGGGGAGCCGAGTGCGGTCGATCTTGCCGATCGGGCTGCGCGGCATGGACTCGAGGACGGTGAGGGCGCCCGGCACCATGTGCGGCGGCAGGTGGACGGCGAGATGCTCCCGCAGCGCGGATGTCAACTGTCGCACCTGGACCCGGCCGGCACCGGGATCGACGGGTTCCACGTAACCGGCCAGCGAGCTCACGGGGTTCCCGACGCCGATGACCGCGGCCGTCCGCACCTCGGGGTGTGCGGTCAGGACGGCCTCGATCTCACCGAGTTCGAGGCGCTGGCCGCGCAGCTTGACCTGGAAGTCCGACCGGCCCACGTAGGTCAGTTCGCCACTGCGGGATCGTCGTACGAGGTCTCCGGTCCGGTACATCCGTGCCCCCGGCTCACCGGCCGGGGCGGCGACGAAGCGCTCGGCGGTCAGGGCCGGCCGCCCCTGATATCCGCGCGCGAGTTCGGGTCCGGCGAGGTACAGCTCCCCGACGACACCCGGAGGTACCGGATGCAACCGCTCGTCCAGGACGACGGCGCTCGCACCGGGAACCGGGCTGCCGAGATGGACCGGCTCGTCTACGCCGATCGGGGCCGAGGTGACGCTGATGATGGTGGTCTCGGTCGGTCCGTAGCCGTTGTGGAATCGCACATGCGGGGCCCACCGGTTCTTCTCGGTGTCGGGGACGGACTCACCGCCCACGAGTACGTCGGTCATCGGCAGACGCCCGGGGTCCGGCAGCGACGCCGCCACCGAGGTCACCAGGAAGGCGTGCGTGGTCGTGTTCGTCGTGATGAAGTCCGCGAGCTCTCGGCCGCCGTAGACGTCGGCGGGGGCGACGACGAGCGTCCCGGCGCTGCCGTGGGCGCCGAGCACCTCGAGCATGGCGGCGTCGAAGGCCGGCGAGCTGATCCCCAGCCAGCGCGACTCCGGCCCGGAGCGGTGCCGGTCGCGCAGGACCGCGGTGACGCCCGCCAGCCCGCGGTGCGTCACCAGCACTCCCTTGGGGGTTCCGGTCGACCCCGAGGTGAAGATCATGTAGGCGCCGGAATCGGGCGTCACCGGACGACGGCGACGAGGCAGGGCGATAGCGGGACGCGACCGCAGGTCACTGACGCGCGCCGGATCGAGCAGCAGTCGCGCCGTGGACGCGACCGGGCCGGCGCCCAGTCCGTCGACAGTCCCATCGGTGAGGATGAGTGCGGCATCCGCGGTCGCGAGGACGCGGGCGATGCGCTCGGCCGGGTACCGGGGATCGATCGGGCAGTACACGGCACCGGTCTTGGCCACCGCCCACAACGCCAGTTGCGCGGTCGCCGACCTCGGGAAGGCGCACACGACCACATCCTCCGCACCGATGCCGCGCTCGATCAGCGCGACCGCGAGATGCGAACTCGCCGAATCGAGTTCGGCGTAGGTCCAGGTCTCCCCGCCGGTGGTGGCGGCCGGGTCGACGACAGCCGGGTGGCCCGGCCGCATCCGCGCCGCACCGACGAGCAGGTCCGGGAGGAGGGTCGGATCGGGATCGGGGTCGCCCGACACGACCGGCACCATCTCCTCGTCGCCGGTCAGCAACTCGAGGTCACCGACCGGGCGCGTGCTGTCCTCGACCGCGGCGGCCAGCACGCGGACGAATCGCTCGGTGAGCCGGCGGGCGGCGGGTTCGTCGAAGAGGTCCGTCGCGAAGGTGAGGGAACCGCGCCACGGTGACCCCGGAGCCGGGTCGGTGAGCACACCGAGGGTGAGGTCCAGCTTCGCCGAGTTCTCCGCGACGGCAACGGGTTCGATGTCGAGATCGGCGACGCCGCCGTCGGTTGCGACGGGATCGGCGACTTCGGAGGTGGTCAGCAGCACCTGGACCAGAGGTGCGTGGGATGCGGCGCGGGTCACACCGAGTTCGTCGACCACGTCGTCGAACGGCACGTCAGCGTGATCGAGCGCATCGAGGTCCACCTCGCGCACAACCCGCAGGAGGTCGGCGAATGACCGTCCGGGAACGATCGGGGTACGCAGCGCAATCGTGTTGACGAACATGCCGATCAGGTCGTCGGTGTCGCCGTCCCGGCCCGCCGCGGCGGTACCGATGACGACATCCCGCGTCCCCGACAACCGGCCCAGCACGGCGGCCAACGCCGCGTGCAACACCATGAAGGCGGTCGCGTCGCCGTTCCGTGCGACTGCGCCCACCCCCTGCGCGACCCGCCCCGGGATGACGAAATCGACTGTCGCGCCGCGCATGGTCGGTGTGCCCGGACGCGGATGCACAGTCGGTAGATCGAGCAGAACCGGCGCGCCGTCGAGTTGCCGCACCCACCACCGACGGCGTTCGTCCTGCTCGCCCGCACGCCCGGCCGACCGCACGACATGGTCTGCGTACTGGATCGGCAGGGGCATCCAATCCGGCCTCCGACCGTCACGTCGCGCCGCATACGCGGTGAGCAGATCACGTGACAGCGCTCGACCCGACTCACCGTCGGCCGCGACGTGGTGAATGCTGATCACCAGCAGCGCACCCGCGCCGGGTTCGACATGGGCGCGAGCGCGGAGCGGCAGGTCGCGGGTCAGGTCATAGGGTTCCGTGGTCACGGCCAGCGCCTCGGAATCAGACTCCACGGTCGCCCAGTCGAACGTGGAACCGTCGATGCCGGAATCCCCCGGGTCGACGTCGCGGATCAGCTGTTCCGGTCGCCCGTCGCGGCCGATCGGGTAGGTGGTCCGCAGGATCTCGTGGCGGGCGACCACGTCGGCGATCGCGCGACGAACGTGCTCGACGTCGACCTCGCCGCGAATGCGGAAGGCGAACGGGATGATGTACGACGCGACGTCGGGCTCGTACTGGTTGATGAACCACATACGCTGCTGCGCACTGGACAGAGGTACTACGGAAGGGCGGGGCACCACGGAAGGTCGGGGCACCACGGCGGGACGGCCGACCGCCGGTGTGACGGTGTCGGCGAGGGAAGTGTCGACGAGGCGCGCCAGGTCGCGGACCGTCGGCGCGTCGAAGACGTCCCGGACCCGTACCGTCATGCCGAGCATCCGGGAGACGCGGGCCGCGAGCCGGGTGGCGGCCAGCGAGTTGCCGCCGAGGTCGAAGAAGGTGTCGGTCACCGACACCGAGTCCGGGGCCGGCAATCCGAGTACGTCGGCGAAGACACCGGCGATGGCGACCTCGGTGTCGGTGTCGGGTTCCACCCGCGCTGCGGAGACGAAGTCCGGTGCGGGCAGCGCCTTACGGTCGACCTTGCCCGCCGTGTTCAGCGGCAACGCATCCAGCACGACCCACGACGTGGGACGCATGTACGCAGGTAGTTGCTCGGCCGTCGCGCGCAGCGCCTCGACCTCGACGCCCGTTCCGGTGACGTGAGCGACGAGTTGCTGTCCCGCAGGGAGTTCCATGACCGAGACGACCACCTGGGCGACACCCGGGGTGGTGGCGAGGACGGTTTCGATCTCCCCCAACTCAACCCGCTGCCCCCGCAACTTCACCTGAAAATCAACACGCCCCACATACTCCAACTCACCCACAC
>NZ_JBEPPN010000018.1:0-53957 GCF_040547295.1 Gordonia sp. PvP123 | reverse complement strand
ACCCACCGACAACCCCACCCGCTCAGCAACCACCGACCCCACCGAACGACCCGACCACCCCAACCCCACACCCACACCACGCGACCAACCCTCGACCGTCGAGCGCATGGCCGCCGGCATCGGATCGAGCGCCGCCACCGGCAGCGTCGGATCGTCGAGCACCGCATCCAGAACATCGGTGAGCGTGGCCGCGACCACCTCGGCGACCCCGTCGCCGACGAGGGCCAGGTCCGCCTTGACCGTCAGACAGAGGTCGTCACCCTCCGGCGCGGCGATGAGTGCCAGCGGATAGTGCGTGGCATCGGCGGTGCTCACGTCGCGGATCTCCAGGCCCGAGGTCCGTGACCCCTCCACCACCGTGTCCACGTCGACGGGGTACGACTCGAAGACCACGAGGGTGTCGAAGAGCCTCGGATGCCCCGTCGCGGCGGTGATGTCGCCGAGTCCGACGAACTGGTGGTCCAGCATCCGCGCCCGCGCGCGGTGCAACTCACCGATGAGTCCGGCCAGCGTCTGACGCGGATCGACGTCGGCTGCCACCGGCACGGTGTTGATGAACAGCCCGATCATGCCGTCGGCACCGTCGAGATCGGCGGGCCTCCCCGACACCGTCTCGCCGAAGACGACCCGCTGCTCCCCGGTGAAACGGGACAGCACGATCGACCACGCCGCATACAGCACCGTGCTCGTCGTCGTGCCCAATCGGCGCACGGTTCGTTCCACCGCCGCCCGGCGGTCCGCGGGAACCCGGACGGTCACCCCGTCGCGGCGGGGTCCATCGTCGGCGCCGGGGTGTTCCTGCGGAGCGAGCAGGGTCGGTCCGAAGTCGACGAGATGTTCACGCCAGGCGGCCACGGCGGCCTCGCGGTCGCGTCCGTCGAGCCACGCGAGGTAGGACTCGAAGTCGGCGGCCGGTGTGATCGCCGGCCGGCCCAGATGTGCCGCGAGGAGGTCGGCGACGAGGATCGGGCCCGACCAGCCGTCCAGGATGATGTGGTGCGCGGTGATGACCAGCGTGTGCGCCGGACCCGTCACCGTGTCATGCGACACCGCGGAGAACCGGATGAGCGGCGGGTCGTCCAGTACGAACGGGCGGCGCAGATCCTCGTCGGCGATCCGGACGATCCGCGCTGCCGCCTCGGCCATGCTCAGATCCTGCAGGTCCACCCCACGGAAGTCCGGCTCCGTGACCATGGGATCGTCGCCCGGCGGAACGACCACGACCAGACGGCCGGACGGAGTGCGGGTGAAACCGGAACGCAGGACGCGTTGCCTGGCCAGCAGTTCCCGGATCGCCGGCAGGATGGTGTCGACGGGATGGTTGCCGTCGAACTCGATGATCGACTGGGTGACATAGGGATCGGCGCCGACGAGGCGCTCCGCCTCGTAGAACAGGCCGTGTTGCAATGGCGTCGGCGGCCAGATCGCGTACCCGACGCGCGAGCGTGGGGTGCTCGACCGGGTGGCGAGCACATGGTCGATGTCGGACTGATCCAGCCCGCCGATCACGTCGGTTTCGCTGAGGCCCGGATCACTCACGTCGTCGACATACGCGGCGAGCGACGACAGCGCCGCCTCCCAGCGATCGGCGATACCGGCCAGAGCGGACTCGTCGAGCACTCCCGCCGGCGCGGTGAGGTCCACCCGCAGTTCACGACCGCGTGCAGTCGCCAACGAGCCCGCCGTCACGGTGAGTGCGGCCAGCGCAACCATGTCTCCGCGGACCGACGGTGGAAGCGAGGGCGCGTCCGCCACCGGTGCGAATTCCGTTGCAGCCACGTCGATAACGACATCTCCAGGAACATTCGTCCCACTCGGCCCGCTCCCGGCGCCGGCACCCAGCAGACCCAGATAGTTCACCGTGATCGGCGGGAGGGGCCAACCCCGCAACGGTGAGTCGGGACGCGACCAGCGCAGTGGGCCGAAGGCGATCCCGTTGTCCGGCATGCGGGCCTGGGTGTCCTTGAGCGCTTTGACCATCGCCGCCAGCCGACGACCCGGGGTGGCGTCGGTCTCGACCGGGCCGGTCGAACTCCCGGCCCACGCGACTCCCGGGACATCGACACTCACCGGGACGAACGAGGTGAACCAACCGACCGTCTCGGCCAGGTCGGCGCCGGACGCGATGCTCTCGTCGCGGCCATGGTTCTCGATCATCATCGACACCGGACCCGAGGCCGGCACCGACTCCCGGACCGCGAGCGCGAGCGCTGCGGCCAGCACGGTGTCCGGGCGCGCGCCGAACGACTCGGTGACCGTGCCCAGCACCCGCTCGGCGAGACCGGGCTCGACGCTGCGGATCACCGAGACCGTGGTGGCGAGTCGGTCCCGGGCTCGGTCGATGGCCAATTCCGGCGGCACAGGCGGCAGTTGTCGCGTCCACCAGTCGATCTCCGCTGTCCGGTCGGCGAGTTCGGACAGGACGCCCGACCAGCGCCGGAACGAGGTGCCCGGCGCGGTGAGGGCCGGCGACTCCCCGTTCCGGTACTGCCACCACGCGCGACCCAGACCCGACACGATGGTCGGCCACGACACGGCGTCGACACCGAGGTGGTGGGCCGCGACGAGCACCCGGCCGGTACCGTCGGCGAACCGGACACCGACCGCGGCGAGCAATCGCCCGTCGGCCGGCGACAAGGTCGCGAGAGCTCGCGAATGCGCGGCGCGGATGGCGTCGTCCACCACGGGCGACGAAGTCGTCCCGGCGCCGGGGACGTCGGCACGGTCGAGGATCTCGACCGTGACGTCACCGGGGTCGCCGTCGCCGGCCAGGATCGTCGGCGAGCCATCGGCGTCGAGGCGCAACGACGCGGTGAGCATCGGGTGGGCTGCGGCGACCGCGGTCACCACCGCCCGCATCGCCGGCTCGTCGGCCTCGACAGGAAGTGTGAGCACGGTGCTCTGCGAGAAGTCCGCGATGTCGTCCGGTCCGTCGGCGAGTTCGAGCATCCACGCCGCCCCCGGTGTCAGCTCGACCGGACCGACTGCGCCGCCGGGCAATTCGTCGAGGACAGCGACCGGCTCCGTTCGTGCGGCGCCGGCGAGCTCACGGATCGTCGACGCCGTGAACACATCGCGCGGGGTGAGGTGCAGCCCCGCTGCGCGCAACATCGACGTGAGCCGGATGGACGCGATCGAGTCCCCGCCGAGTTCGAAGAACGAACGGGTCAGCGGCACGTCCTCGAGCCCGAGCACCGACGCGACGATGGCGGCGACCATCTGTTCCGACTCACCGACGGGAGCAGAGTCGCTGTCCTCGGTCCCCGACAACAGATCGAAACGCGGAAGGGGCAGCGACTTGCGGTCCAGTTTGCCGGTGCTGCCGAGCGGGGCCTCGGTCAACGAGACCCAGTGGGCCGGACGCATGTACGCCGGCAGCGACGCGGTCACCGCCTCTCGTGCGCGTCCGACGACCTCATCCCCGTTCGTTCCGCCGCCGTCCGGCGCGATGAGGTAGCCCACCAGGTGTTCCGAACCGCCCGGGGTGCTCGCGACGGTGACCACGGCCTGGCGGACACCGTCGACCGTCGCCAGGACCGCCTCGATCTCACCGAGCTCGATCCGCTGACCGCGGAGTTTGACCTGGAAGTCGCTGCGTCCCAGGTACTCCAGGTCGCCGGAGCGGTTGCGTCGGACCAGATCGCCGGTTCGGTACAGCCGCGCTCCGCCGCCGGCGGGATCGGCGACGAAACGCTCGGCGGTGAGGTCGGGCCGGCCTGCGTAGCCGCGCGCGAGCTGGACACCACCGAGGTACAACTCACCGGTGATGCCGGCGGGCACGGGACGCAGCCGCGCGTCGAGGACGAACGTCCGGGTGTTCCACACCGGTCGTCCGATCGGCACCACCACCGCGTCGGGGTGCGGCGTCGCCGCGGTGACCTCGACGGCGGCTTCGGTCGGACCGAACAGGTTGGAGACGCGAACATGTGGAAGCGCGGCGCGCGTCGACTGCAGCACGGCCGGCGGCAACGCCTCACCGGAGCAGTAGAGGTGGCGCAGGGTCGGCAGAAGTGGGCGCCCGGCGGCGCCGGGAGCGAAGCGAGCGGGCCGAATCGCACCCGCGCCGGGAGCGAAGCGAGCGGGCCGAATCGCACCCGCGCCGGGAGCGGAGCGAGCGGGCTGGAGTTCACCGATGAAAACCGCGAGCAGCGAGGGCACGAAGTGCACCGTGGTGATCTGTTCGGCATCGATGAGGCGCGCCATCGAGTGCGGGTCCAGGTGCGCGTCCTCGGGCGCGATGACCAGCCGGGCGCCGGTCAGCGCGGGGGTCAGCAGTTCGGGCACCGACACGTCGAAGGTGACGGGCGTCTTCAGCAGGATCGAGTCGTCCGGTCCGATCCCGAATTCGTCCACCCCCCACCGCAAGCGGTTCAGCACGGCGCGGTGACCGACCGTGACGCCCTTCGGCCGGCCGGTCGAGCCCGAGGTGAAGATGGTGTAGGCCGCGTGCTCGGGGCGCAGCACCGACCGGCGTTCGTCGTCGGCGACCGGCACCGTGTCGAGGGCGACGGGGCTTCCGGCGTCCACCAGGAGGGTGCGCGGGACAACGCGTGCGGCGGGTACCCGTTCGTCGCATACCAGCGCGATCGTCGCGCGCGAGGTGTCGACCATGTAGCGGACGCGGTCGGCCGGAGCATCGGGTGCCACCGGCATGTACTGTCCGCCGGCGGTGAGGACCGCATGGACCGCGACGACCAGTTCGACCGACCGGGGCATGCACACCACGACGCAGTCCTCCGGGCCGATCCCGAGACCGATGAGTTCCCGTGCGAGAGCGGCCACCCGCGCGGCGAACTCGCGATGGGTGAGAGAGCGCTCGCCGCAGCGCAGCGCGATGGCGTCCGGAGGTCGCAGCTGGTCGGCGGCCGCGATCGCCGCCGGCACCGTGAGGTCCGGCAGGACGACGGCGCGTCCGATCGAGAGCTGTTGCTGGGCCGCGGCTTCGGCCGTCGTGAGGATCGGGATGTCGGCGACCGGGAGGTCCGCGTCGGCGGCGAGGGCGGCGAGGACGGAGGACAGCGCCGAGGAGATGGTCTCCGCGGTCGCCGCGTCGAACAGCGCGGTGGTATAGGTGATCGAGCCGGCCAGCCCGCCGTCCGAGGTCTCGCGGAAGCCGATGGCGAGGTCGAACTTCGCGACGCTGTCCTCGAGTTCGACGAACTCGGCGTCGAGATCGTCGAGTGCACCGAGGGTGGGGTCGCCGTTGACGGTGTGGACGAGCAGGACCTGCGCGAGCGGTTCCACGTTCTCGATCCGCCGCGGGTCGGCGGCGTCGATCACGCGCTCGAACGGGACGTCGGCGTTGTCGAATGCCGCGAGGTCGGCGCTCTTCACCTGCTCGAGCAAGGCGGCGACGGTGAGGTGCGGCTCGACGTCGACCGACAGGACGACGGTGTTGACGAACATGCCGATCAGCTGGTCGATCTCCGCACGGCCGCGGCCGGCGACCGGTGTGGCCACCGCGATCCGGGTCGTCGACGTCATGCGCGCGAGCACCGCGGCGGTGGCCGTGTGGGCCACCATGAACAGGGTGGCGCGTCGGGCCGCTGCTCGCCGCCGCAGTTGCGTGACGGTCGACGCCGGCAGCGACCACCGCACCGTGGCCGCCCGCCCGTCGGGCACGGCGGGACGGGGCCGGTCCGTCGGCAACGGGAGCACGTCGGGCAGGCCGGTGAGCCGTTCGGCCCAGAACCGCAGCTGTCGTGCCATCAGGGATTCGGGGTCGGAGGCGTCACCGAGCCGGTGTCGTTGCCACACCGCGTAATCCGCGTACTGGAACCGCAGGGCCGGCCAGTCGGGCGCCCGACCCGATCGTCGCGCCCGGTAGGCGCGGGCGATCTCCGCCGCCAGCACCGGCGCCGACTCACCGTCGGCGGCGATGTGGTGCAGCGCGATCACGAGTACGTGTTCGGTCGGCGACACGGAGACGATGCGAGCACGCACCGGCAGGTCGACCGTCACGTCGAACGCGGCTGCGACGAGCTCGTGGATCTCCTGGTCCACGACCTCGTCGGACGATGGGACGGCCCGCGGCGTGATCACCGTGTGGCCGATCGAGAGCCGTCCCGCCCAGTCGTCCAGCACGAGCGCCACGGGTTCGACACCGACCGGCACGGCGCCATCGGGCCGTCCGGCCCCGTTCGCCACGGCGTCCGAGGGATCGGCGGCGTCGGCGTCGGGAGTCCCCGTCGGGTAGACCGTGCGCAGCACCTCGTGCCGGTCGACGACATCGAGGATCGCCGCGCGCATCGCGGGCACGTCGAGGTCGCCGCGCAGGCGGACCACGATCGGGATCACGTAGGCGGTCGACTCCGGGTCGAACTGGTTGAGGAACCACATCCGGCGCTGCGCGTACGAGAGGGGCACCGGGTGCGGCCGGCGGATGGCCTCGAGTGCCGGCAGGTCGCTGCCGGCGTGTTCCCCGGCGTCGACGGCAGCGGCCAGCGCGCGGACGGTGGGCGTCTCGAACAGCGCCCGCACCGATATCTCGACCCCGAGTGCGACTCCCAGGCGTGCCATGACCCGGGTCGCCGACAGCGATGTCCCGCCGAGATCGAAGAACGACGCCTCCGCCGACACCTCCTGGGCGTCGAGTCCCAGCACCTGGGCATAGACCGTCGCGACCGTCTGCTCGGTCGCCGTTTCCGGCGGGACGCGGACCTCCCCGCCGAACCGCGGCGTCGGCAGTGCTCTGCTGTCGAGCTTTCCGGTGGCCGTCAGCGGGATCTCGTCGAGCGGCAGGATGGCGGTGGGCACCATGTGGGCGGGCAGCCGACGCGCCGCGTGGGCCGCCACTTCCCCGGGGTCGGGCGCGACGCCGGCGACACCGTGGACCCAGGAGACGAGGACCGTCTCTCCCGACGTCGGGTGCTCGACTCCGGCGGTCGTCGAGAAATCCACCGACTCGTGCTCGCCGAGGACGGCGTCGATCTCACCGAGTTCGATCCGGAAGCCGCGGATCTTGACCTGAAAGTCGCTGCGGCCGAGGAAGTCCAGCGCCCATCGACCGTTTCGCATGCGCCACCGGACGAGGTCCCCGGTGCGGTACATCCGCTCTCCTGGCGCACCGAGCCCGGTGGTTGTGAACGGGGCCGCGACGAACCGTTCGGCGGTGAGCACAGTCTGGCCGAGGTAGCCGGCGGCGAGCGCGGAACCGGCCAGGTACAGCTCACCGGTCACCCCGGCCGGAACGGGATGCAGGCGCGGATCGAGCACCGCGACGGTGATCCCGGCGATCGGACCGCCGATGGTGACCGGTGAGTCCGGGCGCATCGGTTCGGACGACGTCGCCCAGATGGTGGTCTCGGTGGGGCCGTAGAGGTTTCGCATCACGCGACCGGGCGACCAGGCCCGGACCAGTTCCGGCGAGCAGACGTCGCCGGCCACGCAGATGACCTCGAGATCAGGGAAGCCGCCGGCAGACGACACCTCCGACTCCGTGTCGGCGAGCACGTCGGACACCGTCGCCAGCGCGGTCGGGGTGATGGTCGCGTGGGTGACGTGCTCCCGGCGCAGGATCGCCGCGAGTTCGCCGCCGCCCGTCACTCCGTCCGGTACCACGACCATCGTCGATGCGGCCGCCACCGCGACCAGTGTCTCGAAGACCGCGGCGTCGAAACCCGGTGCCGCGAAGCGGAGTACGCGCGCGGACGGCGTGAGTTCGAATCTGAGGCGGGCATCGGCGACCAGGTCGGCCAACCCTCGGTGCGTGACCGCGACGCCTTTCGGCCGGCCCGTCGACCCGGAGGTGAAGATGACGTAGGCGGTCTCGTCGGGTCTTGGACGAGTGGTCGCCTCGACTCCGGTCGAGACGTTCCCGGGCACGCCGCCCCCGGCCCCGTCGATCCCGAGGTGGTCTTCGACGACGATCCATTCCACCGGCGCCGGGAGCGGAGCGAGCGGGCCGAATGACACCGGGCCGGATGGTGACAGCTCGGCGACGACTGCGGCCGAGGTGATCCCGAGGCGCGCGTCGACGGTGTCCAGCATGTGGCGCAGGCGCTCGACCGGCAGGGCGGGATCGATGGGCGCCACGGCCGCACCCGTGCGCGCGATCGCCCAGAACCCGACCATGCCCGCGAGCGATCTCGGTGTGGCCAAGGCGATCACGGTGCCCGGTCCGGCGCCGCGCGCTCGGAGTACGGCGGCCAGCCGTCGCGTCTCGGCGTCGAGGCGGCCATAGGTCAGGTGCCGTCCGTTCTCGGTGACCGCGACGCCGCCGGGGTTCATCGAGATCGCCGCGTCCAACAGGTCTGCCAGGGTCGACCGCGACGACGCCACGCCCGGCGCGGCGACCACCGCGCCGGATTCGTCGTCCCCGGTGGGCAGGTCACCCACTGGCAGGTGCGGGTCGACCGCGGCGGCTCGCGCGAGGGCGACCATCCGCCGGAGGAATGCGTCCACGGTGTCGGCGTCGAACAGGGCGGTCGCATAGGTGATGATCACGCGGGTGTCGTCGTCGGCGGGGCGGCCCGGTTCGTCGAGGACGGTGACCTGCAGGTCGACCTTGGCCGTGGTGACCGGAGCCTCGATCTCGGCGACGACGAGGTCCGGCAACTCGACCGCGGGCCGAGTCGCGTTCTGGAACGCGAGGGCGACCTGGACGAGGGGCGGATGTGCGGTGTTGCGCACCGCGACGACCTCGTCGACGACGGTCTCGAACGGGAGGTCGGCGTGATCGAGTGCGACGACATCGATGTCGCGGATGACGTCGAGCAGGTCGTCGAACGCGACGTCACGAGGCACCCGGCTTCGCAGCGCGAGCGTGTTGACGAACATCCCGATCAGCGGATCCAGATCGCGCTCGCCGCGCCCGGCCACCGGGGTCCCGATGACGATGTCCTCGCCGGCACCGGACCGGACGAGTGTGACCGCGAGCAGCGCGTGGACGACCATGAACATCGTCGCGCCGTGTCGGCCGGCCAGATCTCGCAGACTGTTCCAGGTGACCGCGTCGAACGTCGAGGACACTTCCGCACCCGAGTCGTTGCGGACCGGCGCCCGCGGCCGATCCACCGGCAACTCGATGAGCTCCGGTGCCCCCGCCAGACCGGCGCGCCAGTACTCGAGTTGATGCGCCGCGAGCGACGTGGGATCGGCGGTGTCCCCGAGCCGCTGGTGCTGCCACACCGCGTAGTCGGCGTAATGGACCGGCAGCGGCGCCCAGCCGGGCTCCCGCCCGGCCAGGCGTGCCTCGTAGGCGGTGACGAAGTCGGTGACCATCGGCGCGACCGAACCACCGTCGCTGATGATGTGATGCACCACCAGGACGAGGATCATGTCGTCGTCGGCGACGCGGAGCAGCCGGGCCCGGACCGGCGCGATGTCCTCGAGATCGAAACCCCGGCTGGTGATCTCGGCGATAGTGGCGGAGATGTCGGTCTCGTTTGCGCCGCGCATGTCGATCGGGGGCACCACCCGGACGTCGTGTCGGGCGTCCCCGGCCGGTGCGATCACCTGCTCGGGGACACCGTCCACCGACACGAACCGCGTGCGGAGAACCTCGTGTCGGGCAAGTAGATCCGCGAGCGCGGCGGCGACCACCACCGGGTCCGGGGAACGGCGGCCGGCGCCGGGACCCGGGTCCGGCGCGGCACTCAGTCGGAGGACCGCGGGGATGAGATAACCGGCCCCGCCCGGGTCCAGGGTCTCCAGGAACCAGATACGTCGCTGCGCGGGCGACAGCGGGAGCACCCCGTCGCGGTCGACCCGAGTCAGCGGAATCCGGCGCCGGGTCACCGGATGCGCGGGCGCACCGGACCCCCCGGACTCTCCGTCGTCCTGATCGTCGATGACCGCCGCCAGACCGCGAACCGTGGGATCGGCGAACACCGCTCGCGCGGAGACCGTGGTGTCGAACCGCTCGGTTGCCCGGGCCGCCACCCGGGTTGCGGTCAGTGAGTTTCCGCCGAGATCGAACAGCGAGGTGGTGACTCCGACGTCGCGCACGCCCAGGATCTCGGCGACGAGCTCGGCCAGAGCGGCCTCGGTGGCGGTGGCGGGCGGCTCGGCGACGATCGGGCCGTCGTCCCCGGACGCCGGGTCGGGCAGGGCGCCTCGATCGAGCTTGCCGTTCACGGTGAGCGGGAGTCGCGGAAGCCGGACGAACCGGGTGGGCACCATGTAGTCGGGCACCGCCGTCGCGAGTCGCGCTCGGATCTCGTTCTCCGGCAGCGTCATCGCCCCGACGGAAGACGAGCCGTGGACACCGGCGGTGGCCGGTTCGCCGCTTCCGTCGGTGGCCACCAGGTAGCCGACGAGGTGTTCGGTGTCCCCGAGCGTGCGGATGTCCGCCCCCGCCGCATCGACACCGTCGAGCGCCGACATCGCCGATTCCACCTCGCCGAGTTCGATGCGGAAGCCGCGGAGTTTCACCTGGCCGTCGCGTCGTCCCACGAATTCGATGGACCCGTTGCGGGACACACCGACGTCGCCCGTGCGATACATCCGGCCACCCGGCGGACCGAACGGATCAGCGACGTACCGCGTGGACGTCTGACCGTGCCGGTGCAGAAATCCACGGGTGACCTGCGTGCCCGAGACGTACAGTTCGCCGGGCACCCCGTCGGGCACCGGGGCGAGCCGACCGTCGAGCACGTGCACCCGCGAACCGAGCAGCGGCGTCCCGATGTCCGAGGCGGTCGCCCCGTCGACGAACGCACGCGTCAGTTCGCGGCGGGTCATGTAGACGGTCGTCTCGGTGGGACCGTACATGTTGTTCAGCTGCGGACCCGCGGCGTCGGCGCCGGGACGGGTCGCCGACCCGTCGTCGGCCCGGTCCGACTGCCACTTCCGCACCTGCTCGTAGTCGAGCAGCTCTCCCGAGAAGTGCAGTCGCCGAACGGAGTCGGGCAACCGTCGACCATGGGGCGGGCGAACGACCGCGGCGAACTGATAGAACGACGACGGGGTGAAGTTGACGATCGTGACCCCGTGCCGGTCGAAGGCCTCGACCACGTCGTCGGGGGCGCGTGTCGTCGCGTGATCGAGTACGAGGAGATGTCCACCGGCGCGCAGGGCGGCCCAGATCTCACCCACCGACACGTCGAACGCGTAGGAGTGGAACAACGACCACACGTCCTCGGGAGTGCTCTCCACGACGGTGTCGAGGGCTGCCAGCAGCGACACCACGTTGTCGTGGGTGACGACGACGCCCTTCGGCCGTCCGGTGGATCCGGAGGTGTACATCACGTACGCGCACGCCTGCGGACTCACATGATCCGGCAGCGGGGACGGCGATGCACCGCCCGCGCGGATCTCGTGCTGCGCCAACAGGTCCTGCGGTGTGCACAGCGGCGCGGACATCCCCGCCCAGGCCTCGACCGTCTCGGCGTCGGCCAGCACGACCACCGGCGACGCGTCCTCGACGATCCCGGTCAGCCGCGCGACCGGGTGGGTGCGATCGAGGGGCAGATAGGCCGCGCCGGTCCGCAGTACCGCCAGCAGCGCCACGACGAGGTCCGCCGATCGCGGCAGCGCGACGCCCACGAGGGTCTCGGGTCCCGCACCGCGGGCGACGAGGGCCGAGGCCATCTGCTCCGACCGCTCGTCGAGTTCCCGGTAGGTGAGCGACGCCCCGTCGAGGTCGGTGAGGGCGACGGCGTCGGCCCGCCGCCGCGCGGCGATCCGGAAGAGTCCCGGTAGCGATTCGCGGTCACCGACACCCAGGATCCCGTCGAAACGGCGGTCGAGTTCGACGACGATCTCCGCGGCCGCGGCGGCGAGCTGCGAACCACTCAGCCCGGCGCGTGGCATGAGCGCGGTCACCGTCGCACGCAGGGCGGCGTCGGGCGCGACACCCCGTCGGGCCAGGGTGATCGCCGACGCCGACACCCTGCGGTGAAGGGCACGGAACGACACCGGGCCGGCCACACCGGTCATCGCGACGTCGTCGCCCGCATGGGTCGCGGCGAGCGCGAGCGAGCGCAGCGCCGACGGACGCGGCGACGACGGGGCGGACCCCGTCGAGGCGCGGGGAATCGAGGTGTCCGACGTCACGCGGGTCCCACACGATTTCGCGGGACCGCACCCGATCCGGCATCCGCGTCCCGTCGCAGCACGGCGTCGGCAGCGGTTCGCACGCTTTCGAAGACGTCGTCGATCGACCGGTCGGCGTCGGCCAGAAGCGTTGCCACGGCGATCGTCAGCGCCTCCGCCGGATCATCGTCGGGAACCGAGATCGACATCGCCACAGCGGTTGCCTCGAGATCGGCAAAGGTCACCTGCGGCGCCCCCGCGACACCGATGACGGTGTCGGGAGCGACGGCCGCCACCTCCGACACGATCTCGTACAGCGGACGCGCGTCCTCGGCCTCGCCGGGGCCCGGCGTCGCCTCCTCCCAGAGCGCGAGGTCCCCGACCGCGATGTCGGGCCGCGACACGATGTCGGTCAACAGATTCCGGTAGCGCTCGGCGAACAGCGCCACCGTGCCCGGGTCGAACAGATCGGTGTCGAAGGCGATCTGCCCGCCGAGGGCACCGTTTCGGTCGACGCCGTCCGGATCACCGGGATAGAGCATGACCTCGAGATCCACCTTGGCCGGGAACGAGGCGGGCAACCGCGGGCGGACGTGCAGACCGTCGAGTTCGACGTCCGGGAACTCGAGGTTCTGATACGCGATCATCACCGAGAACAACGGATTACGGCGTCCGCGACGCACCGCCCCGCGGTCGGCGCGGGCAAGGTGATCGACGATCTCGTCGAAAGACACGTCGGTGTGCCCCAGGTCGGCGAAGTCGTCGGTGTGCACTCGCCGCAACAGGTCCGCGAACGGCTCGTCCAGGCGCAGCCGCGTCCGCAGTGGCACCGTGGTCGCGAGCATTCCCACCATGTCGGTCAGGGCGGGATCATCGCGGCCGGCGAACGGGGTGCCGATGACGATGTCGTCGCTGCCCGACAGCCGCCCGATCAGGACCGCGAGCGCCGCATGCAGGACGGCGAACTGGGTCGTGTTGCCCACCCGGGCCATCTGGCGGAGCATCGTCGCCGTCGACGACGGGATGTCGAGATCGACGACGCCGCCGACGTGGCGGGGCTCCACGGGGCGCGGCCGGTCGGTCGGGATCGTCGCCGGCTCCCCCACCCGGTCGAGACGCCGCCCCCAGTATTCGAGTTGCCGCTGCCGTTCGGTCATCCCATCGGGCCGCACGGTCTGCAGGCGCTCGGCATGCCAGATCGCATAGTCCGCGAACTGCACGCGTTGCCCGACGACGCTCCCCGATCCCGACCTGCCCGAGATCCGGGTGGCATAGAACTCGGCGAGGTCGCGAGCGAGCGGGGCGAGCGATCCCCCGTCGGCGTTGATGTGGTGCACGACGAACACCAGCACGTGTCGGTCGGCGCTCAGTCGCAGGATCGTCGCGCGGACGGCCGGGGGGCCGGTCAGATCGAATCCGGCGTCGACGACCGCGGCTACCTCGGTGCCCACCCGGTCTCCGTCGGTCGAGTCGAGCCGGTCCCCGGCGAGATCGACCAGCGGAATCCGCAACGCGTGCACCGCATCTGCGGCCGGGATGATGAGCTGCACCGGGGCGCCGTCGTGCAACGGGTAGCGAGTCCGGAGCGACTCGTGACGGGCAACGAGATCGCCCACCGCACCGGTGAGGGCGGGGACGTCCAACCGGCCGTCGAGTTCCAGGGTCAGCCCGACGTTGTACGCGGGCGACGCCGGATCGATCTGGTTGATCGACCACAGCCCGCGTTGCACTCCGGTGAGGTCGACGACATGGGTGCGGTCACGCGGCGTCAGCATCCGGCCGGCCGCCCGATCGGCTGTGGCGACCGCCGCCACGAAATCCGCCACGGTGGGATTCTCGAAGAGCGCCGACATCGGCACGCGACGTCCGATGTGCTGTTCGACGCGATAGGCGACCTTGGTCGCCGACAGCGAGCTGCCACCGAGTTCGAAGAACCCGTCGTGGACGCTCACCTCCCGCACGCCTAGCACATCGGCGAAGATCTGCGCCACCACGCCCTCGAGCCGGCTGCGTGGCGCGACGTACTCACGGGCGGGTGAGATCTCCACCGCGGGCAGAGCACGCCGGTCGACCTTCCCGGTCCGGGTCATCGGCAACTCGTCGAGCACGACCACGGTGTGGGGCACGAGGTGTGCCGGGAGACGAGCAGCCGCGTGGTCGAGGATGTGCTCGGGTGCCGGCAGCCGGTCAGGTGGGGCGGTCACATACGACACCAGGACCGTCTCCCCCGCCGGCGTCGAAGTCCCGACGGTCACCGCGGTCTCCACATCGAGGTGGCTCGCGAGGACGCCGTCGACCTCGCCGGGTTCGACCCGCATACCGCGGATCTTGATCTGGAAGTCGTTGCGGCCGTGGTAGACGATGTCACCGGACGGTGTCCGGGTGACGAGGTCGCCGGTGCGGTACATCCGGCCCCCCTCGTCGAACGGATCGGCCACGAAGCGTGCCGCCGTCAGTCCGGGACGAGCGTGGTAGCCGCGCCCGAGCGCCCGTCCCGACAGATACAGCTCGCCGAGAACGCCGTTCGGCACCGGACGCAGACACGCATCGAGGACCTTGACGCCCACTCCGGAGATCGGTCCACCGATGGTCACCGGTTCCGCGGGCCGCAGCGGTTCGGAGACGGTGGCCCAGATGGTGGTCTCGCTGGGGCCGTACAGATTCAGCAGCGGGCGACCCGCCGCGTGCCATCTCGAGACCAGCTCCGGCGGGCAGGCCTCGCCCGCCACCATCACGACCGCGAGTTCGGGCACCGCTGCGGGATCGAGGGTGGCGAGCGCGGTGGGGGTCATGATCGTGTGGGTGACCCGATGCCGGGCGATGACGTTCTCGAGTTCGGGGCCCGCGAAGACATCGGGTGGGCTGATCACCAGCTGCGCCCCCGAACACACCGCGAAGACGATCTCCCAGACCGCGACATCGAATCCCGATGCGGCGACGTGGAGTATGCGCGCGTCCGGGGTCGCGCCCAGCCGGTCCTGCTGCTCGGCGACCAGCTCGGCGAATCCGGCGTGGGTCAACGTGGCCGCCTTCGGACGGCCGGTGGAGCCCGAGGTGAACTGCAGATAGGCGACGTCGTCGAGGGAGATGGGCCGGACCCGCTCGGCATCGGCCACCGGATACGTCGGCCGTCCCGCGATGCCCAGATCCACCTCGAGATCGTCCAGGACGAGGCGGGCGACCGTGGACGGGATCGTCGACGCCCCGGCGCCGGGCGAGCCGCCGTCGTCCCCGTCCGGCGCCTGCGCCGTGATCAGAAGTACCGCCCCACTGTCGGCGAGCATCGTGGCGCGGCGCGCGACGGGCAGACGGGAATCGATCATCACGAAGGCGGCACCGCTCATCGCCACCCCCAGCACGGCCAAGACCGACCGGGTTGACCGCGGAATACTCAGGGCGACGACGTCACCCGGACCGATGCCGCGCGCGATCAGGACCCGGGCGAGCTGATGGGCGGTGGTCGCGATCTCCGACCAGCGCAGGACACTGTCCCCGATCAGGGCCGGCGCGCCGGGGTCGGCGCGGGCGAGACCGCGCGCCAGCAGACCGGCGAGCGTCTGTTCCGGACGCGCGCCGCGGGCCGGCGACGCCAGGGGGCGCGTCTCGTTCGGCCGCAGCAGGTCGATCGACCCGATGGTCCGGGACGACTGCCCCACCATCTGTGCCAGGACGAACTCGAGCCGCGCTGCCATCTCCCGCACCGTGGCGGCGTCGAAGAGATCGGTGGCATAGGCGATTTCGATGTCGTAACGATCGGCGTGATCGGTCACCGAGACGGTCACGTCGTACTTCGCGGACGGTACCCGCGCATCGAGGATCGCCGCGGACCCGGTCCAGTGCGCCAGCTCGGCCAACTGGTCGGGCTGTACCGTCAGCGCGACCTGGAACAGCGGCGAGTGCGCGGGTGATCGATGGGGCGCGACGGCGTCCACGACCCGCTCGAACGGGACATCGGCGCAACTCATCGCGCGGGCGCAGCGGCGATGGGCAGCGGTGACGAACTCGGCGACGGTGTCCGCCGGATTCACGGTCGTTCGCAACACGACGGTGTTGACGAACATCCCGACCAGGTCGGCGACCGCCGGATCGTCTCGGCCGGCGACCGCGGTCCCGATGCTCACGTCGTCGGTCGCGGCGAGCCGGCCCAGCGTGATCGCCAGGGCGGACTGGAACACCGCGAACGGGGTGGCCGACAACGATCTCGCGAGCTGCCGGATACCGGCGGTCAGCTCCGGGCCGAGCACGGTGTCGACGTGCGCTCCGCTGCTCGACATCACCCGGGGACGCGGCCGATCGGTGGGCAGCTGCAACAGGTCCGGCGCCCCACGCAACTCCGTACGCCAGAACTCCAGACCCTCGATCAGTGCCGGCGACGGCGACTCCGGCGTGCCGAGCGTCTCGGCACGCTCGACGGCGACATCGGCGTACTGCAACGGCAAGGGCGCGAAATCCGGCACCTCACCCGTACGCCGACTGTCGTACGCGGTCATCAGATCTCGCAGCAACGGCCGGAGCGAATGCCCGTCGGCCGCGATGTGATGCACCACCAGCACGATGACATCGCCGTCCGGATGACCCGTCACCACCCGGTACCGGAACGGGATCTCCTCGGCCAGGTCGAATCCCACCTCCGTGACCGCCGAGAACGCAGCGGCCAGATCAGTCCCGCTCGCTCCGCTCCCGGCGACGGTCACACCAGTCCCGCTCGCTCCGCTCCCGGCGACGGTCACACCAAGGCGATCGGCGGCCACCTGCAGATCCAGGATTCGTTGCTCGGGCTCCCCGTCGACGACGGGGAACACGGTACGCAGGATCTCGTGCCGATCCACGACATCCAGGACGGCGCGGTGCAGGGCGGCGGTATCGACCGGATCCGTCAGGCGCAGCGCCCCCGACATGTTGTAGGTCGACTCGGCCGGCGACATCCGGTTGATGAACCACAGCCGGGTCTGCGCCTGCGACAGCGGGATTCGTGCCGGCCGCGGCATCGACCGCGTCTGTCTCGGGGCGGCCTGGTCGGACTCCGGGATGACCACCGCACGCGAGGCGAGATCGGCGAGGTCGACTGCCTCGAAGACATCGGTGAGGGCGATCCCGAGCCCGTGGTCGACGCGTGCGCGCGACACCATCCGGGCGGCGAGCAGCGAGTCGGAGCCCAGCGCGAACAGGTTGTCCGAGACGCTGACCCCGTCGCGGCCGAGCGCCTCCTCGACAAGCCCCACGAGCGCCCGCTCCGCAGGCGTGTGCGGCGGCCGGAAACCGGTTGCGCCGGAACCGAGTACCGGGACCGGCAGGGCGCGCTGGTCGAGCTTCCCCGATCTGGTCGTCGGAAACGAGTCGAGCAGGACCACCCCGAGCGGAACCATGTGGCCGGGGAGCCGCCGCCGGCAGTGTGCGCGGACAGCCTCGGCGTCCAGCACGCCGCCGACAGTGCCCGACAACACCTCCCGCCGAGCGCGCACGTAGGCGACCAGAACCGGCGCGGGCCCGAGATCGTGCCGTGCGACGACCGCGACCGCATCGACGCCCGGAAGCGTGGCGATCACCGCCTCGACCTCGCCGGGTTCCACCCGCCGGCCCCGGATCTTGATTTGTTGATCGGTCCGTCCGAGGTACTCCAGCTCGCCGTCGCCGGTCCATCGGACCAGATCACCGGTGCGATACATCCGCGCACCCGCGGTGCCCTGCGGATCGGCCACGAACCTGGCAGACGTCTGACCCGGGGCGCCGACATAACAGTTCGCCAATTGCGCACCCACCAGGTGCAACTCGCCGGCGACGCCGACCGGGACCGGACGCAACCGGGCGTCGAGCACCCGGACCACGGTGCCCGGCACCGGACGACCGATCGGCACGACCGCACGATCCGTCGTGATCCTCTGGGCGGTCACGTCGATCGCGGCCTCGGTCGGTCCGTACAGATTCACCAGTCCGGCGCGACTCGACGACCGTGCCCGATGGGCGAGCCGCGCGGGCAACGCCTCCCCGGAGGTGAACAGCCAGCGCACCTGATCGGGCAGCGAGACGCGTTGATACGGTGCGGCCTCGCGTGGGCCCGGGGCACCGGCCGTCTGCCGATCCTCGCGCTCCGGTCCGAGCGCCACGTCGAGGTAGGCGTCGAGCATGGACGGCACGAAGTGCACGACGGTGACCCCCGACCGTGCGATGAGGTCGCGAAGATAGGCGGGGTCGCGATGCCCACCCGGTGCCGCGATCACCATCCGCGCTCCGACGCGCAACGGCCACAGCAACTCCCAGACCGATACGTCGAACGTCGCCGGGGTCTTGTACAGCACGGCATCACCGGCAGCGATCGGGTGGTCGTGCTGCATCCAGGCGAGGCGTTGCCCGATCGCCCGATGATCGATCTCGACGCCCTTGGGGACGCCAGTCGATCCCGAGGTGAAGATGACATAGGCGGGCAGGCCGGCCGGAGCCCGCCGGCCACGGTGCGCCGGTGTCGGCCCATCCGGACGAGGAGAGTCACGACGCCGGGAGCGAGGCGAATCGTGCCCCGGGCCGACGTCGGCGACGAACTGCGCGTCGACGATGAGCGACGGTCCGACCGCTGCGGTGATCGCCCGGCGACGTTCCTCCGGCTCGGCCGGGTCGAGCGGCACGTAGGCCGCACCCAGCGAGATGGCGGCGTAGACGGCGCACACCTGCTCGATCGACCGGTCCAGCGCAACGACGACCCGGTCACCGCGCCGCACGCCCCGCTCCGCGAACCGATCTGCGAATTCCGCACAGGCACGCTCGAACTCGCGATAGGTCAGGGTGGTGTCACCGAACGTCACCGCGGGTGCGTCGGGTGTCGAGTCGACCTGGCGATCGAAGGCGGCCAGTACGTGCTCGTCGCCGACGACGATCGCCGGTCCGCCGGAACCGAGGCGGTCCACCGTCGCCGACTCCCCGGCCATCAGGAGCTCGAGGTCTGCGACGGGTCGGCGCGGCTCGGTCACGAACTGCGTGAGCAGGTGCAACAGTCGCCTGCGGTGCATGTCGAGTTCGGCCGGCTCGTACAGGTTGGGGTTCGCGTGCAGACCCACTTCGAGCGGCGCGTCCGGGCCGGCCGCGAAGACGTTCATCACGAGGTCTTCCACCATGCCGGCGGACAACATGTGGTAGCGCACGCGAGCGCCGTCGATCACGATCGGCTTGTCGAACAGCAGCAGGTTGACCAGCGGACCGAAACTCGTGCCGAGGGTGTCACCGAATCCGGCTGCCGCCCTGATGTCCTCGGAGCGATAGCGCTGGTGGCGGAGACCCGCGGTGATCTCCGCGGTCACGGCCGAGACGACGTCGGCACATGTCGCCGTGGCGATCCCGTTCACGCGCAGGGGCAGCATGTTGGAGACCATCCCGGCCGAGTGCCGGATGCGCGCCGTCGTCCGCGCGGTCACCGGGAGGCTGAGGACGATGTCGTCGTTTCCGGACATGCGGGCGAGGAACGCGGCGAACGCGGCGGTGAGGATGGCGGCGACCGAGGCGTCGAGGTCCCGGGCACATCTCCGCAGCGCATCGTCGAGTTCGGGACCGAGCAGGCCGGCGGAGACGACCGTCTCGTTGCGGACCCCGGTGGTCGCGGGATGCGCGGCCAGGCTCACCCGCTCGGGGAGTCCGGCGGCGCGCTCGGACCAGAATTTTCGATCCTTCTCGAACCGCGTGCTCTGCCGGTACGCGGCGTCGTCGGCGACCACCTCGGCGATGCCGGCGCGACGCACCGGACGGTGACCGATCCGCGCGGGTGCGGAGGCGGTGGGGTCGGCCCCGCCGCCGGGCTCCCGGTGCTGGTTGTACTGCTCGACGGCCTCGTGCAGGCACATCAGCGCGCCGTATCCGTCGAAGGCGATGTGGTGCCCGCGCATGTACCAGTAGGTGCGATCGTCGGTGACCCGGATGAACGCGGCGACGGCGACCGGGTCGGCGAGCAGGTCGACGGACCGCTGATGGTCGGTGCGCATCCACTCCTCGGCGGCCGCTTCGGGATCCGGTTCGGCCCGCAGGTCGACGTCGATGACGTCGAAGGGGACGGAGTAATCGATGTACTGCTGAGGGGTGCCGTCGACCTCGGTGACGCGGGTGTATGCCGTCTGGAGGTCGCGCGCCGCCTCGAGGACGCCGCGGCGGAACAGTTCGCGATCGAACGGGCGCCCGTCGTCGATGATGTCGAGGTAGTGCGCGACCGTCACCGAGTGGTCGTCGACGAGGTTCTCGGCAAACCACATGGCGCGTTGCGCCGCGGTCAGATCCAGCAGATCAACCCCTTCAGGCGCTCGGGGTGTCCCCGGGCGCCTATCTCCCCCAGTCCCATCTCGGTGGGACGCAGTGTCATCCATGCCTCGTCCGACGTCGGTTTCGGCGATAGGGTCGCTCGACGAAGACGCCCCCGCGTCCCCCCGCAGCGATCGTCGAACAGCAACGAATCATACGCGGTACATCGCTTTCGCTTCCGAAAGTGATACATCCCGCATCAAAGGACCCTCTGTGCCTGTGGTCCATTGTGAAAACTGGTGTGACAGATGGGATCACCCCAGTCAAGCAGGGTCACTCTGGTCACTCTCGCACCGTGTGTGCCGGCATGGGCCCCGCGGGATTCGGTCGTTCGACCGACAGCGGGATGGACTGAAGCGGAATGAGCGGGCCGAGGAGGCCCGATGGAGTCGCGGGAGCAGAACGGGCAAGATCGATCTCATGTCAGACGTGCAGTTGATCGAGGTCGGCCCGCGGGACGGGCTGCAGAACGAACAGACCCTGCTCTCGATCGACGAGAAGGTCGAGTTCATCACCCGGGCCGTGGACGCCGGCGTGCGTCGCATCGAGGCGGTCAGCTTCGTCAACCCGCGGCGGGTACCGCAGATGGCCGGCGCGGAAGAAGTCATGGAACGGGTGCCGCGAGGAGACGACGTCTCCTATATCGGGCTCGTCCTCAATCGCCGTGGCCTCGACCGCGCTCTCGCATCCTCGGTCGACGAGGTGAATGCCGTGGTCGTGGCCACCGAGGAGTTCAGTCACCGGAATCAGGGGTGCAGCGTCGCGGACACCATCGCGGCAGCCGTCGATGTCGTCCGCGATGCGCGGGCGGCCGGCCTCGCGACGACGGTGACCATCGCGGTCGCCTTCGGTTGCCCCTTCACCGGAGAGGTCAGTTCAGGCCGGATCTCCGACATCGTGGCCCGGCTGGCCGATGAGGCCGCCCCGGACGAGATCGCGCTCGCCGACACGATCGGAGTGGGAGTGCCGGCACAGGTGCGCGACCTCGCCCGGCGGACAGCAGAACATGCACCAGGGATTCCGCAGCGGTGGCACTTCCACAACACGAGGAACACCGGCTACGCGAACGCCCTCACCGCACTCGATACCGGCGCGCGTGCCCTCGACGCGAGTATCGGCGGCTTCGGCGGATGCCCGTTCGCGCCCGCGGCCACCGGCAACATCGCGTCCGAGGATCTCGTCTACGCACTCGACCGGTCGGAGGTCACGACCGGTGTCGAGATGCAGCGATTGGTCGACGCCGCACAGTGGCTGGGCGAGGCCCTCGACAAGGATGTCCCCGCACTCCTCGGACGGGCCGGACCATTTCCGGCCGCCCGCTGACACGGGGACATCTCGTCCGGGGCCTCACCACGATTGCGCAGTGACGACCCCGCGACACCGGTTCAGCCGGTGGTGTGCACGATCAGGACGTCGCAGGCCGACTTGCGGGCGACATCCGCGGGGACCGAACCGAGAAGCCGACCGGCGATCGAGTTCAGGCCGCGGTTGCCCACCACCAGGAGGTCGGCCTTGACGTCGCTCACGAGCTGCAGGAGCGCGTCGACCGGGGCTCCCTTGACCGGGCGCTGCACCACGTTGGTCGCACCGGCCTTGGCCGCGCGTTCTTTCGCGGTCCGGAGGATCTCCTCGGTCGGGGTCGACCCGGTGACCTGATACGCCTCGTCCTTGAGGACGTCGGCAGCATCCCCCGCGCCGCGCTCGTTCGGGAAGTACGCGCAGGCGATCACCAACTGGGCGTCGCCCGCGAGTGCACCCGCACGTTCCACAGCCTTCATCGACGACTCGGAGCCATCGGTACCGACGACGACGGTTTCGTAAGAGCTCATCCCAACCTCCCGACATGAAATCGCCTCGCTGCCCATCAGCGAGGCGTCACCGCGTATACCCGAACTGCAGGGGTCCTGCATCGGGACACTAGTTTGCCACGTACGTGTCTGTCCCCCGTTCGTGGTGATCGGCACACCGGCCGGTCACACAGCGCAGGGTGGAAGACGAGACCTCACTTGATGCCGGCCGCGTCCATCCCGCGCATCTCCTTCTTCAGATCGGCGATCTCGTCGCGGAGTCGGCCGGCGAGCTCGAACTGCAGATCCCGAGCGGCGCTCATCATCTGATCGGTGAGTTGGGACACGAGATCGGCGAGCTCGGCCCGCGGCATCATCGAGACGTCGCGCTTCTCGATCACGCCTGAACTGCCGGCCTTCGAGACCTCGCCCTGTGCGCGGCGTCCGCGGCTGGCATTGCGCCCGGAACCGCCGACCGCCACGGCCTCGTCCTCGGCCTCTCGGTACACCTGGTCCAGGATGTCGGCGATCTTCTTGCGCAGCGGCTTCGGATCGATGCCGTTCGCCTTGTTGTAGGCGATCTGCTTCTCGCGGCGTCGCTCGGTCTCGTCGATCGCATTGCGCATCGAGTCGGTTATCTTGTCCGCGTACATGTGGACCTCGCCGGACACGTTGCGGGCGGCGCGACCGATCGTCTGGATGAGTGAGGTGGTGCTCCGGAGGAAGCCCTCCTTGTCCGCGTCGAGGATCGCGACGAGGGACACCTCGGGAAGGTCGAGACCCTCACGCAGCAGGTTGATGCCGACGAGGACGTCGTAGTCACCCGAGCGCAGCTGGCGCAGGAGTTCGACGCGGCGCAGGGTGTCCACCTCCGAGTGGAGGTACCGGACCCGGATACCCAGTTCGAGCAGATAGTCGGTGAGGTCCTCGGCCATCTTCTTGGTCAGGGTGGTCACCAGGACGCGCTCGTCGCGGTCGGTCCGCTCCCGGATCTCGTGGACCAGGTCGTCGATCTGGCCCTTGGTCGGTTTGACCACGACCTGGGGATCCACGAGACCCGTCGGTCGGATCACCTGCTCGACGAACTCGCCGTTGGACTGGCCCAGTTCGTACGGCCCCGGCGTCGCAGACAGGTACACGGTCTGGCCGATCCGATCCACGAACTCGTCCCAGGTCAGCGGCCGGTTGTCCACCGCGGAGGGGAGACGGAAGCCGTACTCGACGAGGTTGCGCTTGCGCGACATGTCGCCTTCGTACATGCCACCGATCTGGGGCACCGTCACATGCGACTCGTCGATGACGAGGAGGAAGTCGTCGGGGAAGTAATCGATCAGCGTTGCCGGTGCGCTCCCGGCGGCGCGGCCGTCGATGTGCCGCGAATAGTTCTCGATCCCCGAGCAGAACCCGACCTGCCGCATCATCTCGAGGTCGTAGGTGGTCCGCATCCGCAGCCGCTGGGCCTCGAGCAGTTTGCCCTTGCCCTCGAGGTCGGCGAGTCGTTCCTCGAGCTCTCGCTCGATGCTCGCCATCGCCTTCTCCATGCGCTCGGGCCCGGCGACGTAGTGCGTGGCCGGGAAGATGCGCAGCGAGTCGACCTGGCGCACGACGTCACCGGTCAGCGGGTGCAGGTAGTACAGCGACTCGACCTCGTCACCGAAGAACTCGATCCGAACCGCCAGTTCCTCGTACGACGGGATGATCTCGACGGTGTCGCCGCGGACGCGGAACCCACCGCGGGTGAAGGACACGTCGTTGCGCGTGTACTGGACGTCGACGAGCAGCCGCAGCAACGCGTCGCGGTCGATCTCCTGGCCGACCTCGACCTCGACGGATCGGTCGAGATACGACTGCGGCGTGCCGAGGCCGTAGATGCAGGACACCGAGGCCACCACCACGACGTCGCGCCGCGACAGCAGGCTCGAGGTCGCCGAGTGCCGCAGACGCTCGACGTCGTCGTTGATCGACGAGTCCTTCTCGATGTAGGTGTCGGTCTGCGCGATGTACGCCTCGGGTTGGTAGTAGTCGTAGTACGACACGAAGTACTCGACGGCGTTGTTGGGCAGCATCTCGCGCAATTCGTTCGCCAGCTGCGCCGCGAGTGTCTTGTTGGGCGCCATCACCAGGGTGGGGCGCTGCACCTGCTCGATCAGCCAGGCGGTGGTCGCCGACTTACCGGTGCCGGTGGCGCCGAGGAGGACGATGTCCTTCTCGCCTGCGTTGATCCGTCGCGTCAGATCCTTGATGGCGGCGGGCTGGTCGCCCGCCGGTTCGTACTCGCTGACGACCTCCAGGCGCGCGTCGGACCGCTCGATCTCACCGACCGGCCGGAACTCCGAGTGCGCGATGACGGGGCGCTCTGCTGCAAAAGCCATAGTGCCAGGGTAAACGCGGCCTATGACATCGATGTTCCCGCGCGGTGCACGACCCCGAAGCTCGACGAACGCGGCGACTCCGAGTTCCGGCCCCGAGATCATCGGTCGCCCGGTGCAGACGCGGTGGCCTGTCTAGATTCGAGGCATGACGAACCCTCGCGGAGGCGCGGCCGAGACGGCACCCGAACCACGCCCGGCGCACCCGCCCAAGCGGGAGGTCTTCGACGTGCCCGCGATGACGAACACGGACAACAAGGGCTTCGTCCGTCAGGTCGAGGAGTACCGCGTCACCGATTACGGGCTGTACATGTCGCGGCACGCACCCGGACATCCCCGATTCGACCATCTGGAATCCTGGCTGCTACCTGCATTGGGCCTGCGCGCCAACATCTTCCACTATCAGGGCGGTTACCGCGAGGGGCAGCGTCTCTATCTGGATGTCGGCCACTTCGCCGGCCCCGACGGCGACGGGCGGTGGCACGCCGAGGACTGGTATCTCGATCTCGTCGACGTACCGGGCACCCCGCCGGTGCTGCTCGACACCGACGAGTTGCTCGAGGCGCATCGGGACGGACTTCTCGACACCGCACAGTGTGTCGAAGCCGTCGAGATCGCCACGCGAGCTCTCGTCGGCACGGCCGAGCACGGGAACGACGTCCAGGCCTGGCTGGACGCCGCGGCGGGGGGCGTGGTCGCCTTTCGCGACCATGACCATCGCCGCCGCGGCGACGCCCGGTAGCTCACCACCTCAGAGCGGCGGACCTCAGTAGGTGGGTAGGACGAAACACGACCCGTTGCGGATGAAATCCGGGAGCTGCACGCCGGTGCCGACGGTGACGGCGCGCGTCTTCTCCACCCCGTCGAGCGTGGCCTTCAGCTCATAGCGCCCGGGCGTCGACGGGCGCCAGGTCGGCCGCACCTCGGAACTCGTGGGCTTTTTGTCGTAGATGGTGACCGTGCGGCCGGCACCGACCAGCGTGACCTTCAGGTTCGACTTCGCCGACCCCGGATCACCCACGAGCACCGACAGCTCGTAGGCACAGCCCGCGCCGTACACGCCGTAGTTGAACGAGCCATTGGCCGACGACCCGTAACCCGGGAGGGTGTCCACCGCGATGCCCTGCAGTGCCGCCTCGGCCGGCGCGGCCAGTGCGACGCCAGCGCATGCCACTGCCCCGAAAGCTGTTGCGCCACCGATAATCCGCGCGCGACCCCGCTGTCCCCGACCGACCATGCTGTACTCCACTCCTACGCTCGTCCTCGACCACACCACCGTCGCGGTGGCGTGCGTTTCACAAGCTAGCAGCGCACACCGCGCCGTGTACGCATTTTGGCAACGTTTGTAGTCAGTTCGTGTCGCGGGACTCGTCAGCCGACGACGACGCGCACCGTGGCGGGTCGGCCGGGGTCGCACGAGCCGTACAGATCCGGCCCGGCCGGCGCGAATCCGCCGTCGGCGAGCCGGTTCGCCAGCCCCTCGGCGGCGTCGGCATCTCGGGCGGTCACCCGCAACTCGACGGCCGTGGCGTCGGTGACGTCGACCGCGGTGGCCAGTTCACCTGCCACGGCCCACAGCCGGTTCACCAGACGCGCCGACGGGCCGTCCGGGTTGGGCTCGGCGGCAACGAGTCCGGGGACCGGCTCGGCGACTCGGCGAGCGCGGACGTTCATCTCGAGAGGCACGAGACGCTCGTCCCAGATACGCGCCGCGGACGCCGCCAGGTCTTCGGGGGCGCCGGAGTTGTCCAGCCACACGTCGGCGACGGCTCGACGCTGTTCGTCGGTCGCCTGCGCAGCGATGCGGGCGCGGGCATCGGCCTCGGCGACCCCCCGCATCGTCGTCAACCGATGCAGCCGTACGTCGGCCTCGGCGAACACGATCACGACGAGGTGGAAGAACGGGGCCGTGTGATTCTCCACCAGCAATGGGATGTCTTGCACCACAATTGCATCCGCCGGCGCATCGTCGAGGATCGCCTGTGTTCGCGCCCCGATGAGCGGGTGGGTGATGCCGTTGAGCGTCGTGCGGGATTCGTCGTCGACGAAAGCCTTCCCGGCGAGCGCCGGACGGTCGAGACTCCCGTCGGCGGCCAGGATCTCCGGGCCGAACGCCTCGACGAGCGCGGCCAGACCCTCCGACCCGGGCTCGACCACCTCCCGGGCGATCTTGTCCGCGTCGATGATGTACGCGCCCCGCTCGACGAACGTCTTTGCCACGGTCGATTTGCCGGCTCCGATGCCACCGGTCAGTCCAAGCCTGATCACGCCCACCAGTGTGACAAACACCATGGCGCCGGAGTGTCGTCGGGGCGGTTGCCCGGGTCAGACACGCAGAGACCTCGTCTCGCGCAGCGCGGCCTGAGATCAGGAACACGCCGTCGAGACGAGGTCTCGTCGGATCGCCGGTGTCAGCCCGTGACGGCGGCGAGTTCGATGGTCTCGTGCGGCAACTCCGCCTCACCGACCTTCTCGTTCTTGTTCAGATCGACGGCGACGATCTTCTTGGCCGCCGGATCACTGACGTAGGCGATGCCCTCCTGGACCACGACATTCGGCATCGGGGACTGCCACTCGTCCGGTTCGCTCCACGCGCCGATCGTCGGGATGGTGGCGGTCTTGGTCGCCGTGTTGACGTCGTAGACGTGCAGCGCACCATCGGTTCCCAGGATCACGCCGGACCCGCCGGGCCCGCGCTCGATGGACCGGAAGCTGTACGAGGTGCCGAGATCGACCAGCCGCAGCTGACCGGTGCGGGTGTCGGTGAGCGAGAACCGGGTCGGCCGTTCGAGCTCGGCATCCGGGTCGGACTTGTAATCGCCGAGGATGATCGGCGACTCGTCACTGCCGGCCTGGTTGCCGATGCGGCCGTACGGGTCCGGGCTGTCGACCTTACGGATGTCGTTGCCGTTGACGATGAGCAGGCCGTCCTCACAGCCGAAGGCAAGGACCCCGCCGGCGCCGGCGGCTTCGCCGTGCACGCCCGGGCACTGGTCGTTGCGCACGATCTCCTTGCGCTCGCCGTCGAGGATCGCGACACCACTGCGCGAATCCTCGTTGCCGACGGTCACCACCATGGTGCCGTCCTCACGGAACACCGCGACCCCGTGGTGGGGCTCGGGAAGGGTGAAGGAGGTCGACGCCGCGTTTCCGCGCAGGAGTTCGGCGGGTTCGACGATGTCGACTTCGCCTGTCCCATCGGTGAACAGGGCGATCCGGGAATCGTGGGGCACAACGTGTCCCGGCTCCTCCCCGCCGAAGGTCATGTCGGTGAGGGCCGGAGTGGTCGTGTAGTAGTGACCGTGATCGCCGTGCTGACGCGTCCAGGTACCCATGTCGAGGACCCGGAACCCGTCCGATTCGGAGACGAAGACGTTCCGGCCGTTGTCGGCGCTGTTGAGCCGGATGAAGCCGTCGACCGGCAGGTCGGCGACCTGCTCGAGCGACTCGGCGTCGAGGACCAGGATGCCGCCGTCGTAGCTGAGTGCGAGACGTGGTGTGGCGCTCTGCTGCTCGACGGCCTTGGCCGAACTGGAGGCGGCCGGTGTCGAATCACCGGAATCTTCACTTCCACAGGCGACGAGCGCGAACGATGCGGCGGCGAGAAGCGCCAGAGATCGGGTCAGATTTGTCCGTTGTGCAAACACCCGGACAGTCAACAGTGGAATGAAAATCATTGTCAACAACGCATGGTTGCGGCGTCGCACCTCCACCACCATCGATCCGCACATCGACGCCGGACATCAGGACAGCAGTGGCTGCAATCCATCCAGGACGCGCGACAGCCCGAACTCGAAGGCCTCCTCGGGCGCACCGGGCGCCTGCCGGAGCTCGCCGACCGCAGTGCCGACCCGATCCGACAGCGGGAACGCGCCGTCGGGCACGACCGCCGCGAGTTCGGGCCCGACGATCTCCCACCAGTGCGCATCGCTCATCCCGGTCTCGGCCGCGGCCACCCTCTCCCCGACCGCCTCGCGGGCGTTACCGACCACGAAGGCTCCGATCAGCGCGATGATGTTGTCGCGCTGTACATCCGAGATGTCGAGCGGCTCGAGCAGCTCGAGCTGCCGCTCGTAGCGGGCGAGTCGGTGCGGCCCCAGCACCTGACGCCAGGGCGAGGCCTCCAGCAACCAGGGGTGCGTCAGACACTCGGCACGCAGAGCGCGAGCGACACCCGCCAGGGATTCCACGACTGTCGGCGAACACGGCGGCATCGGGGCGTCCGCCGCCACCTCGTCGACCATGAGCGCCACCAACACGTCACGTGTCGGTACGTAGGTGTACAGACTCATCGGCCCGACACCGAGATCGGAAGCCAGCGAGCGCATCGACACGGCGCCGAGTCCCCCCGCATCCGCGCGGCGGATCGCGGTGGTCACGATGTCGTCGACCGACACCCGCTGCCGCGGACCACGCCGCGGCCCCCCGGCGCCGCACTCGGCCCGCCACAGGAGGCGGACCAACATACGTGCATCATCAGCGGTCGACACGGCAACGCCTTTCCCGTACGGTGTACCGAGTATTTAACTCCGTACACCGTACCAAGAGGAGCGTCACGCTGACCAGACAGGCCACCTATCTGCCGGATCTCCATCAGTTCGCACTCTGGTCGTCGCATGATCCCGACGCCGGAAGCCGCGCGGACTCATGTCGCCTCGCGATTCCGGAGGGCGGCGATCTCGTCGTCCGTGACGTCGCTTGCGACATCGTCGACGTCCCGACGCTCCTCTCGGGTCACGCATCGGACGATCCGAGCAGGGTCGCCGAGTCGGTTCACGCGTGGCGACTCACGCTTGCCGGCGACACCTCGACGCAGCTACCTCTCGCCGCTCACGCCGAGGTCGACCCCACGGGAACCGCGATGACGACGGCCGAGTTCGCCCGCGCGGCTCTGCGGGACTGCCTGGTGGTGGAGGAAGCTCTGCGCGACAGGCTCCGGGCAAGCCTGCGGCCCTACCAGATCCGCGGCGTGGCGTGGCTCGCCCGAACCGCAGAGGTGACCGGCGGCGCCGTACTGGCCGACGAGATGGGACTCGGCAAGACCGTCCAGGCGATCGGGCTGTTGACACTACGCGCCCACGAGGGACCCCAGCTGGTCGTCTGCCCGACGAGTCTCGTCACCAACTGGACGCACGAGGTGGCCCGCTTCGCGCCCGCACTCGACGTCCACACCGGACCCCTCGAGGACGCCCCGGTCGCGGCCGGTTCGGTCACCGTGATCTCCTACGCACGACTGCGGTCGAGCGTCGACGTCGTGCGCCGGACTCGTTGGGCGACAATCGTGTTCGATGAGGCTCAGAACCTGAAGAACCCGCGGACCCAGGTCTCCCGCGCGGCCCGCTCCGTCGATGCCGGTGCTCGTGTCGCGTTGACGGGCACCCCGATCGAGAACAGTCTCGACGACCTCTGGGCGATCCTCCGCGTCACTGCGCCGGGGCTGTTCCCCCACCGGGCGGTGTTCCGGCGCCGGTTCACCAAGGCGGTGGACGACGGCGATACCGGAGCGCTGCAACGACTCCGGGTCGCGGTGTCACCGGTCATGCTGGCGCGCACCAAATCCCGGGTGGCGTCGGCGCTCCCACCGAAGATCCCGAATCCGGTTCTGGTCGACCTGACGGCCGAACAGGCGCAACTCTACGATGCTCACCTGGCGCGTGTGGAAGACGACGGCTTCGGCGATGGATTCGAAAGACACGGAAGGATTCTCGCCACCCTCACCCGCCTCAAGCAGATCTGCAACCACCCCGGTCTCGTCACCGGCGACACCCGGGTGCTCCCGGGCCGTTCGGGCAAACTCGACGTGTGCGCGGAGATCCTCGGCGAGAATCTACGCACCGATTCCCCCACCCTCGTCTTCACCCAGTATCGCGACACCGGTGAACTGCTCGTCCGTCACTTCGCCGAACAGTTCGCAGTCGACGCCCCGTTCTTCCACGGCGGCCTCCCGGCGAGTCGGCGCGACGAACTCGTCGCCGACTTCCAGTCGGGCCGCGGCCCCGGGATCATGGTGATGAGTCTCAAGGCCGGTGGCGTCGGGCTCACACTCACACGCGCCTGCGACGTCATCCATTTCGACCGCTGGTGGAATCCGGCGGTCGAAGCCCAGGCCTCGGATCGCGTGCACCGCATCGGCCAGGAGCGTCCGGTCACGATCACCACCCTCACGACGGCCACCTCGCTCGAGGAACACATCGACGACCTGCACCGGCGCAAGTCCGCACTCGGCACGCACGCCGACGACTCGTCGGCCCTCGCGGAACTGACCGGCCTCAGCGACGAACGGTTGATCGACGTCCTTCGCCGCAATCGGGAGGTCCGATGACCAACTCACCCGCCGAGTTCGGTTTCAGCCGCTGGGGCGCCGAGATCGTCCGGCTCGCCGAGCCCATCGCGACCCGCTCACCGAACCCGGTGGCGCCGCGCGCCCGCAGTGTCGCCCGCAACGGTGGCGTCGCCCTGACCGTCGAGGGACGTTCGGTCAGCGGACTGGTCCAGCGAGGTGGCCAGGCGTCCGTGGCACACCTGGAATTCGAGCCGATGAGCTCGGCCACCGCGTCGGCTCTGCGCGAGCTGCTCGGCGCGTCCACCGAGCCGACCGACGACATGCACCGCAAGCTGGTCGAGGCGGCGTCGTGGTCCGCTGCGGGTCTCGACGTCGCGGACTGTTCATGTCGGGCTCGCGGCGATCGGTGCCTGCACATCCTCGCCACCTTGTACGCACTCGCCGCGGCGATCGATCGAGAACCCGCCCTGGCCCTTCGGCTACGCGACTTCGAGGGTCCGCTCGACGGCGCGCCCGGCGACGACACATCGGACCCGGACGGAGTATCGCGCCGGACGCCCCCACGCTGGTCGGCACTGACGGCCTTCGATGTCCGCGACTATTGGCAGACCGGGCCGCACGGGGAGCGCCAAGACCCGCCCGGCACGGACGAGATATGAGAGAAGCCCTCCCGGTTTTCCCCGGGAGGGCTTCTCTCATGTGCTCAGTGAGCGTGCGTGTCAGGCGTTGCCGGACAGCTTCTCGCGCAGGGCGGCGAGCTGCTCGTCGCTGGCCAGCGAACCGCCGGCCGACGATCCACCGGTCGAGCTGCTGGACGAGGAACCTCCGCGGCTCTCCGACGCCGACGAGTAGTCGGTCGGGGCGTTGGCGGCCTCGGCGGCAGCAGCGGCGAACTTCTCCATCTGGGCGGTGTGCATCTTGTGGCGACGCTCGGCCTCGGCGTACCGGGCCTCCCATGCCTCGCGCTGCTTCTCGAAGCCTTCGAGCCATTCGTTGGTCTCGGCATCGAAGCCCTCGGGGAAGATGTAGTTGCCCTGCTCGTCGTAGCTGTCGGCCATGCCGTACTTCGACGGGTCGAACTCCTCGGTGTAGTCCTCGTTGGCCTGCTTGAGGCTCAGCGAGATCCGGCGACGCTCCAGGTCGATGTCGATGACCTTGACCATCGCGTCGTCACCGACGGCGACAACCTGATCCGGCACCTCGACGTGACGCTCGGCGAGCTCGGAGATGTGGACCAGACCCTCGATGCCCTCGTCGACGCGGACGAACGCACCGAACGGCACCAGCTTGGTGACCTTGCCCGGCACGATCTGGCCGATGGCGTGGGTGCGGGCGAACTGACGCCACGGATCTTCCTGGGTTGCCTTGAGCGACAGCGACACACGCTCGCGGTCCAGATCGACGTCGAGGACCTCGACGGTGACCTCGTCGCCGACTGCGACGACCTCGGACGGGTGATCGATGTGCTTCCAGGACAGCTCGGAGACGTGGACCAGACCGTCGACGCCGCCGAGATCGACGAACGCACCGAAGTTGACGATCGAGGACACGACGCCCTTGCGGACCTGGCCCTTCTGCAGCTGGTGCAGGAACTCGCTGCGGACCTCGGACTGGGTCTGCTCGAGCCATGCACGACGCGACAGGACCACGTTGTTGCGGTTCTTGTCGAGCTCGATGATCTTGGCCTCGATCTCCTTGCCGATGTACGGCTGCAGATCGCGGACACGACGCATCTCCACGAGCGATGCCGGGAGGAAGCCGCGCAGGCCGATGTCCAGGATCAGGCCGCCCTTGACGACCTCGATGACGGTGCCCTTGACGGCCTCGTCCTTCTCCTTGAGCTCCTCGATGGTGCCCCAGGCACGCTCGTACTGCGCACGCTTCTTGGAGAGGATCAGACGACCTTCTTTGTCCTCCTTGGTGAGGACCAGGGCCTCGACCTCGTCACCGACGTTGACGACCTCGTTGGGGTCCACGTCGTGCTTGATCGACAGTTCGCGAGAAGGGATGACGCCTTCGGTCTTGTAACCGATGTCGAGCAGAACCTCGTCCCGATCGACCTTGACGATGGTGCCTTCCACGATGTCGCCATCGTTGAAGTACTTGATCGTGGAGTCGATGGCGGCGAGAAAGTCCTCGGCAGTGCCGATGTCATTGACGGCTACTTGCGGCGAGGTGATCGTGGGGGACGACATATGTTGAGTTGCTCCGGACAGGTGTGTAGTAGGTACGATTCGGAAAAGCGCTGTTGATCGACACCACCTGGACCGGCCTGTCACCGGTCAGGGCAGGTGCGAACCGCGCGTCATCGGGCACACGCGCGTGTAGAAGCCTACTCCAGCGGCGTTGTGCTGGGCAAATGGCTCGTCTCGCGAGGCCGCCGAGACGTGCGGCCCAGCGGAAAATGAGACGATGCCCACGTGGCACACTCCCTCGAACTCCTCCTCGACGACTCGTCCGACCAGCAGGTTCGGGCCGAATGGGATGCGCTGGCCGCAGCCGGACTGCCTCATCAGGGACGCGTCGCGTCGGCCACCAACCGCCCGCACGTGACGCTCGCGGCCGCGTCGCGCATCGATCCCCAGGCCGACGCGGCGTTGGCCGGGGTCGCCATGCGCCTCCCGGTCGGCATGCGACTCGGCGCCCCGATCCTCTTCGGAGCCGCCGGCCGGTCCACACTCGCGCGGCTCGTGGTGCCGTCGACCGAACTCCTCTCGGCCCACGCTCAGGTCTGCCGACTGGCGGCCGGGTTCATCGGGTCCCGACCGGCCGGTTCCGCAACGTCGCCCGGACACCACGGGACTGCGTTCGCGCACACGACCCCCGGCCGGTGGACGCCGCACGTCACCCTGGCGCGGCGGATGGACGCCGAGCAGCTCGCCCGCGCGTTGGTCGTCCTCGACCTGCGCGCCGAGATCGCCGGTGAGTTCACCGCACTCCGTCGCTGGGACCCGGACGAGGGAACCGACGTCATACTCGCGGGGCGAGCCTGCTGATCGAAGGGCGTCGACGGACCGCACGGAGCAGCCGACGAGAGCCGAATGGGCGATCAGGCTGACGGGCGGCCGGAGCCGCGCGCTCCGGGCAACGCGCCGAGGAGACGACGAACCCGGGACTTCCGCCGGAAGCGAGGGCAGTCACCCGCGCCGCACAGCGCGCAGTCGGTCCCCGCCCGATAGTGCTCATGAGCCGCTCGGTCGTGACCGCATCGGCAAGTCTCGTCGCCCACGACGCACAGGTTACGCACTCCCGAACCGGCGGTCCGGCGAAGTTCGCGCGACCGCGTTCGCCGAAACGAGGGCGCGCCGCCCGGACTCGGCCACATCATGGTTCATGACCGAAGCAGCGGGTGGCCACCCTGACCGGCCGGGACCGAGTGCCGACGAGTTCGCCGAGCGCCTCTTCGGCTCCGCCCTCGCCACCGCCGAGACGCTGAGCGTGTATCTCGGTGAGCGCCTCGGGTGGTACCGGTGCCTGGCCGAGGCGGGACCACTCACCGCCGACGGACTGGCCGAGCACACCGAGACCAACGCGCGGTACGCCCGGGAGTGGCTCGAGATGCAGTGCGCCTTCGGCATTCTCGACGCCGACCTGACCTCGCGGCCGCCCACCTTTGCGATCTCGCCCGGCGTCGCCGAGGTGCTCACCGACACCTCGAGCCTGTCGTATCTGGGTGCCCTCCCGCGCATGTTCGCGGCGTCGGCTCGCCACCTGCCCGAACTGCTCGACGCCTATCGGCACGGTGGTGGCGTGAGCTGGGCGACCCTGGGCGCCGACGCGCGGGAGTGCCAGGCAGATCTCAACCGGCCCTGGTTCGACGCCCGGCTCGCGCCGGCGCTCGCCGGTGTCGAACACCTCCACACGCGTCTGTCGCGGCCCGGCGCCCGCATCGCCGACGTCGGCTTCGGGGCAGGGCATTCCACCATCGCACTCGCTCGTGCCTACCCGGAGGCGACCTTCGTCGGCCTCGATGTCGACGAGGCATCCGTCGAGATGGCCCGCGCGCACGCCGCAACCGCGGGGGTCTCCGAGCGCGTGACATTCCTCGTGGCCGACGGTGACGAGGCGACGGCGCACGGCCCGTTCGACGCCGCGTTCGCGTTCGAGTGTCTCCACGACATGCCCCGCCCCGTCCAGGTTCTCGCGGCGGTCCGTCGCGCACTGACACCGGAGGCGTCACTGATCGTCATGGACGAGGCGGTGTCCGACGAGTTCAGCGGTCCGGCAGACGAACTCGACAAGATCATGTACGGGTTCTCGCTGTTCGTCTGTCTGCCGGACTCGATGAGTTCGCCGCCGTCGGCGGCGACCGGCACCGTGTTCCGGCCGTCGACCGTGAGGCAGTACGCCCGCGACGCGGGATACACCGACGTGGAGGTCCTCCCCATCGAGGACTTCAGCTTCTTCCGCTTCTACGAGCTCACGACCTGACCGGCGCCGGCGAGCGCTGCCGGTCGGGTCGACACCATGGGCCGGCGGAAGTGGCCGCCACGACCCGGGCCCTATCATCGCAGGATGTCCCCCAACCAGGCCGAACCCGCGGACACGACGTCGAACGAACCGGCAGCAGGCCGTCCCCCGAGGATTCTCGGCGACGTCGACTCCACGTCCAGCGACCGTGCCAACCGTTGGTGGTGGGATCACGACGCGGAGAACTACCACGTCGAGCACGGCGAGTTTCTCGGCGCGCATGCCGCAGGCGGTGACTTCGTCTGGTGTCCGGAGGGACTCCGTGAGTCCGACGTCGGCCTCCTCGGGGACATCGACGGGCGTCACATCCTCGAGATCGGTTGCGGTTCGGCGCCGTGCGCCCGATGGCTGTCCGCCCATGGCGCCCACGCGGTGGGCGTGGATCTGTCCCGGCGGATGCTGGGCATCGGACTCGACGCGATGGCCGCCGAGGGCGTGCGGGTACCGCTCGTGCAGGCCACCGCGGAGACGCTGCCCTTCGCCGCCGAATCGTTCGACACCGCATGCTCGGCATTCGGCGCGGTACCGTTCGTCGCCGACTCCGCCGGCGTGATGAGCGAGGTCGCGCGAGTGCTGAAACCCGGTGGCCGTTGGGTTTTCGCCGTCAACCACCCGATGCGCTGGATGTTCCTCGACGACCCCGGGCCGGAGGGGTTGACCGTCCGGATACCGTATTTCAACCGCACGCCGTACACCGAGACCGATGCCGACGGCAGGCTGACCTACGTCGAGCACCACCGCACCATCGGTGACCGTGTCCGTGAAATCCGTACGGCCGGATTCGTCCTCGACGACATCATCGAACCCGAATGGCCGGACGGTTTCGACCGGACATGGGGCCAGTGGAGTCCGTTGCGGGGCAGCTACTTTCCGGGAACAGCGATCTTCTGCAGCCACAAGGCCGGCTGACGGCTGTCACAGCAGTTTCGACAGGAACTCCCGGGTACGCTGTTCTTTCGGGTCGGAGAGGACCTCGCGGGGATCGCCCCGTTCCACGACGACGCCGCCGTCCATGAACACGAGTTGATCCGCGACCTCCCGGGCAAAGCCCATCTCGTGGGTGACGACCATCATCGTCATCCCCGAAGCGGCGAGCTCGCGCATCACCTTCAGCACGTCCCCGACGAGTTCGGGGTCGAGTGCCGAGGTGGGCTCGTCGAAGAGCATGAGCTTGGGGTCCATGGCAAGTGCGCGCGCGATCGCGACGCGTTGCTGCTGGCCGCCCGACAGCTGCGCCGGGTAGGCGTCGGCCCGTGTGGACAGCCCGACCCGATCCAGCAGATAGCGGGCCTTGTCGACCGCTTCCGAACGCGACTGCCGCTTCACCTGCATCGGCGCCTCGATCACGTTCTCGAGGGCCGTGCGGTGCGGGAACAGATTGAAATGCTGGAACACCATGCCGATGTCGCGGCGCTGGGTGGCCGCGTCCTTGGCGCTCATCTCGTAGAGCTTGCCGCTGCGTTCGCGATACCCGATCAGATCACCGTCGACGTAGAGCCGGCCGGCGTTGACGACCTCCAGGTGGTTCACACACCGCAAGAACGTGGACTTCCCCGAGCCCGACGGTCCGGTGAGGCACAGCACCTCGCCGCGTGCGACCTCCAGCGAGATCCCCTTGAGGACCTGCACCGAGCCGAAACTCTTGCAGACACGGTCGGCCACCACCATCGGCGTCGGTGACCCGCCGGGGTTGGCCGGACCGGCCGTGTGCTCTCCCGGGCTCATGCCTTCTCTCCCCCTGCCGGGCCGGCGGCGCCGCCGGGGGCCGTGGCCGCCCCCTCGGCCATCGTCTTGAGCTGTCGCGCGGTCAGCGCCCGGGTCGCGCCCTTGGCGTAGTAGCGCTCGACGTAGTACTGACCCACCATCAGGACACTGGTGATGACGAGGTACCAGGTCGATGCGACCAGCAGCAACGGGATCGGCTCGAAGATCACACCGGAGATGTCGCGCTGGCGGCCGTAGAGGTCGAGTGTCAGCGGCACCGCTGCCACCAGGCTGGTGGTCTTGAGCATGCTGATCAGTTCGTTGCCGGTGGGTGGGATGATGACCCGCATGGCCTGCGGCAGGACCGTGCGTCGCATCGTCTGCGACCACGACATGCCCAACGCCACCGAGGCCTCCGTCTGCCCCTCACCGACCGATGACACACCGGCGCGGACTATCTCGGCCATGTACGCGGCCTCGTTGAGACCCAGACCGATCACCGCGAAGAGGAACGCGGCGTTGAGGGTCTGGATGTCGAGGGTCACGAACTGGTGCACGAATGGGATGCCGAGGTCGATCTGCTTGTAGATCGCCGGGAACAGGCCCCAGAACACCAGCTGGACGTACACGGGTGTGCCGCGGAAGATCCACAGGTAGACCCACGACGTCCCGCGCAACACCGGGTTCGGGCTCAGCCGCATGATCGCCAGGAGGACACCGAGCACGATGGCGATCGCCATCGACAGCAGGGTCAGGGCCAGGGTGTACCCGACACCCGACAGGATGCGCGAATCGAAGAGGTAGTTGCCGTACGTGCCCCAGCTGTAGGCCTCGTTGGTGGCGGCACCATAGATGAACAGTGCGGCCAGCACGACGATGATCACCGCGGCGATCCACTGCCCGGGTCGGCGCAGCGGAACCGCCTTGATCGGTTCCGGTTCGGTCGATGTGGCGGGGTCGGCGTGTGGTGACGTCACCTCAGTTCACCGCCCCGTTGATGACGGAGACATCGATCATCCCCTCCTCGAGGCCCCAGTTGGCCGCGATCTGTTCGTACTGTCCGTTGTCGATGAGGTACTGCACGGCGCGCTGCATCGCGACCGCGAGCGGCGAACCCTTCCGGATGGCCCAGCCGTAAGGCGCGGAGTCGAAGATGCCGCCGGCCGGCGTCAATCGGCCGTCCGTCCGCTTGATGGCGTAGGCGGTGACCGGCGAGTCGGCCGACATCGCGTCCACGCGCCCGAGGATCAGCGCATTGACCGCCTCGTCCTGGCTGTCGAACCTGACCTTGTCGATTGCCGGTTTCCCCGCAGCCACGCAGGCCGCGCTCTTGGCCGGGACCTCGTCGGTGTCCTCGTAGGTGGTCGTCTGGACTGCGACCCGGAGACCACAGGCGTTGTCCGGATCGATGTCGTCGTCGTTGTCGGTGGCCTGCGCCCACTGCACACCCGCGCTGTAGTAGGTCACGAAGTCGACCTGCTTCTCGCGTTCGAGTGTGTCGGTGAACGAGGACATGCCGACCTGGTAGGTGCCGGCCTGGATCGACGGGATGATCGTGTCGAACTGGGACTCCTTGTAGTCGGGTACGAGTCCGAGAACCTTGCCGACGGCGTTCATCAGGTCGACGTCGTAACCGACGATCTTTCCCGACGCGTCCTTGTACTCGTTCGGCTGGTACGGGATGTTGACCCCGACGATGAGGCGTCCGGTGCGGGCGATCTCGGGTGGGACGAGAGCCGAGATCTCCGGCACCTTCGCCACGTCGATGTCGATCGGGGTGACCTGGTTCGCACGCTCCCGCGCTTCGTTGTCCACGCATCCGGTCACCACGACCAGGACGGCGAGCACGACGCCGAGCCAACGAGCCACCCGCGTCACACCACTTCCCTCCGTCCGGCCGAGCGCATCAACTCACTGTAGTTCGCCTGCTGCACCCCGGCTCGATACCCGCGATTCACGCGTGTTCGTTCCCGGACTCCTGGTTCACGCGGGTGCGAGTGCGCGCGACTGCCGTCCAGGGAGCCGTAGGCGGTCGCTCGCGCTCCCGTCAGCCCTCCGCGATGCGCTGACCCACCGCGGCCGCGAACTCCGCGGTGGTGGCGTCGCCACCGAGGTCGCCCGTCGCGGTGTGCGCGAGTGTGTCGGCGACCGCGGCGTCGATCCGGGCCCCGGCCGCGACCAGCGCCGCGTCCTCGGTCATCTGGCCGAAGCGTCTGAATCCCATTGCCACCGAGGCGATCATGGCGACCGGGTTCGCGATGCCGCGCCCGGCGATATCGGGCGCCGCACCGTGCGATGCCTGCGCCATCACGCGGGTCTCCGAGCTGTTGACGGAACCGGCGATGCCCAGCGATCCGGCGAGCTCTCCAGCGAGGTCGGACAAGACGTCACCGAAGAGGTTCTCGGTCACGAGGACGTCGAAATCGGCGGGGCGCCGAACCAGCAGGGCCGCCATGGCATCGACGTGTTGCTCGGACACCTCGACCTCGGGGAAGTCGGCGGCGACGGCGCGGCACGCATCTCGGAACAGTCCGGTGGTCATCCGCAAGACATTGGCTTTGTGCACGATCGTCAGTCGCGGTTGCCGGTCGGAACCCGCACGCTCGATCGCGGCTGCGCATGCGACCCGCGCGATGCGCTCCGACGCCGCACGGGTGACGAGCCCGACCGCGAGGGCCACATCCGGAGTCGGCATGAACTCGCCGCTTCCGACCGCCATGTTGCGGTCGGCGTAGAAACCCTCGGAGTTCTCCCGCACGATCAGCACATCGATGTCCGGCCGCAGCGCCGGGACACCGGCAAAGGCCCGAGCGGGACGGAGATTCGCGAACAGTTCGTACCGGGTTCGGAGCGTTGCTCCCGGAGTGCGATCGCCGTGACCGGGCGGGTAGGCCGCCGAGTCGTGGGGTCCGACGATCCAGAATCCGAGGCCGTCGAGAGCCGTCAGCGTCTGCTCGGGCACCGGATCACCGTGCGAGGCGATGGCAGACAACCCGAAAGGCAATTCCTGCCAGTCGATCTCGATCGACTCCGCGGCGGCGGCCGCGTCCGCGACCGACACCGCGGCGGGGACGATCTCCGGCCCGATCCCGTCGCCGGTGAGGACGCCGAAAGTTCTCTCGCCCACGCCCATCAGTGCGCTGCGTCGTCCCAGGACCGCCCGAAACCGACCGACACCTCCAGGGGCACCGACAAGGTGATGGCGTTGCCCATCTCCTCGCGCACCACCGCTTCGACGGCGTCCCGCTCACCGGCGGCGACCTCGATCACGAGTTCGTCGTGGACCTGGAGAAGGGTCCGCGATGTGAGACCTTCGGCCGCAAGGCGCTTGTGGACGTTGATCATCGCGACCTTGATGATGTCCGCGGCGGTGCCCTGGATGGGCGCGTTGAGCGCCATGCGCTCGGCGGACTGCCGCCGCTGCCAGTTGTCGCTGTTCAGATCCGGCAGGTAGCGGCGCCTGCCGAACAGGGTCGCGGTGTACTCGTTGCGGCGGGCCTCGGCGACGACGTCGTGCAGGTAGTCGCGCACTCCGCCGAAGCGCGCGAAGTATGCCTCCATCTGCTCCTTGGCCTCGTCGCGGCTGATCTTCAGCTGCGCCGCGAGCCCGAACGCACTGAGGCCGTAAGCAAGTCCGTACGACATCGCCTTCACCCGGTGACGCATCTCGGTGGTGACCTCGTCGATCGGCACCCCGAAGGCGCGCGACCCGACGAAGTTGTGCAGGTCCTCGCCGGTGTTGAACGCCTCGATCAGACCCGCATCCTCCGACAGATGCGCCATGATCCGCATCTCGATCTGGCTGTAGTCGGCGGTCATGAGGCAGTCGTAGGGAACACCGGTCGCGGTGTCGGCGCCGACGACGAAGCCGCGCCGGATCTCCCGCCCGGCCTCGGTGCGTACCGGGATGTTCTGCAGGTTCGGCTCGGTGGACGAGAGGCGCCCGGTCGCGGCGATCGTCTGATTGAACGTCGTGTGGATGCGCCCGTCGTCGGCGACCGACTTCAGGAGTCCGTCGACGGTGACCTTCAGTCGTGTCGCATCGCGGTGCTCGAGAAGATGGGCCAGGAAGGGGTGTTCGGTCTTCTCGTAGAGCGACTGCAGCGCGTCGGCGTCGGTGGTGTAACCGGTCTTGGTCTTCTTCGTCTTCGGCATGTCCAGCTTGTCGAAGAGGACGGTCTGCAACTGCTTGGGTGAGCCGAGATTGATCTGCTCCCCGATGACCTCGTACGCCGCCTCGGCAGCGGCACGGATGCGGTCGGCGAACATCCGCTCGAGGGCGCCGAAGTGATCGACGTCGACCGCGATGCCCGCCGACTCGGCGTCGGCCAGCACGAACGACAGCGGCAACTCCATCTCGGTCAGCAGCGGCTTGGAGTCGATCCGGTCCAGCTCCGTGTCGAGCGTGTCGGCCAGTTCCTGGACAGCACGTGCCTCGAGCATGTGTTGTTCGGCGACGCGGCCGTCGGAATCGTCGTCGAGCAGCGACATCTGGCCATCGCCGGGCCCGCCGTCGGCACGGAGTTCGCGACGCAGGTAGCGCAGCGCGAGGTCGTCGAGATTGAAGGTGCGCTGCCCGGGCCGGACGAGGTAGGCCGCGAGCGAGGTGTCACTGGTGACACCGTCGAGCGTCCAACCGCGCGACCGGAGTGCGTGCACAGCCCACTTCGCCTCGTGGACCGCTTTGAGTGCCGACGGGTCGGCGAACCACTCCCCCAGTGCCGCTTCGTCTTCGGGGGTCAGTGCGGTCACGTCGACATAGGCCGACGACCCGTCGGCCGCTGCGATCGCCACACCCGACGGGTCCGACCCGACGACGACGTGCGGCGCGGTCACTGCAAGACCGACCCGGCCGGTCCGGGCGTGCGCGGTGAGCCACTCGCCGACCTCGCCGGCACCCAGGACCGCGCCGTCGAGATCGAAGCCCGCTTCCGCTTCGGGCTCAACGGAACTCAGCGTCGAGAAGAGCCGGTCCCGCAACACCCGGAACTCCAGGTCGTCGAACAGTTGGTGGATGCGATCGCGGTCCCACCCGACCATGGCCAGGTCGTCGGGGGACGCCGGCAGCTGCATGTCCCGGACGAGCTCGGTGAGCTGCCGATTGGTCTGCACCGACGCCAGATGCGCCCGCAACGCGTCGCCCACCTTGCCCTTGACCTCGTCGACGTGATCGACGAGCGCGGCGAGCGATCCGTACTCGCGGATCCACTTGGACGCGGTCTTCTCGCCGACTCCGGGTATGCCCGGGAGGTTGTCGCTGGGGTCGCCGCGCAGCGCCGCGTAGTCCGGGTACTGGGTGGGGGTGAGACCGTACTTCTTCTCGACCTCCTCGGGCGTGAAGCGGGTGAGGTCGGACACTCCCTTGCGCGGGTAGAGCACGGTTGTCGACGCGTCGACGAGCTGCAGTGAGTCGCGGTCACCGGTGACGATCAGGACCTTGTATCCGTCCTCACGGGCCCGGGTCGCCAGGGTCGCGATGATGTCGTCGGCCTCGTAGCCCTCGATGGCCAGCACCGAGACGCCCAGCGCATCGAGGACCTCCTTGGTGAGGTCGACCTGGCCGTTGAACTCGTCGGGCGACTTCGACCGCTGCGCCTTGTACTCGGGGTACATCTCCGACCGGAAGGTCTTCCGTGAGACGTCGAAGGCGGCGGCGATGTGCGTGGGCTCCTCGTCGCGCAACAGGTTGATCAGCATCGAGGTGAAGCCGTAGACGGCGTTGGTCGTCTGGCCGGAATGCGTCTTGAAGTTCTCCGCGGGAAGCGCGAAGAACGCCCGGTAGGCCAGGGAGTGTCCGTCGAGCAGCATCAACACCGGCTGCTTGGTCTTGCCCTTGGCGCGGGGTGCCGCTGTGCCCGTCGATCCGGGTGCCTTGGCGGGGGTCGTTGCCGGGGAACTCTGCGCTGGACTCACAGTCGCCGAGTCTAGTGACCCTGTCCGACACGCCTGGGGCGACTCCTCACAGTCGGCCTCTCATCGGAGGGGCCGGTACATGGCCCACACCGTGGGACCGTCGAGCGGGAGCGCGAACTCCTCGGTCACCGTGAATCCGAAACGCTCGTAGAGCGGCACGTTGCGGACGTTCGAGCATTCGAGGTACGCGGGGCCGTCGATCTGGTCGAGCCGATGTCCCAGGAGCGAGGTGCCCACCCCGACTCCGTGCACCGGCGCCCCGATCTGGCCCAGGTACCAATGCGGCTCCTTGGGTCGACGCTTGCCGAATTCTTCCTCGAGTTTCATCCCGCGACTCATCCGCGACCCCATCGCACGGAAGAACCCGACCATCGACACGACCTGTGCCGTCGCCGACACCTTGTGTCCCGGGGGATCCCACGCGGCCGCACCGACCGGTTGGCCGTCGCGCATCGCGAGGTCGAGCGTCGACTTCGGGCCGTGGCTGTACTTCAACAGTGTGCGGAACATGACGAGGTGACGCGAGGTGTCCGGTTGCATCCACACCGTCACCGGGTCGTCGGCGAAGGCCTGCGCCAGGAGCGCTGCGGCGAGTTCGACGTCTGTGGTTGTGGACACGCTGACCGGGACCATCGGACCAGCGTACGACCCGGATCGGGTCTCCGACAGCACATCGCGACTTCTCGGTGCGGTCGGTCGGCGCGAGAAGTTACCTCTGGGAAACGTCGTTGTCGCCACGTGGTGACGACGCTGGCGCTAATGTCCCGCAGGATGACATCGCAACGCGCCGGCACCTCGCCGCAGACGCCGCCACGATGTGCTCTCGGCGAGGATTCCGATCTCGAGAGCCATCCCCCTGCTCCCCCGCCATCGGTACGACGCCCGGCGATCGCGATGCTGCTCCTGCTCGCCGCGTCGATCCTGTGTGGACTGTTCGTCGCCTCGCCCGCGGTGGCCGCACCGGAGGACTCGGTACGCGTCTTCGGGGTGTTGCGCAACGGTGCGGACAAGGTCGAGGGCGTCGAGCTCGAGGCGAAGGACGCGTCGGGGACCGTCGTCGGCACGGCGACGTCGTCGGCGACCGGGGCCTGGTCGATCAACGTGCCCCCGGGCCAGTACACGATCGTCGTCGACACCGAATCGCTCCCCGACGGCGTCGAGGTCCAGAAGTCGGAGTTGCCCGTCGACGTCAGCGGCGGAACGGCACGTCCGGTCATCTTCTCCTTCGGGGACGTCCGGACCGGCACCGAGGTGTCCGCGGTCGCCGAGCTGACGAGGCTGGCCATCGACGGGATCCGGTTCGGTCTGATCATCGCCATCACCGGGGTCGGTCTGAGCCTCATCTTCGGCACCACCGGACTGACGAACTTCGCCCATGGCGAGCTGGTGACACTCGGCGCGGTGATCGCGTGGGTGATCAACGTCAAACTCGGTGTGCAACTCATCCCGGCGACGATCCTGGCGGTCATCGTCGGCGTCGGCATCGGGATCCTGAACGAACTCGGTCTGTGGAGACCGTTGCGAAGACGACGAACCGGGCTGATCGCCATGCTCGTCGTGTCGATCGGCCTGTCGCTGGTGCTCCGCTACCTGATCCTGATCTTCTTCTCCGACCGGGCCGAACCGTTCGACGACTATCAGGCGCAGACCCAGATCGGCTCCGGTCCGTTCGCGATCACACCGGTGAACCTGGCCTGCATCGTCATCAGCATCGTGGTGTTGCTCGGCGTCGCGGTGTTGTTGCAGCGCACCAGGATCGGCAAGGCGATGCGCGCGGTCGCCGACAACAAGGATCTCGCCGAGTCGTCGGGTATCGACGTCGACCGCGTCATCCTGTTCGTGTGGGCACTGGCCGGCGGCCTGGCCACACTCGGCGGCGTGATGTTCGCGCTCTCCGAACTCGGCGGCCGGGTCCAATGGGAGATGGGCTTCAAGCTCCTGCTGCTCATGTTCGCGGGCATCACACTCGGCGGACTCGGCACGGCCTACGGCGCACTGCTGGGCTGTCTCATCGTCGGTCTGCTCGTCCAGTTGTCCACCTACATCCTCAGCCCCGACCTGAAGTACATCGGCGGCCTGCTGATCCTCATCATCATCCTGACCATCCGGCCCCAGGGCATTCTCGGATCTCGAGCGAGGATCGGCTGACCCATGGACATCATCTCAGCGCTTCAGATAGCCATCGCGCAGCTCATCGGTCCATCGGCGATCTTCTACGCCCTGCTGGCCATCGGCCTGAACCTGCACTTCGGCTACGCCGGACTGCTCAACTTCGGCCAGATCGCCTTCGCCCTGCTCGGCGGTTACGGCGTGGGCATCATGGCCGTCAACTACGACCAGCCGCTCTGGCTGGGCGGGATCATCGGCATCGCCGCCGCCGGGATGCTGGCGGTCGTTCTCGGTCTTCCCACCCTGCGCCTGCGGGCGGACTACCTGGCGATCGTCACCATCGCGGCGTCGGAGATCCTGCGCCTGGTCTTCCGGTCGACCTCCGCCGACGACTTCACCCGCTCCACCAACGGCATCTACGGCTACGCCGGCAGTTTCTTCTCCATCAGCCCGTTCGACAACGGCAAGCAGTACTCGTTTTTCGGCGTCAAGTTCCTCGGTGGCGACCTGTGGTCGATGGTGGTCGGCTGGATCGTCGTCGCGCTCTTGTGTCTGATGGTCTATCTCCTCGTCCGCAGTCCGTGGGGACGCGTGCTCAAGGCGGTCCGGGAGGACGAGGACGCCGCGCGGTCGCTCGGCAAGAACGCCTACTTCTACAAGATGCAGGCCCTGGTGCTCGGCGGCTGTATCGGTGGGCTGGCGGGAGTGTTCAACGCATTCGCCACCCAATCGATCAATCCCGACTTCTACTCGACGGCACAGACGTTCTTCGCCTACGGCGCACTGATCCTGGGTGGGGCCGCGACGGTGTTCGGCCCGGTTCTCGGCGCCATGCTGTTCTGGTTCCTGCTCGCGATTCCCGACGCGCTGTTGCGTCAGGCCACATCCGGCGACGACCCACTGCTGAATCTGTCGGCGCAGCAGGTCGGCGCATTCCGCTACGTGCTGCTCGGTCTGGCGATCATCCTGATGATGGTGTTCAGACCCCAGGGACTGCTCGGCAACAAGAGGGAGGTGCAGCTCGATGCCTGACGACCCCACACCGCGCCGAGACCACGAAGCCGCTCCTGTCCGGGCGACCCGCCGGGACCTCTCCGCGCTCTCGGCCGCCGAGCGCTCACGGTTGTTCGCCGGGGTCACCGCCGAGCCGGGATCGCCCAAACCCGATCCGATCATCGTGGTGGACAACATTTCTCGAACCTTCGGCGGCATCAAGGCCGTGCAGGTCGATCATCTGGAGGTGCAGCGCGGCGCCATCACCGGTCTCATCGGCCCCAACGGCGCGGGCAAGACCACCTTCTTCAACCTTATCACCGGATTCGACAAGCCCGACTCGGGCACATGGTCGCTGAACGGCGACTCCCTGGGCCGGATGGTTCCCCACCAGGTGGCCCGTCGCGGCATGGTGCGCACCTTCCAGCTCACCAAGGCGCTCGCGAAACTCACCGTGCTCGACAACGTCCGGCTCGGGGCCGCCGGGCAGCGGGGCGAGCACTTCCTCGCCGCGCTCGCGCCCTGGGTGTGGCGCAAGCAGGAAGCCGAGATCACCGACCGCGCACACGAACTGCTCCGGCGCTTCAAGCTCGACGCCAAGGCCGGCGACTTCGCCGGCTCGCTGTCGGGCGGACAGCGCAAGCTGCTGGAGATGGCACGCGCGTTGATGACCGACCCCGAGATCGTGATGCTCGACGAGCCGATGGCCGGCGTCAACCCGGCGCTGACCCAGAGCCTGCTCGAACACATCAAATCGCTGCGGGACGAAGGGGTCACGGTCGTCTTCGTCGAACACGACATGGACGTCATCCGCGACATCAGCGACTGGGTTGTCGTGATGGCCCAGGGCCAGGTCATCGCCGAATCCCTCCCCGACCGACTGGGCGACAACGAGGCCGTCGTCGACGCGTACCTCGGGGGTCATCACGATCAGGCACTGGAGTTCGACGACCAGGGTCGTCCGGTCGGGGCCACCGCGGTGCTCGCGGAGAAGGTCGAGGCAGCCATCGAGGCGACGCTGGAGGAGGGCGGGGACCTCTCGGAGGTCACCGAACTGCCGCCGTCGGCGCCGGAGACGAAGGAGGGCGGACGATGAGCACCGAGCCCGAACCCGGGCAGTTGACGCCGGCGCAGCTCGCGGCCACTGCCGAGGAGCATCGCAAACTCGCGGGAAACGCACTGATGCGAGCCGACGACATCACCGCCGGTTATCTCCCCGGCATCAACATCCTCGAGGAGTGCAACTTCTACCTCGGTGACGGTGAGATCGTCGGTATCATCGGCCCCAACGGCGCCGGCAAGTCGACTCTGCTGAAGACGCTGTTCGGACTGATTCCCGTGCGCGAGGGTTCGGTCACGCTCCGTGGCGACGACATCACCTCGGCGAAGGCGCACGTCCTCGTCGACAAGGGTGTCGGCTACGTTCCGCAGACACAGAACGTCTTCCCCGCCTTGACGATCGAAGAAAATCTGGAGATGGGCGTCTATCTGCGGCCCAAGACCTTCGCCACGAGGTTCGAGTTCGTCTCGCAGCTCTTCCCGCTGCTCTCCGAGAGGCGAAAGGTGAAGGCGGGCGCACTCTCCGGTGGTGAGCGGCAGATGGTCGCCATGGGACGCGCGCTGATGATGGACCCCGCGGTGCTACTACTCGACGAGCCGTCGGCGGGCCTGTCCCCGATGTTCCAGGACGAGGTGTTCATCCGCTGCAAGGCGATCAACGCCACCGGTGTCTCGATCATCATGGTCGAGCAGAACGCCCGCCGCTGCCTGCAGATCTGCGACCGCGGCTATGTGCTCGATCAGGGCCGCAACGCCTACACCGACACGGGCCGCAACCTCGCCAACGACCCCAAGATCATCGAGCTCTACCTCGGCACGCTCGCGGGCAGTTCGGAGAAGAAGCCGTGAGCCGTCCGCCTGTGCCGCGACCGCTGCCGCCGACGCGTTGGGCGACAACGGGATACGAGATCAGAACCGCTGACACGACGAGACCCCCGGCCGGAACCGGGGGTCTCAGCGTGTGCGGGGGTTCTACTGCGCTGCGACCGAGACGTATTTGCGCGTCGGGGTGAGCAGGGCGTTGTTGTCGTCGAACTCGAGTACACCGTAGGAGCCGACGCTCGGCTCTCCGGCGGCGTTGAAGGCCAGGTTGCCGGTCTTGCCGACGTAGGCGATCGTCTTGCCGCCGTTCAGCAGTTCCAGGCAGGCCTGGTACGAGTCGCAGTTCTCGTCACCGTTCGTCACGCCGATGATGTTGGCTGCGATCGTCCGACCGTCGGTCGACTTGGCTGCGGTAGCCGCGAGTGCGCTCACCACGGCGGCGTCGTAGCTCTCGCCCGAGTAGTTGAAGTCGATGAGTTCGCTGTCGAGCTCCTTCAGGGCCGCCTGGAACTCCCCGCTGGTCTGGGTCAGCGGGGTGGTTCCCTTCATGCCCTTGAGCAGACCCGGTCCCACCGATTCACCCAACGCGTTGCCCATGTTGCCGTCGACGCCGTAGACGAGCTTGCCGTCGCTCGGACCGATTCCGACCTCGTGCATGCGCGTGATGATCTTGGCGCTCTCCTCGAATCCGATGACCGCTATGCCGTCCGGGTCGAAGTTCTTCACCTGATCGACCTCGGCGTTGAACGACTGCGCGTTCGGGTCGTAGATGATCTTCTGGATCTGGTCGGCCGGGACGCCGGCCGCCTCGAGATCCCGAACGGTGTTGTCGGCCAGTCCCGTTCCGTACGGATCGTTGAGCGCGAGGATCGACACGCGCTGCACGCCGTCCTCGGCCATGGTCTGCGAGAGCGCCTGCGCCTGGAGGACATCCGCGGGTGCGGTGCGGAAGTATTGACCCTTGTCCTGGTAACAGGTGAACTCGTCGGAGGTGTTCGCCGGCGAGAACATGACCGCGCCCGCGTTGGCGACCTTGTCGATGACCTTCAGCGACACCGAGGACGACGCGGCGCCGATGATGACCTGGGTGCCGGCACTGAGTTCGCGGTCCACGGTGGCGTTGGCGGTGTCGGTGGTGGTGTCCCCCGAGTCACCGGTGACGAGCTCGACCGGCTGGTCGAGGACTCCGCCGGCGGCGTTGATGTCCTTGACCGCGAGGTTCACACCCGCTTCCATGGGCGGCCCCAGGAAGGCCAGCGATCCGGTCGCCGGGAGCAGGGTGCCGATCTTCAGCGCGGCGGTGCTGGCCGGGCCTGGGGTGGCCTTCGGCGGGTTGCACGCCAGCTTCTGCGCGAGGCCAAGACCCGGGGGTGCGGGCGTGGACTCCACTGCGGCGCTCGACGACGCCTCGGAACCTCCGTCAGAACCCGAATCAGAGCTGCTGCAGCCGGCGACCACCAGCGCTGCCGCCGCGGTCACGACCACTGCCCCGCTCCTCAAAAAGCGTAAGGACATCGATGCTCTCCTTGCGTCTGGCCTGCGCGTTCGGCGTTCGGCCTGTGCGTTCGGCATTTGTGACGAGGACGGCACGTCTGAGTGCAGCGGACCGCGCCTCGCTGGAGAAAAGCTAGCGCGATCTTGTTGCGGCTGCGTAAAGACAGTGAAACTGGCTTGCGCACAGACGAATTGCGTCGGCGAGGCGCTCGTGGTCAGTCGCTCCCGAGGGTCTCCACGACAACCTGCGCAACGGCTTTCATCGTGGTCCTGCGGTCCATCGCCGCGCGCTGGATCCATTTGAACGCGTCGGGCTCGGAGAGGGCCTGCTTCTCCATTAGCAACCCCTTCGCCCGCTCCACGAGCTTGCGGGTCTCCAGCCGCTCGTTCATGGTCGCGACCTCGCGCTCGAGCTGTTTGAGCTCCTGGTAACGGCTCACCGCCACCTCGATGGCCGGGACCAGGTCGGCCTTCGTGAACGGTTTGACCAGGTAGGCCATCGCGCCTGCGTCACGCGCCTTGTCGATGAAGTCCCGCTGACTGAACGCGGTCAGCATGACAACCGGCGCGAGACGCTTCTCGGCGATCTCGGTTGCCGCATCGATGCCGTCACGAACGGGCATCTTGATGTCCATGATGACGAGGTCGGGCGACAGTGACTCGGTCAGCTCCACCGCGACCTGCCCGTTCGGCGCCTCCCCGACGACGTCGTACCCCTCTTCGCGGAGCATCTCGATCAGGTCCATCCGGATCAAGGAATCGTCCTCGGCCACCAGAACCCGATGAGTTGTCGTGGTCTCACCGGCTGCTGTCGTCGCACTGTCGGTCACCGTCAACATTCCCTCCTCCACGTCGCTCACGCCGCGTCCGTGTGCACGCAGAGTACCGGTTGGCAGGCCGCTCGGCCGATCATCTAGAGTTGGTCTCCGGCGCGGGGCGACCCGTGTACTGGCCCCCGTAGCCCAATTGGCAGAGGCAACGGATTCAAAACCCGTCCAGTGTCAGTTCGAGTCTGACCGGGGGCACCAGAAACCACCTGCCTGACGGTGACCACGGGATCACCAACTGCCGGGGGCGCGATCACTCACCACGACAACGACGGCTCACCATCGGCGACGCTGATCCCGACACGGTCGCCATGCACCGTCCGAACGCCGAACAACCGGTCGAGGAGCTCATCCATATTCAGGTCGGTGTGCGACGACCACCGTCGAGCCCGATGCCGTGCTCGCGACGACGCGACCGTCACCGACGCCGCCGGCGCCCCGTCGAAGTCCACCGTCACCTGGCCACACTCCCCCGGCGCGACCTCGCCGGTGAGCCGCGCGAGCGAGTCGCCCGAGAAGATCACGGGCCCGGTGACCTCGAGGACGAATCTGCACCGCGACAGCGTCGACGCGTCCGGGCTGCCGGTCCGGATTCGCGAATCGTGCACGCCCAGTTGGGCGAGCAGAGTGTCGGCACGTGCGCCGACGAGCCAGATGGCCGCATCCACGCTGCGACCGTCCGCCCCACGCAGCACGCTGCCGACCGTTCGCATCAGCGATGCCGCGGTGTGTCCCTCGACCGACAGCGCCACGACGATGTCGGGGATGCAATACAAGAGCCCGGCGGTCCGGGCCGCCGGATCGGTGACGAGTGGCGCGAGCGCCAGGGCTTCGGCGTTCTTCTCCGAGATCCGTTCTGACACCGGACGCTCGGCCCAGTCGGGACCGTCGTGCCACGCCACCGCTTCGGGTTCGTGCGCGAACACCGCGCCCATCATGAAGGCCCGGTTCGCGAACTCCCAGTCCTCTCCCCCGTATTGGACGAACGACGGATCGAATCCCCCCACGTCGTCGAACAGCTCACGGCTGCAACTCATCACGGCGCTGATGAGGTACTTGTAGCCGTCCCAGCCAGGGTCCAGGAGATCGGCCGTGCGGTCGTATGCGTCGACCAGCCACTCGGGTTCACACTCGTGCGAACGCTCGAGATGCTGCCGGTCGGCGAGCCATCGGACCACCGAATCCGGAGCGACCTCACTCAGGTCCGCATGCTTACGCCGTCCGACCACGAGGGTGTCGGGCGCTGAAGCGGGCAACCTCGTCGCGCGCCGGATGTAGTCCTGCGTCGGAACCGTGTCCGCGTCGAGGAAACACAGGACCGAGCCGCTCGACGCCGCGACGCCCAGATTGCGGGCGGCCGCCGCCCGAAAGCCCTTGTCCTCCTGCGACACCACCGTGATCGTCAACCGGGACGTCCACGCGCTGACGTCCGGCGAACAGGACGAACCGTCGTCGGCCACGACCACCTCCAGGCGATCAGCCGGGTAGGTCTGGGCCGTCAACGCCTCCAGGACCAGCGCCAGTTGACGACGTTGGTTGTAGTACGGGATGACGACACTCACCAGCGGCGTCGGCGCGGCATCACCGATCAGGTCCCACCGGTTGTCGGGCACGACGGTCCGACCATCACCGAGCCCGACGACCATCACGCGCTCCACCGCCGCAGCAGCCGCTCGTGCTCCAGCCCGACATCGACAGCCGTGGGCGACGGAACCACCGATGGATCGATCCAGGTGTCCGCAGGATGCGCGAACGCATGCTCGATGGCGGCCTGCAGCGCATCGTCGTCGTTCGCGTGCATCGTCAGCACGCCCGGGGACCGCGCGGCGAGTTCCTCGGTGTAGGTGGTGCGCGGGACCAGTGGCCTGCGCCCGGCGGAGATCCAGGAGTTGATCGAGCCGGATGCCGACATGTGCCGGTGATAGGCGACGGGGACCGTGACCTCGGCCGACGCCCGCCGGAGTTCGTCGTCGGTCAGGTAGCCGGTGATCTCACACCGCCTACCCATGTCCGCCGCCAGCTTGGCCAGGTCGTCGGCCAGATCCTCGTGTCCGGGCGACGGGGTGCCGAGTGCGACGAAGCCGATTGACGGATCGAGACCGGACATCGCCCGGAGGGTCTCGAGATGTCCCTTCCCGGGATACAGGTAGCCGAGCACGCCGACCGTCGATTCCGCTGTCGCCGAGGGCTTGTCGACGCGTCGGGAGTCGATCATCAGCGGAACGACCTCGACATCGATCGTCGGGTCGACGAATTCGGAGAACAACGACGCCTCGTGACGGCTCGACACGATCACGCCGGTCGCCGATCGGGCCACCGACCGGAAGAACTCGATGCGTGCCTGCATCGACCGCCCGTCCGATGGCTGGGGCAGGTCGTGCAGCGTCACCGAGACCGGTCGGCGCAGACCCGCGATCATCGCGAGTAGATTGTCGCGCGCTTGCAGGGGCGTGCGCCCGAACAGACGATCTGTCACATGCAGGTGCACGAGCGCGCAGTCGGCCAGTCCCGCCGGCAGGCCGGCGCAGAGTGTGCGCATGTGCGCCAACCGATGATGGCCGCCCTCGGCGGTCACCGCGTCGTATACCGACTGCGCATACCGCACCACACCGTGCGACCGGGGCCCGACGAGGAGGTGTCCCAGGGGTCTCGTCATGCCAACCCCAGGATGTCGATGAGCTCGACGTAGCGGTCCAGCACGGCATCGATGAACTCGGGATGGTCTGCGTACCAATGTATCTGACTGCGGTGGACGACCTCCTCGGTCATCACCGCACCGTCGACATCCCAGGCGATCCGCGCGGATGCGTCGATACCGAGCGCATCGATCACGCGTTGTTCCAGCGGCGCGCGAATGTTGCCGAGCAGCTCCCGCGTCGGTGGGATCGGCGCCGACGCCCCGAGTGCATCGAGGATTCGACGACCGAGCGTCAGCAGCACCCGGTTGCCGGGATGGTTGATCGTGTGGGCGGCGTCCGCCCCGGCGTCGAGCAGGATGTCGGAAATCGCGATGTCGCACTGGCGGCGTTCGCGCATCGCGAGCTGTTCCACACTCCAGCGCGCTGCTTCTCGGAGGTGTTCGCCCGGGACGCGGACATCCCACTCGTCGAACGATCGACGGCCGTCCCGCGCGGCCAGGACCGTTCGGAGGTCGTGGTACGGCACAGCAGCGGGTACCGCGGACGGCTGCGCGGGATGTCGCGCGATGACCTGGAACGGATACAACCCGCCATAGCGGATGACCGGCCACACGATGACCCTCGCCGACGGCGCCAGGTCGACCAGGTCCGGTCCACCGATCGGGAGTCCCCGGTAACCGGCGCGCACCGGTTGGGAGACGATCACCGCGGCTCGACGGACGAGGCGTTCGACGTGGTCGACGTCGGAGGACTCGAGTTCGTGGACCGGTGGGACGCGGACGGTACGAAACGAGAGGTCGGGCGAACCGGACAGGACGATCCGCAACGCCTCGGCCTGGCAGTTTCCCCAGACCAGCAGTAGCTGCCTGTCGTCGGCCAGCGGGGTCTCGGTGACGCCGTAGAAGTCGCCGTAGTGCCTGGTTCGACCGTCGACCGGCACGTCGTCATGCGGAGTCACGGTTGCTCTGCAGTGGTCGAGAGACGCGATGGTCGCTGTGACATCGTCAGTTCTGGCTCCCCTCTGGAAACGCTTCGGCCGTACCCCCGACTCCCCGTATAACCGTTCAGCCCGCTAATGAATCATCGACTTGATCACTCCGGGGACAACCGGACGGGGGGGGGCCCCCGGGGGGGGGGCCCCGGGGCGGGCCCCCCGGGGGGGGGGGGCCAAACGCCCACCGGGCGCCCGGAGGTAATCCATCAGGTAGGGGTGGGGGCGGGGGCGGTGTTGGTGACAC
>NZ_JBEPPN010000017.1:0-69382 GCF_040547295.1 Gordonia sp. PvP123 | reverse complement strand
ACGCCTCGAGGGTCTAAGCCCGGTGCAATACCGGACTCAGACCCTCGTGGCGTAACCTCCCGAATTACCAGTCCAACTCCTGGGGACCAGTCCAGCGGACGGGGTGAGTTCACGGAAACAGGGTGGGTTTGTCGTCACGCCGGGTCCGCGAGCCAGGCTCCATGGAGGCCGGCCGGGACGCGGATCGGGAGTTCGACGGTGGCGACCGGCCCGGCCGTCGGCTCGTCGGCGGCGAGAAGGTAGAAATACGAACGCATGTCGGCGGGATCAGTGCCGATCGCGCCCCAGTGGTCGCCGTCGGCGCCCGGGATGTAGATCGGCTCGCCGATGGCGGTCCCGGGACTCCAGTAGGTCTCGGTTCCGGCGGCGAGGTCGTGGAACCAGAGGCTGTCGGTGGCGCCACTGTCCCTCGGCCCCTTGGCCACCGTCGCGACACGATGGTGATCCCGGGTGAGCAGTCGGTCGTCAACCCGCGGGAACTCCATGTTGAAGGCGTTGTCGCTGATCGTGTTCCGCGTGATCGAGCCGTCCGGGCGGATGATCGCCCGGGTGAGTGCCGACGTCGCCGGCCGCGGTTCGTCGGCGAACCCTCCCGGGTAGCTCCATTCGACGTAGTCGACGATGACGCTGTCGTCTGGTCCCGGGCCGTCGAAGGCGTTGGCGAAGTGCCACACCCAGAACGGGTCGGTGTGCACCCAGCGCACCGGACCGCCGTCGCGCGGGATGAGCGCGATGCGCGTGCCGTCGTCGGGTTGCCAGGACAGCAGCGACCCGCCGGTCATCACGCCTTCGAGGTCGAAGATCAACGGGCACACGAAGAGAACGAGGTATCGGGATGTCAAGGCCATGTCGTGGATCATCACCGGCTTGTCGAGTCCGTCGACCGGGGTGGGGCCGGTGGTCGTCGTCCCGTCCGCGGACACCACCGACCACGTCAGGTATGGCGCCTCGAGGCCGTAGTTGAACAAGACCATCTCGCCGGTCGCGGGGTCGATCTTCGGGTGGGCGGTACTACCCACCCGCATCGCCCCGGAGCAGTCGGTCTTGGCCAGGGTGGCCAGCGACGACGGCTCGAGCAGATAGGGCTGGTCGGATTCGGCCATCGCCATCAGTCGTCCGCCGTGCCGGACGATGTTGATGTCGGGCAGTTCGCGGTATGTGCCGGCCAGTTCGTCACCCACCACGCTTGCCGGCGGCGTGTATCCGTCGGTGAGTCCCGACCAGAGAGCATGTCCGGCAGCCTCTTCCGCGATCACCATCGGGGTCCGGACGAACCGGTTGGTGTACCCGACGCGACCGTCGGAGATGCTGATCCGATGCACCATGCCGTCGCCGTCGAGGGGATAGACGAACGAGCCGATCGGATCGAAGCGAGGGTTGGGCCCGTTGCGTAGGTAGCTGCCGTGTAGGCCCGCCGGGATCTCGCCGGAGACGGGCAGATCGGCGACATCGACCTCGTCGCGCTGCGGCGCGAAGACACCGGTGAGGTGGGCGTGGTGGGCCATGTCGACGGGAGCGGGGGTGGGGGGCGTTGCGATGGTCATCGGAGTTCCTCTGGGCTGGTCGAAAATTGGTTGCGTCGCGGCGGTTCAGCCGGCGGCCGGTGCGGTGGAGTCGGCGGGCGCGCTGGGCGCTGCGTCGGCGATGGCCCGGGTCCGCTTGACCGCGAACACGATCAGCGCGATCGGGACGACCCAGTTGAGCAGGATGTTGCCGGGGTGGCTGCCCGATACCGACGCCGACGACGCCAGGAACCCGGCGACGATGTGCGAGCAACCCATGAGTGCGATCGCACCGGCCCACAGGAGGCTGATCTGGCGGTTCTTCGCACGGAACACGGGCGAGTGCCACAGCGCGGGGTCGACGGACTCCCGGGCATATTGCTCGGTGAACGGGACCGTGAACGCCGACACCGCCATGACCGCGGCGAGGACGAACGCCGAACCACCGCGTCCGAAGAACACGAGTGCCTCGTCGACCCCGTGGTCGCCGAAGACGCCGATGAGCGCGATGACACCGAACAGGACGACCCCGGCGACGTCGATGATCTTCCAGCCGCCGCCGGTGCGGACCGCCTCGTAGATGGTGACGGCCAGGGCCAGTGCGCACGCGGCGAGCGCGGCGAGCGTGACGTGGTCGGCGCCCAGGCGTTCGGCCGACCAGGCGAATACGAACCACGGGGCGAGTCCCAGGATCATCGACTTGGCGTTCACGGTGTGTTCTCCTTCGGTACGGCCGAGGTGGGTCCTCGTTGGGGTACACCTACTGTCCGCCGCGCCGATGACGCGTACATCTGCGTCATGACGGAGAAATCGCCGCCAACTGTGCGGAGTTCGATCAGTTCTGCTGCCGACCCACGACGAACGCGGCGAGTTCGACGCGGGTGCGCAGCCCGAGTTTGGCCAGGGCGTGGGAGACGTGGGTCTGCACCGTGCGGGTCGAGATGAACAGACGGTCGGCGATCTCGCCTCCGCTCATACCGGTCGCGACCAGCTCGGCGACGGTCGTCTCGGTCTTGGTGAGACTCTCCCAGCCGTGCGTCGGCCGGTCCCGCGCGGCGGGATCGAGCCGAATCCCCAACGGCCGCAACCTGGAGGCCACGCGCGCCGAGCTGGTGGCGGCACCCATCGCGCGCGTCAGGCGCATCGCACGTCGGGCGAGGTCGCGGCCGCGATCCCGATCTCCCGCCATCGCCGCCGCACAGGCGGCCTCCTCCCACACGCACGCTTCGGACTGCCGGTCTCCGACGGTCTGCAGGATGTCGGCATGCTCGTCGGCGGCGGCCACGATCGTCAGCGGGTTCTCGTCGTGGAGCGCCACGGCGCACATCGCGCGGGCCACCGCGACGGGGCCGGACATCGGCCACGCGGGTGGGATCGGGATGTCGTCGAGACCGTCGAGAACACTGCCGAGCAGCGCGGTGTCGCCGGCGCGGACGCCGATCCGCGCGGTTCCCAGCGCGACGGTGGGCAGCCAGGAACAGAGGTTCAAGCGGCGGCCGTCATCCCAGGCGGCACCGGCCGTCGTCGCGGCCGCGCGCAGCTTCCGGTTCGCCTCGTGCAGCAGGGCCCGGGCGTGGGCGGGCACCGGGAATCCGAACTGATTCGGCAGGCCCGTCCCGTCCCACGCGTCGAGCCGGGTCGACGCGGTCGCGAGGTCGCCACGGAGCACATCGACCATGGCCCGGCCGCCGACCGCCATCGACTTCCAGCCCATGTCCGCGGAGTCCGCGCGGTCCAGGCCGGCGTCGAAGGACGCGGCCGAGTCGTCGAGGTCGCCGAGCCCAAGCGCGATCCCACCGCGGGTGAACTCGTGATAGGCGGTCATCCAGTCGGTTCCCCGGCTCGAACGCAACCGAGCGGCGCCCGCGAGCAGGTCCGCCGCGGCGGCCGGGCCGTGCGCGTACTGCTCGATCAGTGAGGGCCAGATGTCGGCGGACGACGTGGACAACGTGCCGGCGGCGGATTCCTCGGCGTCGCGTCGCGAGGCGAGCAACGCCGTGCGCAGCGCGTCGTCCACCTCGCCACGCAGGAACAGGCGGAGCGCCTCGGCGATCAGGCCGGACACCGAGCGGGTCGACGCATCCAGGTCGACGTCGAAGAACGGGGTGTCCGGGGCGGGGGCACGCCCGTCGAGAAGGCCGACGTAGTGCCGCAGATCGGTGAGCGTGCCGACGACATCGTCACCCACGGGGAGCTTCAGGGTCTCATCGATCAGACTCCGGACCCGGTCGGTCTCGCCCTGGGCTATCAACGCGAACAACAGGATTCGGTGGAGGTCGGCGATCTCGGCAATCTCGGTCGCCGACGCCATGCCGTCCTCGGCGACCCGAGACGCGCGGTCCAGCTGACCGGTGCGGGCGAGGGCGAGGGCGAGGGCGGTGTTCACCCCGGCCGGCGGGCGCACGGTACGCGTGGCCAGGGTCTCGAGGAGCTCGGCCGCGACGGCCGGTGTGCTGGCGAGTTCGCTCTCCGCCCGGCGCACCGCGGCGAACATCGCGGATTCGTCACTCCCCGAGGCGATCCGGTGATGCGCCACGGACTGCGGGTTGTGCCGGGTGCTGGGATGACTGGCGATCGCATCGTGCAGCACCGAGCGCAACATCGGATCGAGGTGCCCGTAGGTGACGTCGGCATACAGGTCGTGGGTGAACCGCAGAGCTCCCGCATCGTCGACGGCGATGATCCCCGCGTCGATCGCCGACTGCGCCGCCCCGACGAGCGAGGCGGGCGGAACGGCGTCGACCGCGGCCAGTTGGGCGAGTGTCGCCGGGCCACCCCACACCGCCAGTTTCTGGGTCAGTTCGCGCGCGCGGCCGTCGAGCAGTGCGACATGCTCGGCGATCGCGTCCTCGAGCCCGCTCGGCATACCCGCCCGGGTGCGGGCATCGACCGACGCACGGCCGTCGGCGATCCGCAGGCCACCCGACTGCTGGAGGGCGCGCAGAACCGAGATCACGTGCATCGGATTGCCTCCCGATGCGTCGAGGAGCCCGAGCAGTTCGTCATCCGGTGCGGCACCGACGATCTCGGCCGAGATCCGGCGAACCTCGTCGACGCCCAGCGGTGGCAATGACCATTCGCCCACCTCTGCTCGCGCCACGACCCGATTCAGCAGATCCCGTTCCGGTAGCGGCCGGCGACCGACGAGAAGGACAAGCGGAAGGACCCGGGTTGCGGTCACGAGACGAGACAACAGTTCCAGGGTCGCGGCGTCGGCGTGGTGCGCGTCGTCGACGACGAGCACCAGCGGACCACCGGCGCACAGCGCGTCCACGCGCGCATACAGGTCGTCCTCGAAGCCGTCGGGCACCGGGTTCGGCAGCTCGACGCCGAGCAACTGCCCCGCGAGCCCGAACGGCTGGCGCCACGACAGTTCGTCCGCCCGAACCGTCCGGACGGATCCGTCGGCGGCCGACGCCAATTCCCGCAGGGTGTGGGTCTTGCCGGCTCCCGGTCCGGCGGTGATCACGCAGACTCCGCGACGGGCTGTTCCCGGTTCCCGCTGGGCGGTCGCGACGACGTTGCGCATCTCGTCGACCACCTCGCGACGGTCAGCGGAGTGAGACGCGAGCACGGACCCAGGGTATCGGCTGTGTCCGATTCGCGTGATCTATCGGCTCACCGTCACCGCCCGAATTCGGAACCGTAGCCCTGGCGGTCCGCGGCTGCGGCCAGCCGCCGATCGAGGTCGTCGGACCAGTCGCGCGCGACCTGCGCGTCGAGCACGGCCAGTCGCTCCGACACCGGGGCGCGCTGCGCCGGCCCGCAACCGCCGAGGAGGGATTCGAACAACGCACGGAGGCGGCGTTGCACCTGCACCTGTCCGGTGCTGTGCCGGCGGATCTCGTCGGTCCCGATCGCGACATAGTCCGCCCAGCTGCGGCGGATACCGCGGACGGAGGTGTCCGGCGCCGTCCGGTCGCCGCACAGCCGCGGTGCCAGCAGCAGCAGAAGATCCTCGGTGTGATCGAGCGCCTGCACCACGACGCTCGGATCGTTGCTTCCCGCGGACATCGCCTTGAGTGCGATGTCCGAGATCGCCTGCAGCGCCGCAGCGGGACTCACCGATGGTTGGTGGGTGTCGCCGAACAGCAGGCAGGCCAGCACCCGGCGCTTCTCCACCCGTGCCGGGTCCCCGATGACCTCGACCACCGGGAGATCGTGCGGCACATGGTCGCCGACGGCGATCAGCAGGTTGATCCGTACGTCCCACGACGCCGCGTGCCGTCGAAGTCGATCGCCGTTGACGGCCAGCAACACCCGCCCTCGCGCGCTCACCTCCCCCAGCCTGATCTGCGTGTGCGTCGCCTCCGCCGCGGCACCGGGATCGAGGCTGCCAACACCCGGGACGGCGGCGGTCCCGGCGACGACCTGTTCGTCGAATCCGGTTGCCGCCGTGAGCTCGTGGTGGGCCGCCGGTGGCGGTAGCTGCCGGACGATGGCCGACCGGCCGTCGTCGGCGATCCACTGCAGCAGTCGGGCGGTGTTCAGGATGGTCCCGACCTTCCCGACCAGCGCGATGAAGAGATAGGCGCTGACCGTGGTGAGCATGAACGCGATCGCCGTCGACAGACCGGGAGTCGGCTCGTCCGGGCCGCCCACCGACAGGTCGATCGCGATGATCACGCTGTAGACGAAGGTCGCGAGGAAGAAGCCCGTGGACCACCGCATGACGGGTTCCTGCTGCAGCATCGGGATCACCCGCACCGAGATCGACGACGCGCCGAACTGCATCGCGAGGGTGACGGCGGTGAACACGAGACCGGTCAGTGTCGCCATCGAGCCGGCGATCACGCTCAGCAGCGTCGCCAGCGTGCCCGGGTCCACTTCGAGTTCGAGGAGCTCGTCGAATCCGACGGTGGTCCACGCGGCGACGATCGCGAGGGTCACCAGCACGACCGGCAATCGCCAGATCGGGACCGTGCGCAGCGCCCGGCGCGTGCGCCGCCACCGGATCGCGGTTGCCAGCGCACTCGGAACTTTTTCGGTCACCACACCGACCGCCGTCGGTGCCGGTGTCGTGGCGGGAATCGGCGCGGGGGTCTCGGGCACCCCGAATCGACCTGCCACCGCTTCCTGCACGACGATCTTCCACCGCATCAGCGGTTCTCGGTAGCGTTGCTCACGCCCGATCGCCCGGGCCAGTTTGCGGGGACGGTTCTTGTACCGCCACCGGGCCCACGGCGATCGCGGCCGAGCCAGTCGGGCTGCCCCGAACCACAGCAGGACCGGGACGAACATGCCGACCAGACCGGTCCACACCTTGCCCTTGATCAGCGTGACGATCGCCAGGAGCACGTTCAGCACGACGACACCCGCAGCGATCAGACGTGCCACGAGCCCGTTCTCGTTTCGGATGTCCCCGACGACCTCGAACGCCCCGAACGGCTGCAACCCCAGCAGGAAGAGCAGACCGATCGCGATCGCGACGAACACCGCGTCGATCGACGTTCGGCCCTCTTCCGCCCAGTAGACGTCGCGGAGGTGGAGGATGAGCGCGAACTCGTCGAGGACGAGCGCCGAGCCGATCCCGAACAGCGCCGCCAGCACACAGTCGATCACCGGTGTCCGCAGTGGATCGACCGCGACGAAACCGAAGCCCGCCACCAACATCGCCATCATCCCGAAGAAGGCGTGGTGGACATGGACCCCGCCCGGCGTCACGTTCCCGGGCCACCAACTGACCTCCGCGCGGATCATCCGCACGCTGAACCGGATGAACAGGAAGGTCAGGACGAAGGCGAGGAGCAGGAAGAACAGCGGCAGACGACCGGTCTCGACGATCCGCTCATCGAACCACCCGGTCATCCCCCGACCCTAGCGGGAGCGCCGGCCGTTCTCGCGGGCAATCGCCACTCCGGTGATCACACCGGGTGACGTCATTGCGGGTCCGGCTGATCCGACCGTCGGGTCCTGTCGCGTCGGACCGACGCCAGCCGGGATGCCGCCTGCGCATGCAGGGCGGTGATGTCCGCGGCCGGCGCGGGTGCGGTGGCGGCAGCCAGCGAGGCATCGGGAAGCTCTCTTCGCAGCTCGTCGATCAACGTCGCAGCCTGCCCGGGCGGGCCGTCGTCGTCGTGCACCACGCAGATCGCGAACTCGGAATCGCCCAGACGGGCCATCGCGGTCTCGGCGGGCAGCAGACCGACGCAGGTCCGGGCGTTCTGCACCAGCTGCCGGCCCGCCGCCTCACCATCGCCGATGCCGGCGGCCGGCGCAGGAGCATCGATGTCCAGTGAGATCACCGTGACCGCCGCGGCCGACCGCCGCCCGGCGAAGAGCCCGGCGGTGGCGAGTTCCCAACCCGCGCGGTTGAAGACGCCGGTCAGCGGGTCCGTGCAGACCGCGGTGAGCAGTGTCCGCGTCAGCAACCCGAACGACTCGGCCGCCGCGGGGATCGCCACCGCGACGACGATGTAGGTGCTGAGGTATTTGGGCGCGGGCGCCACCGCGAGCGCGACGACACACCCGACGGTCAGCAGACCGACGAGCACCCACGCCTGGCGACGCGGAAAGGTGGCGCGCAGGTACATCGCCAGGAACATCGCCGCGACCATGCAGAGGAACTCGGCAGCGATCAGCTCGTGGAACGCCATCACTGTCGGGGTGGCCGCACACGCCGCGATCACGGCCGGAAGCGGACGCTGGGGCCGCACCGACAGCCACCCCAGCGCCGCGATTCCCAGCGCGACGGCGATCAGTCCCCCGGTCGGGTCGGACAGTGTCGCCGAGTCGTCGACCGGGAACAGCGTGAGGGCCACGCCCATCGCGTACAACAGCGTCGTCGCGGCCAGGTAGGTCCGCAGCACGTGCAGCGGCGATCGCGGGAGCGGGCCGCCCAGCGCTCCCAGGTGTAGGTCCGGTCGATTCATCCCCCACTCCGATCCTCGATCTCGGTTCCCCGAGTCGAGGTTGCCAAATGACGCTGTCTCGCGCGACCGGCCGTGGTATCCGGAGTGGCGTCGGAGCGTTGTTCCGGCTCAGAACAGCCAGGGCACCTCGTCGTGACCGAAGTCGCGGAAGTCGCCGAACCGGCCGGAGTAGAACACCAGGCCGGTGCCGTCGCGCCACCGCAGCTCGGACACGTCGCCGTAGAAGACGCGGTGGTCGCCGATGTTGTGCGCGCTGTGCACCGTGCATTCCAGGTGCGCGAGTGCATCGGCGACCACCGGCAGTCCGCACGCGGTGCGGTCATACGGCAGTCCCTCGAAGCGGGCGCCGCCACGGGTCGCGAAGCGCCGGGCGACCGCCTCCTGCCGGGACGACAGGATCGACACTGCGAACCGCCTGCCGGCCTCCACCGCGTCCGTGGTCCGGGATCCGTGGGTCAGTGACACCAGGATGATCGCGGGGTCGAGACTGATCGACGTCAGCGAGCTGATGGTCATGCCGCACGGTTCGCCGTCGGAGTCCTCGGCGCTGACGACCGCGACACCGGTGGTGAACCTCCCCATGCTGCGTCGCATGTCGGAGGGAGTGGGACGAGAGAAGGCCGGCAGGGTCATGATCGTCTCCTATGCGCTGCGGTAGCGGACCTCGAAGGTGAGCACACCCTCGTCGGTACGCCACGGGCCGTGCGGCATTCCCGGTGGGCGGCAGGCGTACTCACCGGCCGAGAACGTCTGGTCCAGGGTCAGGTCGACGAACGAACCCTCGAGGATGTAGACCTCCTCCCAGAAGTCGTGCTTTTGCACGCCCATCGGGCTGGAGTCGGCGCCCGCCTCGTAGCGGAGGATGCGGGTGGCGACGTTGCCGTCCGGGTCGCGCGACAGGATGCGTTCGGTGATCTTGGGATCGCCGCCGGGACACACGGTGTATTCCACATCGGTGACCGGGAAGAACTCGTATTCGGGTTTGGCCATGATGGCTCCTCTCAGGCGTTTTCGAGCTTGTAGGACTGCAGGAAGCCTGCAACGTCCTCGAGCGCGTCGTCGTAGGCGTAGTTGCGGTAGGTGTAGGCACCTTTCACGACGAAAGGCGCTCCGGCGTAGAACATCTCGTACTGCTGGTGTCGGCCGGCGAACTCGGAACCGACGATGTCCCAGGCCAGCTTGAACAGCTTTATCCGCTCTTCGGACGGCACTCCCGGCGACTGCACATACTGCTGGATGTCTTTGGCGGTCAGCGAGCTCGTGAGGTCGTGCACGCTCGAGGGCAGCTGCAGCACCCCACCGCCGACCAGGTCGCGAAGGATGGCGAGCACGCGCGGATAGGTCTCCGACTGCAGACCCATCGACCCGTAGAGTGCCTGCCGACCCGGCAGCCACTGCCCGGAGGCGTCCGGTTCCGCCGTGTATTCCGCCGCCAGCACCGCGGATTCGACGCCGGACACGACGGCGGCGAGTTCGCCGAGCTTCTCCTGGACGCTGGGGATCTTGTCCACGCCGTTCACCTGGGTCACCCGGCGCGCCACGCCGGCGATGAACTTCAGCTTGGTGGCGAAGCGGATCTGCGCCTGCCAGTTGCCGAGAACGTGTGCTCCGGTCTCGAAGAACTGGCGGCGCACGCCGACGATGTCGCGGTCGACGAACACCCGATCCCAGGGCACCAGCACGTCGTCGAACACCACCAGGGCGTCGGGCTCGTCGTACCGTGAGGTCAGCGGGTAGTCGAAGCTGCTGGTCGCGGCGGGCGCATAGGGACGGCGGCAGTACAGCTTCAGTCCCTCGGTCGCCACCGGGACCACGAACGAGACGGCGAAGTCACTGTCGTCCGGGCCGAGCGGTTTGATGCACGAGACGAACACCTCGTCGGCGATCGCGGCGCCGGTGGCGAGCATCTGCGACCCGCGCACGATGATCCCATCGTCGGTCTCGCGCACGACACCGGCCTGGAGGAACTCGCCCTCCCAGCCCGACGCCGTGGTCGCCCGCGAGACCTGCGGCGGAATGATCGCATAGGAGACATACAGATTCTCCTCCAGCAACCGACGATGGAATGCCGTCACGTTCACCGCCAGGTCGCGGCCCTCGCCGGTGAACACCTCGGGATGGGCGGCGAAGGATGCGAGGAAGGTTCCGACGTGGTCGGGGCTACGTCCGACCCACCCATGGGTGTGCCGGGCCCACGTCTGGATGGCTTCGCGACGGAGTCTGAGTTCCTCACGACTGCGGGGGATCCCGAAGGTGCGGTTGGCAGGGGCACCGGTCTCCGGCGCGGTGTACTGCATCCCGCGCTCGGGGTCGGCGGCCAGATCGAACATCTCGGCGATGGTCGCCGCGACCGGCGCGAACGCCGGGTGGGTGGTGACGTCGTCGACCTTCTGCCCGTCGACGAGCACCACGCGTCCATCGTTCAGGGAGGCCAGGTAGTCGGTTCCGGTACGCATCATCATCGTCCTTCCGGATCTGAGGTGTAGGAGTGGGTGAGGACGGTCCCGTCCGGCAGGGTGAGTTCGAGATCCCAGCGGGTGCCGTAGACGAAGGTGCCGTCGAGGAGGGGCAGCGTGCCCGCGAAACAAAGCAGGTCGGCGCCGTCGTCGCCCTCGCGTTCGCCGAGGATGCCGAGCAGGTTCTGCGGCGTCCGCAGTCCCGCCAGCGAGCCGTCTTGATAGAGGTGACCGTCGACCCAGCTCCGGGCATGGCATGCGTCCCAGTCGAACTCGTCCCAGGACGTGATCTCGGCGATCTGCGAACCGATGGGCTTGGGGCAAGCGCGTTTCGAGTCACCGATGTCCACGGTCTCGAGTTTTCGGTCGGTGTGGTCGGAGCCGATCCCGAGGTACCAGCGCCCTTTCCGGCGCAGCAGCACCGGCTCCACCTCGCCCGAGGTCTCGCGACCGTAGACCTCCGTGACCTCGTCGGTGGTGACGCTGCCGGGCTCGACGGGATAGAACATGGGGACCTCGGGCGGCGGGGCCACCCCGATCGCCGCGAGCTCGTCGATGTGGTGTCGCACTGCGGCCTCGTCGCGCCCGGTGTACCCGGCGACGAGTGTGCGGAGGGTGTCGAACTCGACCTGCTCGGCGGTGCCGGCGATCGTGAAGCTGAGCACCCGGGTGTCGGTACCGGTCATGAGTGGACCTTTCTACGGGACAGGACGGAATAGTCGGGGAGGCGGTCGCCGAGTACCGGGAACTCGGACCGCACGGTGGAGACCAGGGTGGGGTCGATCTCGGCGAGGGTGACACCTTCGGCCGAACCGGCCTCGGCGACAATCGATCCCCACGGGTCGACGATGCGGCTGTGACCCGCCAGTTCGACCCCCGCGTGGGTACCGGCGGCGTTGCACGCGATGACGAACACCTGGTTGTCGACGGCGCGAGCGGAGGTCAGCAACCGCCAGTGCTCCCGACGCGGGATCGGCCAGGCTGCCGGTACGATCACCAATTGCGCTCCGGCGAGGCCGATCTCGGACCAGAGCCCGGGAAATCGGAGGTCGTAACAGGTGGTCGCGGCGACCGGGCCGAAGGCTGTGTCCACGGCGTGGACCTGCTCGCCCGGTTCCAGCAGCCGAGCCTCCTGCGACTGATATCCGAACACGTGCACCTTGCTGTAGTGGTGCACGACGGTACCGTCCGGCCCGAGCAGTACGGCGGTGTTGCGCAGGCGGTTCGAACCACGATCCTCGACGATGCTGCCCGCGTGGACGAGACAGCTCCGTCGACGCGCGATGGCAGCCATGGTCGACACCGTGGGCCCGTACAGGTCCTCGGCCGAGGCCGGATAGTCGTCGAAGTGGTTGTAACCGACCCGCCACAGCTCCGGCAGGACGATGAGGTCGATGTCGTCGGGCAGGCCGTCGACGAGCGTGCGCACGCGGTCGAGACGATGTGCGGCGGTCTCGTCGTCGGGACTGGCCACCTGGACCAGTGCGATCTTCATGAAGGTCTCCTCGGTACAGATCTAGAGATGGGAGTGGCGCAGGGAGTCGTGCGTGGTCCGAAGGTGCTCGCGCACACTGCGAACCGCCGCGTCGACGTCTCCTGCCCGGATTGCGTCCGCGATCGCCCGGTGCTCGACCAGCACCTGCTTCTTGCGGTGCTCGTCGTTCATGACGATGCGGACACCCATGCGCATCTGGCGATCGCGCAGTGAGTTGTAGAAGTCACCCATGAGGCTGTTGCCGGCCGCTCGGATGATCGTCGTGTGGAATTCGAGGTCGTGCGCGATGAAGTCGACGGGGTCCTGGTCGTCTTCCTGCTGTTGCAAGAGGAGCGCCAGTTTGTCCGGGACGAGTCCCGGCCGCGGTGCCACCTCGTGCACCGACCACTCCTCGACGACACGTCGCGCCTGCATGACCTCGTCGACATCGCGATCCGACAGCGCCGGGATGTAGGCCCCCTTGTGTGGAACGCGGCGGATGAAACCCTCCGCCTCGAGCCGCATCAGGGCCTCGCGGACCGGGGTGCGCGAGATTCCCGACGACGCCGCGACCTGAGCCTCGGACAGAAACATCTCCTCGTCGCGCGGGAGCGTGATGATGGTCTGCTTCAGCCATTCGTAGGCGAGTTCGGGCGCGGTTGTCGTGCCGGAGCGCGATGTCGACATGATGTGGTCTCCTCTCAGAGCGTCACCGAGCAACGGCGGTGGACGGCTGCTGCTTTGTGCCGGTCGTGGTCGTTTCGCCTGCGGCGGTGCGATCTTCGTCGGGTTCGTGATCGAGCCCCGCGTCGTCCCTCGTGGTGCCGACCGTCGCCAGGTCGACCGACTGCGTCTCGCGGGCGATGATGGCGGCGATCAGTGAGATGACGCCCATGACTGCGAGGTACGCGCCGATGGCGTAACCGGTGTCGAACCAGTTGTAGAGCGCGATCGCGATGATCGGGGCCAGCGAACCGGCGAGCACCGAGGCCAGGTTGTAGGCCAGGGAGACACCCGAATAGCGGACCTCGGTCGGGAACAGCTCGGAGAAGAACGCCCCGATCACCGCACTGTAGGCCGCGAAGATCAGCAGACCGACGGAGACGGCGACGATGATCGCCACGGTGTTCTTGGTGTCGAGCAGCCCGAAGAAGACGAAGGCCCACACAATCGTCGCCAGGGAGGCCGAGATGTAGATGGGGCGCCTGCCGATCCGGTCGGCCAGGATGGCGAACAACGGAATCGTCACCAGGGCCACCACCATTCCGATCATCACGGCGTTGAGCCCGGTCGATCGGTCGAGGTCGAGGATCTGGGTCAGATAGGTGATGACGAACAGCGAGAAGATGTAGAAGCCGGCGTTCTCACCGAAACGGGTGAACGCTGCCAGCAGGATCTGACGCCAGTACCCACGCACCGCGGCCCCCAGGGGCATCCGGCGGGTCTCCGACTTCGCCTTCTGCTGTGACTTCTCGAAGAGCGGGGTCTCGGCGACGTAGAGGCGCAGCACGAGCCCGACGATCACCATCACGGCCGAGAGCGCGAAGGCGATCCGCCAGCCCCAGGACAGGAACGCTTCCTCCGACATCACCCCGGACAGGATCGCGAGCGCACCGGCGGCCATGAGATTTCCCAGTGGCGGACCGAGATTGGGCCAGGACGACCAGAACGCCCGGCGTGTCGAGTCACCGTGCTCGCTGACCAGGAGCACTGCACCACCCCATTCTCCGCCGAGCGCGAACCCTTGGACCAGGCGCAGGAAGACCAGCAGCAGCGGCGCGCCGACACCGATGGCGGCGTAGGACGGCAGGAACGCGATCAGGAAGGTCGAGACACCCATGAGCATGAGGCTCGCGATGAGGGTGGCGCGCCGGCCTTTGACGTCGCCATAGTGGCCGAGCACCGCCGCGCCCAGCGGTCGGGCGATGAAGCCCACAGCGTAGGTGGCGAAGGCCAGCATGGTGCCGACGAGCGGGTCGTCGGCGGGGAAGAAGACCTCGTTGAACACCAGCGCGGCGGCGGTGCCGTAGAGGAAGAAGTCGTACCACTCCACGGCGGTTCCGGCGAGGCTGGAACCGGCGATCACCGGAAGGCTGGTGTGGGATCTACGACTGCTAGATTTCGTGGTGGCAGTTGCCATATGTCGACTCCTCAGTCGAATCGTCGTTGCGTGACGACTGCGCGACCGGCGCCTACCTGCCAGTAGGCGAACGTCCGGACGTGCAGGTGGAGCTGTCCGGCTCGGTGGTTGTTGCTGCAACCACCGAGCCACCCCGAGACCATTGATCACCGTGTGAAGCGGACCACATCAAGGCCGTACACCAGTTGTATACGACCCGTACACGATCGGGCAAGGGGCGTAAACGAATTGTCACGGAAGGCAACCTGGCGGTAACGCGGCCGCGGCGAATGTCCAGGCCGCGCGTCGTTTCGGGGGCGTATGCGGGCCGATACGGTCGGTTCGAGACGCACCGGGACATATCCTGATCCGATGAACAGCCTCGTCACCGTGGTCGTCGTCGACGACCACCCGTTCTTCCGCGACGGTGTGTCCCGGGGCCTGACGGCCAGTGGCCGGGTGCGGGTCGTCGGCGAGGCGGGCGATGGCGCCGCGGGTCTCGAGCTGATCCGACGCGAGAACCCCGATGTCGCGGTCGTCGACCATCAGATGCCGCTCATGACCGGCGTCGAGGTCGCGCATGCGGTGTCGCGGGACGGGCTGGCGACGAGGGTGTTGCTGCTGTCGGCGGTCACCGACGGCCCGATCGTCTTCCGGGCGCTGCAGGAGGGTGCGGCCGGTTATCTGTCCAAGGATGCCGATCGCGACGACATCGTCGGCGCGGTGACTCGGGTGGCACGAGGCGAGACCGTGGTGCCACCCGAGCTCGCGGCCGGACTGGCCGGCGAGATCCGGGCGCAGACCCAGCGTGATGCGCCGGCGCTGAGCGAGCGGGAACGACAGGTGCTCACGGGTTTCGCTCGTGGACAATCGATCCCGCAGGTAGCCGCCGAGCTCTACATCGGTGCGTCGACGGTCAAGACCCACACCCAGCGTCTGTACGAGAAGCTGGGCGTGTCCGACCGCGCGGCCGCGGTCGCCGAAGCGATGCGCCGTGGCCTCCTCGAGTAGCGCGGACCCCGCGAGTCGGGGGTCCGACGCGGGCGACAGCGACAGGATCGCCGGGGCCACACGCTATCTGGGTCTCGACGAATTCGCCGACGAGCCGCGGATCCACAACATCCTGATCGATCACGCGATCCGCGGGATCCGCATTCAGGTGGTCCTGCGGTTGTTCCTGTCGTTGTTCGTGTTGCTGACCGTCAGTCTCGATCCACCCGCGCACGCCGAGACCTTCAGCGTCGTGACCGCACTCCTGTACGCGGCCTGGTGCATCGGTGGGGCGATCGTCGTCGTCCGACACGAGTCGGCAATGATCCGCTACTCGTGGATCGCGTTGCCCATCGACCTCCTGCTGCTCACGGCGCTCGCCGTGGCGGCGAGCCGGTCCAACGAATTGAGTTGGACCACCGACGTTCTCCTCAGCGGTTTCGTCCTCGTGCCGATGATCGCGGCGATCGCACTGCAACCCAGGACATGCGCCGTGGTCGTGGTCGTCACGACCGCGGTGTACGCGGTCTCGTCCGCGTTGGCTCGCACCTCGAATGGCGAACCGTGGTCGGTGATCGTGCTGCGCGTCCTCGTCGTCGCGGCGCTGGCCGTGGGCGCGATCCTGCTGTCCCGGTTGCAGCGATCGCGGGTGACGACGATCGGGGCGCTCGCCGCCGAACGCGCCCGATTGCTCGATGCGACGATGGAGATCGAGGAGCGCGAACGGCGGGCCCTCGCCGACAACCTGCACGACGGGGCCCTGCAGTACGTGCTGGCCGCGCGTCAGGAACTCGCCACACTGCGCGATTCCGCCGACCCCGTGACCCTCGACCGCGTCGACGGTGCACTGCGCGACGCCGCCCAGCTCCTGCGTTCGACGCTGAGCGAGTTGCACCCGGCGGTACTCGAACAGGCCGGGCTGTCGATCGCCCTGACCGACCTCGCCTCGTCGTTCGGCAGCCGCGCCGGCGCACCCGCGGTCGCCGTCGACACCGCAGGCTGGCCGCCGGAACTGCGGACCTCTGCCGACTCGCTGCTGTTCGCCACCGCCCGCGAGTTGCTGACGAACGTGATCAAGCACGCGTCCGCGACGTCAGTCGATGTCACTGCCGAGTTCGACGATGGACGAGCGCGTCTCGTCGTCGTAGACGACGGCACCGGACTGCCGGCCGACATCGACGTCGACGAGCTGATGCGTCGGCGACAGGCCAACGGCCACATCGGACTTGCCTCACGACGCGTGCGTATCGAGGGCAGCGGCGGCACGTTGTCGCTGTCGAAGCATCCGGGCGGTGGAACCGTCGCGGTCGTCGAGGTACCGGCCCGCGGAGTGTGACGCGCGGAGCGCACATCCCGAATCGGTGTCCCCCGATCGGTGGATGCAGCGTTCACCCCCACCATCACCCGGTCAGCGGAAACCACCACACCCACATCCCGAGGAAAGTCACTGGTGTCACCACAACAACCCCCACACCACCGGGAGCACACCATGAAGACCACCACCCGCATCGCCACCGCCACCCTCGGACTCGCCGCCGCAACAGGCATCGCCCTCGGCGCCGCCGGAGCAGCCCACGCCGGCACCCTCCCCATCACCCGCCCCGGCGAACCCACCGTCGCCATGACCATCACCAACCACACCGACAAGCCCGAATACCTCCAAGGCGCCAACGCCGACGGCGGCCAATGGGTCAACGCACCCCAACACATCCTCTACCCCGGCGCCACCGAAACCATCACCGCCACCGCACCCTTCACCAACCACCTCGACGTCAACGCCATCTACCGCATCGGCGCCTTCGGCCCCACCGCCAACTACCAACTCACCAACCACCCCCACAACGTCAACACCGCCATGAGCACCATCTGGGGACCCCACGCCCAGAACTACTGGATGAACAACCACATCGACACCGGATACCCCCAGATCAACGTCGGCTTCGACCAGTGGTGAGAAATCCGAGAGGAGGATGAGGGGATCGGTTCGGGGGTGGTGCTCCCGCCCCCGAACCCCGCCCCTTTCACCATAAGTCAGGGACCGGGGCTTGCGGCAAGACCCCGGTGGCCGGGCACAATCGCTCGACGACCGACGACTGGGAGGGCAATCGATGCCAGACATGGCGGACACACCGGAACGTTTCCGGGTGCACGAGTCCGGGGACTATTTCCACGGCACCAAGGCAGATCTCCGCGTCGGCGACTTCCTGAGACCGGGTCACCGGTCGAACTACCGGCCCGAGCACATCTCGAACTTCGTCTACATGACCAAGGTGCTCGACGGCGCCGTGCTCGCGGCCGAGATGGCCGTGGGTGACGGTCCACCCCGGGTCTACGTCGTGGAACCGCAGGACGACGTGCACGACGACCCGAACGTCACCGACAAGAAGTTCCCCGGCAACCCGACCCACTCCTACCGGAGCGCCCGGCCGGTCCGGGTCGTCGGCGAGATGACCGATTGGGAGGGTCATTCACCGGAGTACCTCGAGCGGTTCCGCGCGGGGCTCGAGGAACTCAAGAAGCGTGGCGACGCGGTGCTCTACGACTGAAGCGCCTCACCCGATCCACCGATCCCGTCCGCAGGACGCGAGAGTGTCGCCAGTCGACGTCGGCTCCGACCAGTGGTGAGGTCGGAGTCCCTCGGGTGAGCGGATGACACCCGCTCACCTCCGGTGGGAGGAAACGGGCCCGCGACCGATCGCCGGTCGCGGGCCCGCCTGCTGCAGTGTCGAACTCACGGATCAGGGAAAGATGTTCTCCAGCGATCCGAATGCTCCGCCGGCACCTGATGCGGCGAAGTTGGTGGTGCAGCCGTTGAACGAGACGTTGTCGACGTTGACCTTGCCGGTCTTCTCGTTGGGCTGGCTCGAGATCCCGTAGTGGTCCACCACCGTGGTGTGACCCTCGGTGTTGGCCGCCTTCACCAGATCGTCCAACGTGGCGTTGGTGCCCTTCTCGATGTCACCGAGGTCGCGCGTGGCCCACCACTGATCGGAGCCGGCGGCGTCCTGCTTCCCCGCGCCCGCCGGAGCGGTCCAGACGAGCGTGGCAAATCCGTTGCCCTGTCCGGTGTTCGCCCCGGTCACGCGGATCTGCCAGTTCGCCTGACCGTCGGACTTCTCGAAACTGAGCGGTTTGGTCGCGGCGTCGGCCAACTCGAGCTGTCCGGCACGGTGGTACGAGGCCTGGCGCGGTGTCTGCTCGGAGGTCACGAACTCGAGCGACCCGTCCTGGTCGACGACGGTGGTGGCGGTCACCTTGCCCGCCTGGCCCTGCTCGTCGCCGAAGGTGTTGCCCCACCCCGCGGGGTTCGCGGGTGTCGAGGTCCTGGCGCAGTTCGCCTCGGATACCGGGGCTGCGGTGGCCACCGCGGGAGCGATCAGAGCCGCGACCCCGAGGGCCGCGCCAGCTGTGGTCACACGGATGAGATTATTTCGCACTGGTTCTTTCCTCCTTTGTCATTCGGTCCATCGATCTCCCGCAAGCTAACAAAGAGATTTATCGGATACCAGCGCGATTGACGGGAATTGAATGAGGAACACCTTTACACAGCGAACCTGACCAGCACGCACATCGCACAGTGGACTATGCCGTATGTGCTTTTCTTGATCCGGAACTCCCGACCATCTGCCTATTCCGCACTGCCCTCTGACCGTGCGTCGGATCCCGTTGACCGTGCACCCAATCCCGTTGACCGTGCGCCGGATTTCGTTGACTGTGCGCCGTATTTCGTTGACCGTGCGTCGGATCCCGTCGACTGGACTCAGGGGTCAGAGCGTTGTCGCGATCCCGCCGTCGACCGGGATCACGGTGCCGGTGAGATAACAACCGGCACGGCTGGCGAGGAACACCACCGTCCCGATCATGTCGTCGGCTCGACCGATACGCCCCAGCGGCGAAGCCGCGGCGACCTCGTCCCCCAGCTCGGCCAGGATCGGCGCCATCATCTTGGACTCGAACGGCCCTGGCGCAATGGCATTCACGGTGACGTGGCGCGGGCCGAGGTCCCGTGCGAGATGCCGCGTCAGCTGGTGGACGGCCGCCTTGCTCGACGAGTAGGAGTACGACGCGGTGCGCGGCACCCGGATCCCGTCGACGCTCCCGATCATGATGACCCGCGACGGGTTGTCAGCCGTTGCGGTACCGGTCAGCAACGGCAGCAGCGTCTGCGTGAGCACGAACGGCGTCTGCACGTTGAGCTTCAGCACCCGGTCCCAGGCCGAGTCCGGAAACTCCTCGAGCGGCGCGCCCCAGGTCGCACCGGCGTTGTTCACCAGGACGTCGAGGGTGTCGGTCTCCGACGCCACCTGCTCCGCGAGCGCGCGCGCACCCTCGGCGGTCGACAGATTCGCTTGCAGCGCAGTGAGTCCCGCAGCGCGCGCGTCGGCGAGCGCGTCATCGTTGCGGCCCGTGATCAGCACCCGGGCCCCACGGTCGTGCAGGCCGTGAGCGATCATCGCCCCGATACCCGACGTGCCACCGGTGACCAGCACCGTCTTGCCACTCACATCGAACAGGTCAGAAGTCATCGTCGTCGGTACCTCGGTGCTCGTTTCTCCAGGAAGGCGGCGGTCGCCTCGCCCCGATCTTCGGTCATCGCCGTGATCATCTGCTGCCGGTTCTCGAATTCCACGGTAGCACTGAAGGAATCGGACTCCACCGCGGCCCACATCCCGACCTTGGTGAGCTCCACCGACAGCGGCGGATTGGCCAGGATCGCTTGGGCCGTCGAGTGTGCCCGATCAAGCAATTCCCCGGGCTCGGCCAGATCGACCAGCAATCCGTACCGCTCCGCCTCGACGGCCGTGAACTTGCGTCCCGTCAGCATCAGTTCGTGCGCCCGGCCCGTCCCCACGAGGCGCGGGAGCAACCAGGACACGCCGATGTCGCAGGCGGAGAACCCGGCCCGGATGAACCCGACCGCGTACACGCTCGTCGTGGACCCGATGCGGATGTCGCTCGCGCACACCAGGGCCAGACCACCGCCGGCGGCGGGCCCGTTGACCGCGGCGATCACCGGCTGGCGCAGCCCGTGCAACCGGCGTGCGAGACCGGCGATGTCCTGCTGGCGCTCGAACATCGGGATCACCCCACCGCGGTCGGTGACGGAATCGTCGTCGCCGTAGCCGTTCAGGTCGAGGCCGGCGCAGAACGCGCGGCCCGCCCCGGTCAGGATCACGACCCGGCACCCGGGATCCTCGTCGACGGCATCGAGGGCACCGGTCAGTTCCCGAACCAGGTCGACGTTCAAGGTGTTCAGCGCGTCCGGGCGGTTGAGGGTGAGCGTCGTGATCTCACCGTCGCGCTCGATGAGGACCGCCGGCATCAGAGCGGCTCTCGATCACCGGGGCACAGCATGTGTTCCATGACCTGTTGGTACCACCGCCGGGTTCCGATCCGTGGCATCTCCGCGCGGGCCGTCGTCGAAACGACCCGGAAGCCACCCCAGGGAAGTCGACCGACGACCTATCGTCCCCGGCGGCCTCTCCTGGGGCGGTTCTCAGCGCGAGGGCAGAGTCGTCACCGATACCCGGCCGCGCGCAGGGCAGCCATCAGGTCCGAGCGGGATCCGGCGTCGAGCCTGCGTCGGATCCGGGCGACGTGGTGTTCGACGGTCTTCGCCGAGATGTACAGTCGCTCACCGATCTCCCGGTAGGTGAAGCCCTGGAGTAGTTCGTGGGCGACCTCTGCCTCGCGTTCGGTGAGCGGTCCACCGATCGGCGGGGTGCGACGCCGTTCCTCATCGGCCGAGCGGGCGGTGTCGAGGAGCCCGGCCGCGGTCGACGGGTCGTCGGTTCGCTGCGCGGCCATACCTGCGAGCCGGGCTGCCTCCCAGTGCAATCCGACACTCCGCAACGCGTCGACCGCCGCCGTGACCTCAACCGCGGTGGCGGCGACAGCCTCGGAGTCATCGGGTGTCAGCGACACCCAGACGCGGGCGGCGACGGCGAGCGAGCGGGCCGTCCGGTTCTCCGCCGCTGCGAGGTCGAGACGAGCCAACCGGTGCGCCATGGCGGTGTCGTCATGCGCGGTGGCCGCTGCCTGCACGCCGGCGAAGTCCCAGAACTGTGTCCATGCCGGGGGATCCTCCAGACGGGCGAGCAACCGGTCGGCGGTGTCCACGTGTCGATCGACCGCCGACAACCGGCCCACACTCGCTGCGGCGATCCAGAACTCGCCGAACGCCCGCAGCAGAAAGAGGTCCACCTCGGTGCCGGCGAGCAGCGACAACCCGTGCTGCCACGCCGCGGCCAGTGCAGCAGCGTCGCCTCGGCGTCGTGCGAGTCCGAGTCGAATCGCCTGCCATCGAAGACGTTCGGGCACAGGAACCGGATCATCCGACGGGATCAGGCGCGCCGTCATCTCGAGATCGCCGACGGCCAAGGCGATCTCGGCGTCGATCAGGGCGCGCCCGGACTCGGGGGCCACCGACCTGATCGTCTGTGCCCCGACGATGTCACCGTGATTCAGCGCCACCGCGGTGGCCGCCTGCAGAATCCGGCCCGCATACGGACCCCGGAACCCCGCACCCCCGGCCGAGAGCCCCCGGATCACGGCGTCGACCGCGTCGTCGCCGGTGGGCGCGTCGTCCGCATCGCCGAGGGTGGCCAGCAGCCCACGGGTCACCAGCGACCGTGCGGCCCTGCTTGCGACCGGCGCGCGGCCTCGATCCGCCGCGGCGATGGCGGTGACCGCCGCGCGATCACCGACGGCGAGCAGGGCCACCGCGGCCGGGAGCGATTGCACCCCGGACGAACTCGAGCCGACCCACCGGTGGAGGTCGGCGGCATGCGACGCCAGTCCGCGATGCGCGGCGACGGTGGCGGCGAGCTCCACCCACTCCGCGACCCCGGGGTCGGCCGGACCGGCCGTCTCCAACCGCTGATCGGCCGCGTCGCCCGCGCCATCGAGGTCACCGGACGCCAGTGCTCGTTGCGCCATCAGCAACCGGACGTCATCGCGTCCCGGCGCCACCCGGTCGGCGGCCCGGAGGAGGACCGCCGCCCGCGCCCCGGTGGCGTCGGTGGCGCCGGCCAGCAACGCGTCGACGATGCGTGGGTCGTCGACACCGGCCTCGGCGGCCAGCAGCGCGGTGTCCGGGGTGAGTTCGGCCGCGCGCAGTGCGGCGACGACGGATCTGTGGCGGAGCTCGCCGATCCGTCGGTCCCCCAGCACATCTCGCAACGGTCCGGCGGCGGCCGACACGAAGACGTCCGAGCCGCGCAACAGGCCGCAGCCCCGTGCCCGGTCGAGAGCCCCGGCCGCGGCAGCCCGGTCGACTCCGGCCGCGTCGGCCAGGCTGTCGGGGTCGAGGGGCGCCCGGACCGAGGCGAGGGCGAGCACGGCGAGCGTCAGCGGATCGAGCCCGCGCAACAATCGGTGATGCCAGTCGCGGGCCACCCGTTCGACGATCGCGATCACGTCGGCGGACGGTTCGTCGGCGGTGTTCCCGACGCCGAGTCCGGCATTCCGGATCGCCTCGAGTGCGCTGTCGACGAGTACTGGGGCACCACCACAGCGTCGGCGGATCTGCGATGCCGTGGTCGGGTCGAGCGTCAGACCCGTGCGCGTCGCGCGGGTCAGGACGTCGGCGGTGCCCAGAGCCTCGAGTTCGAGGACGGCACCGTATGGCCGGGAGCGGTCCCGGAGCAGGCGGACGCTCGGGTCCAGTTCCCTCGGTTCGGTGGTGGCGATCAACCCGATCGTCCCGGCGTCGAGCATCCCCAGGGCGGTCTCGATCACGGGCCCGGGCCACAAGTGCATGTCGTCGGCGAGGACGAACACCGGGCCGGTCTCGCTGCCCGTGGGCAGCCCGACACTCACCGGGAGACCCCGCTGTCGCAGTTGTTCCCGGACGCCGCCCAGCAGCGTCGACCGTCCGCTTCCCGGGGTTCCGACGACCACGGCGCACAGCGGATGGCCGCCCTGCGCGCGGTCGACGACGCCCGAGATCCACGACGAGATACGCGACGCAGCGGGTGACAGGTCGCCGATCATCGAGACCGGTGTCGTCGGCGTCATCGCACAGACCAGGGGTGGCCGGGAGTCACCGGGCTCAGCAGTCGACGCCGATGACGCCGGTGACGCCGCAGACGATCTGGCCGGTGCCGTCGAGGACCCGACCGGGAGCTTCCAGGACCCCGCCCGGGGTGACTCCGCCACCCCCGGAGCCGCCACCGGTGCCCGGATCGGGGACTTCCGGTTCTGGCTGGCTGGGCACCGACGGGGTGCCGGGTGCCGACGGGACCGACGGCGCCGCCGGAGCCGGTCCCGGCGCGGGTGCGGGTGCCGTCCGGCCAGGGGTGGTTCCGGGGGCGGGCGCTCCACCCGTCGGCGTGTTGGTCGCGGCGCGTCCGGGTGTGCCGGTTCCGGCGCCGGGAGCCCGGGTGCCCGCACCGGTCACCGGCGCGGCCGAGGTTCCCGGACGCGCACCCGCCACCGTGGTACCCGGACCGCCCCCGGGATTCGGGGACGAGGTCGCCGTCGTCGTCGCTGCTCCCGCGGGTGGGGGCGTGGACTCCCCGACCGAGCCGACGAGTCCGGTGCCGACGGAGAGTCCGGTTGCCGTCACGAGCGCCAGGGCGGCGGCGCCGAGCGTGATCAGCGTGCCGCGCTTGCGTCGCGACAACCGCGGGGCGGGTTCGGTCACCGGAGTGCTCGGCGCCGGGGCGATCTCGCGGAGCGGGCGCTCGTCGGGCGAGGCCGAGACGACGGCAGTGGTGGAGGCGGCGGGCGCGATCGCCGACCGGTGGGCGGCGAGTGCGGCGCCGGCCATCAGTGCGCCACCGGCCGCCGAGGCGGACGCCGGGTCCGGGTCGCCGACGACCGGCAGGCGCAGGGTCGAGGACAGCATCTCGGTGACGAGCGGGATCGCGGCACCGCCACCACCGAGGAGCACCGCGGTCGCACCGGCCGGATTCAACCCTGTCGCGGCCGCCCCGGAGGAGTCGAGGCCGACCGCCGAGGCCGTGAGCGCTTCACGAACCAGCGCAACCGATTCCAGAACCGGGGCGCGGAGCAGATCCTCGATGTCGTCCCGGACCAGCCGCGCCTCGGTGCGGACGTCTCCGACCCGCACGTCGACGACGGTGTCGGTGTCGACCGACAGACACTCCTTGGCCCGTCGACAGTCGCCACGCAGCCGGTTCACGTCGTCGAGGATCGCGCCGCTGCGCTGCGGGTCGGCAAGGCCCGAGTCGACCTCGGCGTCGGCACCGGTGACCCGGAGCGTGTGCGCCAGCACCAGGCGGTCGAACTCGTTGCCGCTCACCGTCTCCAGCCGCACCGGGCGGCCCACCGGAGCCGCGTCGGAGCCGGTGGTCAGGACGGAGACGGTGACGCCGGTCGCGCCGAGATCACAGACGACGACGGTGCCGTCGCCGAAGGCGCCCTCGGCATGCTCGGCCGCGGCCAGGGTGGCGCGCGATTCGGGAACCCAGGTCGTCGACTCCGCCGGCACCGCGTCGGGGTGGGCCGCGAGCGCTGTCCTGGCCTCGTCGACGGCCTGATCGGTCCAGTTGTCGGGAAACACGACACTCAGGTGCGCGTCGTCGAACCGTGACGAGTCCGTCCCGAGGTCGAGCCGGGCGAGCAGCGCTGTGACCGCGTCCGCGTAGATCTCGGCGGCCGCGATCGTGTGCCCGTGGTCGTCGAGCATCGGTACCGGGTCGCCGACCCGGGCGACGAAGTCGTCGGCATCCACCAGAGCGGAGGTCTCGACCGAGACCGCACCCTCCCAGGAATGTTCCGAGGCAGCTACCGCGACGCTGTTCGCGGTCCCGATCTTCACACCGATCCCGATGGCCATGACGGTCACTCCTGTTCGCACCTGCAGACGGTGGTCGGTGACGGTCCCTCATCTCGAGCACACCGTCGATGTCACGTGCCCCGGCCCCGGCGGTGCACGTCACCCAGTGTGTCGCGCACTGATGCCCAGGTGTTAGCCCTTCGGCGGAGATTAGGGGGAAAGTCCCGACACCCCTATACGTGGGATGCGACGAGCCCGGCCCCAGCCGAATCCCCGGGGGCGCCGGCCCACCCCCCTCCTCGACAGGACTGGGGATTTACCCCGATGTCGTCCGGCGCCGGAGTCCATACGGTCGAACTCGACACGGGATCGAACTCCGATCTCCCCGACGCAAGGAACGACGCCATGCCGAGCAACGCGGTACTCGACTTCATCCTCGGTCTGCTTCGCGACGAGGAATCCTTCAACGCCTACTGCGGCAACCCCCAGGCCGCGATCGATCGCGCCGGTCTCACCGGCGTCACCCCGGCCGATGTCTCCGCGGCAGCACCGCTGGTGGCGGATGCCGGCCTGGCCGCCGGGGCCGGCGGCGGACTCGGCGCGATCATCGGTGCCGGCGGCGGCGCCGTCGGTGGGGCCGTGGGCGGCGCAGTCGGCGGGGGTGTGATCGGCGGCGGTGGCGTCGGCCTGGGCGGTCTGAACCTCGGCGACATCAATCTCGGCGGCGGGAACGTCGCCCTGGGCGACGTGAACTTCGGCGGAATCGGTGGACTCGATCTGGGCGGCTTCGGCGTGGGCGGACTCGACCTCGGTGGAATCGATCTGGGTGGAATCGATTTGGGCGACATCGACTTCGGTGGTCTCCTCGGCGGCATCGGGCTGGGTGACATCGACCTCTCCGGTCTGTCGCTGGCCGATCTCGATCTCGGCGGCGTCGCCTTCGGTGACCTCGACCTGGCCGGACAGCTGGCCGTTGCACTCGGCGCGGCGCTGTCCGCCGGTGTGGGTGCCGGCGGCGCGGTCGCAGCGCAGTTCGGTGCGGCACTGGGTGCAGCGCTCGACACCGTCGTCGACCGTGGGATCGAGATCGCCGCAGGCATCGGGCCGGTCATCGCCGGGTCGCTGGCCGGCGCGATCGGTGCCGAAGGCGCGCTGGTCGCTCAACTCGGGGCTTCGCTCGATGCACTCCTCGCCGCCGGCGCCGACCTCGGACTCGGCCTCGGGGGCGGTCTCGCCGCGCAGCTGTCGGCCGCACTCGGTGCGGGCGGCGCGCTCGCCGGTTCCTTCGGTGCGACCCTGGGCGGTCTGCTCGGTGCGACGATCGGTGCGGGCGGCGCGCTCGGCGCCGACCTCGCGGCCGCACTCGGCGCCGGTCTCGGTGCGGGCGGTGCCATCTCGGCGGTCCTCACCGGTGCCCTCGGCCTGGGCGCCGAACTGTCCGGCGATCTGACCGCCGCACTCACCTCCACTCTCGACGTCGCCGGCGACCTCTCCGCGACGCTGTCGGGTCTGCTCGACGCGCAGGCCATCGCCGATCTGTCCGGCGAACTGGGCGCCACCCTCAGCGGCGCCCTCAGCTCCACCCTGGCCGCGGGCGGTACGGCCGCCGCGTCGCTCGGCACCGCACTGGGCGTGGCCCTGACCTCGACGGCAGCCGCGACCGGTGGCCTGGTCCTGACCGGCGCAGCCGGTGCGAACGCCGTCCTCGGCGGCGCCCTGACCGCCGCACTCGGTGTCGGCGGCGGCGCTCAGGCCGGACTCGCCGCGGCACTCGAATCCGTCCTCGAAGCCGGCGGGATCGTCGACGTCGAGGCACTGCTCGAGGCAGGTGGCGATCTCGGTACCACTCTGGCCGGAGCCCTGTCCGCCGGCCTCGAGGTCGGCGGTGAGGCCGCAGCCGGTCTCGGCGCGGCCCTGGGCGGCACGCTCGCCGCGGCACTCGAAGGTGGTCTCGCAGCCGACCTCACCGCCGGACTCGGTGGCGCACTCGACGCCGGACTCGGTCTCGGTGGCGCACTCGAAGCCGGGGTCGGCGGGGCACTCGACGCGGGTCTGGGCCTCGGTGCCGGACTTGGCGCCGGTCTCGGTGGCGCCGTCGAAGGCGCCCTCGGCGGCGGGCTCGGGGTCGTGGGCGGGCTCGGCACCGAACTCGGCGCCGCGCTCAACGGACTGCTGTCGGCCGGCGCCGGCCTCGACACCGCGCTGAGCACCGTGCTCACCGGCGTCCTGGGTGCCGCCGCGGGCGCCGATCTGGGAGCCGCGCTGGGTGGCGCACTCGAACTGGGCGGCGTCCTCGGTGCCGACCTCACGGGTCTGCTCGAGGGCGGCCTGGCCACCGATCTCGCCGCGCAACTGGGTGCGATCGTCGGCGGAGGCGGTGACCTCGCAGCCGGACTCGGCGCCACCCTGGGCGGCGTGCTGGGCGCGACCACCGGCATCGAGGGCATCCTCGACGCCGCGGCCGGTGCCGGACTGAACCTCGGCGAACTGCTCGCTGCGGACCTCGGCGGCGCACTCGGCGTCGACGGCGCACTGATCGCCCAGCTCGGCGGCGCGCTGGACGCCGCACTCGACGCCGGCGCAGGACTCGGCCTGGTGACCGAGACCGCGGCCGACCTCGGCGGAACCCTCGAGACCGTGCTGGCTGCCGGCGGCGATGTCGGCGCCGACCTGGGCGCATCCCTCGGCGCCGTCCTCGGGACCGCGCTGAGTGGAGAGCTCGGCGGTTCGCTGGCCGGCCAGCTGGCAGGCGGAGCCGAACTCCCCGCGGCCCTCAGCACCGTACTCAGCACCGCGCTCGACGTGGACCTGTCGGCCACCGACGGCCTCGTTGCCACCCTGGACTCCACCCTGGAGGCGACAGGTGGTCTCGGCGGGGCGCTGACCGGCGAACTCGAGGCGATCATCAACCCGAGCCTCATCCTCTCCCCCGAGGGCACCATCACCGTCGGCGGACCGATCCTGGTCACCGAGGGGCTCGGCGGCACGGTCGTCGACGGCCTCACCGGCAACCTGGGCGCCGGCACACTGGCCGGCCTGGGCACCGTGGCCGAGACCGGCACGGACCTGGTGGCCGGAGTGGACAGCACCCTGCAGGGCGGCCTCGGCGGCACCCTGGAGACCGGACTCGCCGGGCTGGGCGCCGGGAGCGGAGCGAGCGGGCTCGATTCAATCGGCGACGCCGCACTGGGGGCCACCGCCGGTCCGGTGCTCGACGGCGCGCTGGGTCTCGACTCCGGCACCGGCCTCGGCGGCGGCCTGGGCGGGGACCTGGGTCTGGGCGGGGACCTGGGCCTGGGTGGCGCACTCGACACCGAGCTGCCCGCGGATGTCACTGCCGACCTGACCACCGCGATCTCCGGCGCCGCCGGCGGTGCGGCAGACGTGGCCGGCGCGACCGCGGGCTCGCTCGAAACCGGGATCGGCGGCACCCTCGACACGACTGTCGGCGGAACCCTCGACACGACGACGGACGTCGTCGGTGGCGTGACCGGCGGACTGACCGGTGGCACGGTCGCCGGTGGCGGCGTCGGAGCAGGGGGCGAGGCCGACAGCGGTCTGGACCTGGGTGGCGCGGCCGACACCGGAGCCGGACTCGGCGGCGCACTCGACACGACCGTCGGCGGCGTGGCCGACACGACCGCCGGCCTCACCGGCGGATTGACCGGGGGCCTCACCGGCGGCCTGACCGGTGGCCTCGGTGGCGACACAGACACCGGGATCGGCGTCGACACCCCGGACGCCGGACCCGAGGCCGACTGACCCATCCAGGTCGGCAACCCGCCCCGGGACCGCTCACCGATCCAGCAACCCTGGACGTGGGCAGGTCCCGGGGCGGTCCTCGTCCGATGCCGACCGGACACGCCGACTCACCGCTACCGTGAGGACACCATGACCACTCCACCCGCCGAACCACCTCGGGTCGGCCGGCACGCCGCCGACCGGGACGCACCCGAACCCGACCCGGTCCCGGCACCGCCGACCCCGACACCGCGGACGCCGACACCACCGACCCCGACACCACCGGCCGCGGTCACGCCGGCGCGATCAGCCCCCACCGCAACGCCCCAGTCGCCCAGCACCATCGGCGAATTGCTGTCGACGATGTCGGACGTGGCCCGGGAGGCCGGTCGCAACGATCTCGTCAGCCGACTCGACGGCGCACGCACCCGGATCACCGACCCCCGGCTGCGGATCGTCGTGGTGGGTCAGCTGAAGCAGGGCAAGAGCTCTTTCGTCAACGCGCTGCTCAACCTCGACGTGTGCTCGGTCGGCGACGACGAGACGACCGCGGTGCCGACCGTCATCTCGCACGCCGCGCAACCGTCGGCCCATCTGATCGTCGACGGCCCGGCCACCGACAGCCGCATCCCGGTGCCGATCGAGGCGATCGCCGGCATCACCCCCGATTCCCCGCTCGCCGGTGGCCGCGAAGTTCTGCGTCTCGAGATCGAGGCACCCGGCCCGTTGCTCGCCGACGGCCTCGTCCTGGTCGACACCCCCGGCGTCGGCGGTCACGGACATCCCTATGCCGCAGCGACATTGGGTATGGTCGCAGCGGCCGACGCAGTGCTCGTCATATCCGATGCCAGCCAGGAGTTCACCGCACCGGAGATGGCGTTCCTCCAACAGGTGGCCGGTCTGTGCCCGACGCTGGCGTGCCTGGTCACGAAGACCGACCTGTATCCGCACTGGCGGGCCATCGTCGACGCCGACCGGTCGCATCTGCAGACCGCGGGCCTCGACGTCCCGCTGCTGCCGGTGTCGTCGGTACTCCGTTCCCACGCACTGCGTCTCGGTGACGAGAAACTGAACGCGGAGGCCGGGTTCCTCGATCTGTACCGCTATCTGCGCGAGCGCGTGGTGGCCACCGCGCGACAGGCGACGCGAGCCACCGTCGCCACCGATCTACGAGTCGTCAGTGAGCATCTCGCGCTCACCCTGGGCAGCGAACTCGCCGCCCTGCGTGACCCCGAGACCGCCGGCCGCGCCGTCGGGGCACTCCGGGAAGCCAAGTCCGACGCCGAGGCCATGCGCCGACAGTCCGCGCAATGGCAGCAGACGCTGGCCGATGGGATCGCCGATCTCGCCGCCGACATCGACCACGACCTGCGGGACCGTCTGCGTGCGGTGACCCGGGAGGCCGAGCGGGCGATCGACGAGGGCGACCCGGGGGTCGACTGGGAGCAGTTGAGCGAGTGGTTGGCCGACCAGACCGCGGCGGTGATCGGCGACAACTTCGTCTGGGCGCACGAGCGTTCGGTGTGGCTCGCCGAACGGGTCGCCGACCACTTCGCGGCCGCCGGCCAGAACTCGCTCCCCGACATCGACGTCGCGGATCTCACCGGCGTTCTCGACTCGGTTGCCGAACTCGCCGAACTCGACAGCGGCCGAGTCGGTGTCGCCCAGAAACTGCTGATCGGGATGCGCGGCTCCTACGGCGGCGTGCTGATGTTCGGCCTCATCTCGACGATGGTCGGCATGGCTCTCATCAACCCGGTGTCCGTCGGCGCCGGACTGTTGCTGGGTACCAAGGCCTATCGGGATGACAAGGAGGCCAAGGTCCTCGAGCGTCGCGCGAAGGCGAAGGTCGCCGTACGCGCCTTCACCGACGACGTCAGCTTCCAGGTCGGCAAGGAGTCCCGCGACCGGCTACGGGTGATCCAGCGAGTCCTCCGTGACCATTTCACCTCGGTCGCCGAACAGACCGCGCGCTCGATCTCGGAATCCCTCAGTGCTGCACAGTCCGCCGCGACCCTCGCGGACTCGGAACGATCCGGACGGGTTGCCGAACTCGAATCGCGGCTCCATGCGGTCGCCGCCCTGCGCAGAGCGGCCGACCATCTCGATCCCGACGACACCGCCGCGGAGCTTCCTCACCGATGACCGACATCGCCCGTGTCCGAGGGCTTCTCGAGGCCACCCGCGCCGCGCTCGCCGACGACCCGCATGCACAGGCCGAGCTCGACGTGTGCGCCCACCGGTTGTATCAGCCGGTGCGGATCGCGCTGGCCGGTTCGCTCAAGGCAGGCAAGTCGACGCTGCTCAATGCCCTAGTCGGACAGGACATCGCCCCCACCGACGCCACCGAGTGCACACGTGTGGTCACCTGGTACCGCAACGGACGGTCCCCGTCGGTCACCGCGCACGTCGACGACGGCCGCGCGGTCGGCATCCCGGTCACCCGCATCGACGGCCGGTTGGGCTTCGACTTCGGGCGCCTGACCGCCGACCGCGTCGACCGCCTGGACGTCGAATGGCCTGCGCGGGCGCTGCAGTCGACGACCATCGTCGACACCCCGGGCACGGCCTCGCTCTCGACGGAGCTGTCCGCGTCCACACTCGCGCTCCTCACCCCCGACGACGGCCTGTCCGGCGTCGACGCCGTCGTCTACCTGCTGCGTTCCCTGACCGCCACCGACACGACGATGCTGCGCCGCATCGGTTCGGCCATCGGCGGATCGTCGGGTCCCCTGGGCGTGATCGGTGTGGTCTCCCGCGCCGACGAGCTCGGCGCCGGCCGGATGGACGCGATGATCTCGGCACATCAGATCGCCGGGCGGTTCGCCGGCGAACTCGAACGCACCGGGCTCTGTCAGGCGGTCGTGCCGGTCGCGGGACTCCTGGCGCTCGCCGCCCGGACGATGCGGGAAGTCGAGTTCCGCGCGCTGGCAGAGCTGGCCGCGACCCCGGGTCCCGATCTCGAGGCGGCACTGCTCACCATGGACCGGTTCTCGCGCCCCGACATCCTGCCTGCCATCCCGGCCGATCTGCGCCGTTCGCTGGCCGAACGCTTCGGCGCCTTCGGCATCCGCATGGCGGTCACGCTCATCCGGTTCGGCGCCACCTCGTCGTCGGCGCTGGCCGCCGAACTCGTCGAGCGCAGCGGGCTCTCGGAATTGAGTGCCATCATCGACACCCAGTTCGGCCAGCGCGCCGACCAGCTCAAATCCCATTCCGCACTGGTGACGATGGATCACCTTCTCGCCGCCTCACCGTCGGCGGGAGCGCGCGACGTCCGGGCCTCGGTCCGTCGGGAGCTCGCGGACGTGCACGGCTTCCGTGAACTGCGTCTGCTCGGCACCATCCGGGCCGGCGGCGTCGATCTTCCCCCGGATCAGGCGGCCGAGATCACCCGACTCATCGGCGGATCGGGCATCGATCCCGCGGTCCGCCTCGGGCTGCCACCGACCGCGGACCTGTATGCGTTGCGCGACGCGGCCATCGAGGCCGCGCGTGTCTGGCGGGCGCGTGCCGGCCATCCGCTCCTCGGTCCGGCGTCGGCGTCGGCATGTCAGGTCGCGGTTCGCAGCGCCGAGGGCATCGTCGCGCAACTCGACGCGGTGGTCCGGACCGGCGACGTCGAGGGCTTCAGCGCAGGGAGGCTGTGACCGACCGGGTGTAGGCGATCCCGGTGGCGATGACCGCAACGAGGGCGGCGGCCGCCGGAAGCCACTGTGCGACAACCGGCATGCCGATATCGGCCAGGGCGGTCGCGGACGGACTGACGGTGAGATGGAACGCCACGGCGCCGGCGACAGCCGCCGCGGCACCGATCGTCAGGATGGTGCGACCGGACCATCGGCTGTCCCAGAGTCGGGCTGATCCCCACAGACCCAGGACCACCACGACCACGGCGATGACCGCGCCGACCATCAGTGAGATGTCCACGGCACGTGCGGCGTCGGTTCCGCTCTCCGGGTGGGCCCGCACGAGATCGGCGGCCAGTGTGGACCGAATGTCGTTGAGGGACAGGAGTGTCAGTCCCACGGTCACGATGACGAGGGCGACCGACACCAGCCAGCCGACGATCACGTACCGGACGGCCGCGGCGCGTCCGGCCGGCCGTTGCGGACGCATCGGCGTGACGGCGACGCGTGGGCGGGGCGGTGGGGAGCCGTCGGCGTTCGACATCCCTCGATGGTAGTTGCCCGACGACTCCCACCCGTCGAACTCGGCGCATCCTCGTGTCCGGGTCCGCATGTCCCCCGATCGGTGGATGCAGCGTTCACCCCACCCATCACCCGGTCAGCGGAAACCACCACACCCACATCCCGAGGAAAGTCAGTGGTGTCACCAACACAACCCCCACACCACACCGGGAGCACACCATGAAGACCACCACCCGCATCGCCACCGCCACCCTCGGACTCGCCGCCGCAACCGGCATCGCCCTCGGCGCCGCCGGAGCCGCCCACGCCGGCACCCTCCCCATCACCCGACCCGGCGAACCCACCGTCGCCATGACCATCACCAACCACACCGACAAGCCCGAATACCTCCAAGGCGCCAACGCCGACGGCGGCCAATGGATCAACGCACCCCAACACATCCTCTACCCCGGCGCCACCGAAACCATCACCGCCACCGCACCCTTCACCAACCACCTCGACGTCAACGCCATCTACCGCATCGGCGCCTTCGGCCCCACCGCCAACTACCAACTCACCAACCACCCCCACAACGTCAACACCGCCATGAGCACCATCTGGGGACCCCACGCCCAGAACTACTGGATGAACAACCACATCGACACCGGATACCCCCAAGTCAACGTCGGCTTCGACCAGTGGTGAACCAGCCCGGACAGACACAGAATGCGTCGTCCGTATCGGATTTCGATACGGACGACGCATTCTGTGTGGGATCGAGCTCAGGGGCCGGCGGTGGCCCCCGTCAGCGGCGGCGACGCCGCCAGGACCTCGTTCTCCTCGTCGGTGAAAGTCCTTGCGCGTGAAAGGAACCGGACGCCTTCCGGTGCCTCGAGACTGAATCCGGCGCCGCGACCCTTCACGACGTCGAGGATCAGCTGGGTGTGCTTCCACAGCTCGAACTGGTCACCGTTGATCCAGACCCGTACAGCCGGAATGGGTTCGGGGAGTTCGATCTCGCCGACCAGCACATCCCGCTGGCCCACTCGATACTCCCCGACCGGGTAACACATCGGGGCCGAGCCGTCACAGCACCCACCGGACTGGTGGATCATGAGGCCGCCGTGCAGCTCCGACAACTTGGTCAGGAGCTGCACGGCGGAGTCTGTGGCGACCACGCGATCAGGAACACTCTGCTCGGCGGTCATCGTCAATCACCTTCTCTTCGCTGGTACTTGCACCGCTATCGCGTGGAGAGGGCCCCGCTGCTCACCGCTCACGCGAGGAGCGCGGCCCCCTGCTCCCTGAGGTGCGAGGAGCGCTAGCGACGAGCCTCGAAGGGTCAGAAGAAACCCTTGGCGCTCTGAGCGTAACCGACCAGGAGGTTCTTGGTCTGCTGGTAGTGCTCGAGCATCATGAGGTGGTTCTCGCGACCGATACCGGACTGCTTGTACCCGCCGAAGGCGGCGTGCGCCGGGTAGTCGTGGTAGGTGTTCGTCCACACCCGGCCGGCCTGGATCTCGCGGCCCGCCCGGTAGGCGGTCGCACCGTCACGGCTCCACACGCCGGCGCCGAGCCCGTAGAGCGTGTCGTTGGCGATGTGCATGGCGTCGGCGAAGTCCTTGAAGGTGGTGACCGCGAGGACCGGGCCGAAGATCTCTTCCTGGAAGATGCGCATCTTGTTGTTGCCCTGGAAGACAGTCGGTTTGATGTAGAAGCCGCCGGCCAGGTCGCCGTCGAGTTCGGCTGCCTCTCCGCCGATCAGCACCTCGGCGCCCTCGTCCTTGCCGATGGCGAGGTAGGAGGAGATCTTCTCGAACTGATCGTTGGAGGCCTGTGCGCCCATCATCGTGTCGGTGTCGAGGGGGTTGCCCTGCTTGATCTTTCCGACGCGGTCGACGGCCTTGGCGATGAACTCGTCGTAGATGTCCTGCTGGATGAGCGCGCGGCTGGGGCAGGTGCACACCTCGCCCTGGTTGAGCGCGAACATCGAGAAGCCTTCCAGCGCACGGTCGAGGAACCCGTCGTCGGCGGACATCACGTCGTTGAAGAAGATGTTCGGGCTCTTGCCGCCCAGCTCGAGGGTGACCGGGATCAGGTTCTCCGAGGCGTACTGCATGATGAGCCGGCCGGTGGTGGTCTCACCGGTGAACGCGATCTTGCGGATACGGTTGCTCGACGCGAGCGGCTTGCCCGCCTCGACGCCGAACCCGTTGACCACGTTGAGGACTCCGGCGGGAAGCAGGTCGCTGATGAGGCTGACCAGGTACAGGATCGACGCGGGTGTCTGCTCGGCGGGCTTGAGCACGACCGCGTTGCCGGCGGCGAGCGCGGGCGCCAGCTTCCACACCGCCATCAGGATCGGGAAGTTCCAGGGGATGATCTGGCCGACGACGCCGAGCGGCTCGTGGAAGTGGTAGGCGACGGTGTCCTCGTCGACCTCGGAGATCGAGCCCTCCTGGGCGCGGAGGGCGCCGGCGAAGTAGCGGAAGTGGTCGATGGCCAGCGGGATGTCGGCGGCCATGGTCTCGCGGACGGCCTTGCCGTTGTCCCAGGTCTCGGCGACGGCCAGCTTCTCGAGGTTCTCCTCCATGCGATCGGCGATGCGCAGCAGGGCCAGCGAGCGCTCGGCGACGGGGGTCTTGCCCCATCCGGGTGCGGCCTTGTGGGCGGCGTCGAGCGCGAGGTCGATGTCCTCGGCGGTCGAGCGTGCGACCTCGCAGAAGATCTTGCCGTCGACGGGCGACGGGTTCTCGAAGTACTGACCCTTCACCGGCGGGGTCCACTGTCCGCCGATCCAGTTGTCGTAGCGCGACTCGTAGCTCATCACCGAGCCATCGGCACCCGGCTTTGCGAAGACGGTCATGGTTGCTCCTTGCGTGTGGGCCTCAAGCTGAGGACGCTCTGCGGATGTCACACGGGACACCGGAGGCGTCCGTTGTGATCTGCTCCACACTCTAGGAGCGGGGTGGTTGCACAAGCGTTGCAACGTTGGCCACCAGCTGTTCACGCAGCTCAGCCGGTTACGCCCCGTACCGCTTGTCCAGGAGTCGGATGCGTCCGCCGACGACGGCCCGGTCGGGGTCGCCGACCGGCAGGCGGTGTTCGAGGCGGCGCCAGGCGGCGAGGTCGTCGCGTCCGTGGGTCGACGACGTCCACCGGCGCAGGGCCGCGACGTCGCCGGACGCGAAGAGACGCGACCGCAGGTCTTCCCGGAGTTCCTCGAAGATGTCGACGATGCCCGGCGCGCTCGACTCGGCGAGCAGTCCGCCGCGACCTAGGTCGTCGACGACCGACGCGAGGTCCGAACCCGACGCGATGCGCGACCGGAGGGTGTCGACGTCGGAGGTGATGTCGAGAGTGAGGCGGTAGGGCCTGCTTGCCACGACGTCGGCACCGAGGTCGCGGCGGAGCCGGGAGATCTCGGCTCGCACCGTGACCGGGTCGAGCCCGTCCTCGGCCAGCTTCAGCGCGAGCTGCTCGGTGTTCAGTCCTTCCGGAAATGCTTGTAGCAGAACGAGTATCTCCGCATGTCGACGGGACAGCGTGCGGGCGCCCGGCCCGTCGGCGACTCGGTGCCAGCGTCCCGAACCGTCTCCGAGGACGGTGAGATGCGCCGCGCCCTGCGGTCTGGGCGCCGGATCGAAGGTGGACGGGTCGGCGAGGTCGACAGCACCCGCCCGCAGTTCACGCTCGACGGCCGCGACCACCGAGCGGACGGCCGCCAGCGCGAACGGTGCCGCGACCTCACGTCCACCGGTCACGTCGATGACACCGATCACGTGCCCGGTCAGCGGGTCGTGCACGGGCGCCGCGGCACAGCTCCACTCCTGCACGGGGCCGGCGAAGTGTTCGGGTCCGACGACCTGTACGCCTCGGTCGACGGCCAGCGCGAGTCCCGGGGCATTGGTGCCGACGACCTCTTCGCTCCACACCGTGCCCTCGACGAAGTTGATGTGACCGGCCCGATCGCGGGCGGCCGTGTCGCCCTCGATCCACAGCAGGCGCCCGGCCTGATCCGTCAGCGCGACGACGACACCGGTGTCGGCGATGGCATCGACCATCAGCGACTGCACCAATGGCCGGACGGCGGTGATGGGATGTGCGGCTCGGTAGGCGGCGAACTCCGCGGGTGACATCACGGACGCACGGTCGCCGTCCGCGGCGGCCTCACTCGGGTCGACGCCCCTGGTCAGCGACCTCGCCCACGAGTCGCGGACGATCGATCGGACCGCATCCGCGGGCGGGTTCCCGCCGGAGAGGAAGTCCTCGTACGCCCGGCGGATGCGCGTGGCCACCAACGCCGCGTCAGTCATGCACCCTCCGTTGATTGCCCGATATGTCGACGATTCTGCCTGCACCGATGTGATCTCGGCAACATTCGACCGGCCCCGCCGTCGCGTGCCGGTCCGCGATCCCGCGCCCGGTCCACGATCCCGGCCTAGCCGAACCGCGCCGAGAACGTCCGCGGGGTCATGCCGGTGACGGTCTTGAAGTCACGCACGAAGTGCGCCTCGTCGGCGTAGGCCAGCTCCGCCGCGAGCGAGGCGAGCGTTCCCGACCGGTCGCGCAGACGCTCGGCCGCCTCGTGCAACCGGCGGCGCTGGATCAGCCACTTCGGGGTCAGGCCGAGGCGACGCCGGGTCAGCCGCTGCAGGCTCCGTTCGGTGAGATGGAACCGTTCGCAGATCTGGGCGACCGCCACAACGGTCGAATCGGTCTCGACGTACTCCACGATCGCGTTGATCAGCCTGCCGTCGTCGTCGAGCGGGAGATACGAGCGCAGCCAGTCCTCGACCCGATCGGTCGCGACACGCTGGGTCTCCTCGATCCCGGGGTCCACGGCCATCGCCGAGCGCACCGACCGCTCGAGATCGCTGCCCTTCTCGCCGAAGACCTCGGCGAGTTCGGCATGTCGATCGGTCCACGCCCCGACATCGCCGGTCAGCAACCCCCCGGCCCCCGGCGTCAGCATCACCCCGATCGCCCAGCCGTCGCCCGTCAGCACCGTCTCCGACAGTCCGGTCACCACGCCGTAGAAACGCGCATAGGTGTTGCTGATGACGATGAGGCAGACCGGGTACTGCAGAACGCGCTGCGGCGCCTCGGCGCCGGGTGGCACCCACCAGACCGGAACCCAGAAGCGGCGCACCAGCTCGTCGAGATCGGGGCTCGGCGCCCACCGCCCGATGCGATAGCTCGCGTCCGACGGGTCGACGAGGTGTGCGCGCTCGACATCGTCGAGCCGCGCGCGCCCCTCATTGTCGGGTTTCATCAATCACCGTCCCGTACTCGTGCGGTTGACTTTCATCATGACCGCAATCAACGACACCTCACCATTGCTCGACCACTACGCCCTCCTCGCCGACGGTTTCGCCGCCGTCCTCGACGACGCTCCCGCGGACACCTGGACCGCATCCTCCCCGTGCGAGGGCTGGACCGGACGCGACGTCGTCGGTCACGTCATCGACACGCAGCGCGAGTTCTTCGCACGCCACGACGTCGATCTCGGACCCACTCCCTCCCTCGACGATCCGGCCGCCGCCTGGCACACCCACCGCGACACCGTCGCCGGCCTGCTCGCCGACCCGAGCGTCGGCGAGCGCGCCTTCGACGGCCACTTCGGACCGACCACCATCGGCGAGACCCTCATCCGGTTCTACGGATTCGACATGATCGCCCACCGGTGGGACATCGCCCGGGCCGCCGGGGCAGAGCATCGGTTCACCGACGACGAACTGTCCGAGATGGAAACGGCAGTCGACGGTTTCGGTGACGCGCTCTACTCCGAGGGCGTGTGCCGCAAGGTCGAGATCCCCGCCGGCGCCGACCGTCAGACGACGCTTCTCGCGAAGTTGGGTCGCGTCGCGTCCTGACTCCCTCCGCCTCTGAGGCGCGAGCCCCCATGCTCCCTGAGGTGCGAGCCTCCCCATGCTCCCTGAGGTGCGAGCGAAGCGAGCCACGAAGGGCATGGCGAGGCACCCTCACCACGCCCTTCGTGGCTCGTCGCTATCGCTCCTCGCACCTCAGGGAGCACAAGGTTCGCAACTCAGCGAGCCGGGGCGGGACTCCGCGCGCAGCTCAGGGAGCAAGGGGGTCAGCACCACTCACGGGATCCACCCGTTGTGCCGCGGATAGCGCGCGCGGAGGTGACCGTAGACATAGGTGCTGACCAGGAGTGCGACGCCCGCACCGATCGACGGCCACAGGAACACGTTGTCGAGTGAATCGCGGATCGCCGCGACCGCCCAGCCGATCACGAACAGCACGAGCGCGATGGTCGCCAGGATGCGGATGACGAGCACCACGGTGGCGAGCACCGCCCACAACGCCTCCCGCGCACGCCCCGGCCGTCCACCCACGACGTCATCGTAGTGTCGTGCCGGCCCGCGGGTGCTCTCCTGCGTCTCGCATTTGTGCCCACCGGCCGGCACCACATGGACAATGGAGGAATGAAGACCATCCTCAACGTCATCTGGCTCGTCCTGTGCGGACTGTGGATGGCGATCGGCTACGTCGTCGCGGGCATCATCTGCTGCATCCTCATCATCACCATCCCCTTCGGCATCGCGTCGTTCCGGATGGCGAGCTACGCGCTCTGGCCCTTCGGACGAACCGTGATCCGCAAGCCGACCGCGGGTGTGGCATCGACGATCGGCAACGTCATCTGGATCATCGTGGCCGGCCTCTGGCTCGCGATCGGTCACATCACGACCGGCCTGGCGATGTGCCTGACGATCATCGGCATCCCCCTCGGCATCGCGAGTTTCAAGATGGTTCCGGTGTCGCTGCTCCCGCTGGGTGCCGAGATCGTCCCGACCGATCAGCAGATGCCCGGCGGTACGCCGGTGCGGATGTGACCCACCGAACGTCGCGCTGACCTCCCCCGACCCATCCGCCTCGCCGGTGGATCCGAACAGGTGGCATGACACACGGGTCCCAGACTGACGTCGCGAGCGCCAGGCCCGGTACGGACGCGGCGCTGCCGCCGGTGGCGATGACCCATTTCTCGCTGCACGCCACCGGCGCCCGACTCCACCAGGAGTCGTTCAGCCGACGGCCCGGATACCCCGATCACCCGCAGCGCACGTCATACTTCTTGCCGCAGCCCCGTTGCCTCCGGGCCCACGCGGAAACGTGACACCCGCCCGCCGGAAGCGGCGTTCGGGGGGACAACGACACATCGTTCGACGACGGCAGGAGGCACGCGATGTCTGAGCATCTCGATCCCGACGCTGCCGAACTGCTGGAGATGGCACCGCTCGTCGCCCTCGACGCACTCTCCGATGACGAACTACGCGACGTCCAGGCGCGCGTCGCAGGGGCGCCGCACGATGTACGCGCCCTGTTCGACAAGCAGGTCCGCGCGACCCGCGAGGCACTGGCCGCGATGAGCAAGACGACCGCCACGCCACCTCCGCCGACGCTCCGCGACCGCATCCTGTCCGCCGCGCGTGCCGACGCGGGTCTCGACGCACCGGACGTCGCCGAACCGGCCGGCGCGTCGGCGTCCGGACCGGTCGTGTCCGGCGCGTCGGATCATCCGATGCCCCAGCAGGACCCCGCATCAGCCGGCACCGACGTCGGGCAACCGGAATCCGCCGCCGGCTCCCCGGCGACCGGGACCGATGACCGACGCAGGCCTCGCCGGTGGACATATCTCGCCGCCGCGGCGGTCCTCGCCGTCGCCATCGGCGCCGCCGGGTGGGTCATCGGACAGTCGAGTTCCCCGGAACCGGAGGTGCGCCCGCTCGCTTCCCCGGCCGAGCAGGTCTTCTCCGCGGAGGACCTGCGATCGACCGGCGGTCCGGTCGCGACCGGGAACGTCACCGTCTACCTCGCGAAGTCTGCTGACACTGGCGTACTGGTCATGGATTCGGTCCCGCCGCCTCAACCGGGGACGGTGTATCAGATGTGGCTCATCGGGCCGAACGGTGCCCGCTCGGCCGGCACGATGACCGACAAGGACGTCGAACCGGTCACCACCGCCGTGTTGTCCGGGATCAACTCCGCCTCGACGCTGGCGTTCACCGTCGAACCACCCGGCGGCTCGGACCGGCCCACCACCACCCCGGTGGCGCAGTTGTCGCTGACCTGACCGGGCCGTTTCCTGGAAACCACCCCGTGGAGCCGGGCCGGCGGCATATCGGCGGCTGTCCGGTTTCCACGGGTGGCTTCCAGAGTCACTTCAACAACGCGCGGATCGCCTCGATGCTGTCGGCTTGGGCCGCGGTCTTGTCCGGCCGATACCGGACCACGCGCGCGAAGCGCAGCGCGACACCACCCGGGTAGCGCGAACTCCGTTGCGCACCATCGAGTTCGATTTCGACGACGATCTCGGGACGCAGGTGGATCGTGTACGAGTCCCGGTGCGTCTCGTGTTTCGGGAACTCCTCGGTCTGCCAGCGCAGCAGCTCATCGGTCAGGCCCTTGAACGTCTTGCCGACCATCACGAGTTCCCCCGTCTCCGGATCGCGGGCGCCGAGATGCAGGTTCGACAGCCAGCCCGAGCGACGCCCCGACCCCCACTCGGCACCCAGCACGACGAGGTCGAAGGTGTGCGTCGGTTTGACCTTCTGCCATGCCTTTCCACGACGGCCGGCCACGTACAGGCCGTCGAGCGACTTCACCATCACACCCTCGTGACCGTCGGCCATCGCGGCGTCGAAGTGATTGCGCGCCTCCTCGACACTCGGCCGCGTCACGGCCGGGATACGCAGCTGCGGGGCGATCGAGTCGATGGCGGCGAGCCGCTCGGACAGCGGGCGGTCGATCAGGTCGGTGCCGTCGAGATGCAGGCAGTCGAAGAAGAACGGCTTGAGCAGGCGTTCGGGTTCACCCGCCGCCGTGGGCCCGGAACCGAAGCGGCTCATGGTGTCCTGGAACGACCGCGGTCGGCCGTCGTCGGACAGCATCAACGTCTCCCCGTCGAGGATGACCGAGTCGCACGGTAGCGCGGCGATCACCGAGACGAGGTCGGGCACGTTGGCCGTCACGTTCCGCAATGTGCGGGTGAACACCGAGACCTCGGTCCCCCTGCGGTGAACCTGGATCCGCGCTCCGTCGAGTTTGTAGTCGACGATGAGGTCGGGCCCGAGGAGCGCGAGAGCGGAATCGAGATCGTCGGCGGGGGTCGCGAGCATGGGTTCGACGGCACGACCGACCTCGAGGCCCACCGCGGCCAACGCTTCGGCCCCGAACCGGGCCAGCGCCGCGGTCTCCGGCAGCGAACCGGTCAGCATGTTCGCCCGACGCACCAGCACCAGATCCTGGCCGGTGACCTTGGCGATGGCGTCGGTCATGACGCCGGCGAGTGCTCCCTGCCGCAGTTCGCCGGTGAGCAGTGCCACGAGGAACTTCTGCTCGGCTTCGGTCGACGCCGCGAACAGGGACGCGATGATCTCGCCGCGGCGCTTCGTCGAACCGGGGCCCGACGCCGACGCGAGCTCACCAAGGGCGGCATCGACAGCCGCGACCTCCAGAGTCGGCGACTCCGCGGGTGCCGCAATCAGTTTCGACAACGACCGCCATCCGACGCCGAGACGCCCTTGGGGGATCTCGCCGGAAAGCCATGCGACGACGATCGGCAGTTCCGCGTCCGTCGTCGCCGAGAGCACCTCCGCGAGCACCGCTGTCTTGCGGGTTCGCGACCGGTCGCGCGCGACATCCGCGGAGGTCTGGACGACGTCGGTCAGCTTCATGTCGCCTCACCTGCAACCGGACGGGCATTCACCCGTTCGACGGTACGCCGCGCCGCCGACAATCCCGGTCGGCAGCGCGCCCGTGACTCAGACCTCGGTGAGGTCGACGGTCTTGGTCTCCTTGACGCTGAGCAGGGCGATCATGGTGGCGCAGGCGGCGACCGCGAGGTACACGCCCACCCAGCCGACGCCGTAGTCCGCGACGATCCACGTCGCGATGAACGGGGCCACGGCGGCGCCGAGGATCGACGCCACGTTGTAGGCGATCCCCGAACCCGTGTAGCGCACGTTGGTCGGGAACAGCTCGGGCAGGATCGCGCTCATCGGCCCGAAGGTGAGCCCCATCAACGTCATCCCGAGGATCAGGAAGAACAGCATCATTCCGTCGGTCATCGATGACGGATCGAGCAACCACTGGAAGCACAGGCCGAACACGATGATCGCAGCGGTGATGATGATGAGGAACGCACGGCGCCCGTACCGATCGGCCAGGCGTCCCGAGATCGGCACGCATGCGGCGAAGAAGAGGACCGCGACAAGCTGCAGCTGCAGGAAGTCGACGTAGCTGATGGAGAGCTTGACACCCGATTCGTCGGTCACCTTGCCGGTGCCGTAGGAGATCACCCAGGTGGTCACGATGTAGAACAGCGTGTACGTCGCGACCATGATGAACGTGCCCGCGATGAGCGGACGCCAACTGGTCTTGACGACCTCGGCGAGCGGCGCCTTGACCTTCTTGCCGTCGGCGACGGCCTTCGCGAACACCGGTGTCTCGGTGAGCTTCAGCCGGACATACAGCCCCACGGCCACCATGATGGCGCTGGCCAGGAACGGGATTCGCCAGCCCCAGGTCATGAAGGCATGGTCGGGGTCGGCGGACGCGGCGTCGAAGTCGAGGGCGAGCATCAGCAGCAGGAAGGTGCCGTTGGCGAAGAAGAAGCCGATCGGTGCGCCGAGTTGCGGCCACATCGCCGCCCACGCGCGCTTGCCCTTCTCGGCCGTCTCGGTCGCGAGAAGCGCTGCGCCCGACCACTCTCCGCCCAGTCCGAGGCCCTGGCAGAAGCGCATGAGCGCGAGCAGCGCCGGTGCGAGGTAGCCGACGGAGTCGTACGTGGGCAGCAGACCGATCACGAAGGTGGCTATACCCATGGTGAGGAGCGACCCCACCAGTGTCGCCTTCCGGCCGACGCGATCCCCGAAGTGGCCGAACAGGATCGAGCCGATGGGTCGCGCCACGAAGGCGAGACCGAAGGTCGCGAACGACGACAGCAGCGCCGCGGTGTCGTCCCCCTTGGGGAAGAACAGGACCGGGAACACGAGGACCGCGGCCGTCGCATAGATGTAGAAGTCGAAGAACTCGATGCTCGTCCCGATCATCGACGCGATCACGATGCGGCTACGGGGTACCGGCGCCTGGTCGGGATGGTCGATGTTGCGGACCGCGGAATCGCTCATCCGCGCGACGTTACGCCTGCGGCTCGAGCCGCCGATTCCGACCCCTGAGAAAAAGCTGAGCGGACGGCGACACCCGGCGGGTGCGGCTCATCGCAGTCCCACCGCGACTCCTCACTTGTCCCGGTGTGGACCCGACAGTTGGACGAGGACGTCGACTGCCGTTGCCAGATCGGCATCCTCGATGTGCGAGAGCATCGTCTGGATGACCCCTCGAACGATGTCGGGTCGCGGCTGATACCGGATGTCGATTGCGGTGGCGATGTTCCACGTGAGCAAGAAGGCATCGCGGACCGCGCGCTCGTAGAGTGCACCCGCGGTTGTGTGGGTGCCGTCTAGGTCGACGACCCGGTGCGTGTCGAGGACTCCGGCGAAGGCGGCGACCATCAGGCCGGCACTTCGACGGTATCGGTGATCGAAACCGCCTCCGTACTGGTCCGCCACCAACGGGAACGATGCCCTGTCGATCGGTGCAGCTCGCCGAGAAATCAGCTCATCGCCGGCGAGGAGCGCGATGAGACGCGCGTTTCGATCGACGGCCGCCACGAACAGATCGCCGAGGTCACCGTTCGTGGCGGCGGCCGGAATGCTCATGTCGCCGACGGTCATCTCGGAGAGATGTGCGCCGACATCGTCGGTCGTCGCCCGAAGTGCCGCTGTGTCCATCCGACGCCCCTTCTCGAAGACAGTGCCCATCCGAACTGTCGATCCGTCCCGTCGGCCCGCGATGATGAGAGGACGCTTCCGCATCGAGCGGGAGTGACCGGCCGCAACGATCGTCTACCACGGTAGACGATCTGAGAGGGGATGTCGATGGCGGACGACGACCGGGTTTCGAGTGCGGAGCCCGATCTCGGCGCACTTCTCGGGCGACTGATCCCGCACCTGATCAGCCTCGAGGAGCCGATCCTCCGGGCCGCCGGCCTGTCGATGTGGGAGTACGCCATCGTGGGCGAGGTCGCCGCGACGCCGGCTGTGTCGCAGCGTGCGTTGTCCGAACGCACCGGGCGAGATCCGACGCGACTCGGCAAACATCTGGACGAACTCCAGCGGCGGGGCATCGTGTCCAGGGAGAGGTCGGGCAGTCATCGCCAGTGGACCGTTTCGATCACCTCGGAGGGGCATGCACTGCACGAGCGCGTCCAGGCCGAGATACGGGCCGTGGAGGACGAGCTACTCCACGGCGCCATGTCCGACAGTCAGGCAACGACCTTTCGACGACTGCTGCGAGTCCTCGTCGCGTCCGTCTCCTGACGCATCCTCCGCGGCCGTCACCCGCCCGCGCCGACTACCGAGAACGGCCGGTAGTCGGCCGAGCGGATGCCGCGTTCGGCCTGTCAGCTACCGCGTTTGATCCATTCTTCGAGGTGGGGTGCCTCGGCGCCGACGGTGGTGCCGTCGCCGTGGCCGGTGTAGACCTTCGTCTCCGGGTCGAGGGTGAAGATCTTCTCGGTGATCGAGGCGATGATCGTGGGGAAACTCGAATACGAACGCCCGGTCGCGCCCGGACCGCCCTGGAACAGGGTGTCACCGGAGAACAGGACCTTCGCCTCGGGCAGATGGATCACCGACGACCCCGGCGAGTGGCCGGGGGTGTTGATGATCGTCAACTCGGTCCCACCGACGCTGATCCGCTGGCCGTCCTCCAGATCCTGATGCGCGACACCGGGATGGGTGTCGTTCCACAACATGTCATCGCCGGGGTGCAGCAGGATCGGCGCGCCGGTCGCCTCCGACAGCTCCGGGGCCACGGTGACGTGATCGTTGTGCCCGTGGGTCAGCACGATCGCGGTCACCGTCCGGTTGCCGACGCCGTCGAGGATCGGCTTCGCCGAGTGCGCGGCGTCGATGATGATCACCTCGTCGTCATCACCGACGAGCCACACGTTGTTGTCGACGTCCCAGGTGCCGCCGTCGAGACTGAACGTGCCCGAGATGACGACGTTGTCGATCCGCAACTCGCCGCTCACAACTCCACCACCGATCGCAGCACCTTGCCGGCCTCCATCGCCGAGAACGCGGCCTCGACATCGTTGATGCCGATGCGTTCGGTGACGAACTTGTCCAACGGCAGACGCCCCTGCTCGTACAGGTCGATCAGCATCGGGAAATCACGCTCGGGCAGGCAGTCGCCATACCAGGACGACTTGAGTGCGCCACCGCGGGAGAAGAAGTCGACCAGCGGCATCTCCAGGGTCATCTCCGGGGTCGGCACACCCACCAACACCACAACTCCGGCCAGATCACGGGCGTAGAACGCCTGCTTGTAGGTTTCCGGGCGGCCGACCGCATCGATCACGACATCGGCGCCGTTGCCGTCGGTCAGTTCCTGCACCGCGGCGATCACATCGTCGACCTTCGACCCGTCGATCGTGTGCGTCGCACCGAGGTCGGTGGCCCATTCCAGCTTCGACGCATCACGGTCGATCGCGATGATCGTCGTCGCACCGGCCAACCGCGCCCCGGCGATCGCCGCATCACCCACACCACCGCAGCCGATCACCGCAACCGAGTCACCACGACCCACGTTGCCGGTGTTCATCGCCGCACCGATCCCGGCCATCACACCGCAACCGAGCAGACCCGCCACCGCCGGGTCGGTGTCGGGATTGACCTTGGTGCACTGCAATTCGTGGATCAACGTCTTCTCCGCGAACGCGCCGATACCCAGCGCCGGGGTCAGTTCGGTGCCGTCGGTCAATGTCATCGGCACACTGGCGTTGAAGGTGTCGAAGCAGTACCACGGACGACCCCGCTTACACGCCCGACACTGACCACACACCGCCCGCCAGTTCAGGACGACGAAGTCGCCGACCTCGACATGGGTGACATCGGAACCGACCGACTCGACCACACCCGCGGCCTCGTGCCCGAGCAGGAACGGGTACTCGTCGTTGATCCCACCCTCGCGGTAGGCCAGGTCGGTGTGGCAGACACCGCACGCCTTGATCGCCACCACCACATCACGCGCACCCGGGTCCGGGATCACCACGTCCACGACCTCCGTCGGCGCCTTCTTACTGCGCGAGATGACTCCCTTGACTGTCTGCGACATGCGTTCTTCCTTCCGCAACTGCGTTGTTCGGGGTACGTGTGCAACGTGTGTTCGCAAGGACGGCGACGCGTCGTGGCATCGCCGGAACACATCGCCACAACCTTATCGGTAGGGCGGACACCGATCTATTGTGAGTAGCCGTCGTCCACTGCTGGTAGCCAAACCCAGCGGTGGTCCGCCGCCGTCGCCCGCTCGGACCTCACCCTAGGCTCGCGATCGGCCGATTCGACTCCGTTTCGGCCATTACGAACACCGAGCCCGCGGCGTCCATGCCGACGCAGGTTGTTTCACGACGGCCACGTCGGGGCAACCCTGCGACGTACTCAGCATCTCGACCACGAGGAGGTACACCATGGCAGAGAACAAGAAGGACCCTGGACCTTCGGTCAAGGACGACGAGCTCTACGAGAAGCTGCGCGACGAGGGCAACTCGAAGGAAAAATCCGCTCGGATCGCCAACGCCGCGGCCAACAGCTCGCGGTCGGACGTCGGCAAGAGCGGGGGCAAGTCCGGTTCCTACGAGGACTGGACGGTCGACGAACTCAAGAAGCGCGCGAAGGAACTGGACCTCTCCGGTTATTCGGACCTGAAGAAGGACGAGCTGATCGAGAAGCTCCGCGATCACTGAAACCCGATCCGCCGGGCCCGACACCACCGAAGCCGCCGACCCCTGAGGGTTCGGCGGCTTCGGTGTGAAAAGGGACGGTGCCGGCCAGTGCGCCTCTCGGCAAACAGGCCGCTCGAAGCGGCAAAAGGGTGGGACCCGGGGCAATGGATCCGTCACCGTCGAGGGCTTCAACCGCGTCCCTCGGCGACTTATTCCACCTGGCTCGTCCGCACGCGGCCCAAGCGTTCCAAGCAGTGGTCAGCGAACCAGACCGACACGCTGGAATGCCGTGAGCGCGGTCTCCCCGGTGTTCCAGAGCGCGTTGACGTCGCCGCGCGCGCCGGGCGCCGCACGGACGTCTTGGAGCGCGAGGCCGTTGCGGAACGTCAGTACGTTGTAGCCCACATCGGCGGCGCGCAACATCGGCCCGGTCGCGCGCCCGGCACCGGCCACCCGGTCGAGTCCCTCACCGACGACGTAGAAGCGGAAGATCGGACCCAGGTCGACGCCGTACTCCCGCAGTGTTTCCGTGACGATCGAGTTCCCATGCGCAGCAATGGCGTCGACGATGAAGAAGAAGTCCCGAGCGTTCGATGGTGTGGCCCGGGCGTCGGCGGTCGCATACGCCAGGTCGACGGTGATGTGCGAGTTGTAGCCGGCCATGGCCACCCGCTGGCCGGGGACCGCGCAATCGTCGGCCATGTCGAAGTAGTGCCGCCACTGGGGCGCGACCGGTCCCCCGCCGAACTCGCCTCGCACGGCGTCGAGGAACCGGTTGAGGAGTTCGAGACTGATCACCGGGGCCCACCGCGGCGTCTGGAACACGCGCGGATTGTTCTGCAGCGGCATCACCGCGTCGCGTTCCACTGCGGCCAGTCCGAGGGCGAACAATCCGCGACGGTCGCGGCGGTCGGTGAGGATGTCGACGATCCCGTACAGCTTCGCGACGTTGCGTCGTAGCTGCACGAGCGGGAGGTCCCGCGAATCCTGATCGTAGGTACTGAGTTCGACGATCCGCTCGCGGTCGGCCGGGCGGAGCTCGGTGCCACACGTCTCGGCCGGTTCCGCCGTCGACGTTGCCGGCGCGGCGACGAGAAGTGTTCCTAGCAGAGCTGCGGTCAGCAGTGTCGCCGAGAGTGTTCGCATGGAACCCGGTGTTACCCCTCCGCGCGCGGATCAACCCTCCGACCGGGGTCGCGAGACCCTTCGTGACGCGCCCTCCGCAAGCTCCGGGCGCTCCTCAGGGAGCAGGGTGACGCGCCGCCGCCCTCCGCAAGCTCCGGGCGCTCCTCACTGAGTGGAGTCCGTCAGGGCAGGAGGCCGGCGCTGCGGGCGGTCACCACGGCCTCCAGTCGCGACGACGCCCCGAGCTTGCGCATCGCATCCTTCATGTAGCCCTTCACCGTGTACACGGTGACGCCGAGGGTCTCGGCGATCCGGGCGTTCGAGTAACCCAGTGCGGCAAGGGAGATCACGTCCTGCTCCCGACCGGTCAGGTCCACCTGTGTCTGCGCCACCGGGTTCGCGGCAACCAGGACCTCGGTGATCGCGGCGAGTTCATCGGCGAGCCGGGCGTCGTCGACGGTGTCGGCCAGCGATCGGAGTCGGGCGTAGGCCGCCGTCATCCGGTCGCGCATCTCGGCCTCGTCCTGAGCGGCGTGCTCCAGACGTGCGCGGGATGCGACGATCTCGTGTTCGACGGTGCGCGCCTCCATGGCGAGGACGTCGAGCATCCGTCCGCCGATCGGGTCCGGCGTGTGCAACGCGCCGTAGAGCACCGCGACGGGCGAGCGGTCGACGATCACCGGCGCGGCCATCATCGCGCGCAGTCCCTCCCGCTCGATGATCGTGTTGTAGCGATGGGTGATGCGTGGGGTGCGGAGGTAGTCGTCGACGACCATCGGGCGGTTCAGCGAGACGACCTTGCCGCCCAGACCGTGGCCGACGTCGACCGACACGCCGTTCAACGCTCCCACCGTCGATCCGGCGAAATGCTGCAGGCGCAGGTTCGACGGACCGCTGAGGACGCCCGCGAAGGCCAGCGGCACCCCGCTGGACCTGCGCACACGACGCAACGCCTCGGTGACGATCCCGCTCAGCGGCTCGGGCATCTCACCTCACTTCTCCCCCTCTTCAGGGGGTGTTCCGGGGGCATGTCGCGGAGGACACTGTGACTCAGCTTACTCAGTACGGAGCGAGGTTCACGATGACACAGGCCACCACGAAGCCCGTCGACATGGTCGACCGCTGGTTGGGAATCTACGGGGCGCCCGACGCCGACGCCGCGTCGCTGCTCGTCGACGGTCACGATCCCGACGCGATCGCCTTCACCGTGATCGAGGTCGAGCAGACCGGCGATCAGCAGTCCGGCGGTGTTCGCCCGGTCACCACCGACATCACATATGGCGAGCTCGCCGAGCGGTCCAAGCGACTCGCCGCGGCTCTCGCGGAGATGGGCGTCGGTCGCGGCGACACGGTGGGCGTCCTCATGGGCAAACGCGAGGAACTCGTCGTGTCGCTCCTCGCGATCGCCCGACTCGGCGCGATCTACATCCCGCTGTTCACCGCGTTCGCCACACCCGCGATCGAGATGCGCCTGGCGGCCGGCGACGCGAAGGTCGTCATCACCGAGCCGAGTCAGGCGGACAAACTCGCCGGCATCGACGGGATCACCACGGTGATCGCCGGCGAGCAGTTCGAGGAACTCATCTCCTCGCATGAACCGGTCACCGAGTCGGTGGCGGTCGGGGGCGACGGCACCCTGATCCTGCTCTTCACCAGCGGCACCACCGGGGCGCCGAAGGGTGTTCCGGTCCCGGTCAAGGCGCTCGCCTCGTTCGTCGCCTACATGCACTTCGGCCTCGATGTCCGCGCCGACGACGTGTTCTGGAACGCCGCCGACCCCGGCTGGGCCTATGGCCTCTACTACGGCGTGCTCGGTCCGCTGGCCGCCGGCCGGCGCAACCTCCTGCTGCACGCCGGCTTCACCCCCGAGCTGACCGCGAAGATCCTCGGCGAGCTCGGTGTCACCAATTTCGCGGCCGCGCCGACCGTGTACCGCGCGCTCAGCAAGGACTCGCGCATCTCCGGGTTCTCGCTGCGCCGGGCGTCCTCGGCCGGCGAACCGCTGACCCCCGACGTCATCGACTGGGCGCTCCGCGCCATCGGCACCGAGGTCCGCGACCACTACGGCCAGACCGAACACGGCATGTTCATCAACAACCACTGGCACGAGTCGGTGCACGAGACCCTCGTGCCCGGTTCGATGGGTCAGCCGATGCCCGGCTTCGCCGCAGGCATCGTCGACGGCCAGATCGCCATCGATGTCCCGGCCAGCCCGCTGATGTGGTTCGAGGGCTACTTGGACGCACCGGAGAAGACCAAGCAGCGGTTCTCGCCGGACGGGCGGTGGTACCTGACCGGCGACACCGGCCGGGTCGACGACGAGGGTCGCTACTTCTTCACGGCACGAGACGACGACGTGATCATCATGGCCGGATACCGGATCGGCCCGTTCGACGTCGAGAGCGTCCTGATCACCCACCCGTCGGTCGTCGACGTCGCCGTCGTGGGTCGCCCGGACGAACTCCGCGGTGAGGTCCTCGAGGCCTTCGTCGTCACCGCCGACGGGGTCGAGGGCTCCGACGCTCTCGAGGCCGAGCTCCAGCAGTTGGTCAAGACGCAGTTCGCGGCGCACGCCTACCCGCGCACCGTGCACTTCGTCGACGCCCTGCCCAAGACACCCAGCGGCAAGATCCAGCGGTTCCTGCTCCGCCAGAGATGAGTCGCTCGGGCGCGTAACGGCGCCACCGCGCGGGAGCGATGAACCGGTTGCGCGGCCCACCGAGCCCGGCCGCGCCCAGACCGACCCCGTCGGCCGGGCTTCGACGACCTCGCCCGGCCCGCCGCGGTCACCGGACGCGCAACCAGCGGATCACACCCCTATCCGCTGGTTGCGCTTCTCCGTCACTCGCCCGCTTCGGTCGACGGCGACGGGCCCACCAGCGCCCGTACCGAATCGGGCGGCACCTCTCCGCTGTGGGTGAGCGGGGCGTCGTACACCGTTCGTACCGGGACCACCCCGGTCCAGTCCGTCGACTCCCCGCCCGGCCCACCGGTCCGTGCCTTGGCGATCCACTGACCGTCGGCGATCGGCAACCGGAGGGCGACGGTCGCCGCCAGCTCCTTGCGGGTCGTCGGCCGAACCTCGGCCACACGTCCGGGAATCAGCTTGTCCGACAGCACTTCCAGGTCCGTCTGAGCATCAGCTGACACTTCGAGTACGCCCCGGATCACCGCCGAACGGTAATTCGCCGAGTGGTCGAAGAGGGTGTCGGCGACGACGAGGCCGTCCAGGACGAACACCGTGAAGGTCACCGGCGCACCGGCGGCCACGTGCCGTAGTGCGCCCGCCCCGGTGGAACCGTGCAGCAGGATCGAATCGCCGTCCCGGGCGAAGAGCATCGGCACCGACCACGGCAGTCCGTCGACGACGGTACCGAGGGTCCCGACCTTCGCCTCGTCGAGCAGCGCGTCGAGCAACGCACGGTCGGCGGCCCGTTCGGGTTTGCGCGTCAGGGACGCGAGCGGCGAAGTCGCGTCAGTCGGGGTGCCGCCGTTCGAGGTCATGCGGACATGGTCGCCCGTGCCGGCCCCCGGTTCAACAGATTTGCTGACTCAGACCAGGACTCTGCCACCCGGCTGAAAACCACTCAGCAGACCCAATCGGGCGACATATCGTCGCCGGCGTCGCGCTGCTGGGCGCATTCCAGACGGTTTCCACGACTGGTGGAAGAACTCGGCTGAACGAGGACCGAATCTGTCCTCTATCGCTCATAACGTGGTCCTCACACCAACCGAGAGGACACATCATGGGCACCTACACCCCCGCGGAAGTCAGCGTCGACGTCACCGGCGAGAAGAAGGAGCTGCTCACCGTCCTGCAGGACCAGCGCAACATGCTCAAGATCACCGCGCGTGGCCTCTCCGACGCCGACGCGCGCAAGCAGACGACGGTCAGCACCCTCACCATCGGCGCCCTGATCAAGCACCTCGCGCATGGCGAGGAGAACGCTGCCCGCATCATCACCGAGCGGGACGAGAACGCCGAGTTCGACATGAGTCAGGCCATGACCGAGTACGTGATGAGCGACGACGAGACCATCGCCGGGTGGCTGGCCGAGTACGACCGTGCGGCGCTCGAGCTCGATCGCGTGATCGCCGACGCCGAGAACCTCGACGAGCTGATTCCCCAGCCCACCGCGCCGTGGGCGCCCGAGCGCGAGTGGTCGTCGATCCGGACGATGATCATCCATCTCATCCGGGAAACCGCGCACCACTGCGGCCACGCGGACATCATCCGCGAGGCGCTGGACGGCCAGACCACCATGGGCGCGGTCTCCGAAGGCCAGGACTGGGCCGAGGGCTGGGCCGACCAGGATTGGGCCCAGTGACGCCCTCGACGGCCTGACCGACAAGGCGCCCTTCACGATCAGTCTCGTCGTTGACCAATCCGCGGATCGCCCGGCACCGAAGACGTTGTGAGGCTGCCGGCACGGCGCAGTCGACACCCCAACACAGATTGGATCGACGATGATCAAGCGAGTTCCCCGCGTAGCAGGAGCGTTGACCGGACTGGTCCTCGCCGTCGGCGTGATGGCCGGCTGTTCCAGCGACGACTCTGACACCTCGAGCGAGACCACCGGCGCGGCAACCGAATCCAGCGCCATGATGAGCGAGAGCGCGATGGCCGATCCCGCCGCCAATCTCGTCGGACCCGGTTGCGCCGCATACGCCGAGGCCAACCCCTCGGGCCCGGCATCGGTCAACGGCATGTCCAGCGTGCCGGTCGCCACCGCGGCTGCCACCAACCCCGAGCTCACCACGCTGACACAAGCACTTTCGGGCCAGCTGAATCCCGAGGTGAACCTCGTGAAGACGCTGAACGAGGGCGAGTTCACCGTGTTCGCGCCGACCGATGACGCGTTCGCGAAGCTGCCCCCGGAGACCGTCGAGCAGCTCAAGACCGATGCCCCCCTGCTGAACAAGATCCTGACCTACCACGTGGTCGAGGGCCAGGCGGCTCCGGACAAGATCGTCGGTGAGCACACCACTCTCGAAGGTCAGCAGGTGACCGTGACCGGTTCGGGCGACAACCTGAAGGTCAACGAGTCGGGCGTCGTCTGCGGCGGCGTCACCACGTCGAACGCTCAGGTCTACCTGATCGACACGGTGCTGATGCCCCCGGCCGGCGAGTGATCTCACCGTAGCCGCTGTGTGACAGCACTTTCCACGATTCTCACCGACGAGACCCGTCGGTGAGGATCGTGCTGTGCGCGGTCAGTGCCGGGCCGGCTCCACCGTGTCGGCCGACTGAAGGCGACTCTCGGACATCGCCGACACCTGGATCGGCACCCCGGTCATGTTGGCCATCCCCGCGAGTCGCTCGAGATCGGCCGGATCGGAGGAGATGAGCGCGTTGACGTTCACTCCGCCGGCACCCAGATCATTCTCCGCCGCCGTATTCGCCTGCGTCCATCCGCCGGAGCCGTTGTGGCCCCAGCCATGCGGAATCGCGACGACACCGGGCTTGATGTCCTCGGTGATGGTGACCGGCAACGAGATCCGTCCGTGTCGGGACGCGACCGTCGCCAGGTCGCCCTCGGCCAGGCCGCGTGCCGTGGCATCGTCCGGATGTATCCGGGCCGCGTGAGACCGTCCGCCGCGCAGCAGCATCGGCGCGTTGTGCTGCCAGCTGTTCTCCGAACGTATCTCGCGCATTCCGATGAGCCACAACGGATAACCCGTGTCGGCGTCGACGCCCAGTTGACCGATCTCGGACATCAGTTCCGGCGCAGCCAACCGGATTCGACCGTCGAGGTATGTGACATTCTTGCTCAGCTGCCCGGGTGCGAGGTTGTCGGCGACCACGACCCCATGCGGGTGATCCTCGACCAGGCGGCGGTAGGTCAAGCCGCCTCGACGCAGACCGAATCGGTCCCCGCCCAACCCCATTCGGATCACCAGGTCGGAGATCCCGCGCGGGGTGACCGGACGACCGATGCGTCGCGCCAACCGATTGCCGACATGTAGCGAACGGATCAGCACATTCTCCGGAGCGAGGAAGCCGATGAGCTCGTTGATCACCGTCCACTCCTCCCGTGCTTCACCCTGCGGGGGGATCACCGCCTCGGTCGCCTGCTTGAACGGGGTGGTGAACAGCGCCTGGAACGGGAGCAGGAAATCCTCGCGCTCGTACATCGTGGTTGCCGGCAAGATGTAGTCGGCCCGCGCGTTCGTCTCGTTGCGGTAGATGTCCAGCGACACCATGAGATCGAGTTCGTCCAACGCCGAACGTAGTTCGTCGCCGTTGGGTACCGACAGCACCGGATTGCCCGCGCTGACGAACAGGGCGCGCAGCTGGCCGCGGCCGGGCGTGGTGATCTCCTTGGCCATCAGCGACGCCGGCGCCGTCCCGAGGACCTGTGGCAGATCGCCGACCCGGCTCCGACGTCCGGCCCACCGGAAGCTCGACACCCGTTGCAGCGCGCTCACTCCCAGCCGCTGCCCGGGGACTCCCAGATCGCCGAACATGGACCCGCCCGGCACGTCCAGGTTCCCGGCGACGAGGTTGACCATGTCCAGGAGCGCGGTCGTCAGTGTCCCGGTGCGCCCCAACGACGTCCCGACCCGGCCGTACACGGCCGCCCGCTCCGTCCGGGCGAGCGAGCGAGCGACCTCACGGACGCGCTCCGGGTCGATGTCGGTGCGATCCGCGGTCGTCTCCGGTGCATAGGCCGCGACGAGCGTCTCGAGCTCCCCCACTCCCCGCGCCTGCCGTCGAAGCCGGTCGCGGTCGGCGAGGTCCTCGTCGAACAGCACATGCAGCACGGACAGCAGGAACAGTGCGTCGGTGTCGGGTGTGATCGGCAGCCAGTCGAACTCGCGGGCGGTCTCGGTGTGGCGGGGATCGACGACGACGACGGACCCGCCGCGTGCGGTGATGGCGTTCAGACCCTCGCGGATCCGCGGGGAGCTCATCACACTGCCGTGCGACACGACCGGGTTCGCACCGATGATCACCAGGTAGTCGACGCGATTGATGTCGGGGATCGGTGCGGTCAGCGGGTTCCCGTACAGGAAGTGACTGGCGACGAACCGGTTGTTCACGTCCTGCGATCCGGCCGAATACACGTGCGGTGTGCCGAGCAGGTTCATGAAGATCGCGGTCCACAGCACGTGCCCGGTGGAGAACGTCGCCGGGTTTCCGAAGTACCAACCGATCGAGTCGCTGCCGGAGGTCTGGTGGACCTCGACGAGCCTGCGGCCGATCTCATCGAGCGCGGTCTCCCATGAGACCTGTTCGAACTCGCCGTCCGGGCGTCGCCGGAGCGGGTGCCGGAGACGGTCCGGGTCGTTGACGATCTCGGTGAACGCGATCCCCTTCGGGCATGCGAAACCCCGCGACAGCGGATGCTCCTTGTCGGGCCGCAGCGAGATCAGCCGGTCGTCCTCGACGGTGGCGATCATGCCGCACAGCGGCTCGCAGATCCGGCAATAGGTGTGCTTCTCCATCGGCATCTGTGCGTCCCCTCGACCTCGCTCGATGACGACCGCAGACGGGCTGGCCTGCGGTTCGGTGTGATTCCGTTCACATCTGAGGACAAGTGTTGCATGATGACAGCACGCCAGGCAGCCCCACCGAGGAGGTCCCCGTGACCGACAGCGACACCGACGCCACACAGCCATCCGTGCGCGACATGATCATCATCGGCGCCGGCCTGTCCGGCATCGACTGCGCTTACCGGTTCACAGAGCAGAATCCCGGCGCCGACTATCTGATCCTGGAACGCCGCGAACGCATGGGCGGCACCTGGGACCTCTTCCGGTATCCCGGCGTGCGGTCGGACAGCGACATCTATTCGCTGAGCTACCCGTTCGAGCCGTGGCGCAAGCCGCGCGCGTTGGCCCACGGTAACGACATCCGGGAGTACATCGAGGACACCGCCGCCAAGTACTCGATCACCGACCAGATCAGGTTCGGTCAGCATGTCCTGACCGCCGACTGGGATTCGACGACCGACACCTGGACGCTCGGGGTCGAGGTCGGCGAGGACCGGCGCCGCGAGACCTACCGCGCCAGGTTCGTCATCTTCGCGACCGGCTACTACGACTACGACAACCCGTACACGCCGAGGTTCGCCGGTGCCGACGACTTCACCGGTCAGATCGTGCACCCGCAGCACTGGCCGGAGGACCTCGACTGCCGAGGCAAGAAGATCGTGGTGATCGGCAGCGGCGCGACGGCGGTGAGCCTCATCCCGAGCCTCGCCGAGCAGGCCGAGCACGTCACCATGCTCCAACGCTCACCGTCGTACATCTTCTCGTCCAAGCAGAAGCAATACCTCGCGCCACTCGTGCAGAAGCTGCTGCCGCCCCACGCCGCGCACAAGGTCATCCGCACCCGATATGCGGCGCAGACCGCGGCGATCGTGCACCTCACCCACCGGTTCCCGAAGCTCGGGCGCAAGATGATCCGGAGCAACGTCGTGGCGAACCTGCCCGAGGACTATCCGGTCGACCTCCACTTCAATCCCACCTACAACCCGTGGGATCAGCGCATGTGCATGGTCCCCGACGCCGATCTGTTCGCCGACATCGCCGAGGGCACCGTCGAGATGGTCACCGACCACATCGACCGGTTCGACGCCTCCGGCGTCACCCTCACCTCGGGTCGCCACCTCGACGCCGACATCATCGTCACCGCGACCGGGCTCCAACTCCTCGGCTTCGGCGGCACCCGGCTCCGCGTCGACGGCGCCGAGGTGAAACCCCACGACCGATTCGTCTTCAAGAGCTACCTCATCGAGGACGTGCCGAACCTCGCCTGGTCGGTCGGCTACACGAACGCGTCGTGGACCCTGCGCGCGGACATGACCGCTCGCGCCGTCGCCGACCTGGTCAAGTACATGCGGACCAACGGCTACACCCATGCCTATCCCCATCTCGGTTCGGAGGTCATGGGTTCGCGGCCGCTGTGGGACCTCAAGGCGGGTTACGTCGAACGGTCCCCGGAGGCGCTGCCGAAGTCGGGCACGCGGGGTCACTGGCAGGTGCGGCACAACTACTACCGCGATGCCATCGACCACCGGATCAACAAGGTCGAGGACTCCATGGTGTTCGGCCGGGTCTGACTCAGCTCACGCAGACCGGGGTGGTGTCGGCCGACCCGCGCGAGGCGTTACGCCGGTGTGGTCCAAACGGTCGAGATTTCGCCTCAGCACCGTAAATATGCTGGTCAAGCCTTGCTCCTCGCGAGACGCCGCGCCGATACTGGGCTCGGCGAGCGAGCCGTCTCGCTGAATCCGCCCCGCCGCCGCGGAGCGCCACTCCACGGCATGCGTCCCGGCAGGAGTGGACCAGTAGGAGCTCCGAGATGACCTATCCGCCCGGTCCCCCGTCCCACCCGTCGAACCCGTACGGCCCGGTGCCGCCGCAGTCCGACAGCCGGCGCGCCCTCACTCTCGTGCTCGGCGCGATCGTCGTCGTCCTGGCGCTGATCCTCGCCGCGGGCATCGTCTTCGTCGTCAAGGCGCGCGATGGGGACATCTTCGTACCCGGCCTCACCCTCACCGCGGCCAACGATCCGGGGATCGACCCGTTCACCGATCCGGTCCTCGTAGCCGGGGCGGGCGACCTGCCGGCGAATGTCGCCCTCACCGGCACGGCGGGGGCCGCCGACCTCGGCGGCCGCGCGGTGAACGGTACCGACGCCGGGCTGTACGGCTCCGGCGACGCCGCAGCCTGCGACACCGCCGCGCTCAGCAACCGGCTGCTCGCCGATCCGCCGGCGGCGCGCGCGTGGGCCGGGGTCTACGGCATCGATACCGCCGACATCCCGCACTACCTGAACACGCTGACCCCGGTGGTTCTGACGACCGACACCTGGGTCACCAATCACTCGTACACCTCCGGCCGGGCGGTCCCGTTCCAGTCGGTCCTGGAACGCGGCACCGCGGTCTACGTCGATTCCGCCGGCGTGCCGCGCGCGATGTGTTCCTGCGGGAATCCGCTCGCCCCGCCGGCCGCCGCCCCGCTCGGTGGGTATCGACTCGACGGACAGCCGTGGGAGGGCTACAAGAGCCGGTCGGTCGCCCGGATCGCGTACAACAACCAGCACGTCACCGCGGTCGGCAAGTCGACGACGATCGTCCCCGCGCCGCCGGTCCCGGACCCCAGGGCGCCCGCCGGCGACGTTCTCCAGCTCTTGAATTTCCTCACCGGACAGATCTTTTCGCAACCGGCGGGCGGGTTGCTCGACCTGAGCGGATTCCCGCCACCGTCCGGTCCGCTGCCCACCCCGGCCGCGTTGAACACCCCGTTCGAGGCGGCCACCGACGAAGACGCCGAGCACAACGGCCTCCTCGCAGCGGGCAATCCCGCGGCCGCGCCCGCACTGGAGAAGCGTGCCGAGGAGCACGACGGCCTGCCGGAAGGCGCGCCGTCGACGGACTCCTCGGCCCCCGACTCATCGGGACCGGACTCGGCTGCCCCCGACACCCCCGGTCCCGGCCCGGATTCCCCGGCCCCGGACGCCCCGGTGCCGGCTTCCGACGTACCCGTCCCGGAGGAGCCCGGCTACGAGGCCCCGGGCTCCGAGCTCCCCGGACCTGCGACGGAACCCGGCGCACCCGGCGCGCCCGGGCCCGACCAACCGGCCGAAACGCCGACGACGCCGACCTCGTTCAGTGGATCGGGGGAGGTCGTCGGCAGTTTCAGCTTCGTCGACGCCGGGCTGTCGGTGGGCTGTACGGTTCCCGGCGGTCCCGCACTCGGTACCGTCACGCTCTCGTGCACCGACGGCGTGACCCGGTCGGTCGCCGGTTCCGCGCTGCACCGCCCTGCGGTGTCGGGCTCCACCACCGGCACCGGGGTGTGGACCCTGACGCTGACGGCGGTCGGCGCGTCGCGATCGGTGACCGTCCGATCGGCGAACTGGATCGCCGCGCCGCCGGCGGCCCCGGCTTCCGAACCACCGGCATCCGAGCCACCGGCATCCGACGGCTCCGCGGATCCCGCAACCCCTGCCGAGGAGCTCCCCGACGACACGACCACGACGACGACCACGGAGAGCCCGCCTCCGGCCGACGCCCCCGCCGACCCGGAAGCACCTGCGGGGACTCCGTGACCGCACCACGGGTGTGAGCTGTCCAACAGCAGGCACCCTGGGACGTCCGTACCATCGCGCGCATGTCTGCTCTGACGACGTCGACCCGACGCCCCTCTCGTGACCTCCGCCCGGAATCCGCCCGTAGGCGAGTGCGGGTACGTCTGGCGAGCGTCGCGATCGTGGCGGCGATGGCGTCGCTGGTGATGTTCGCGCCGAGCGCGCATGCGGACCGCGTCATCAACGGGCACCTGGTGGGCGGGAAGATCGAGCAGGCGTACGCCTCGACGGGCGGGTTCTTCAAGTGGGGCGTCCCGACCGGTCCCGAACGCGCGGCCGCCAAGCGCGGCCGTTTCCAGACGTTCTCGCGCGACACGTCGTTCTACTGGCACCCGGCAGCCGACGGCGGCACCGCGCATCAGGTCGGCGGCGCGATCCGGAGTCGATGGCAGCAGGCCGGCGCGGAGCGCGGCGCGCTGGGCTACCCCGTGAGCAACGAGTACCGGTCGGGCAGCGGGCGGAGCAACGACTTCCAGGGCGGCGTCGTCACGTGGTCCAAGACCGGTGGCGCACAGATCGTGTGGGGCCAGATCCGGCAGAAGTGGGAGAACACCGGCGGTGCGGGCGGGTACTTCGGGGTTCCGCTCGGCGGGGAGTACCGGACCGGCGGCCGGTTCGCGCAGGACTTCCTGAACGGCACCATCTTCTGGCCCTGATGGGCGGAACCCACCTCACGCAATCGGTGGTGTGTCACTAGGACGTCCAAGTATCGTCGTCGGTATGGCTCCGCGACTCTCCTCCACGAACAGCATCGACGGGATTCTCCGCAGGTCCGCCGCGCGGCATCCCGACCGCACCGCGCTGGTCTTCGACGACCGCGACTACACCTATCGTCAGCTCGACGACGCTGTGTCCGCTGCCGCCGCCGGCCTGCTCGCCCGCGGCCTGGAGCAGGGGGACCGGGTCGCGGCCTATGGCACGAACTCGGATGCCTACGTCATCGGCTTCCTGGCATGCTGTCGCGCCGGACTCGTCCACGTGCCGATCAACTACGCGCTCCGGGGTGACGAGCTCCGCTACCTCGTGGTGCAGTCGGGCGCACGCGCCGTCCTCGTCGACCCCGCGCTGTCCGAGCGGGTCGAGGAGATCCGCGGCGATCTCGCCGACGTCGAGGCAGTCGTCCCGTTGCGTGACGCCGACGACTCGCTGCTCGCGTCGGCCGCATCCGAACCGCCCGCCGCATTCGACTCCCGGGCCTCGGGTGACGACCTCGCGCAGCTGTTGTACACCTCGGGGACCACGTCGAAGCCCAAGGGCGCCATGATGTCCCACGCCGCACTGATCAGCGAGTACGTCTCGTCGGTCATCGCGCTGGACTTCACGGCCGAGGACAATCCGCTGATCGCCATGCCGCTCTACCACTCGGCGGGCATGCACGTCTTCATGCTGCCGTACCTCTCCGTGGGCGCGACCGTCCGACTCATGGCCACGCCGGACATCCCGGAGATCCTGCGGCGCGTCGAGGCCGACCGCATCGGTTCGCTGTTCCTCGCTCCGACCGTGTGGGTTCCGCTGGCCAATCATCCCGACCTCGCCACCAGCGATCTGTCCTCCTTGCGCAAGGCGCAGTACGGCGCGTCGATCATGCCGGTGACCGTGCTGAACCGGCTCCGCGACCAGTTCCCCGGCATGCAGTTCTACAACTGCTTCGGGCAATCCGAGATCGGCCCGCTCGCAACGGTTCTGCGCCCGGAGGAACACGACGACCGGCCGTCGTCGTGCGGTCGCCCGGTGTTCTTCGTCGAGACGCGCGTCGTCGACACCGACGGGAACGACGTCGAGCCCGGGGTCCCCGGCGAGATCCTCTATCGTTCGCCGCAACTCTGCCGCGGATACTGGGACAACCCCGCGGCCACCGAGGAGGCGTTCCGAGACGGCTGGTTCCACTCCGGCGACCTCGTCACCCGCGATGCCGAGGGCTTCATCACCGTGGTCGACCGCATCAAGGACGTGATCAACACCGGCGGCATCCTGGTCGCCTCACGTGAGGTCGAGGACACCGTCTACACCCATGAGGCGGTGTCGGAGGTGGCCGTCATCGGCGAGCCGGACGAGAAGTGGATCGAGGCCATCACCGCAGTCGTCGTGGTGCGGGACGGCCGGTCGGTGACCGAGGAGGAACTGATCGAGCACGTCCGGTCCCGGATCGCGCCGTTCAAGGTCCCGAAGAAGGTGCGGTTCGTCGACGAGCTCCCCCGCAATCAGAGCGGCAAACTGCTCAAGCGGGAGCTGCGCTCGCAGTGACGGACGTGCGGCGCGTCGGACCTGACATCGTCAGAACCGTTGCGCCGCAGCCACTGCCCCGGGGATGTCGGCGTGTGCGCCCGCCGGCCCGAGTATCCGTTGCAGACCCGCCGCGGTCACCTCGGCCCCGGGCTCGATGATCTCCCGCACACGGGCACGGATGTCGGCCGGGAGCGCCAGTCGCAATTCGACGAACCAGTTCGCCAGCAGATCGTCGAGCGCATCGACGGTCTTCTGGTCATCGGTGAACGGCAGCCCGACACTGGTGAAACCGTCGGCGAGGTCGTAACCGGATCGGGTCCATCGGCCGTCGAAACCGTAGACGAATCCGATCCACATGCCGTCGGTGCGCTGCCTCTCGAGGTGAGACGCGATGGCCGGTTCCCACCACGGCGGCGCGCCGCCGAGCAGGTCGGTCTCCGACTCGCCGAAATATGTGGCGCCCTCGCGGAAGTACGTCTCGGAGTACTCGTGATCGTGGCCGACGAGCACCGCCCGGTCGGCACCGACCAGCACCACGTCGACCCAGTTGCCGCCACCGTCGTCGTAGTGCCACCCGTCCGGCGTCGCATGCGCGCCCTGCGCCCAGCGTTCTCCTCGTACCGCCAGGAGAGCTGCGTAGGCAGCCCACCTGGATCGCATCTCCGCCGGAGCCGGCAGGTCGACCGCCTGCAACGCCATGTCGTGGCACCTGTCTGTCGGGATTGTCCGACCCAGCGTATTGCCGCGGCCACCGGCCCCGCTCACCGAATCCGGTACCGCTCACCGAAATGGCTGCGCAGCAACGGGATAGGTGAGCGAATCGACGACCGGGACTCGTCCGCAGTACGGTGAGGACCGTGACTCGATGGCATCGCAAGGTTCTGGCATTCGCCGCGTGTGCGGCCGTCGTGATCGGGAGTTCCGGCGCGGCCGGGACCCTCGCCGCCGGTCCGGCGATCGCCTCACCGTCGACTCTCGGCGACACCGGTTCGGTCGTCTCGTCGCGACCGCTGGCGCCGCAGTTCTGGGTGCCCGGATCCGCCGACGCCACCGTCCTGACCTACGTCACCACCGACACGTTCGGGAACAAGGCGCTGAGCACCGGGACCGTCTTCATCCCCGAGGGCACCGCCCCGCCCGGCGGCTGGCCGGTGATCTCGTGGGCCCACGGGACCTCCGGGATCGGCGACGACTGCGCGCCGTCGGTCCGGGGACCAGGCCTCCCGGAGCGTGACCTGCCGTACCTGGCCAGGTGGATGCAGCAGGGATACGCCATCGTCGCCAGCGATTACGCCGGCCTGGGCACCCCCGGCCTGCATGCCTACCTCGACGGCCGGACCACGGCCCACAATGTAGTCGACATGGTGCGGGCGGGTCGCGAGTTCTCCGCGAGTCTTCCTGCCGCACAGCGGTTGTCACGATCCTGGGCGGCAGTCGGGCAGTCGCAGGGCGGCGGCGCGGCGATCTATACCGCGCGCTACGCCACGCAATTCGGCGGTGCCGCACTCGACTACCGCGGCGCCGTGGGCACCGGTACGCCGGCCTACATCGAACGCCTCGTGCAGATCGCCGGCCCGGGCGTACCGCCGGTGGCGATCACGCCCGCGCTGACCGCCTACCTCAGCTACATCACGGCCGGCCTCCGATACGCACACCCCGAACTCGGCATCGATCGCATCCTCACGCCGACCGGCCGGAAGTATGTGGCGCTCGCCGAGACACAGTGTGTCGGCGAGTTCGAGGAGCAGCTCCGGGGAGTCTCCGTCGGCGACTACTTCTCCGCTCCGCTGACCAGCCTGCCGAACTTCTCGGCGACCCTCGCCGACTACCTCGGCATGCCCGAAAAGGGTTTCGACAAGCCGTTTTTCATGGGCCACGGCCTGCTGGACACCGACGTGCCGTATCCCACCACCGCGGCGTACGCCGGGACGCTGGCGGCCAACGGCGAACCCGTGACCTTCCGGACCTATCCGAGTGACCACAGCGGAACACTGGTTCGGTCGCAAGCCGACACGATCCCGTTCCTCGACCGACTCTTCGGCAGGTAGTCACTCATAGCGCCGGAAATCTCTCGCTCACCCCGGTACCGGCGCGACGGCGTCCCATGGCACGATGGACGGCACCGGTTGAGCAACTGCCGTCATACGTTTCGCCGGGACGGGGCCGCACGCCGGCCTGCTGTAGTCCCCCGTAGAGAGGGCCACCACCGATGCAGGCAGAACATCCTGACGCTGTGATCGTCGACGACAACGGCCTGAGTGCCGGACGCGCCCTGATGACGGTGGTGTCCGCGGCACATGAGCAGCTGGTGATCCTGACCGTGGAGGGCAGCATCGACGTGCTCACCGCTCCGCAGTTGTCCGACGCGGTCTCCCAGGCGCTGAGCGGGCAACCGGACGGCCTGATCATCGACCTGACCACCACCGAATTCCTCGCCTCGGCGGGCATGGCAGCGCTCGTCGCCGCCCATGAGGCGATCGCGCCGAGAGGCATGTTCGGGGTCGTGGCCGCCGGTCCGGCAACCACACGGCCCCTCACCGTGATGGGACTCGACCAGACGATGGTGCTCTACCCGACACTGAACGACGCGGTCACGGCCATGACCACCACAGAGGGGCTGGCCGACCGTCCGGCTGGTTAGACGCCGATGGTCCGGATTTCATCGGCCCACCCGCGCCCCGAGGACTCGGACGGCGGCTTGACGCTGTCGGTGACAGCCACGCCCGAGTCCGCCCACCTCTTTCGACAGCACTTCACACGGTGGCTGGACGCGACGCTCGACGTGGACGCCGAACGTCGCAGCGACATCGTCCTCGCGGTCTACGAGGCCGTGGCCAACGCGGCCGAGCACGCGTACGCCGCTGACGCGCCCTCGCCCGCCGCCCAGTCCCCCGCCGCCCAGTCCTCCGCCACACGGTCCCGTGCCATCGAGGTTCGCGCCCAGGTGACGCGCGACGAATCGTTGGAGGTCACGGTCACCGACTCGGGGCGCTGGAAATCCGATGCCTCGTCGTCGCCCTATCGCGGGCGCGGCCTCGCATTGATCTCGGCGCTCAGCGACGCATCCGACGTGACCAGCGGGCCCGACGGGACCTCGGTGACATTGCGCTGGCATCAGCGGCTCAGCGTCTGAGCGGCGGTCCGAGTGCGTGTCCCCAAGCCTGGGGACACAACTACTCGTTGTCGGTTGACAACCTGTGCCTGACTCAGCCGGGTCACCGACCTTGGAGTACGGTTCGGGCAACGAGTTCATCGCGGGGTCTGTTCAACCGACCAAGTCTGTCGGCCAGGTCACCTAACCTGAACTCCGAGGCGGGTTCGGGGCCGGCCGTCGAACAGCTCGGTGGAGCGTGCTCCCGATCCCGACATCGCTGCACAATGCGCATGCTCGTCAGCGCACGAGGAAGGGAGTCGACATGACCGACTTCACCGTGGACTCGAACATCGACGACGCCTGGCGCACGTTCGCCTTGCACGTCGGCGATCGCCTGTCGCATCTCGAGCCGGGCGAGACCCTCACGATCCAGCAGGACCCGATGATCCCGGAGGGACCCCACGGGACGCTGCGGTTCACGATCACCGGTTCACGTCGGCTGCGCTGCACGATCGACGACACCGACCTGCATCCCACCCCGGAGTACTTCGCCGAGCACGTGACCATGCTCGCCTCTCTCGGCTGGCGGCGCCTGCGCAACGGCAGCCACATCTTCGAGGTCGGCCGACGCCGCGTGGATCAGCTCGCGCACGTGACGGTGCTGACGCTGCGTCAGGTCTGGGAGGTCGTGCACCCCGCGTTCCTCGACCATTCCCCCGCCGCTCGCCCCGAACCCCGCATCGAGGTCGCGGTCCAGCCCTTCGACGCCGACCATCTGCGCGCGTTGCTCGTCGGCTCGCTCGAAGACCTCACCGGTTGCCGCATCCAGACCGACGCCGACGGTGACATCGCCCTGCCCACCAAGCCGGTCTCGTCGTGGCTGAGTCCGCGCAGTGACGCCCCGCGGCTCGAGTTCTTCGCTCGCCTGGCCGGCGACATCACCGACCGCCGGCGCGCCGCCGACATCGTCGCCGCCCAGCCGACCATGGGTTCGGCGGTGCGCGTGCACCTGCTCGAGAACGAGGTCTTCGCGACGCTGACCGTCGAGTGCGCGGTCTTCCACCCGCACAACCTCAGTTCGGCCCTGGCCGAGTGGTTCTCGTTCCTTGCCGACTGCGCACCGTCCGTCATCGCCAAGGTCGGCGAGGACACACCCCTGACCGCGCGGAACGACGGCCGGCTCCCCGACGCCCTGCAGACCCTGCTCGAGCTCGACCCGGACGGCCGGTCGTTGAGCGCCCGCGAGGTCGCCAAGATCTGCCGCTACAACCAGGCCGACATCCTCTCCTACATCCACACCAGCGAAGAACAGCACCTCACGTGGCGGCGCTCGGCGGTCGACGCGGCCGCCGCGTCGGACTCGGTGGAGGCCGATGCGTGTCGTCACGAGGCCGACACCTGGAAGGCGACCACGCACAACCTGCGGGCCGCTCTCCGCGTCGTCGTGCTGTCCGACGACGACACCGCGGACAGCAGCTCATCAGCCAAGTGATCCCGGCAAATCGGGATCCGAATCATCGGCGCACGTAGTCTGCGCGGACGATTTTCGACGCCGCCCATCGCGCCGGCGGCCGGCGAGGCGTTCAATTCTTTAGGCCACCCTCAGCGGTTCGCGTCACCGATCGGAGCCCTCGCATGGCCATCACCACTGATCGCGGCGCGCTCACGTTCACCTTTCCCGAACTCGGTCGCGACGCGCGCTTGCACGTCACGTTCCAGCGAACGCTGCGGACCCCCGACCCGGTCGGAGGATGCGGCTCGGCCGGCGGCGACGGTGCCCTGCGCCTCGCCCAGGGCTCTCCCGACGGGGACGCACACGCGACGATCCCGATGTGGCAGTCCGAGGCCACCTGGCTGGATTTCTCCTCGCCGCACCTGCATCCGTTCCTGGTGATGGTCGGCGTCGACGGTGTCAACGCGATCAGCGGTGAGGTGTTCACCGGGGTGCCGGACTTCGACGCCGGCGACTATCTCGAAGTCCCCACGCAACCGTCGCTCGCCTCGCACCGGGGGCCGGCCGGCGGTGGATTCGACGATCGGCAGTTCCTCGCCCCCTCGACGCACACCGTCGGGGACGGCGGCCGACTCGGGACGCTCGTGCAGCTGGCCGTCATCCCGATGCGCGCCGACGCGTGGGCCCGGCGACGACGCCATCGTCCGTCAGCGCCCGGCACCTGCGTGCTCTGCGACATCTCTCGAGCCGAACGAGAACGAGCGCATCCCCGCCTCGCCGCGCCGCTCGTGACGGGTCCGCTCGAGTCCGTCGACACCTGGCACCCGACGATCTCCGACGCCGCCACGGTCCGCATCGTCAACTCGATCGCATGGAGGTCGATGACCGGTGAACCGGTGCCGCGGGCCGCGCCGACGAGGGCCGACTACGCCGCGCACAGCCTTCCCTGGCACCCCGTCTTCGACGAGACGGTCGAGCACTCGGCACCCCGCTAGTTCTGTCGCGGGTGTCGCCCCGGGTGTCTGCTCCGCGTCGTACTATTCGGATCCGATCCGCGTACGTCCCGCCCAGGAGGAACCCGCATGTCCCCCGACTTCGACGCCGTCCTCGAGGCGGCCTGGCGGGACTTCGCCGACACTCTCGCGGTCCGGGTGCCACGCCTCCTGCCGGGTCAGAGTCTCGCCATCGTCGAGGCGGCCGCCGGGGGATGGCGTCGACGGATGACCTTTGCGGTGACCGGAACCCTCGGGTCGACCGAACGCCTCCGCTGCACCATCTCCGCGGGTGACCTCACCTGGACCGACAAGGACCGGTGGATGCGACAGGCCACCTACATCGTCGACCGCGGCTGGTGTCGGCTCGAAGGTCGGAGCGCCTTCTGTTTCGAGGTCGACCCCCTCCGGTTCGCCGACCTCGCCGACGCCGCCGTGCGGGCCCTGCGCGAGGTGTGGGGTGTCATCCATCCGTCATTCGTCAGCATCGGCGACCCGTCCTTCGCCCGCCACCACTCACCTCTGCCCGCAGACGATCTCGACGCCGAGCGGGACCAGGCCCGGTCATCGGAGTCGAGCCGCGTGGTCGGCGAGGATCCCGACGACACCGTCCGCATCACCGACGCCGACACACTCCGCTTCACCGCGCCGCCCCGATTCGTCGACGCCCCCGCGGAGGGCGGGGTGATCCCGCAGTCGAAAGACCATCTCGTCGAACTGGTCCGCGCCGCGATGACCGCGGCGGGCCGTCCCGCCGTGGTCAGTCCGCGCAAGGCCATCTTCCTGCGGTCGACGGGCACCTCGCTGCTACGACCGACCCGAGATGCCCGCTCGCTGGAGATCGTGACCATCCTCAGCTCGTCGGTGCCCGCACCCTCGCTGCTCGGGATGGTGGTCGCGGAGTTCTCCCCGCGATGGCCCGAAGTCGCGGTGGTCGTACGCAACGGACTCGTGTACGCGCAGCGCCGGATCGACGTCGCGGTGTTCAGTCCCGCGAACCTCGATGCCGCCCTCCGGCGCTGGGACGACTTCGCCAGGTCGGCCCGCGGCGACATGATCAGGCGGCTCGGCAGCCAGCCGAAACTGGATCATCGCGGCCGCGGCGATCGGTTGCCCGGCGCCCTGCTCAGTCTCCTGCGGGTCAACCAGAAGCTCGACAACAAGCTGTCCCCGACGACGGTTCTCGCGGCGTGCCACCGGGATCGGGAGCGTGTGCACGAGTTCTTCGACATCTGTGCCGCCGAGATGCGCGAGTGGATGGACAATCTGACGACAGCCCGCAATGCCGAGCTCGGCGACGAGGAGATCGCACTGTGCGAGGCCGAGCACCAGGCCTACGCCCGCGTCGCCCGCCTGCTCCTCAGCGCCATGGACCTCGCCGACGGGGCATCGGAGCCGTCGCAACGCCCCCCTGCTCCCTAGTCCGAAAGGAGCGACCCCCTCTGCTCCCTGAGCCTGGATCCGTGGACTGGCCCGGGGTGTCGATAACGTGAAAATGCCCTCTGAGCTGGAATGATTGGTGGTGTTGAGACACTAAAACAATCCAG
>NZ_JBEPPN010000016.1:0-82734 GCF_040547295.1 Gordonia sp. PvP123 | reverse complement strand
GTGGCCGCCGGGCCCCCCACCCGCGCCGGCGCCACCCCGGCCCCCGCCGCGGGTGGGCACACCCCCCCCGGGGGCCCCGCCGTGGGGTGCGCCGGGGCGGGGGGGGGCGCGGCCCCGGGCGCGCGGGGCCCCGCGACGGTGAACGGAACTCCTGTGCCGCAGTGGGTTCCGCTCACGGTCGAGGAGGGTGACGTCCTCGACATCGGTTCGATCGGCGCCCTGGGTATGCGGGCATATCTCGCGGTGTCGGGTGGGCTCGACGCGGCGGATCATCTCGGGAGCCGGTCGACTTTCACCATGGGACGGTTCGGCGGACTCGACGGCCGGGCGCTGGCCGCCGACGACCGTCTGGAGCTGCTGGACGGGTCGGTCGGCGCGCCGCGTCGAATCCTCGGTGACGAGCAACCGGCCTTCACCAACTCCTGGCAACTGGCGGTGACCGTGGGACCCCACGGCGCACCGGAGTTCTTCACCGAGGAGGACATCGCCGATCTGTTCGCGACCGACTACGAGGTGCACTTCAACTCCGACCGGACCGGCATCCGATTGATCGGCCCCCGACCCCGGTGGGCACGCGACGACGGTGGTGAGGCCGGCCTGCACCCCTCGAACATCCACGACACCGCGTACTCCGTCGGTGCGCTCGACTTCACCGGCGACACACCCATCCTGCTCGGTCCGGACGGGCCGAGTCTCGGCGGATTCGTGTGCCCGGTGACGGTGACGACCGCGCAACGGTGGAAGCTCGGCCAGTTGAAGCCGGGGGACACGATCCGGTTCATCGCGGTACGCGGCGACCGGGCGGCCTCGCCCACCGAACTCGGGCTGGGTCGGCGGGCCTGCTTCGTCGACGTCCTGTCGTCGGGTGGGGACACCGACAACGGAATCCTCGGATCCACCACGACAGCCGATGGAGCGACCTCGGTGACATACCGGCGGTCCGGTGACGACAATGTGCTCGTCGAGTACGGCGAGATGCACCTCGACCTGGCCCTGCGCGCCCGGGTGCATGCGCTGGCCGAGCGGATCGCCGCCGAGAAGCCGCGCGGGCTCGTCGATCTCACACCGGGTATCCGTTCGCTGCAGGTGAAGGCCGACCCGGACGTGTGGTCGCAGGCGCAGATGCTGGAGTGGCTGACCGAATGCGAGAGCCAGTTGCCGGCCGCCGAGGACCTCGTGGTGCCGAGCCGCACCGTGCACCTGCCCTTGTCGTGGGACGATCCCGCGACCAGGGAGGCCATCGAACGGTACATGCTGGGCGTGCGATCGGATGCGCCGTGGTGCCCGTGGAACATCGAGTTCATCCGGCGGATGAACGGCCTGGATTCGGTCGACGACGTGTACCGCACCGTTTTCGACGCGAGCTACCTCGTGCTCGGCCTGGGTGACGTCTATCTCGGTGCGCCGGTGGCTGTTCCACTCGACCCCCGGCATCGTCTCGTCACCACCAAGTACAACCCGGCCCGCACGTGGACGCCGGAGAACGCGGTGGGGATCGGCGGCGCCTACCTCTGCATCTACGGCATGGAAGGCCCGGGCGGTTATCAGTTCGTCGGCCGGACGACGCAGGTGTGGAATCACCGGCATCCGTTGCCGGCACCGGGATTCGATCCCGAACATCCGTGGCTCCTCCGGTTCTTCGACCGAATCCACTGGTACCCGGTGAGTGCGGCGGAACTCCTCGACATGCGGGCCGACGTCGCCGCCGGGCGCGGGGACAGCACGAAGATCGTCGACGGTGAGTTCTCGCTGGCCGCGCACCAGAGCTTCCTCGACGAGCACGCCGCCGACATCGCGATCCGGCGGAACACGATGGAGACCGCTCGTGCGGAAGAGCGTGAACGGTGGTCGATGCAGGGCGAATTCGCCGCGAAGGCGGCGGGAGTAGGCCGCGCCGGTGCCTCGGGGATCGCAGACGACAAGGAGCGGGTGGCATGAGCAGGATCGACGAGCTGTATGCGCGGATCGCCGAGGCGGACCGGCCGGACGTGTTCATCACGCTGCGATCCGAGGATGAGGTCGCGGCCGAATACGAGCGGTCCGTCGCCGCCGGCGGTCCGCTCGCCGGCGTGCTCCTCGCCGTCAAGGACAACGTCGATGTCGCAGGCGTGCCGACCACCGCAGGGTGCCCCGGGTTCGCCTACACCCCCGACGTCGACGCCCCAGCGGTCGCCGCCTTGCGCGCGGCAGGAGCGGTGGTCGTGGGCAAGACCAACCTCGACCAGTTCGCCACCGGCCTGGTGGGGACCCGCAGCCCATATGGGGCGGTGCGGGATTCGCGGCGACCGGACCGCATCTCGGGCGGATCGAGCTCCGGCTCGGCGGTGGCCGTCGTCCTCGGGTTCGCCGACATCGCGATCGGCACCGACACCGCCGGGTCGGGCCGGGTGCCGGCCGGCCTGCAGGGCATCGTCGGCATCAAGCCGACCGTCGGGGTGGTCTCCACTGCCGGAGTCGTGCCCGCCTGTGCGAGTTACGACGTCGTCACCGTCTTCGCCGCCGACCTGGCGCTGGCCGACCGGTCCATGTCGGTGATGGCCGAAGCCGCCGGCACCCGGCCCTTCCCGCCGTCGATCCCGTACGCCGCCCCGGAACGCCCGGTGATCGCCGTGCCCACCGAACTGCCCGGCCTCGACGACCGCTGGCGGGCCGCCTTCGACGACGCCGTGCTGCGTGCCGAATCCGCGGGTCTGATGGTCAAGACCATCGATCTGTCACCGTTTCTCGAGGCCGCCCGGCTCCTCTACGACGACGCTCTCGTCGCCGAACGCTACGACGCGGTGGGGGACTACCTCGATTCGGTCCCCGACCCCGATGTCGCCGGACTCGACCCGACCGTGTCGGCGATCATCGATGCGGCGCAGAGGTTCTCGGCCGTCGACCTGTTACGGGCTCGTCGTCGGCTCGCCGACCTGCGCGCCACGGCGATGCAGCAGTGGGGTGACGCCACGGTCCTGATGGTGCCGACCGCCCCGGCACACCCCACGCTCGCCGAGGTGGCCGCCGATCCGGTGGGCGTGAACTCGCGGATGGGCACGTACACCAACTTCTGCAACCTCTTCGATCTGTGTGGACTCGCCGTGCCGGCCGGCACCGTCGTCGACGAGGGCGGCAGCACAGCACAGTTCGGCATCACGTTCCTGGGCCGCGGACATGCCGATGCCGTGCTCGTCGACGTGGCACGCCGATTCTCCGGCGACGACTCGGTGGCGCCGTCCTGGGCGGAAGGTGACGAGGCGATCGAGCTCGCGGTCTTCGGGGCGCACATGCGGGGCGGGCCGCTGACCCACGAACTCGGCGATCGCGGCGCCCGATGGGCCGGTGAGGTCACCACGACCGCGTCCTACCGCCTCGTGGCTCTGGACACGACCCCGCCCAAGCCGGGTCTGATCCGCGATCCGGCTGCCGGTCGCGAGATCCGGGGCGAGGTGTGGACGCTGTCCTCGGCAGCGCTGGGGGACTTCTTGGCCGCTCTTCCCGAGCCGATGATGCTGGGCAAGGTCGAGATCGCCGCCGGCGAGACCGGGCCGGCCCGCTGGATCGTCGGGTTCGGGTGTGCTGCCGACGCCGGCGCGTCGGGGCAGATCCTCGACCGCGACCGCTGGTAGGTGTCGGCAGCGGCGCCGCCCTCCGTCGGAACCACCGCCGCACGAACCGGATTCGACATCGCGGCGTCGTTCAGCTGAGGTCGCCTGTCCAGGAACTCGTCTCACGTCCGGTCCTGGACGTCTGACCAGAACGGCCGATTCGTGCCGTTTCCACGGATCGGCTACCGATTCGCCGACCGTGGTGATTCACTTACTCAGCTCGGGAGGTCGGGGAGAAGAGAGTTGGGCGGATGACCAGGGTGGGGCGCAGCGAGATTCAGCGATCGGACAAGGTCGCTCGACGCGAGAACCGGAAACAGCGGCGGCAGCACCGCGCGATCGCGGGGGCGGCCGCGTTGGCGACCGTCGCCGCGATCGGCGCGGGGCAGGCGGCGGAACCGGCAGTGGCCGACGCGGCGCTGCTCCCGGGTATCCCGTCCGAGATCGACGATCTGCGGAACTGGTCGAAGGGTTTCGACAAGACCAACCCGCTCGGCAGTCTGGTGACCACGATCGGGAACGGCGCGCTCGCCGACATCGCGGAGCAGTGGCGCATCCAGAGCTGCATGTCCGGCGGCGTCCGGGATGGAGCCGACTGCTCGCAGTCGAGCACCGAGTACGGCGGTATCGGACTCGCCGTCGTCCTGCCCGACCGCATCGAGGTCGTGCCGATCGCGGTCTACGACCCGGTGAAGGGTGTCTTCGACACGCTGTCCGGTTCGGTTCTCGGAGACATCATCCGCTGGCTCGGCGTCGACCTGCCGAAGACGATGACGGACGGCCCCGCCACCGAGGGTTCGTCGACGGTCGCCGGGAACGGTTTCCAGTTCGCTCTCGCCTACCGCGGGGGCGACGCAAGCGCTACATCGTATCTACCTCTGAGCATCGCGACCGCGGGCGCGAGCGACGGGCGGACCGCGAAATCGTTCGCGCTGATCGGGATGGCGCATGCGTGGAACACCGGTCCGCTCGATGTCACGGTCCTCGGGGAGACGATCGGAACCGTCCCGGGTGTCCAGGGGGTCGGCTGCTACGGCGGGCTCACCGGCGCCTACGCCGATGGCGTCGGAGCCTGCGCAAATGTGCTGGGCACCTTCGACTTCCGCTGGCAACAACCCAACGGCGAACTTCAGTTCGCGCTCACCGATCCAACCGCACTGATCGCCGATCCCGGCGGGGTTCTCGGCGGCCTCGGCGCCGAGGTTCTCGAGGGTCTGCTCGCCGGCATCCTGAGTGGCTCCGGTCTCGACTTCGACAGTGACTGGATGTCCCTGTCGAAGGACTTCGCCCGCCTGAGCATCGGGGGTGATCACGACCTGTTCAGTGGCAACTTCCTCCGGCTGACGAGCGATTACGGTTTCACCGGTCCGATCACGGTCGACTGGCTGGGTTCGAAGGTCACCTTCCGCCCGCTGGTCGAGGTCAACGGTGAGCTGCGGCCGAACCGTCTCGGGTTGCCGGTCATCGAGTTCGGGCAGCTCGACACTGGTGAGCTCATCCCGGTCATCCGTATCCCGGAATACGAGTTGCCGTTCGGTCTGCCGGCGACCGACCCGATCGACACCGGGGTGTCGACGAGCTCGGCGACCACGACCCTCTCGTTCGACGATGTGTCGACGGGGCAGGTGACGGCCGATGACGGTACCGGCGAGGCCCAGAGCTACGTCGGCAAGCACCGCTCGGCGGAGGACTCCTACGTCGGCAGGCATCGGGCACCGGAACCCTCCGACGACAGCGGCTCCGAGGGATCGGACGGCGGCGGATCGGACGTTCCGGAATCCGAGAGCCCGGACGCCCACGACACCGATGAGGACAGTGTGGATGCGATCGACGACGACGACGTCGACGCCGACAGCGCCGACGATGACGGTGTGGACGCCGGTGACACCGACTCGGGCAGTGAATCCGGATCGGCCGCAGCCTGATCGGCCGCAGCCTGATCGGCCGCAGCCTGATCGGCCGCGGACCCCTGCTCCCGGTCCGAACGAACCTCGCAACCACCGCTCCCTGATCCGGGAGAATCTTCGTGGCTCGCGTCGCTCCCGCCGCAGGGGCGGAAACCGGGCGACATGCTTCAGCGCAATTGCTCCGTCGCAAGACGCGACTACGCTGGGCACACGACCCCGGGACGGCTGACGGGCCGGGCCGGGTAACCGACCAGGGAGGGCCTCATGGCGATCGATCGAGACAAGAGCAGAGCGGTGTCGGAGGTCGTGCGTCAACACCCGGCGATGAGTCTCGTCGCGGTCTCGCCCGGCATCGCCGTGTTCGTGACCCTGCTGCTGCTCGACCAGACCCTTCTGGCGATCCTGTTCCTCATCCTCGCCGTCGGCGGTGGCGCATACCTGCTCACGCGCAAGCGCTGACGGTGGCGTCCGTTGCGATCCCGCACCGAAGATTTGTCCGCGGTTACAGTGGTGCGCAATGAGTGCCCGCCGACGCTGAACCGCGCGGTGAACGGGTCGAGGAGAGCGGTGAAGGGAGTCGGCGTCGTGGTCGCTGAACCGGGTCGAGGCGTTCGCGCCGGACGTGTTCTCGCGTTCGGGACGAGTCGGCTGGGCAGCTGACATGTCCACCCGTGTCGACGCCTACATCTGGGCCATCCGTCTGACCAAGACCCGGTCGGCCGCGGGCGCCGCCTGCCGCGGCGGCCACGTCCGGGTCAACGGGGTGACGGCCAAGCCCGCGCAGCCGGTGGTGCCGGGTGACGAGATCCGGGTTCGGCTCGCCGGGCGGGAGCGCATCGTCGAGGTCACCAGGACGATCAGCAAGCGGGTGTCCGCGCCGATGGCCGCCGAGTGCTTCGTCGACCGGTCGCCGCCACCGCCACCCAAGGAGATCCTCGCCAGTCAGCCACGGCGCGACCGGGGGGCCGGGCGGCCCACCAAACGTGAACGGCGGCAACTGGACCGGCTGCGCGACAGCACCTTCCTCATCGCCGCGCTGGCCGCTGTCGCACTTCTCGTCGGCGCCTGCTCCGGCGACGAGCCGACGGCCGACCCGAACAAGCCGAACACGCCCGAGGCGCCCGCCCAGGCCGGTTCCGGTCCGTTCTTCGGCAAGTGTGGCGGCGTATCCCTCGAGGACGTCGTCCGGATCACCGGGTTCGCCGGGCTCACCGAGACCGTCAACAACACCTCGGTGTGCGAGTGGGACACCACCGGTTCCCGGACGGGGGCCGTCGCGTCGTTCAACTGGTATCGCGGCTCGCCGATCGGCCGTGAGGAAGCGAACGTGAAGCTGTCGCGCGACGTGACCAACAGACTCGAGATCGACGGTCACCAGGGGTTCATCGGCTACACCCAGTCAGGTCAGATCTGTGAGGTCGGCATCGGTTTCGGGGCGGACTTCTTCGAGTGGTCGATCCGCGGGGACGCCGCCACCCCACGACCGATCGAGGAGATCTGCGACGCCGCTCGCGAGTTGGCGACGATGTCGATCGAGCGTGCGTCGTGAAGCGGGTCCTCGTCCTGCTGGCGGCCGTGCTGGTGGGCCTGGCCGCCCTCGCCGGGTGTGCACGCACGGTCGAGGGTGAGCCGGTGCCGCTCGGGGCCGCGGGACAGTCCGGAAGCAGCGACATCGACACCGACCAGTTCGACCGCCTGCTGCTCGAATGCGATGTGTTGCCCGACGCCATGATCGCCGACGTCGTCGCCGGCGGCGGATTCGCCGAGCGGTCGTTCAGCGGCGCCATCTGTCGCTGGCTGGTCTCCGGTACGACCGACGTGGTGAGCGTGACCTTCAACTGGTTCGAGTGGGGCAACGTCAACGTCGAGAAGGAGACCGCGAAAAAGCTCGGCTTCGAGACCGAGAACATCAAGGTCGCCAGTCAGTCGGCGTTCACCCAGCGCAGCCCCGACCGTCCGGGAGTCTGCGGGGTGACCGCGAGGGCGCCGAGCCGCGGCATCTTCACCTGGTTCGTCGAACCCCGCAGTGCGCCTCCGGGCGACCCCTGCGCGGCACCGATCAAGCTGATGGAGCTGCTGCTGCAGGGCGGTCAGTGAGCCTGCCGGTGTCAGTGTCCGGCTCGTGTGGCACCTGGTGACCTCGACGGGCGCGGCGGCCTCGCTGCGCTCGGTCGACGCTGCTCGGCCAGCGGGTCGTTGAGTTCCGGGTACCGCTGGTTGAGTTCCGGGTACCGCTGGTTGAGCTTGTCGAAACCACTAGTCCGGGATCGGCCCGACGACGACGGTGGCCGCGACCACGAGTTCGTCGCCGGTGCCCGGCATCAGCAGCCACACGGTCAGGCGGTCGCCCTCGCGCACCCGCCGCAGGATCAGCCGGGTGCCCGGCACGATTGGCCGCAGGTATTCGATGACGACCCGGTGCGGACCGTCGACGAGGTCGGGGTGTTCGACGAGTTCGTCTTCGATCGCCTCGAGATAGGCGGCGTTGTTCAGGTGCTTGAACGGGTCGAAGTCGGTGATCCGGAGGACGTGTTCGCGGTCCGGGAAGTCGATCTCGGCGGGGCTGGGGGCCTTCTCCGGATTCATCGACCGCCAGCGGAGGCGGTGCTCGTCGGTCATCGCCGACAGCATCGTGAACGCCTCGTCGGACAGCCGTGACGGCACGCCCTTCTCGTTGACGTTGATCCAGAACGCCTCGGTCTCGATCAACCCCGGGGGGCGGGGCCGTGGGTTGAACCGGTTCGTCTCGTGCTCTGCCGTGAGGCGCACGCGCATGTTGGTCCAGCGCGTGGACAACGCCCCGCACCAGCGTTGCGCGGTGACCGCGCCCGGCCAGGTCAGCGGCTCGATGACATCGATGATGGTGCGGCGGACGATCCAGAACGGGTCCGTCGCGCTGAACTCGGTGGCCTCGAGGTTGTCGTTGGCGACGTCCTGGAGGTACCGGGCCACGGCGTCGAGCCGCACCCGCATGTCCTGATCGACGTCGCCGGTGCGGATGCGATAACCCACCTCGTAGAACTGGGATCCAGGCTTGCGGTCCGGGAGTGATGCACCGGACACTGCTGGCGTAACCTGGCTCACTCGAGTCCCTCCGATAGGTCGCCGGTATCTTTGCAGCTAAGATACATCCAACCGGAAAAATAGAACACGTTCTACGTGTCGGATTACGAGGAAACAGCAGATGGCGCATGTGATTACCCGCCCATGTTGCAACGATGCCAGTTGCGTGAGCGTGTGTCCGGTGAACTGCATCCACCCCACGCCCGACGAGCCGGAGTTCCTCACGGCGGAGGCCCTATACATCGATCCGGAGACGTGCATCGACTGCGGTGCCTGCATCGACGAGTGCCCGGTGGAAGCGATCATCCCCGATGATCAGCTGGAGGAACGCGACGAACCGTATCTCCAGATCAACGCGGACTACTACAAGGACCACGACGTCGAGGGCGGGCTCGTCCCGCCGCGCAAGGCGCCCCCGCTGCCCGACAAGGAACTGCACGTGGCCGTCGTCGGTGCCGGACCTGCGGCGTTCTACGCCGCGGAGGAGCTCGTCCGCAAGCCGAGCATCAAGGTCGACATGTTCGACCGGCTGCCGACGCCCTACGGACTCGTGCGCGCCGGGGTCGCACCCGACCACAGTGCCACCAAGGGAGTCGAGAAGACCTTCGCCTCGGTCGCGGCGAAGAAGAACTTCTCCTACTACCTCAATGTCGAGGTCGGCAAGCACATCAGCCATGACGAACTCGTGGCGCGGTACCACGCGGTCATCTATGCGGTGGGCGCCTCGACCGACAAACGGCTGGGCATCGAGGGCGAGGATCTGTCCAACTCGGTCGCCGCGACGCAGTTCGTCGCCTGGTACAACGGCCATCCCGACTTCGCCGACCTCGCCGTCGATCTGTCCGGCGACCGGGCGGTCGTCGTCGGCAACGGCAACGTCGCGCTCGACGTCGCGCGGATCCTGGTCACCGATCCCGACGAGCTCGCCAAGACCGACATCGCCGATCACGCGCTCGCGACACTGCGGGAGTCGAACATCTCCGAGGTCGTCCTCCTGGGTCGCCGTGGCATCGCGCAAGCGGCCTACACCAACAGCGAGTTCCTGGCTCTCGGCGACGTCGAGGGTGTGGATGTGATCATCGATCCCGACGAGCTGGTCCTCGATCCGGCCACCGAGGCGGCACTGTCCGACGACACGCTCGACTCGACCATCGCCACCAAGATCCGACTCGCCCGCGAATTCGCCGAACGCCCGCAGACCGAGGGCAACAAGCGCATCGTGTTCCGGTTCCTCACCTCTCCGGTCGAAATTGCCGGGGACGGCGAAGTGGCTACGCTTACCTGCGTGCGCAATGCCTACTCCGACGCGACCGGGAAAGTTGCGGTGACACCCACCGACGAGCGTTTCGACCTCGAGACCGGCCTGGTCCTGCGGGCCATCGGTTACCGCGGCGTGCCCGTCACCGACCTGCCGTTCGACGAGGGACACGGCGTCGTCCCCAACACCGAGGGACGCGTCCAGACCGCCGCCGGTGGTGACGTGATGCCGGGCCTCTATGTGACGGGTTGGATCAAACGCGGAGCAACGGGGGGTATCGGCATGAACCGCATCTGTGGCCAGGAGACCGCGCAGGCCGTCATCGCCGACTTCGTCGCCGCGGCCTTCGACGATCCGTCGACCTCCCGGGACGACGTCGCCGCCCTGGTGGCCGATCGCGGCGCCAACCGCATCGATCTCACCGGGTGGAAGGCGATCGACGCCGCCGAGAAGTCCGCGGGCAAGGCCGCCGGCCGGGTCCGCGCGAAGTTCGTCAATGTCGCCGAGTTCGAGGCGGCTGCCACCGCCGGAGCTCAGTGATGCGGATCGCACTGCTGTCCTACCGCAGCAAGCCCCACTGCGGCGGACAGGGCGTCTACGTCCGTCATCTGTCCCGCGAACTCGCCCTCCTCGGCCACAGTGTCGAGATCTTCTCGGGGCAGCCCTATCCCGAGCTCGACCAGGTCGCGATCGACGCCGGCGTCACCGTCACCAAGGTGCCGAGCCTGGGCCTCTACGACGAGCCGGATCCGTTTCGCACGCCTCGCCCGGGCGAATACCGCGACTGGATCGACGTTCTCGAGGTGGGCTCGATGTGGACGGCGAGCTTCGGCGAACCGCTGACGTTCAGCCTCCGAGTGGCCAGGCTCCTCAAGGAGAGGCGCGACGACTTCGACATCGTCCACGACAACCAGTGTCTCGGTTACGGATTGCTCGACATCCAGAAGGCGGGCTTCCCGCTGATCGCGACGATCCATCACCCCATCACGCGCGACCGCACGCTCGCGGTGAAGGCGGCAAAGGGATGGCGGAAGATCAGCGCGTGGCGGTGGCATTCGTTCCTGCGTATGCAGGGTCGGGTCTCGCGGCGGATTCCGGAGCTGCTCACCGTTTCCCGGAGCAGTGAGGTCGACATCCGCAAGGCGTTCGACATCCCGTCGGGTCGCATCACGACGATCCCGTTGGGCGTCGACACCGAGATCTTCACGCCGGCCGCAACCCGGGTGCCCGGTCGCATCGTGTGCGTCGCCAGTGCCGATGCGCCGTTGAAGGGTGTGTCGTACCTGTTGGAGGCGGTTGCGAAGCTGTCCTCCGAGCGGGACGTCGAATTGGTACTGGTGTCCAAGTTGGACCCGAACGGACCGTCCGCGAAGATGATCGACGATCTGGCGATCGCCGATCGCGTCTCGGTGGTGTCCGGACTCGAGGACGAGGAGATCGCCGGCCTGCTCGCCTCGGCCGAGGTCGCGTGTGTGCCCTCGCTCTACGAGGGTTTCTCCCTACCCGCGGTCGAGGCGATGAGTTGCGGTACACCGCTGGTCGCCACCCGGGCGGGCGCGATCCCGGAGGTCGTCGGAACCGCCGAAGAGGCCGCACTGTTGGTGCCGCCGAGGGATTCCGGGCGCCTCGCGCAGGCGATCGGCCGTCTGCTCGACGACGCGGACCTGCGTGGGCGTCTCGGCGACGGCGGCCGTCGTCGAGCCGAGGAGAACTACAGCTGGGCAGCGGTGGCCGCGAAGACGGCGGCTCACTATGAAACCGTGCTCGCCGGACACCGGCGGGCAACAGAAGGGACGACGAGTGCTCACAGTTGATTTCGACCGGCTTGGCGTTGGACCGGGCACCAAGGCGATCGACATCGGGGCGGGGCAGGGTAGGCACTCGTTCGAGATGTTCCGTCGCGGCGCCGAGGTCATCGCCTTCGACATGTCCGAGAGCGACATGTCCGACGTCGGCGAGATGTTCGACGCGATGATGGCCGAGGGGCACGTGCCGGCATCGGCGAAGGCCCGCGCCGAGGTCGGGGACGCGCTCCGGCTTCCGTACTCGGACAACAGCTTCGATGTTGTCCTGATGAGCGAGATCCTCGAGCACATCCCGACCGACGAAGGCGCGATCACCGAGATGGTGCGCGTCCTGAAGCCGGGGGGAGTCGCCGCGGTCACCGTGCCGCGCTACTGGCCGGAGAAGGTGTGCTGGGCCCTGTCCGACGAGTATCACGAGGTCGAGGGCGGGCACGTCCGCATCTACAAGGCATCCGAACTCGCGGGCAAGCTGCAGCGCGCCGGACTCGAGGTCACCGGCACCGACCACGCGCACGCACTGCACGCACCGTACTGGTGGCTGAAATGTGCTGTGGGCGTTGAGAACAAGGACAACGTCCTGGTGAAGGGTTATCACCAGCTGCTCGTCTGGGACATGATGAGCAAACCGTGGCTGACCCGCGTCGGGGAGCAGGTGCTCAACCCGCTCATCGGCAAGTCGGTGGCCCTGTACCTGCGCAAGCCCGAGACCGCCACCGCGTCTTCATGACGAGGCTCTCCAGGACGGGAGTCGCATGACGACCGCTCCGGCGGTCCCCGGTGTGGTCACGGCCGAGCAGATGCACGCCACCGGCGCCGCGATCGTCGGCATGCAGGAGGAGTCGGGGGCGCTGCCCTGGTTCCCCGGCGGGCAGACCGATCCGTGGGATCACATCGAATCGGCGATGGCGCTGTCGGTCACGGGTTTTCACGCCGAGGCCGAGGCCGCCTACGACTGGTCGCGACGTAAGCAGCGCGACGACGGGTCCTGGCCGATCCGTACCGTCTGCGGCAAGGTCGAGGACGCCGGGACCGACAGCAACTTCTGCGCGTACATCGCGGTCGGGGTGTGGCACCACTACCTGATCACCGGTGACGACGCGTTCCTGCAGAAGATGTGGCCGGTCGTCTGGTCGGCGATCGACTGTGTCCTGCGTTTCCAGCGGGAGGACGGCGCGTTTCGCTGGGGTGGCGACCACCGCACCGGAGCGATGTTCGGCGAGGCCCTGATCACCGGCAACGCCAGCATCTTCCAGGCTCTGGACTGTGCGATACGCATCGCGGGCGAGATGGACCAGCCCGACGAGACCTGGACAGCCGCACACAGCCTGCTCGGGGATGCCATCCGGTCCGATGTCGGGCGCGAGGAATGGCAGATCTTCACCCCGCCGTCCGAGCATTCGATGGACTGGTACTACCCGATCCTCGGCGGAGCCGTGCGGGGCCGCGAAGGTCAGGAACTGATCGCTCGCCGCTGGGAACAGTTCGTCGTTCCCGGCAAGGGTGTCCGATGCGTGGACCATCGGCCCTGGGTGACCGGTGCCGAGACCTGTGAGCTGGCCCTTGCTCTGGACTCGCTCGGCGACACCGCCGACGCCATCGAGCTCATCGCCTCGATCCAGCACCTCCGTGATCCGGACGGATCGTATTGGACCGGGCTGGTGTTCGCCGACGGCAAGCGCTGGCCGGTCGAGAAGAGTTGCTGGACTTCGGCCGCCGTCGTCCTCGCGGCCGACGCGGTCAGCCGGACGAGCGTCGCGAACGGGATCTTCCGGGATGTCCGTCAGCGTCTGGTCGCACCGACACCCTGACCGGTGACCGGCGGGCGGTCATTCCGCGAGCGTCGAGCCCGAGTCGATCTGCTCGGCAAGGGCGCGCCGGGCCTCGTCGTGCAGCACTGCTCGCAGATCCTCTTCGAGCGCAACGAATTCCGGTGAGGTGAGGACCGCGAGTTCCCGCGGCCGCGGGAGCTCGACGCGCGCTTGGCGGACGACGGTCGCCGGTCGGGCGGACAACACGATGACCCGGTCCGAGAGGTAGATGGCCTCACGGATGTCGTGGGTGATCATCAGCACCGTCCACCGGTAGCGTTGCCAGACCGACTGCAGCCACGACTGCATCTCCGTCCGGGTCAGCGAGTCCAGGGCGCCGAACGGTTCGTCGAGCAGCAGCAGATCGCGGTTCTGCACGACCGTGCGGAGCAGGGCGGCCCGCTGTCGCATCCCCCCGGACAGCTGAGACGGGCGCGCGTCCTCGAACCCGGACAACCCGAAGGTGGGGAAGAGCTCCGCCGCCCGGCGACGGGCATCGGCTGCCGGCACACCCTGTACCTGCAGGCCGAGGATCGTGTTGTCGAGGATCGTGCGCCAGGGGAACAGGAGATCCTTCTGCGGCATGTACGCGCAGTGTCCGGCGATCGCGGCGTCGCCGCCGACGGTGACGCTGCCGGAGTCGGGTACGTCGAGCCCGGCGAGCATGCTGAAGATGGTGCTCTTGCCGCAGCCACTCGGTCCGATGACGGAGACGAACTCGCCGGGCTCCGCCGTGAACGAGACCGCGTCGAGCACGTGACGCGGAGGTTGCTCGCGGCCGCTCCGGGGGAAGGATTTCGTCAGCCGGTCCACGACGAGCCGGCGAGCGTCGTCGGTCATGAGGGCTCGGTCTTCTCGGCACGAGCCCACGGCACGACGACGCGTTCGATCGCGAATGTCAGCAGATACAACCCGACGCTGATGAGGGCCGTCACCAGCACGGCCGCGAGCACGAGGTCGGTGCGGAACGAGTTCTTCTGAAGGCTCATGTAGATGCCGAGCCCCTGGCTGGCACCGACGTACTCGGCGAACACGGCACCCACCACCGCGTAGGTGATGCCGATCCGCAGCGCCGTGAAGAACCGGGGGAGCGCGGACGGCAGGCGCACGTAGCGGAAGATCTGCGGGCGGGTGGCGCCCATGCTCCGCAGGAGTGCGCCGGCCTCGCGATCGGCGGCCGCGAACCCCTCGATCAACCCGATCGCCATCGGGAAGAAGGTGACAAGGGCGATGACGAGGACCTTCGGGAGCACGCCGAAGCCGAACCAGATGATCATGAGCGGAGCGATCGCGATGATCGGCAGCGTCTGCGATGCGACGAACAGGGGCACGAAGGCCCGCCGCAGGGTGGGGGAGAAGTCGACGATGATCGCCAGTACCCATGCCAGGACCAGTGACACCGCGAAGCCGATCAGGGTGACCTGAAGCGTCGCCCCGGCGTGCACCCCGATCTCGTCCCGATGCGCCCACCCCTGTGCCGCGACCCGGGACGGCGACGGCAGCAGTTGCGGTCGGACCCCGCTGAGATCGACATAGACCTGCCAGGCCGCGACGAGTACCACCACCGCCACGATCGCGGGCGCGGCCCGCCGGAGGCCGGTGCTAGCGGGACGCGTCGAGGTAATCATTGGTGAAGTAGGTCGACCAGTCCGGCTCGGCTGTGAGCGCGGCCCCGTCCGGACCCGTGAGAAGCCCACTGCGGTAGAGGAACCCAGAGTTCCCGGCCCACTGCTCGAGCGTCTGCCCGCCCACCCGGCCGTTCGCGTCTTTCATGTACTGGGCGGCAAGCATCCGCTGGCTCTCGACGACCAGCTTCTCGTCGTTGAACGCGCCCGGATTGGCGGCGATGAGGTCGCGGGCGGCGGCATCCGGGTCATCGGCCGCAGCCTGGTAGCCGCGTTGCAGCGCCCGTACGAACGTCGCCGCACGCTCCGGGTTCTCGTTCAGCCAGTCCTCGTTGGCGTCGACGACGATCGCGTAGGCCTCCGGGAAACCGAAGTCCGTGTAGTGGAAATACCTCATCGGCGTTCCGTGGTGCTCGGCCTCGATGCCCTCCCAGGCGAGATACGAGACGGTGAAGTCCGCCTTCCCGGAATAGACGGCCTCGTATGCGGAGGTGCCGAGGGTGACCGAGGTGAATTCACCTGTGCCGCCGTCGTTCCGGATCACCCGCTTGAGTGTCTCCACCTCGCCGGGGTCACCGAACCCGGCATAGGTCTTGCCGTCGAGGTCCTTCGGGCTCGTGATGTCGTCGCGGTCGGCGCGGACACCGATACCTGTCGCCCACCGCTGCAGTGGTGCCAGCACGGAGATCGTGTGCGCGCCCGATGCCCGAGAGAAGGTGGACGAACTGTGGGTGCTGATCCCGAATTCGGCGTTCCCCGCGTCCACGACGGTGTCGACGGAGGTGTTGTTGTAGGGCAGGATCTCGACGTCGAGGCCGGACTCGGCGAAGTACCCGCGCTGTTGCGCCACGAACAGGCCCGTGTGATTGGTGTTCGGGGTCCAGTCGAGCGCGAACCGGATGGTGTTGTCGGAGGCGGTGTCCGACCCACACGCGGTGGCCGTCGACAACACCGCGACGGTGGCAACGAGGCAGGCCAGGACGCGGCGCGCGCGGCCGGTCATGCGGCGGGCCATGCGTAGGGGTTCAGCGCGGTGTCCCAGAACATGAGCTCGTACCGGGTGGCGATGGTGAACGCCGCGGACATCGCAGCCCGTTCCGGCGCGCCGGCCGACGCCGCCGCCGCATCCACCAGTTCCCTTGCCCGGGCGGCGGATTCCTGGAACTCCGGGGCGTCGTAGGTGGTCACCCACTGGGCATACGGGTGCTTCGGGTCGGCGGCGAGGACCTCGGCGGCGCTCGCCGCCAGTCCCCGGCCGACGTCGGCGTAGATCCAGAAGCAGGGCAGCGTTGCGGCGGCGCCGACCGCGTACGACTCGGTCGCTGCGGTGGCGATCAGGTAGGACACATAGGCCAGGCACGCGGTCGACGGCTCGGGCTCACCCTGCCGCGGCGGCAACTGGCCGCCCCCGAGCAGGTCGCCGTGCAGGGCGACCTCGACGGTGGCCGCGGTCGACGACGAGTTCGCCCAGAATGCCGCGGTCTGCGGGTCGGGCGACTTCGACGCCAGGATCGCGAGTGCTTTCGAGTACCCGGCCAGGTACAGCGAGTCCTGCTCCAGGTAGGTGCGGAACACCTCGAGGGGCAGCGTGCCGTCTCCGAGGCGGTGCAGGAATTCGAGATCGTCGATCGACGCTCGCAGAGCTGTCGTCTGTTCCCACAGGTGGTCGGTGAAGCGGCCGGGATCCGGCGCGTGCGCATGCAAAGACATGACATCCCTTCGTCAGCATTACCTGGACAGGTTCTCGGGTCTCATCTCAGCCCCGCAGTCGCGGAGCACCCCGTGTCAGAACGCACCCAGGCTAGCAGAGGGATTCGGGCCTCTACACGACTGCCGGAGCGATACCCAACTTTCCCGCGAGTTTCGCGAGGTAACCGGTCGCGCGCTCCACCGAGTCGTCGGGCAGGCCGTACAGCACTGTCGTGACACCGATCTCGCGCCACTTCTCGAGTTTCTCGGGAACCGGTCGGAAGTCGAGGACGACGATCTCGGGATCGCCGGTGCGACCTGCGTCGGCCCAGATCTGCTTGAGCAGCGACACCGAACCCTCGATGTCCTCCTCGCCCGGGGTGGTGATCCAGCCGTCCGCGCTGCGCGCGATCCACTTGAAGTTCTTCTCGTTGCCCGCCGCACCCACCTGGACCGGGATGTGTGCCTGGGTCGACTTGGGCCACGCCCAGCTGGGACCGAATTGCACGAATTCGCCGTCGTATTCGGCTTCTTCCTCCGACCACAGCGTCGACATCGCCTCGAGGTACTCGCGCAGCATGGTGCGCCGGCGCTTCGGCGGCACGTTGTGGTCCGCGAGTTCGTCGAGATTCCAGCCGAATCCGACGCCGAGGGTCACCCGCCCGTTCGAGAGGTGATCGAGGGTCGCGATGGTCTTGGCCAGCGTGATCGGATCCGATTGCACCGGAAGGGCGACCGCCGTGGCCAGACGGATGCGTTCGGTGACCGCGGCGGCGGCGGCCAGCGATGTCCACGGGTCGAGCGTGCGCATGTACCGCTCGTCGGGCAGGGTCTCGTCACCGGTGCGCGGGTGCGCCGCGTCGCGCCTGGTGGGGATGTGCCCGTGTTCGGGAACGTAGTAGGAAGCGAATCCCGCGTTCTCGATGAGTGGGGCGAGGACGTGCGGCTTCAATCCGCGATCACTGGTGAACTGCACGATCCCGAAATCCATGGTGCCCTCCGACGGCGTCGTTCGGCCGCCCGGGACGGCCGGACGGTTGACTGGACACCAGTCTAGGTGATCGGCGTCACTCAGACCAGAGGAGGACCGGGGCTCGGACGCGGTCAGTGGCGTGGATCGGTGCGGAACCCGGGGAGGATGAAGACCTCGAGGTGTCGTCGGACCTGGGATGCGTCGTCGATGTCGACGGTCTCACCCGGCGACGTACCCAGGCTGATCAGCACGCGGGCAACCCATTCGGACACCTCGCGCAGGTCATGTCCAGGATGGATCTCGCCCCGGTGCGCGGCGTGCTCGACGAACGGGAACCAGAACGCGGCGAGGTCGGGGACGAGCTTGACGACGCCCACGCCGGCGCATTCGGCGAACTCGGTCGGTTCGTCGGTGCGCAGCCGCATGAGTAGGGTTCCGGGGTCGTCGTACGCGCCGCGGCCGATCCGCACACCGGCAGTGAGCCGGCCCGCGAAGTCGTCGATCCCGTCGAGTTCGGCGCGTGCGTCCCGCCAGAAGGACTCGGTGAGGCGCACGATGGTGGCACCGATCATGGACGGTTTGTCGGGATAGTGCCGATAGAGCCACGCGCGCGAGACCCCGGCCGTCTCGGCCACCTGCTGCATCGTCGTCGCGCGAATCCCCTTGTCGGCGAGCAGCTTCTCTGTCGCATCGAGTAGGCGGTCCTGGACCGTGGTGGTCGGGGCTTCGGTCACGGACACTCCTGCGGTCACGGTCTGCGCGCACTGCTGCGTACTCGTCGGCGGTTCCGGCGAACGGACGACGGCGTCGTAGACAGTTCGCGGATTCTGTGTACACGATACGTCGCATCGTGTAGACACAAACCAGAATGTGTCTACACGCATGACCGAGACCCATACGACCGAACCACGACGTGTCCGACGAGGGGGCAGTGTGCCTTTACCAACCACCGCGATCATCGGGGCCGGCATCAGCGGTCTGACCGCAGGCAAGATGCTCACCGATTACGGCGTTCCGTACACATGCTTCGAGAGTTCCGACCGGGTCGGCGGGAACTGGGCGTTCGGCAATCCGAACGGCCACAGCAGCGCATACCGCTCGTTGCACATCGACACCTCCAAGCACCAACTGTCGTTCCGGGACTTCCCGATGCCCGACGAGTACCCGGACTTCCCGCACCACACCCAGGTGAAGGCCTATCTCGACTCGTACGCGGAGGCCTTCGACCTCTACTCGTCGATCGAGTTCACCAACGGCATCGAACACGCGACCCGACTCGACGGCGGCGGCTGGGAACTGCAGACCCAGCTGGGCGAGCGACGCCGGTTCGATCTGCTCGTCGTCGCCAACGGGCACCACTGGGACCCCCGGTGGCCGGACTTCCCGGGCGAGTTCGACGGCATCGAGATGCACGCCCACCACTACATCGACCCGCGCACCCCGCACGACTTCATGGGCAAGCGCATCCTGGTCGTCGGACTCGGCAACAGCGCGGCCGACATCGCCGTCGAGCTGTCGTCGAAGGCACTGGACAACAAGCTGACCCTGTCCACGCGGTCGGGTGCATGGATCGTCCCGAAGTACTTCGGCGGCAAACCGGCCGACAAGTACTACCGGTCGACGCCGTACCTGCCCACGTCGTGGCAGCGGAAGTTCGTCCAGGTCATGCAGCCCGTGACGGCAGGACGTCCCGAGGACTACGGACTACCGACGCCCAATCACAAGTTCTTCGAAGCACATCCGACCCAGTCGGTCGAGCTGCCGCTCCGGCTCGGCTCCGGTGATGTCATCCCCAAGCCCAACATCAACCGATTCGACGGGTCGACGGTTCACTTCGACGACGGCACCTCCGATGATTTCGACATCATCATCTACGCAACGGGATACAACATCACCTTCCCGTTCTTCGATCCCGAGTTCATCAGCGCCCCCGACAATCGGATCGACCTGTACAAGCGGATGTTCTACCCGGGGATCGACGACCTCGTCTTCGCCGGTTTCGCGCAAGCGGTCCCGACGCTGTTCCCGTTCGTCGAATGTCAGGCCCGCCTGATCGGCGCGTACGCCACAGGTCACTACCGGCTCCCGTCGGTGCCGGAGATGCGGCAGACGATCGAGGCCGACATGCACTACTACACCGGCCACATGCTCGATCGCCCGCGGCACACCCAGCAGCTCGATCACTATCTGTACGAACACAACATGCGGACCAAGGAGATCCCGGCGGGCATCCGCCGGGCCCAGCAGCAGGGGCCGACCGAATGGGCCGGCGTCGCCTCCGAACTGGTCTCGAAGGGAGCCTCGGCATGAGCACACCGGACGGTGCGACCACCGTGCGCTTCTCCTCGTCGGACGCCGAGTGCGACGCCTGGTTCTTCCCGGGCGCGGCATCGTCGCCCTTCGAGGTCGACGGCACACGGCCCGTCGTCGTGATGGCCCACGGCTTCGCCGGGACCAAGGACTCCGGTCTGGGCCCCTACGCCCAGCGCTTCGCCGAGGCGGGCCTGGCGGTGCTGGCGTTCGACTATCGCGGCTTCGGGTTGTCGGGAGGAGAACCACGGCAACAGATCTCGCTGGAACGTCAGGCCGACGACTACCGTGCCGCGATCGTGGCCGCGAAGAAGCAGCCGGGCGTCGATCCCGGTCGGATCATCCTGTGGGGTGTCTCGCAATCCGGTGGCCATGCACTGACCGTGGCCGCGGACCGCGAAGACGTTGCCGCGGTGATCGCCGTCATCCCCTTCGTGAACGGGCCGGCCGCCGGCCGGGTCGCCTACGCGCAGAACGGCGGGGCGGCGATCGCGAAGTCGACCGCGACCGCGGTGGCCAGTGCGGTGTCGCGACGCCTCGGACGTGCCCCGAGGATGATGCGAGTCGTGGGGCAACCCGGCGACACCGGCGCCGCGCTGACGGCGCCCGGTTATCAGGAGAGCTACCAGGCGATTGCCGGCCCGTCCTGGCGCAACGAGGTCGACGCCTCGGTCGGCCTGGAGATCGGGGGCTTCCGCGCGGACAAGTATGCGCATCGGGTCTCCGCTCCGGTGCTGTTCCAGATCGCCGACTTCGACTCCGTCGCACCGCCATACGCCGCGTCGAAGACGGCCTTCAAGGCACGCGCCGAGGTGCGGCACTACCCGTGCGACCACTTCGACGTGTTCGCCGGGAACGACTGGTTCGAACCCTGCGTCAAGCACGAGATCGGTTTCCTGACACGGCATCTGGTTACCAAGGGCCACCCCGTCGAGGCCGGGGCCCGATGAGTCGGGCGATCGTCGTCGGCGGCGCCTCGGGTATCGGCCTCGCCACCGTCGACGCGTTGGCCGATGCCGGTTCAGAGGTGGTCGTCGCCGACGTCGACCTCGTGCGCGCCGAGGCGGTCGCCGCCGAACGAGGCGATGCGGTGCGCGCGGTCCGGCTGGACGTCACCGACGAGGACTCGGTCGCAGCCGTTTTCGAGGATGTGGGCGAGTTCGACACCGCGGTGAACTGTGCCGGACTCTCCGACCCCGGACCGCTCACCGACCTCGAGTTGAGTGCGTGGCGCCACACCGTCGACGTCTGTCTCACCGGAACGTTCCTGGTGGTCAAACACGCCGGCCGACGGATCGTCGACGGTGGGTCGATCACCTGCATCGCGTCGCTCAACGGTCGGCAACCCGGTGCGGGGATGGGCGCGTACTGCGCCTCGAAAGCCGGTGTGCTGATGCTCGTCGAGGTCGCCGCCCTCGAACTCGCCGAGCGTGGGGTCCGGGTCAACGCGGTGTCACCGGGACTGGTGATGACCCCGCTGACCGAGGGGATCGGTTTCGTCCCCGGTCTGACCGAGGACTACCTCGACAACACCCCGCTGGGCCGCAGCGGTGAGACGTCCGAGATCGCCGACACCATCGCATTTCTCGCCTCCGACAAGGCTGGATGGATCACCGGCGCCGCCTTCGACGTCAACGGCGGTGCGCACCTGAAACGCTATCCCGACGTGCTGGGCAAGGTGCGGGCGCTGGCCGCGGAAGCCTAGCGCCCGCTCTCGCCTCGCGTCAGACCTTCGGTGTCAGCGGCGCACCGACGTCACCCGAATCGCGACGCAGGACGCGCAGCGATCCCTCGACCCTGACCTCGGTGAACTGCCCGGTTTCCAGTGCCTGGCAGTAGATCTCGTACGGCGGCCGTCCGCCGTCGGCCGGGTCGGGGAAGACGTCGTGGATGAGCAGGGCGCCGCCGATACGAACCCATGGCGCCCAGCCGTCGAGGTCGTTCTGTGCGGCCTCCATGCTGTGGCCGCCGTCGATGAACACGAAGTCGGCCGGCGTGCCCCAGACCCTCGACGCGACCGTCGACGGTGCCAGCACCCCCACCACGGTCTGGTCGAGTCCGGCGTCGAACATGGTGCGGCGGAAGCGTGCCGAGGTGTCCAGCGTGCCGGTGTGCGCGTCGACGAGCGATTCGTCGTGGTACTCCCACCCGGGCTGGTGTTCCTCGGAACCGCGATGGTGGTCGACGGTCACGATGACGGCCCCGCGCGCCTCGCCCGCGGAACCGAGGAACACCGTCGACTTGCCGCAGTATGTACCGATCTCGACGCCGACCTTCGTCGAATCCGGTTGCGACAGATACTCTCCGGCGATCTCGAACAGCGTCTGCGCCTCGTCGAGCGGCATGAAACCGGGGGCCTCCTCGGCGACTCGGAGGCGTTCGGGGGACGGTGCGCTCGGCAGCTGGGCCGTGGGGTGTGACATGGCACCAGATCCTATCGGGTCTGTGAGCGCCGCCGCGTAGGGTGAGCCCTATGAAAGCTCAGGTACTCAATGCAGAGACAGGCCCCTCCGGACTCGAACTGAAAGACGTCCCGGACCCTGTACCCGCCGACGGTCAGGTCCTCGTCGATGTGAAGTCATGTGGGGTGTGTTTCCCCGATGTCCTGATGAGCCAGGGCAAGTATCAGCTCCGCGTCCCCACGCCGTTCACGCCCGGAACCGAGGTGGCCGGGGTGGTGCGCTCGGCGCCCGAGGGATCGACGGTGAAGGTCGGTGACAAGGTCCTCGTCGCGTCGATCGTGGGGGGTTTCGCCGAACAGGTCGCGGCCGCACCCGAACAGCTGCTCCCGCTGCCGCAGGGGCTGAGCTTCGAGCAGGGCTCGGCGATGGGCATCAACTACCAGACGGCCCTGTTCGCGTTGAAGACCCGTGCCCACCTGCAGAAGGGTGAGGTCGTGGGAGTGCTCGGTGCTGCCGGTGGCGTCGGCACCGCGTCGATCATGGTCGCCAAGGCGCTCGGCGCGAAGGTCGTCGCGATCGTCCACCGCAAGGGTGCCGAAGAACTGCTGCGGAGTGCCGGGGCGGACGAGATCGTGCAGCTCGAAGAGGGCTGGGGGACCGCGCTCAAGGAGATCTTCCCCAAGGGTGTCGACGTGATGATCGATCCGTCCGGCGGCGAGGTGTTCGACGAGGCGTTGCGCCAGGTGGCGCCCGACGGCCGGTACGTGGTGGTCGGCTTCGCGGCGGGCGGTATCCCGACCGTCAAACTCAACCGCGTCCTGTTCCGCAACATCGCGGTCGTGGGTGCCGCGTGGGGCGAGTACGTGCGCACGCACCCGGAGCTGAACCTCCCCGCGACCCTGCACGAGGAGCTGTCCCAGATGATCGCGGACGGCATGTCCCCGCAGGTGAATGTGACCTACACGCTCGATCAGCTGCCCGAGGCGTTGACCGATCTGGCCGAAGGGCGGATCCTGGGCAAAGCGGTCGTCAAGATCGGTGACTGAGGTCCCCACCTCGGTTCGGCCCCGGCGGCGACCCGCACCAGCATCCGACCGAAGGGATCTGCCATGTGCCGCAACATCACCGAACTCCGTGGTCTGGAACCGCCGGCGACGGGGGACGAGATCGAGGCCGCGGCTCGGCAGTACGTGCGCAAGGTGAGTGGGGTCCGCCATCCGTCGGCGGCGAACGTCGAGGCGTTCGAGGCGGCGGTCACCGCGGTCACCGCGGCGACGCGGACCCTCCTCGACGTCCTGCCGGAGCGTCGTCAACCGCCGAAGACCGTGCCCCCGCTGCGTCGGCCCGAAGTCCAGGCACGCATCGCTGCCCGAGGCTGATCGCGATCGCCGTCGAGGTTCAGCAGTGGGTATCGCCCGGCGATACCCACTGCTGAACTCGTCCTGACTGGATGGGGGACTACGAGCCGGCGGCTTCGTCGCTTCCGGTGACAATTGTTTCGGCGATGTCCCACAAGAGGTTGTCGAAAGCCTCGATTGCGTAGAAGAGTGCAGACAGCATGATTTTTCCCGCTTTCACTTCGAATTCGACAGTGGACGCAGGCCGCAACAAAACCGCACGTCGACGGCCTGTGGGATAGCGGGATGGGCGCCAGAGATTCAAGAGGGGGTTGATTTCCGGCGCGGCGAAGAATGATGTTACAAATCCCGAATCCCTGTATCATTGGTAGCACGAGCACCGCTTTCCGACAAGGAATTCGTACATCCGGATTGAGAATCCTCGGGGGTCACTCCGCACGGCGTCCTCGACGATCGGCGCGGGCGGACGTGGCCGACGGTCGCGCTCGACGCACGCCTCGCAGGCGCCGCTACGGCGACGACCCCCTGGTCAACCGGGTTAAACTCACCGGCGGGCAAAAATTTGGGACACCTCTTGCGCGTGCGGATAGTGTCGACACGGTGTCCAACCACAGATCCCGTAGCGCCCGACGGGACGCGCCGCGCGCCGTCCGCGTCGTCGCGCTGGCCCTCACGGCCGCCATCGTCGGACTGCTGACCATCCTCGGCGCACCCGCACCCCGTGCGCAGGCCGCTCCGGCCGACAGCTGCGCACCGGCCGGCCTCGCGTCGGCGTCGGCGGCTCCGGTCAACCTCGCCGCCGCGGATCAGGGCGGGGAAGACCGCTACACCACGGCGTCGACCACGCCGCTCGACCAGATCGACGTCGGCCAACTGGAGCTGCTGTCGCCCGGCAAGATCTCCGTCGGCACCCTGTCGGACGCCGGCCCGAGCATCTGCGTGAACAGCGCGGGCAACTTCACCGGCTTCGACAACGAACTCCTCAAGGCCGTCGCCGCGAAGCTGGGTCTGCAGATCGAGTTCAACGGCACCGAGTTCGCGGGGCTGCTGTCGCAGGTGGCCAACAACCGCTTCGACGTCGGATCGTCCTCGATCACCACCACCGACGACCGTCGCAAGACCGTCGACTTCACCAACGGTTACGACTTCGGCTACTTCTCCCTCGTCGCGCCGACCAGTGGTTCCATCAAGAGCTTCGGTGACCTGTCGGCGTCCACACGTATCGCCGTCGTCCAGGGCACCGTGCAGGACGACTACGTCGTCAACACGCTCGGACTCGACCCGGTCAAGTTCCCCGACTACGCCACCGCCTACGCGAACCTCAGGAGCGGCCAGGTCGACGCCTGGGTCGCGCCGTCTCAGCAGGCCGAGGGTGCGGTTCGTGAAGGCGATGGCACCGCGATCGTCGAGAACACGTTCAGCGTCAACAACTTCGTCGCCTGGGCGGTCGGAAAGAACAAGCCGCGGCTCACCGAGGCCCTCAACTCCGGACTCGACGCCATCATCGCCGACGGCACGTACGCGAAGCTCTACGTCGACTGGGTGCCCCGCGAACTGCCCGAGGGCTGGAAGCCCGGCAGCAAGGCCGCTCCCACGCCCGAGCTCCCCGACATCGCCGCGATCGCGGCCGAGAACGCCGAGAAGGCCGGGCCCGCGGAGGAGACCGCGCCCAAGAGCACGCTCCAGCAGCTCGGCGACACGTTCTTCAACTGGGATCTCTACAAGGAGTCATTCCCCGAGCTGATCAAGACCGGTCTGGTCAACACCCTGATCCTGTCGCTGGTATCGGGAGTCCTCGGCACCATCCTCGGCATGATCCTGGCGATCTGCGGCATCTCGCGCTCGCGCTGGCTGCGCTGGCCGGCGCGGGTCTACACCGACATCTTCCGCGGATTGCCCGCGGTGGTCGTCATCCTGATCGTCGGTCTCGGCGTGGGCCCGGTCGTCAAGGGCATCACCGGCAACAACCCGTACTGGCTCGGTGCCGTCGCGCTGGCCCTGCTGGCCGCGGCCTACATCGGTGAGATCTTCCGGTCCGGGATCCAGAGCGTCGACGACGGTCAGCTGGAGGCCTCACGGGCCATCGGCTTCAGTTATCGCGAGTCGATGCGGCTCGTCGTCGTGCCGCAGGGCGTCCGACGGGTGCTCCCGGCACTGATGAACCAGTTCATCAGTCTGATCAAGGACAGCTCGCTGGTGTACTTCCTCGGGTTGCTGGCGAGTCAGCGCGAGCTGTTCGCCGTGGGCCGCGATCTGAACGCGCAGACAGGCAATCTCTCGCCGCTCGTCGCCGCGGGCATCATGTACCTGATCCTGACCATCCCGCTGACGCACCTGGTCAACTACATCGACCGGCGCCTGCGCACCGGACGACCGGCCGACGTCCAGGACGACCCGCTGCCCCCGACCGTCGTCGAGAAGGGATAGGCCCGTGCCTGATCTCCACAAGTCCGACTCCCAGGCCTCGAATGCCTCGTCGTCGGGTTCGCCCGCGCCCACCCCGCGGAAGGCCGTCTCGCTGACCGGGACCGATCTGCACCTGTCGTTCGGCAAGCAGCGTGTGCTTCGGGGCGTCGGCATCCAGGTCGATGCCGGCACCACCACGACCGTCATCGGGCCGTCGGGATCGGGCAAGTCGACCCTCCTGCGGGTGCTGAACCGGCTACACGAACCCGATCAGGGGGACATCCTGCTCGACGGTAGGTCCGTGCTCAAGGACAACCCGGACGAGCTCCGACGCCGGATCGGCATGGTGTTCCAGCACTTCAACCTCTTCCCCCACAAGAGCGTCGTCGACAACGTCGCACTCGGACCGCGGAAGCTGAAGGGCCTGAGCAAGGACGAGGCCCGTGAGGTCGCCCTGCGGCAGCTCGAGATCGTCGGGCTGACGAACAAGGCCGACGTGCGCCCGGCACGCCTTTCGGGAGGCCAGCAGCAGCGCGTCGCCATCGCACGAGCACTTGCCATGACGCCGGAGGTCATGTTCTTCGACGAGGCCACGTCCGCGCTCGATCCCGAGCTCGTCAAAGGTGTGCTCGCACTGATGGCCGACCTGGCCACCGAGGGGATGACCATGGTGGTGGTCACCCACGAGATGGGCTTCGCGCGCAACGTCTCCGACAACGTGCTGTTCATGGATCACGGAGCCGTCGTCGAGACCGGCCGGCCGGAACAGGTCTTCGACGACGCGAAGTCCGACCGCCTGCGGACCTTCCTGTCCCAGGTCCTGTAAGCGCTCGCCGGACGCCTGGGTCAGCCGATTCCGAAGAGCCTGGAGCCGTTGCGGTAGAACACGTCTCGGAGCCAGTCGGCCCCGAGGTCGAGGCGGATGATCGCCTCGAGGGCGTGGGTGTAGCCGTACGGGATGTTCGGGAAGTCGCTGCCGAACAGGATCTTCTCGCCGGCGTCGGCCAGTCGCGGCAGGTAGTCCGCCGGGAACGGGGCGTCTTCCTCGGCGAAATCGGTGAACGCCATCGTGGTGTCCAGGTGCACGTTCGGGTACTCGAGCGCGAGGTCGAGGAATGCGGTGTACTCGGGCATCCCCATGTGCGCGACGATCAGCGGCAACGACGGAAACCGGTGCAGCAGTTCGCGGATCGGTTCGGGTCCGGTGAAGGTGCCGGGCGCGGGCCCCGACCCGCAGTGGATGATGACCGGGACCTGCGAATCGGCGATCTGGGACCACACGCCGTCGAGAAGCGAATCGGTGGGGGAGAAGTCGCCGACCTGGATGTGGCACTTGAACACCTGGGTTCCCGCTTGGATGGCGCGGGAGACATAGGTGTGGGCGGACTCCTCCGGATAGAACGTCGCTGTGTGCAGGCAGTCGTCATGGCCCGCGGCGAAGTCGTGCGCCCAGCCGTTCAGCCACTCGGCCATGTTCGGTTTGTGGGGGTACACCAGTGACGAGTAGGCCCGCACCCCGAAGTCCCGCAGCGTGGACACCCGGACGTCCTCGTCGGCGCGGTAGGTGATCGGCCACTCGCGTCCGACCAGTGGCCCGACCGAGTCGAAGTAGGCCCAGACCTTGTCCATGACCGGGCGCGGCATGAAGTGGGTGTGCACGTCGACGATGCCGGGCAGGTCGAGGTCTGACCAGATCGCGCGCACCCGCTGCGCCTCGTCGGTACTGAACGGCTCGGGGGTCACGGGAACGGCACTGTTCACCCCAGAGACCGTACGCCGGGTGTGGCGCCGGCCGCGAGTCCCGATCAGCGGACGCCCGGCATCGCCGGCGCGATGAGCACCTTCCGGTGGTCGTTGGGCGCGGCGAGCTCCCGGACCACACGGTCCACCTCGCCGAGCCCGACGATCTCGCTGACCAGCGTCGACGACCCGATCACACCCTTGCTCAACTCGGCTGCGGCGGTGCGGAACTCGCTCGCCGTGTAGTACGAGACAAAGTGCATCGTGGTCTCTTTCACGACCCCGGCGACCGGCATGAACGAGTCGTCGCTCAAGCAGACGCCCGCGATGACGACGGTGCCGTGAGTCGCGACCGCGTCCAGCGCAGTGGCGATCATCCCCGGCTTGCCCACGCACTCGATGACGACGTCGAAGCCCGATTCGACCTGGGCGGGGAGTTCGTCGGGGGTGCACACCGCGGACGCGCCGAGATCGAGTGCCGCCGCCCGCCTGCCCGGGGACGGGTCGGAGCACACCAGCTCGGTGGCCACTCCGCGTGACAGCCAGTGCAGCGCAGCGAGACCGACTGGTCCCGCGCCGAGTACCAGCACCCGATCGCCGGGACGGACGGACGCGCGGGTGACGGCGTGCAATCCAACTGCGAGCGGTTCGACGAGCGCGCCGTCGACCGGGTCGATGCCGTCGAGCAGCACGCTCTCGGCCGCCCCGACCGCGACGAACTCGGCGAGCCCGCCCGGCAGGATGCCGAGTCCCAGGGTTCGTGCCGATGGGCAGCGGGCGACGTCACCGATGAGGCAGGCGCGGCACCGATGGCACCCGATCACCGGCATGGCGGCCACGGGGTCGCCGACTCGAAAGGAGTGGGGGACGTCCGGGTCCTCGGGTCCCACACCGACGACCTCGCCGGCGAACTCGTGACCCATGATCGTCCCGCTCGGTAGCAGCGGCGCGGTCGACAGATCGGAACCGCAGATGCCGTTCGCGGCCACGCGCAGTACCAGCTCGCCGGGACCGGGGGTGGGGTCGGGTCGGTCGTCGACGACGAATCCGCCCGAGATGAACTCGCCCGCGCCGGACTCTCCCGGGGCGGTCACCGCGGCGCGCATCAGCCCGCCGACCAGCGCACCGACGGGACGTCGGCCGTGGACCGGGGCACGATGAACACGCCCTCGGCCTCGCAGGTCACCCCGTCGGCATCCGAGATCGTGCCGCGGACGATGCGTTTGCGTCCGTTTTGCTCGGTCACCCACGCCTGCGCGACGAGCGCGCCCAGCGGTGTCGGCCGCCCGTACCGGACGGTGAGGGTGCCGGTGTAGCAGGGGCCCTCCACACTCGCCGCGTTGCCCAGGACGTGATCGAGGACCAGCGCGCACACCCCGCCGTGGACCTGCCCGGGTGGACCCTCGTAGGCCGCGCCCAGCGTGAATTCGCTCCGGACCCCGTCGGCCACGTGCACGACGTCGAGCGGCGGCGCCAGCGCGTTGCGGACGCCGATGACCGCGTTTCCCCAGGCCATGCCGGTGTTCTCGCGCGTGTGTCGGACCCCGAAGGCGCCGTCCATCTGCCGACTGCGCAGGTCGGCCACCACCTCGGCGATCCGCCGGCGCGCCTCGTCGAGGTCCTCCTCGGCCACCTCGGTGCGGATCACCGCGTCGACGAGATCGCGAACGGTGTCGGTGAGCGGGGTGTAGACCGCGCGGCGACGCGCGACCTCGGCTTCGGAGATGTCCTCCAGGATGAACTCCATGTGGCTACCGATCAGTCAGTTGTGGCATAGGTAACGAAGTGTGGCGACGCTATGTAGAACGTGTTCTAATTCAACCACTAGAACGTGTTCTCATTTTGCGGTTCCGAGGACATCGACCCCGGTCGGAGGGCTCGCCCCGGCTGATCAAGCGGTGATCCGCGCGAACCACAGATGCAATCCCACAGGAGATGTGATCGATGAGCGCCGAGACCTTCGACCTCACCGCACGCGACGAGACCTGGGTGAAGCGGGTCCTGCCCGTCCTGAAACTCGTGGCGAAAACCTATTTCCGGTCCGAGGTGCGGGGTATGGACAAGGTGCCCGACGGCGGTGCACTGCTCGTGTCCAACCACTCCGGCGGACTGATGGCCTTCGACGTCCCGGTGATCAGCGTGGCGTTCGCCGACGAATTCGGGGCGGACCGGCCGCTGTACACCCTCGCCCACGACCTCATCTTCACCGGGGCGGGCAGACAGATCTTCGGCAAGGTCGGGTTCCTCCCGGCTCACCCGAAGAACGCGGTCGCCGCGCTGCGGGCGGGCGCTGCGACGATCGTGTTCCCCGGCGGCGAATGGGAGGCTCTCCGCCCGAGCAGCCAGAGCGCGACCATCGACTTCCACGGTCGTACCGGCTACATCCGCACCGCTCTCGAGGCCGGCGTGCCGATCGTCCCCATCGTCACCATCGGTGGGCAGGAGACGCAGCTGTTCCTCAATCGTGGCGACACGCTCGCTCGAATCCTGCGACTCGACAAGCTGATCCGTACCGATACGGCACCGTTTGCCTTCGGTTTCCCGTTCGGCCTGACCGCGCACCTCCCGCCGAACATCCCGTTGCCGTCGAAGCTGGTGACGGAGGTTCTCGACCCGATCGACATCACCGCCGAGTTCGGCAACAACCCCGAATACGACGAGGTGGACCAGATGGTCCGCAAACGCATGCAGCACGCACTGGACCACCTCGCCCGCGCCCGCCGGTTCCCGGTTCTGGGCTGACCACGAGGAGACGACGATGATCTCGCACCTCCGCGAGCGCGTCACCACCGCGTTGTGGCTCGTTCGTACCCTGAACCGCAGCGGCTTCCTCGGCTCGTCGAGAGTCGACCGCTATATCCGTATGGGGCTCAACCTCCGTCGGCACGGCGGTGCGTCCCCGGTGAGCGGGATCGGCCTCGCCGCGGCGCGCGATCCAGATGGCATCGCGCTCATCGACGAGGCGGGACAGCTCACCTGGCGTGAACTCGACGCCCGCTGCGACGCACTCGCCGTCGGACTCCGTGACCTCCCCGGCGCGTCCGTAACCACCGTCGCCATCCTGTGCCGCAACCATCGCGGTCTCATCGAGGCGCTCGCCGCGACGTCGCGGCTCGGTGCCGATGCCGTGCTCCTCAACACCGGCTTCGCCGGACCCCAGCTCGCCGACGTACTCGCCCGTGAGCAGGCCGACGTCCTCATCGCCGACGACGAGTTCGACGCCGTCGTCGAGCCTGCGGCGCAGCGACTTCCGGAGATGAGGCGAATCCACGCGTGGACGGAGGGCGAGTCGGACCGGGGCGCCACCGTCGACGGCCTGATCGGTGCGAACAGCGGAACCCGTCCCGGACGGCCCGCTCGCGCCGGCCGCATCGTGTTGCTGACCTCGGGAACCACCGGAACGCCGAAGGGAGCGCGTCGCGGCGGGAGCACCGACGTCGCCTCCCTGGCGGCGATGCTGGACAGGATTCCTTGGCGCGCAGGCGAATCGACTGTCATCGCGGCGCCGATCTTCCATGCGTGGGGGTTCGGGCAGGTGGCGATCGCGGCGACGATGACGTGCACGATGATCATGCGCCGCCGCTTCGATCCGGTGGCGACGCTCGAACTGGTCCGCGACCACGCGGCGACCGGCCTCGCCGTCGTACCGGTGATGCTCGAGCGCATCACCGATCTCCCCGACGAGGTCCTCGACGACCATCCGATGCCGACTCTGCGCTTCGCCACCGCGAGCGGGTCGCGGATGCGCTCCGACGCACTCGTCGCATTCCTCGACCGGTACGGCGACGTGGTCTACAACAGCTACAACGCCACCGAGGCCGGGCTCATCACCACCGCCACCCCCGCCGATCTTCGCGTCGCGCCGGACACCGCCGGTCGACCGCTCATCGGTACCAGTGTCCGCATTCTCGGCGACGACGACCGAGAGGTCCCCGTCGGCGAGGTCGGCCGCATCGTGGTCGCGAACAACTCCGGCTTCGACGGCTACACCAGTTCGGACTCCAAGGCTTTCAGCGACGGGCACATGGTCTCGGGCGATGTCGGCCGCTTCGACGAGAACGGCCTGCTCTTCGTCGTCGGTCGCGACGACGAGATGATCGTGTCGGGCGGGGAGAACGTGTACCCGCTCGAGGTCGAGCAGGTCATCGGCGCCCTCGACGAGGTGCTCGAGGTCGCGGTGACCGGTGTCGACGACGACAGATTCGGTCAGCGACTCGTCGCCCACGTGGTGCGGGCCCCGCGAGCGCAGATCGGCGCCGACGACATCCAGCAGCAGGTCCGTGACCAACTGGCCGGGTTCAAGGTCCCGCGCGACGTGTACTTCCTCGACGAACTGCCGCGCAACGCCACCGGCAAGATCCTCAAGCGCGAACTCGATGCCGGCCCGTCGAATCAACGGAAGGTGAGCTGAATCATGCATTCTGTCAGGCAGATCGACCGATCCAGCAGAACTCCGGACGCCGAACGGATGTCCGGTCCCGACGCGCTTATGCTCAACATGGAGTCGGCGTCGAACCCGATGCACACGCTCAAGGTCGCGGTTCTCGACACCGCCCGGCGGGGCCGTCCTCTCAGCCTGACCGAGATCGCCGGCGTCCTGCCCGACCACCTCGGGATGTTTCCACGCGCGACCCAGCGGCTCGCCTGGGCGCGCGGACACGGCGCCCGTCCGTTCTGGGTGCGCGACAACGACTTCGACGTGTGGCAGCACCTGGACGAGCGATGGGTCGCCGCGCCGGGGGGACGTGCCGAGCTCGACGAGATCCTGTCCGAACTCGCGGTCCGGCAACTCGACCGCAGCCGACCGCTGTGGGGGCTGACCCTCGTTCACGGTCTCGCCGGCGGGCGGCAGGCGGTCGTGGTGCGCGTCCATCACGCCGTCGCGGACGGACTCGCCGCACTGAACACCTTCATGGCCGCCACCGCCGGGCCCGACGAGCGCGTCGGACAGGCGCCGGTCGACCGCACCCGGGTCGATCACGACGACGACGAACTCACGCGTGCAGCGCGCTCGGAGTCCCGGCGCATGATCCGCGATCTGCCGTCCGCGGCGTCGGCCCTGGTGCGCGCATTCTCGGCGAAACGCAAGGCCGGCAACGCCGACCTCATCCCGAAACCGTTGACGGTCCGTCGGACGAGCTTCAACGCGCGCAGCGGCGCCGACCGGATCTGTGCGTCCGGGGACATTCCGCTCGCCGCCGTGCAGCGACTCGCGCTCGCCACCGGCACGACCGTGAACGGTGCGCTGCACGGGGTCATCGCCGGGGCGATCCGGGCCGAACTGATCGCTCGCGGCGAAGAACCGGGAGTCGCGGTGTCCATCTTCGGAGTGTGCAAGGACCTGGCCTCGACGCGTGTTCAGGGCAACGAGATCGCCACGGCCATGGCGTATCTGCGGTCGGATCTGGCCGACCCGGTCGAGCGGATCGCGGCCACGGGGGCGAGCTGCGCCGCCACCGTGCACTGCCGGCGCGCCGTCGGATTCGAACTCACCGACGTACTGGCCACCTACACCGGACGGCTCGGCCCGATCTTCCGCGGTCTGGCCGCGAATCGTGCACCGCTGGTGATGAACAACATCACCACCGCCAACATGCCCGGTCCGCGCACCACGCGGTGGGTCGGGGACATCGAGGTCGTCGACTGGATCTCGTTCGCACTGGCCATCGCTCCAGCCGACGTCAACCTCACCACGTACAGCTACGCCGGCAAGCTCAGCATGGGCCTCATCGCGACGCCGGAGTCGATGCCCGACCCCGCCCGGTTCCTGAGGCGGGTGGCGGATGCGGCCGTCGAAGCCGCTGACGCGCTCGAACGGCAGACGGTGGGCGAGAACGAGAGCGACGACGCGATGGCGCAGGAGGCGAGTTGATCGACTGGGAGTCCGGAGCAGCTCGGTTGGGGTTGTTCGCGAAGGTGGTGCCGCGTGCGATCGGCAGTTCGCGTGCGGCCGGTCGCGGCGACCCGGAGGCGGGCGTTCCGGCGGCGGACTGCGGTCCGCGGATGGTCGGGGAGACCGCCGTCGACGAGCTGTTCATCGCGATCAACTCGGTGATCCGGGACATCCCGCCGATCGAGTTCGTGGAGCAGTGCGTACACCGATGCACCGGTGTCGCAGAGGAGTTGGCCGCGTTGGGACCCTCGGGAATCCACCTCGACCCCGGGCCGCCCGGCATCGTCTCGCGTGACCGGAAGACCTTCGGGACCACCTCGTTCGATCACATCGACTACTCGGTGGCAGTGCCCCTCCCGGAGTCGATCGCCGCCGCCGACCCCTACGCCGACGGGATCGCCTCGGTGCGTGTGCTCTCGCGGCGCCGGGCCGGTCGTCGCTGGCTGATCTGGGTCCACGGGGCGGCGCAGGGGCGCGCCGACGATCTCTACGCGTTCCGCGCGGCCAACCTGTACAACAAGCTGGGCTACGACGTGGTGTTCCCCGTCCTCCCGGCACATGGCTCCCGCCGAGTCGAGAAGGTCGCCTACCCGGGCTTCGATCCGCTGGTCAACACCGTCATCACGATTCGGGCGATCGCCGAGATCCGTTCGCTGATCACCTGGATCGAGGGTCAGGAGCCCGCCGACATCGCGATCGCGGGGACTTCGCTCGGCGGCCCGATCGCGGCCATGGTCGCCTCGATGGATCCCCGCGTCAGTTCGGTCCTCGCCGTCGTGCCGATGCTGGAGATGCACGCCACCCTCGCCCATCACATGGAGCGCGGCGGATCCAAGGGCCGTCATCTGGCCTCGCTGATGCGCAGCGAACCGGTCCGCGCGGTGTCGTCGGTGATCAATCCGCTGTCGGTGGAACCGATTCCGACGCCCGAGCGGCGAATGGTCGTCGCGGCGCTCAACGACCGCGTCACCTCGGTGTCCGCCGCCCAACAGCTACACCGCCATTGGGGCGGTCAGGTGCACTGGTACTCCGGTAGTCATGTCGGACACGCCATCTCGGGCAGTATCCGGCAGGCCACCGACGAGTTCCTGCGCGCCTCCCCGCCCTCGGCCTCTCGGTCCGACAACGAACCCGGCCTGCGCTCGCTGATGTGAGGGCAGCGCTGTTCCCGTCAGAAAGAAGACAAGACCATCGGCCCGCCCGGTCACGAATCAGGTTGAGTGAGTGCGCCACTCGGGCGCCCTCCGCTGCCCGAAGTTGTTGCGCGTATGGGCTCGGGCGTCCGTTGCTCCCTGAGGTGTTGCGCGTATGGGCTCGGGCGTCCGTTGCTCCCTGAGGTGCGAGGAGCGATAGCGACGAGCCTCGAAGGGTCCGGTGAGGGATGAGCCCTTCGAGGCTCGCTTCGCTCGCACCTCAGGGGGCGGGGTGGGCTCGTTTCGCTCGCACCTCAGGGGGCTGGGTGGGCTCGTTTCGCTCGCACCTCAGGGGGCGGGGTGGGCTCGTTTCGCTCGCACCTCAGGGGGCTGGGTGGGCTCGTTTCGCTCGCACTTCAGGGAGCCGCGACAGCCGCTCCGAGGCGCTCGTGCACGCGCGGGACCACCTCCGCCGCAAAGCGTTCCATCTCGGCCTCGAAGGGCTGGAACTGCAGCATGAACGTCTCGATCCCGGCCCGATGGAAGTCCGCGATCCGGTCGGCCACCTCGTCGTAGGACCCGACGAGCCCGGCTGCGGTACCGCCGTTCGTGCCGATCGCGGGGTAGCGCGCGAACGTCTGGAACATCACCGCCTTCTCGTCGGCACCGCCGGCGATGTTCGCCAGGACGGGCTGATCGAGCTCGTTCAGCTTCCAGTGGTGATCGAGCTCGCGCTGAGCGGATTCGGCATCGTCACGGGCGATCACGAAGGCCGACAGTCCGTAACGGATAGGCGCGCCGGTCCGTTCGCGCCGGCCGACGTCGGCGATGAGTTCTCGGACCCGCTCAGTCGGTTGACCATTGATGAACCACACGTCGCCCTGGGCCGCCACCAGGTCGCGGGCCGGATCGGATTCTCCGCCGACGTAGATCTCCGGACGTGACCGGAAACGTCCGGTGGGGTTGATCTGATAGTCGTCGATGCTGAAATACCGTCCCTCGTGCGAGACCCTCTCCCCGCTGAGCAACCTGCGGACGATGGTCAACCATTCGGCGCCGTACCCGTAGCGATCGTCGTGCTCGGGGAACGCGATCCCGGCCTTCTCGAGCTCGGGGCGGAACCATGCGTTGACGACGTTCAGGGACAGTCGACCACCGGAGATCTCCTCGATGTTGGCGGCCTGTTTGGCCAGCACCACCGGATGGAACAGCAGCGGCTTGATGGCGGCGATCAATTCGATCGTGGACGTCGACGCGGCGAGTGCGGCTGCCGATGTCCATGTCTCGAGCTGATCCCATTCCGGCGAGAACGGGTTGATCACGTGCTGGGCGATCAGTGTGCTGTGAAACCCGAGTTCCTCCGCGCGGCGGACCAGTGCCAGGTTGCGCTCCCAGGACGCGTCTACCGGGTCGGCGGGATGATGTGCCGAGGCCCACGTGCCGTAGACATTGGCCCACACACCGAATCGAGGCCCGGTCACGGGTTCGGTCCCGGGGTGGGACGCTGGAGCCAGGAGTCGAGTTCGAAGTCGTCATCGATGCTGCCCTGTTGGACCAGGAAGGCTTTGGTGCCGGTGAGCAATTCGACGGCGCGCGCGGGGAACGCCTCCTCGGAATAACCCTCCGGGTTGGCCGCGGCACGGACCGCGGCTTCGGGTGCCTTGGAGTTGCCCAGCTCGAATCGCAGGTACTCGTCCCAGTTCGCCTTCGCGAAGCGGACCGACGACGCGTGCAGTTGCTGCCACGTCGCGGCGAATTCCGGGTTCTTCTCCAGGAACTGCTCGCTGCTCACCGTCACGCTGGTGCCGGCGAGATCGGGATGGTCCCGGTAGACCGAGTCCACGAGGTGGAACCCCTTGCCCTCGAAGGTCTGCAGCGCCACGGACGGGATGACGCCGGGCAGCGCCGCGCCGTCGATCTCACCAGAGTTCAGCGGAGCCTCCTGATCGGCCGGATACAGGTGGATCAGATTCGCGGTGATGCCCCGCTCGGCCAATGCGCCCTGTAGATAGCGGTCGATGTAGGACCCCTTCGGCACGCCGATGTTCTTGCCGGCCAGATCGGCCAGCGAACGGATCGACGGGTCTTTGGCCACCACACCGGCATCGTTGTCGAGCTGGTTGATCGTCAACAGGCGGGTTTGCAGCCCCGAGCCGCGAGCGACGAGCGCGGGGGTGTCGCCGTAGCTCGCGACGTCGAGACGTCCGCCGATCAGCGCCTGGTTGAGGTCGGGTCCGTTCGGGAAACTGAAGACCTCGACCTTGTTGACGCCCAGCGGTGCGAAGGCCCCGAGCAGTTCCCCGCGACTGTGGGCGAAGCCGACCGGTCCGGCGATGACGTTGCTCGAACCGATCACCCCGATCCGGAGCGTGTCGATGACGTCGCGCTGCGCCGACGACGAGTCTTCGGATCCGCAGGCGGCAATTGCCGTCAGCGCCACGCCGGCCGACAGCAGTGCGATCGCGCGTCTGATCCGACGCAGCGGTGGTCCGAAAGATGTTCTGGTGGGCATGGTTTCTCTGTTCTGTGAAGCTGGGAGCGGGGGAACGAGGTGAGCCGGTCAGTCGGTGTGCTGCTCGACGAGCCGGGGTGGCGGGTCTCCGTGCGGGATGGGCGGTCCGACCGCGGTCAGGCTTCCGGGCGAGCGTCCCTTGCCCCAGCCGAGACGTTCCCGATAGGTGCCGACCAGCTCGAGCGGCACGGTGTCGCCGGCGCCGAGCGGGGACGACTCCGGACTCACGTAGAGAGCATCGGTGGGGCAGTACGCCTCACACATGAAGCATGTCTGACAGTCCGATTGCCGGGCGATCGTCGGCACGCCGTCGGGCCCGGTGTCGAAGACGTTGGTGGGGCAGGCATTCACACACTTGTCGCAGGCGATACACGCCGATGCGACGACGAGCTCGATCATGCGGGAACACCGACGGCGAGCCGCGGAGCGGGGTGGCCGGGCCGGCGGGCGGTCGAACCGGGTGTCGCGACCCAGACATCGGTGAGTCCTCCGGTGCGGACGTGATCGCCCAGTGCCGGGTCGAGGTCGGGGTGGTCGGCGCGCTTGCTCATCCCGCGGGATTCGGTGCGGGCGAGCGCGGACCGGTAGATCCACCGTCCGACGGCGGTGATCGCCGCGGCCTCCCGGGCACGTATGCGCCCTGCCGGTGTGCGGGCGCGGTAGGCATCTCCGGAGAGCTCGTCCCACAGCGAGTCCAGTGCGCTGAGCGCGGGCGTCATCCGGTCCCCGTGGCGCAGGTAGTTCTTCTCGAAGGGGATCAACTCCCGCTGTGCCGCGGTCACGACCTCGTCGGGCGTGATCCCGCGCCGAGCGGCGCCCGGTCCGGCGGTGACCAGTCCGACCGTGCCGGTACCGGTCAACCGGTCGAGCGGGATCGCCCCACCGTTCTCGCGGGCCGCGCGTGCCGCGGCCGCACCGGCGAAGCTGCCCGACGACATCGCCCAGGCGGAGTTGTGGCTGCCCCCGCCGGTGAAACCGCCACAGATGCGTTCCCGGGTCGCGGCGTCGCCGGCCGCATACAGGCCCGGGACCCCGGTCCAGCACTCGTCGTCGACGATGTCGATGCCACCGGTACCGCGCACGGTGCCCTCGGCGAGCAGGTCGACCTCGAACCGGTCGGTGAACGGGTTGATCCCACGGCGGTCGAACTGGAGAAAGAAGTTGGGTTGGCCCAGACGCATCTGTGCCGCCACCCGCTCGTCCGCCCGATCCAGTTGCGCGTAAACCCTCTCCTGCAACAGAGTTCGCGCGATCACCGAACGGCCTTTCGTCGACCCCGCGCCCTCGACGATGCGTCCATCGGCGTGGAAGAAGGTGGCGTAGCCGTAGTACGCGGTCTTCGTCACCGTGGAGCCCTTCGGGACGATCGCGTAGGCGTTGGCGAATTCCATGCCCGAGAACGAAGCACCGACCTCGGCCGCCATGAGGGCGCCGTCGCCGGTGTCGACGTTGCTGCCCAGCGCCTTGGACAGGAATGCGCATCCGCCGGTCGCGACGACCACCGCGCCGGCGGAGACCCGGAAGTCGCGGCCGGTCTGTCGCTGGTGGCCGGCGGCGCCCCGAACGGCCCCTTCGCTGTCGGTGAGGAGTTCCAGGACCGGGGAGTGGTCGAGGATCCGCACGCCGCGGCGTCGAACCCAGGCGCGCATGCGACGCATGTACTCCGGACCCTGCACCCCTGTGCGGATGGGCTCCCCGGTGTGCTCGTCGACCGGGAACGGGTACCGGCCCTCGGTGCCCAGCCGGTGCATGTTCGCATACGTCTTGTCGAGGACGCGGTCCATCCAGGAATGGTCTGCGAGATACCCGCCGAGTGCTTCGCGACTCGCCTTCGCCGCCGAGCGCTTCTCCGGGTCGGGAGCGACGTACCAGACGCCGGTCCCGGCCGGGGCCGTCGTCCCCGATGAGCCGCAGTAGCCCTTGTCCGCGAGGATCACCTCGGCTCCGGCGTCGCGGGCGTGGATGGCGGCCCAGGTGGCAGCGGGGCCGCCGCCGATCACCAGCACGTCCGTGGACAGGGTCAGAACATCAGACATGAGTGAACTCCCGGGGTGTCGGTGTGGGGTCGGTGGATTCGGCGTTGCTTGCGCCGACGCCCAGTCCGGCGAGCAGTTGCGAACGGAGGGCTACGAACTCGGGGTCGGTGATCCGGCGTGGCCGTGGCAGATCGACGACGATGTCCTGCGCGATCCGGCCGGCTCGCAGGATCAGCGCGCGATCCGCGAGGAGTAGGGCCTCCTCGACATCGTGCGTCACGAGCAGCGTTGCCGGACGGTGTGCTTCCCACAGGCGGGCCACGAGACGCTGGGCGTTGATCCGGGTGAGGGCGTCGAGCGCGCCGAAGGGTTCGTCGAGCAGCAGCAGGTCGGGCTCCCGGACGAGTGCCCGTGCGAGCGCGGTGCGTTGGGCTTCGCCACCCGAGAGGGTGGACGGCCAGGCGTCGGACTTGGCCGCGAGCCCCACCTCGTCGAGTGCTCGCAGAGCGCGGGCCTCGGTGTCACCGCCCCGTAACCCGAGGGCAACGTTGCGCCACACTGACATCCACGGCATGAGCCGATGTTCTTGGAAGACGATCGCCTTCGCCGATGGCGCCTCGATCGTTCCGGTGAAGCCGCGGTCGAGACCGCCGATACCGCGGAGCAGCGTGCTCTTCCCGGAACCGCTCGCGCCGAGCAATGCGACGAATTCGCCCCGTTCGATGGTCAGATCGACACGGTCGAGCACTCGCCGACCGTCGAATTCCCGTGCGGCCCCGGTGACTCGGACGCCGTCGATGCGATTCTCCGTCATCTCACCTCACCTTCCTTCGAATCCGTTGCGCCACGACAGGAATCGGCGCTCGAGTAGCCGCACGGCGATGTCGGTGAGCAGTCCGAGTGCCGCATAGATGACCAGGACCAGGAAGATCTGATCGGTCCGGAGGTACTCTTTGGCGTCGTTCATCAGGAAGCCCAAACCGACCGGAGTGGTCTGCATCTCGGCGACGACAAGGACGAGCCAGCCGATGCCGAGTGCCTGCCGCAGACCGACGAAGATCTGCGGCAGTGCGCCCGGCAGGACGACATATCGAACGAGTTCGAAGCGCGTCAGTTCCAGCGATTCGGCGGCTTCGACGAGCTTTTGATCCACTCCCCGGATCCCGGCGAGAAAGTTGAGATAGATGGGGAAGATCGGGGCGACGATGATCAAGGCGATCTTGAACGAGTCGCCGATCCCGAACCAGATGATGAAGACCGGGACGAGGGCGACGGCGGGCATCATCCGCAGCACCTGGACCGGTGCATTGACCAGGTCCTCGGCCACCTTGAAAAGCCCGGCGGCCGCGCCCAGTACCGCGCCGATGGCGATTCCGATCGCCAGCCCGATCGCGACGCGACGTCCCGACGCGGCCAGGTGGGTCCAGAGTTCACCGGTGCTGATCAGGTCCCACCCCGCCTCGACCACCTCGGTGGGCGCGGGAGTGGTCGTACCGAGCCATCCGCGCGCACCGAGCTGCCAGATGACGACCACCAGGATCAGCCCGATGGACTGGCGCAGTGTGCGAGTCGCGGCGTGACGGGTGAGCCGTCGCCGACGCGCCCGTGCCGCCAGGCCGTCGGACGGCACGTCGACGGGCCCGGCCGCGGACGGGCCGGATGCGACACCGACCGGTGTCGTGAGTTCTAGAGTCATCGAAATCCGCCTGGGAGAGGGGCTGGCAGGACTTCTGGGACGCTACTGAGAACTCGACCCCGTCGGCACCGTTGGAGTCATGGTGATTTTCAAACCACCGCGCGCCGAGAGTGATCGGCGGACGGCCGGTTCGGGTTCAGTCCGGGATCAGTTCCGGATGGGCGTCGGCGAGCAGCTCGTCGCGGTCCTCGGTGAGCACGAATCCGCCCGCAATCGCGGCGTCGGCGGCATTCCGGTAGTGCTTCTCGTACTCATCGCGCGTTCCATACCGCGCCACCAGATCGGCGGCGGGGACCGGTGACGTCGTTCCGAACAACAGACAGATCCGGGAGACCGGGTCGGCGACGATCCCGCTGAGGACCTGGGTAGGCGCGTCGACACATGGTGTGCGAACCCCGCCCCGGACATTGCCCATGTCGTCGAGCTCGAAGACGGGGTCGATGCCGCCGGCATCCCGGAGAGCCAGAGGTTCGGCAACCGGAGGCGGATCGCCCCCTTCGGCCCAGGACCGAAGGTGTCGCAACGCCGATCGCAGGACGAACCGCTGCTGGCCCCGGTTGACGGGGTCGGGGCAGCCGAGGAATTCCTCGAAGTCGCCGACCTGGTGGAGATCGGCGTGGGCCGTGCCCGCCATCTCCCACACGCGGAGCCGATCGGAGTCCGGTTGCCGCACGGCGTGATAGCGGAAGTTGGTCAGGAGGTCGGTTTCGGTCTGCACCACGAAGACCGGTGCGTCCAGGTCGGTGCGGATCGTGGTGGGTTCGCAGTCGAAGACGGTCGCCACGTCTATACCCGAACCGACTGCGCCGGCGGGCAGTCCGGCGGCCGCACGGCTGTGGATGAGGTATCCGTCGAAGGGCGCCGCATCCGGGCCGATGATGTTGACATAGGTCGTCAGAGCCATCGCCGATTGCGACTCGCCGACCGCGAGCACGGTGGAGACCGGCAGACCCTCGAGCGGGTGGCCGCCGGCGGCGGTCTCGCGAACGGCCCGCCCGACGGAACTGAAGATGTCGTAGCAGTACGCATCACCGGGGTGCCGTAGGCCCGCATACCGTTCCGGGTCCCTCGTGGCCAGGCTCTGCGGGGCACCGGTGTCCACACCGACCGAACCCGCCCCGCCCTCGACGCCGACGTACTGCGCCGACACGCCCACCCATGCGTGCCCGGCGCGAACGAGTTCGGCCGCCACATAGGAGTATTCGGGTGCGGCGTCGGCACCACTGCTGACGTTCAGCCACTCGACGACGACACAGCCGCTGAACGCCGCGGCGTCCGCGGGTCGACGGACGACGATCCGGGTCGTGAACCCGGCGGCCGGCGCGCCGGTCTCGCCGACGACCGAGTCGGCGGTCCCGGACGCCGCGTACTCGGTGTCGGTGTATCCGGCGGCGACGAGGTCGGGTAGGGGTGAGGCGCTCAGCAACGAGCATCCGTTGCCGCCGCCCAGGACACGAAAACGCATGAGTCGGCTCACTTCTTCTTCCGGTGCTGCTTGATCACCTCGCCGAACATGAAGTGCATCTTGGTGCCCTGCGGCCAGCCGACGTAATAGCAGAGGAAGAGACTGATCTCCTCGAGCTGCTCGGGCGTGAGCTCCCCGTTGCCGAGGGCGGCACCGGCCTGGATCTCGGCGACGTCGATGTTGTTGCTCGCGGCGAGCGCACCGAGCAGGAGCAACCGGCGGTCACGGTTGGACAGGCCCTCCCGGGCCCACACGTTGCCGAACACCTGGTCGGCGGTGTGCGCGAAGTAGTCGCCGGGACCGTCGCTCACCTCCCAGCCGTACACCTCGGACATCTTGGCGAGGCCACGCCTGCGCGCCTCGTCGGGTGCGTCGTCGGAGACGTTGGATCGGGTCATGCTGGTTCTCCTTCGAGGTGGGGGACACCGAGCCCCGCGGCCAGATCCCGCAACGCGAGCCGCCCGAGAGGTAGATCGACGCCGAGCTCGTCGCCGAGCGCGAGTGCGAGCGCCAGGTCCTTCTCGCCCAGGGTACGGACGCCGGTGAGGATGCCGTACCAGGGATCGTCGGCAGGCACCGGAGCGGTGGTGTCGCGCAACATGATCGCCCCGGCTCCGCCGGTCACGGCGTCGGAATGGCGGACGACCTTGCCGAGCTTGGTGATGTCGATGCCGGCGGCCTCGGCCAGGCGCGCGGCCTCGGTGGTCGCGGTGAACGAGATGAAGTGAAGCAGGTTGCGGGCCAGCTTCATCCGGGTGCCCGCACCGACCTCGGGACCCGCATGGACGAGCATGTCCGCGGTGAGCGCGAACGGTTCCTTCAACTTCTCGTAGGCGGCGCGGGGACCGCCGACCATGATCGCGAGGCGGCCCGACGCCGCGCCCATCGCGCCACCGGAGATCGGGGCGTCGAGGAGCGTGACCTCCCGTGCCGCGCACTGTTCGGCGAGCTCGACGGCGGTTTCCGGCGCGATCGTCGAGTGGACGGTGATGACGGTGCCCGGGCGAGCTGCCGCCAGCAGTCCGTCCGGCCCGGTGATCACCGAACGCACCTGGGCGTCGTCGAGGACGCAGATGCCGATGATGTCGGTCGTCGAGGCGAGGTCGGCGAGCGATTCCGCAGCGGTGGCGCCCTTCTCGACGACCTTCGCGATGGCCTCGGACGACAGGTCGAACACCGTCAGCCCGCCGGCCCAGGCGGCCAGACTCCCGGCCATCGGCCCACCGATGTTGCCGAGTCCGACATACCCCAGACGGATGGGGGACGACTCACTCATGAGCGGATGACCTGGCCGCCGTCGACGTTGAAGATCTGGCCGGTGATCCACCCGGCCTCGTCGGACAGCAGGAACAGGCACATCCCGACGAGATCCTCGGGGGTGCCGAAACGCTTCAGCGGCAGCCGGTTCACGATGTCGGCGACCATCTCCTTGGGCGTCGTGGTCCGGGTGGCCTCGGTGTCGATGGGGCCGGGGGCGATCGCGTTGACACGGATGTTCTGCCCGCCGAGCTCGGTGGCGAGCTGCTGGGTCAGACCGTTCACCCCGACCTTGGCCAGACCGTAGAAACCGCTGTACAGCCATGCGGCGGTCGAGGACTGGTTGACGATGGCGCCGCCGCCGTTGGTCATGTGCGGGTAGACCGCGCGGGTCACGTTGAGCGCGCCGTCGAGGTTCACGCTCATGAACTTCTTGTAGTAGTCCCAGGGCACGGTGATGAGAAAGTCGAGCTTCATCCCGCCGTAGATCGCGGCGTTGTTGACCAATCCGTCGATCGAACCGTAGGCGTCGACGGTGGCGGCGGCGAGTGCCTTCGCGGAATCTTCGTCGGCGACATCGGTGCTGACGTAGAGCCCGCCGATGTCGGCGGCGACCTGCTTGCCCTTCTCGTCGGCGAGGTCGGCGACCACGACGTTCGCGCCTTCCGCGGCGAGCGCACGTGCATACGCCTCACCGATCCCGCCGGCCGCGCCGGTGACGATGATGGTCTTGTTCTCGAAACGCTTGGAACTCATTGTCCTGCTTTCTGTGTGGTTGATGGCTGGCCCTTCGTGGCTCGCTGCGCTCGCACCTCAGGGAGCGGTAGAATTAGCTCCCTGAGGTGCGAGGAGCGGGGTTGTGGGTCCTGTGCTCCCTGAGGTGCGAGGAGCGATAGCCGCCGGGCCGAGCAAGCGACGAAGGAGCGCGTCGAGGTCGACGAGCCTCGATGGGTCATGCGGGGCGGGCGACGGCCTTGGTCTCCAGGTACTCCGCGAAACCGGCGACGCCCATCTCGCGGCCGATTCCGGACTGTTTGAAACCGCCGAACGGGACGTCGGCGGAATACCAGATGCCGCCGTTGACGCCCATCGTCCCGGTGCGTACTCCGTTGACCACCTTGTTGACCCGCTCCTCATCGGTCCCGTAGACCATGCCGGACAGGCCGTACGGCGAGTCGTTGGCGATGCGGATGGCGTCGTCGTCGCCGTCGTGGGGGATGATGACCAGCACCGGCCCGAAGATCTCCTCCTGCGCGACGCGCGCCGAGTTGTCCAGTCCCGAGATCAGGGTCGGCTCGACATAGAATCCGGCGGGTTTGTCGGCGGGGCGGCCACCCCCGATCTCGATGGTGCCCCCTTCGCTGGTTGCGAGTTCGATGTAGGACTCGATGCGCTGACGCTGCCGGGCGGAGATGACCGGTCCGCAGATGGTGCCGCCGTCGGTCGGGTCCCCGGCGGGCAGCCCTGCCATCGCGTCGCGGGTCGCGGTGATCGCCTCGTCGAGTGCGGTGCGCGGCACCACGAGACGCGTCGTGATCGCGCACCCCTGGCCGGCATGGGTGACGACGTTGAACGCGGCCATGGCGCAGGCGGATCCGATGTCGGTGTCGTCGAGGACGATGAAGGCCGACTTGCCGCCGAGCTCGAGAAACACCTTTTTCAGTGACTCGGCGGCGGCTGCCATCACCTTCTTGCCCGTGGCGGTCGAGCCGGTGAACGAGACCAGGTCGACGCGGGGGTCGGTGCTGAGCTGGGCGCCGAGCTGGTGGTCGGTCGAGGTGACGATGTTGAGGACGCCCGGCGGGAAGTCTGTCTCTTCGGCGACCACCTTGCCGACGAGCGCTGCGCACCACGGGGTGTCGGGTGCGGGCTTGAGCACCACCGTGCACCCGGCGGCGAGCGCGGGTCCGATCTTGGCGAAGTTGATCTGGTGCGGGAAGTTCCACGGCGTGATCGCGCCGACGACCCCTACGGCCTCCGAGCGCAGTTCGCGGTGGTTTTTCAGCCCCATCGGCTTCGCGGTGCCGAGGTCGCTGGTCCACTCGTAGCTCTCGGCGAGGTCGGCGAAGTAGCCGAGATCCGTCACCGGTCCCTCGAACTGCGGGCCGTGGGTGAGGAACGACGGGCACCCCACCTCGGCGATCGTGAGGTCGCGGAGTTCGTCGCCGTGGGCGAGCAGTGCGTCGCGCAACTGACGCAGACAGCGAGCGCGGAAGGCGTGATCGCGCGACCAGTCGGTGGTGTCGAAAGCGGTACGCGCGGCCGCGATGGCGGCATCCATGTCGGCCGCGGTGGCGTCGGCCGCCTGCCCGATGACCTCCTCGGTCGCGGGATTGACGACGTCGAAGACGCCGCCGCTCCCGGGGGTGAGCTTGCCGTCGATCAACAGATCCGACGCGGATACGGGGCGAAGAGGCATGAGCTGGAACTCCATCTGGACAGGTGTCTGGACTCGCGTTCAAAGCTAGTGTAGCGTGGCTCACATGTCCAGCCCCGTGTCTCAGGAATCCACTCGTCGCCGGCTGACCCAGCAGCAGGCGGAGACGGTCACACGCCTCACCGATGCTGCGGTCGACGTGCTGAACGCCGAGGGTTTCGACGGTCTCACCGTGCGGTCGGTGGCCAAGATCGCCGGGGTCGCGCCGGCCACCGCGTACACGTACTTCTCGTCGAAGAGTCACCTCGTCGCCGAGGTGTTCTGGCGTCGTCTCTCAGCCGGGGTGCTCGAACCGGATCCCGGTGCGCCGCGGAGCGAGCGGGTCGCACAGGTGCTCCGCGAGGTCGCGCTGGTCGTGGCCGGCGAGGGCCAGCTCGGTGGTGCGGTGACCGTGGCCCTGCTGGGCAGCGACCCTGACGTCGAACACCTGCGCGTGCGGATCGGCGCATTCATCCGGCGTCGTCTCGCCGCCGCTCTCGAAGAGGACCCCGAGAACCCGGGCCCGCTGCTCGACGCACTGGAGATGATCTACTCCGGCGGGCTGGTCTACGCCGGCATGGGGCACATGACCTACGAGCAGACCTCCGAACGTCTTGTCGCAGCCGCACATCTACTGATGGAGAAGTGATGACCGAAACGACGACGGTGCCGGGGATGGAGCGCGAGCTCCCCTTCGACCCGTATGCCTATGGTTTCCACGAGGACCCCTATCCGACCTATTCCCGTCTCCGCGCGGAGGCGCCGGTCTACTACCACGGCGGGATGAACTTCTGGGCGCTCGCCGGACACGCCGACGTCCGGGCCGGATTTCGTGACACCCAACGACTCTCGAACAGCTGGGGCGTGTCGATGGACCCCTCGGCGTACGGTCCCGACGCGCACAAGTCGATGTCGTTCCTCGCCATGGACGACCCGAAGCACATGCGGATCCGCAAACTGGTCTCGAAGGGCTTCACGCCCCGCCGCGTCAACGAACTGACCGGCCGGATCACCGCTCTCACGCACCAGCACTGGAGCAAGTGCCTGGACAAGGGCGAATTCGACTTCGTGCACGACTTCGCCGCCCTGCTCCCGATGGACGTCGTGTCCGAACTGCTGGGTGTGCCCGAAGCCGATCGCACCCGGTTGCGCCACCAGTCCGACCTACTGCTGCATCGAGAGGACGGCGACCTCGACCTCCCCGAGGCGGCGGTGTACGCGTACATCGAACTGCACAAGTACTATTCGGAGCTCATCGCCGACCGCCGCAAGAACCCCGGCGAGGATCTGGTCTCGGCCCTCATCGCGGCCGAGATCGACGACGACGAGACCGGTGAGAAGACGAAGCTCACCGAGGACGAGATCGTCGGGTTCATGGTCCTGATGGTGGTGGCGGGCAACGAGACCACCACCAAACTGCTTGCCAATGCCCTGTATTGGGGCTGGCGCAATCCCGACGAGCTCGCCAAGGTCTTCGCCGACCCGGAGGTCGTCGTCCCGGACTGGACCGAGGAGACGCTGCGCTACGACAACTCGACGCAGATCGTCGTGCGGCGGGTGATCGAAGATGCCCCCTACGGCGACTTCGTCATCCCGGCGGGCGACCGCGTGCTCCTGCTCGTCGGTTCGGCGAACCGCGACGTCGAGGTGTTCGGCGCCGACGCCGACCGGTACGAGATCGGCCGCGACTGCAGCCAGGCCCTGATGAGCTTCGGTCTGGGCGCGCACTTCTGCCTCGGTGCGCACCTCGCGCGACTGGAGGCGAACATCGGCCTGACCGAGGTCGTGAAATCGATCCGGGCGGTGGACATCGATGCCGACAAGGCGGTGCGGGTCCACTCGGTGAACGTGCGCGGCTTCGCCGAGCTCCCGGTGAAGGTGACGGTGCGCTGATGGCTTTTCGACCCCATCCCGAGCGGCGACCGGTCCTGGTCGCGGGCGCGTCGTCGGGCATCGGCGCAGCCACCGCCGAATTCCTCTCCGCGGCCGGCCATCCCGTCGCCCTCGCCGCCCGCCGGGTGGCGAAGTTGCAGGAACTGGCCGACACGATCACCGCCGCCGGAGGTGAGGCCGTGGCAGTGCCGCTCGACGTCACCGACGAGCAGTCGGTGCTCGACTGCGTGGCGAAGGCCGAGGCCGCCCTGGGGCCGCTGGAGATCGTGGTCGCGGGCGCCGGTGACCTCGCGGTCGGTCTCTCCTACGAGACCGGCACCGACCACTTCGCGGATCAGATCAACATCCATCTCACCGGCGCCTACCGGATCTACCGCGCGGTGATCGGCGGCATGATCGACCGTGCGCGAGGCGATTTCGTGTTCATCGGGTCCGACGTCGCCATCCACCCCCGGCCGTGGTCGTCGGCCTACGTTGCGGCGAAGTCCGGCATCGACGGACTCGTCGCGACCATCCAGCTCGAACTCGAGGGGACCGGTGTGCGGGCCGGGGTCGTCCGTCCCGGACAGACCCTCACCGGCATGGGGATGAATCTGGATCCGACGACCACCGAGAACATGCTCAACGACTGGATCACACATGGTCTGGCCCGCCACGGCAATTTCCTCTCGCCCGAACACATCGCGCAGGCCGTCGCGGCGATGGTGACCATGCCGCGTGGGGCGCACATGCGGTCGGTCGAGGTGGAGGCCGAAGGCGCAGTCAGCGACAAGAAACGACAGGCAGTACAGGAGAAGGGGACGGATGGATGACCGCCATCACCGAATCAGGCCTGAAACAACCGAATCGCGTCTCGGGTGGCGAGGGCGAACACGGACATCTCGACGAACTCGCCACCGACCCGATCTCGCTGTTCTGGCGCGTCCGCGAGGAATGCGGTGACGTCGGCATGTTCCAGCTCGCCGACCGCGAGGTGGTGCTGGTCTCGGGATCGGCGGCGAGTGAGGAGTTCTTCCGCGCGCCCGAAGAGGATCTGGACCAGGCGGCCGCCTACCCGTTCATGACACCGGTGTTCGGTGAGGGCGTCGTGTTCGACACGAGCCCCGAGGAGCGGTCGAAGGCGATCCACAACTCGGCGCTCAAGGGCGCGCACATGAAGCAGCACGCGGTGACCATCCCCAACGAGGTCGAGCGGATCATCGCCGAGTGGGGCGACGAGGGGGAGATCGACCTGCTCGACTTCTTCTCCGAGCTGACGCTGTACACCTCGTCGTCGTGCCTCATCGGTCGGAAGTTCCGGGAGCGGCTCAGCGGACACATCGCCCACCTGTTCCACGACCTCGAGAAGGGCACCGACCCGATCGCTTACGTGGACTACAAGGCCGACATCGAGAGCTTCCGCAAGCGCGACGAGGCCCGGGCCGAACTGGTCGAGTTCATCCAGGGCGTGATGGACGAGCGGATCGCGAACCCGACCGAGAACAAGGAAGACCGGGACCTGATGGACGTCCTCGTCCAGGTCGGCTTCGATGCCAACACCATCACCGGCATGTTCATCTCGATGATGTTCGCGGGCCACCACACGACGTCGGGCACCGCCGCGTGGACCCTCATCGAACTGTTGCGCAATCCCGACTACATGCGACGGGTGTACGAGGAGCTCGACGAGATCTACGGCGAGACCCCGGCCGGTGAGCGCCCGGAATACACTTTCGCGCACACCCGTCAGATGCCGCAGCTCGAGAACGCGCTCAAAGAAGCGCTGCGGCTGCACCCGCCGCTCATCATCCTCATGCGCGTGGTGCAGAACGACTTCCACGTCGAGGACTTCGAGGTGAAGGCCGGGCAGTCGATCGCCGTGTCACCGGCGATCTCCAACCGGCTGCCCGAGGACTTCCCCGAGGCGGACGCCTTCGACCCCGACCGTTACGACAAGCCGCGGCAAGAGGATCTGGTCAATCGGTGGACCTGGATCCCCTTCGGCGCCGGTCGTCATCGTTGCGTCGGTGCGCAATTCGCGATAATGCAGCTGAAGGCGATCTTCTCGGTGCTGTTCCAGAACTACGAGTTCAAGATGCTCCAGCCCCCGGAGAGCTACCGCAACGACCATTCCAAGATGGTCGTCCAATTGCAGCAGCCCTGTCGCGTCGCCTATCGCAAGCGTCAGGACGCGTGATGCGCGTCGAGGTGGACCTGGACCTCTGCCAGGGGCATGGGATGTGTGAGCTCGAGGCGCCCGAGGTCTTCGCCGCGCACACCGACCATGTGGAGATCCTCGACGCGACCCCTGACGAATCCCAGCGCGCCGAGGTCGAGGCCGGCGTGCACTACTGCCCGACCCAAGCCCTGCGGATCATCGAGGGCTGAATTCCCGATCACCTCCCACGCACGACCTGAACGACCGAATGAAGGTGGAACACATGTCTTTTGACCGTGCCGAACTCGACGAGATGAAAGAACGGTGGCTCGCCGCCAACATCGAGGCCGAGAAGGCGGGGGACTGGAAGCCCCTGGCCGACTTCTACACCGAGGACGCCACCTACGGGTGGAACTACGGCCCCAACAAGGACTTCATGGCCGTGGGTCGCGAGGAGATCCGCGAGCTCGCCCTCGGCCAGGAGATGGAAGGTCTGCAGGGGTGGGAGTATCCCTATCAGGCCTGGGTCATCGATGACCGGACCGGCGACATGATCGGACTGTGGAAGCAGATCTACGAGGGTACCCGCGAGGACGGCAGCCATTACGCGCTCGAGGGCATCCAGGGCAGCTGGTTCAAGTACGGCGGCAACTTCCAGTTCCGCTGGCAGCGTGACTTCTTCGACTACGGGAACGTTTCCGCGCTGTTCATCGAGATGATGAAGAACAACGCGATGAGCGAGCCGATGCTGAAGCGAGTGGAGAAGTCGGCGCCCGGAAACCTGCCGGGGTGGTACGACTTCGGCAAGGCCCCCGTCGCGTTCTGGTGAGCTGACATGACTTCCACAGCCCCGACCTATCAAGGTCTGAGTCAGGATCAGCTCGCCGTGCTCGTACCGGAACTGTTGTTGTCGGGCCAGATGATCGACCGCAGCGGGATGGCGCACCTCATCAGTGCTTTCGGCCGGGACGTGATGGGCAAGGTCGCCATCGAGGAGTGGATGGCGGCCAGCCCGGTCTACACGCACCGGATGCGTAGCGCCCTGGGGATCGACGGCGACGGCGTCGAGGACATGTTCAAGTGTCTGCAGCTCGACATCGGTGCGCCGCCGCAGTTCATGGACTTCCGCTACCGGATCGACGACGAGTACCACGGCTCCTTCGTGCTCGATCACTGCGGCGCCCTGCTCGACGTCGAACCGCTCGGTGACGACTACGTGACCACCATGTGTCACGACATCGAGGACCCCACCTTCGACGCGACGGCCATCGCCACCAATCGGCGCGCGCGGATCCGTCCGGTCCACCGGCCGCCGCGCCGTCCGGTCGATCGCACGCCGCACTGCGAGTGGACGGTGACGATCGAACCGGATCGTGACGAGTTGCCGCTGCCACCGGATTCGGTGGACATGTTCGAGACCCGGGCGGGGCAACTCGTCCTGTCGGCCATCGACACCACCGCGTCCGACGGCTGGGTCGACTACCGCGGTCCGCTCGTCGAGGACCTGCAGTTCGCGGAGTGGTCGACGTCGGCTCTGGTGCGGGTCGCCGAAGAGGTTGCGCTGCAACATCAGCTGCTGTCGCTGGGCTTTCTGGTCAGCGTGCGTCGGTACGCCGAGAGCGACGCGCAGGCCATCGAGATCTTCCGTAAGCAGTTGACCGGCATCGCCGGACTCGCCGCCGACCGGATTCGGGTCGCGCTCGGCGTGTCCACCGACGCCGCCGGTCTCGCGCAGGTGCTCGCCCTGCACCCGTGTTTCGGCCCGGCCCAGTACACCGGGCTGACCGCCGAGGCCGACGAGGACACGGTCGTCGTCCGCATCCCCCGGGATTCCGAGGCGATGACCGACGGCGGCTGGACATCCATCCTCGATGTCGACCACATCGAGCCACTGCAGGCTGCCGCCACCGCTGTCGATCCGTACCTCGTCGTCGCGGATGCGATCGAAGCCGACGGCGATCTCGTCGTCCGGATCACCAAGGCGGACAGTCCGCAGAAGGAGTACGGCGAGGTGGCCGTCGCGCGCTTCAGCGGGGGTGCGAGTTTCGAATTCGTCGACCGCGGGCGGTCGATCCCGATCACGCCGGTGGGCAGCTCGGCGTGACCTCCGGCGACGGCTGGTCACCCGGTGGTGCGGGACTCGGGGGTCGGGTCGCCGTGGTCGCGGGGGCGACCCGGGGTATCGGTCTCGCAGTCTCGTACGCGCTGTCGGGCCAGGGGGTCTCGGTCGTCGTCAACGGCCGGGATTCGCAGGCCGTCGCCGACACGGTGGCCGAGATCCGCGGGGGCGGAGGCTACGCCGTGGGCGTGCCCGGCTCCGCGGGCGATGACGGGGTGGCCCAGACGATGGTCGAGACCGCACTGACGGAATTCGGCGCCCTCGACATCGCCATCAACTGTGCCGGCATCGCCGAACCACCCGGGTCGACGGTCCTGACGATCTCCGCGGAGGAGTTCCGCGCCCAGGTCGACGCGCATCTGATGAGCGCCTTCCACCTCCTACAGGCCGCGGGAAGGGTGTTCGTCGAGCAGGGGTCGGGGTCGGTCGTGCTCACGGGTTCGGCCGCGTCGCTCGGAATGTTCGGTGGCAGTGGTTATCCGGCCGCCAAGGGTGGCGTCAACGCGCTCGCCCTCGCCGCAGCCGCCGACCTCCGGGATCACCGGGTACGCGTCAATGTGGTGATGCCGGGCGCGAAGTCGCGATTGTCCTCGGGTGACGACTACGTCGCCCACATCGAAGGACTCCACCGGCGCGGGATACTCGACGATCTCACGCGTGACGCGGCACTCGATCCCGCCCCACCCGAGTACGTCGCACCGCTGTACGTGTTCCTGTCCAGCGACGCGGCCGAGCACGTGACCGGTGAGATCTTCAGCGCTGCCGGAGGTTTCATCGGCCGGTTCGAGTCGCAGCAGGCGGGGTTCGTCGCCTACCGCGACCACAAGGACACCTCGCCCTACAGCCTGGACGAACTCGCCGGCATCCTGGCGGGGCCTGCTGAGCGGTGATCCGAGGGATAAAGAACACTGCTCCCCAAGCCGAGAGAACCACACACCCTGCTCCCTGAGGTGCGTGCGAAGCGAGCCATCCCCTGCTCCCTGAGGTGCGAGCGAAGCGAGCCATCCCCTGCTCCCTGAGGTGCGAGCGAAGCGAGCCACGAAGGGCTCAACAACCCGGGTCACCAGGCCCTTCGAGGCTCGTCGCCATCGCTCCTCACACCTCAGGGAGCAGAGGGGGGCGGTTCTTTCGGATAGGAGGAGAGGGGTTCGCTTCCTTCGGTTCAGAAGGCACTGCCCTTTCGCCCCGCGCGGCGCTCGAGCCAGAAGCGGGCACCGTCGGCGATGGCGTCGGTGACCGGCCGGGGATGCCAACCGAGGTCGCGTTCGGCCTTGCCGTGGTCCATCTCGGACATGACGTGCATCAACCGGACCGAGGGGATCGTCAACTGCACCGGCTTCCGGGTCAGCACGGCCCGCGCGGAACCCGCCGCGCCGCAGGCATAGAGCGCGGTCCTGTTCAGCACCAGTCGTGGGGGCGGGCGATCTGCCGTTGCCGCTGCGATCGACACGACCTCGCCGGTGTCGATCGCGCGCTCGGAGACGATGTAGCGTTCGCCCACCTCGCCATGATCGGCCGCGAGGTGGAGCGCCGACGCCGCGTCGTCGATGCCGACGGACTCGGCGCGGCACCCGCGAATGCTGAACGGCAGCTTGCCGAGTGCCGCACCGGCGACGAATGCGCCATGTGGTGTGGGCTGCCAGTCGCCAGGGCCGTAGGTGTTGGCCACGCACATGGCGACCGCGGGCACCAAGCCGTCCCGGGCCCGCTGCAGCACCAGGTTCTCGGCCGCCACGCGGCTCTTGACGTAATCGGGTGCCTGTCGCGACCAGTTGAACCGATCGGCTTCGGTCGCCGGGCGACCCCGAACCCGACCGATGGTGGCGATACTGCTGGTGAACACGAACCTGCGCAACGACTGCCGGGCGGCGACGTCCAGCACCGACCGCAGCGCAACGACGTTCGTGCGGTAGAGCGGAGTGGTATCGCGCAACCATGCGCGGGTGTCGACAGCGCAGTGGAACACCACCTCGCAACCGCGCATGGCTCGCTCGAGGGATGCGTCGTCGAACAGATCGCCGGTGACGTGCTCGACGTCGAGCCCGGTGAGCGATCGAAGGTCACTCGTCGAGCGGGTCAGAACGCGGACGTCGTCGCCGGAGTCGACGAGTCGGCGCACGAGGCGGGAGCCGAGGAATCCGTTGCCGCCGATGACGAGTGACGGCACGGGTCAGAGACCGCCGGGGATGAGATCGTCGATGGCGGCGGCGCTGCGGGACAGCATGGCGTCGAACATCGCCGTGCCACGCTCGGTGGGTTGCGCAGCGGCGGAACCGAAGACGATGATGAGCGGTGCCTGGATCAGGTTGCCGACATAGTCGTCCCAACATTCGTCGAGCGTGTAGTTCTCGACACCCGCGGTGACCAGCGCGCGATGATACGACGCCACGATGCCGCGTTCGTGCCGGCGACGGTCCTCGGTCGTCAGGCTGGTGCTCAGCAGGAAGGCGATGTCCCGGAGTGGGTTGCCGGTGGTGATGGTCTGCCAGTCGATGACCGTGACCTCGCCCACCGGCCCGAAGAGAATGTTGTCGACGCGCAGATCACCGTGGATGAGGGCGGTGTTCGTCAATGGTGCGACGAGCCAGTCGCCGGCCTCGCGGACCAGCCAGTCGATGGCCGACGACGACAGACCGTCGGGCGCGAACCGATCGCGATACAGCTCGGCCATGGGGCCGAGTATCGACTCCATCACCTCGCGATCGGAGGCGGTGGGCAGCGGGATCTCCGCCAAGAGAGTGGGGTCGTTCCATCGGGGTGCATGCAGGCCCGCGGCCGCGGCGGCGACCGACTCGGCCTGTGCGGCCGAACATCCGGAGATCTGGTCGCCCTGGACGGCGCTGCCCATGTCCTCGAGGAGCAGCACGAACTCGGTTCCCGCGTCGGAGATCGTCGTGGCGAAGCAGGTGGGCGTCGGCACGGTGAAACCCGCAGCGAGATCCCGGTAGAAGCGCACCTCGTTACGGAACACACCCGAGCCGAGCTCCCGTTGTGCGGCGTCCCCGGTTGCCAGCTTGGCGACGATTGTTTCCGGGATGTCCGACTCGCCAGCGTGATTCAATGTCAACCGGTACGAGCCGGCCATCTGTCCGGTGCCCACCGGTTCTGCGGTGATGGATTCGATGATCGTCGGGTGGCCGTTGCTCGCCAGCAGTTCCGTCAACCATGTGGGAGTCAGATCCTCGACGCAGATGGGGATCTCGGCGATCTCGGGCACGCGGGCATCCTTTCGACCGGCCGGCGGAAATGGCAGCGAGTGTGATGGCGCTCACGTCCGACCGTTGGTGCGACACTACCCAGTCGGTGGACTGGTGTCCAGGGATGCGTCCGGTCCGCGTCGTGCGGATCTCCGGCGAGCCACGGGGCCGCGTGCGGGCCCGGAAATCCATTCGGCCACATGGACGATGGTTCCGGTTTAGGATGCGTGGACGGCGCGCCGGGCCTGCCGCCCGGACCGCGAACGGCCCGACATCGAGGAGAACCGAGTGAGCACCAGACTCGACGGCAAGGTGGCACTGATCACCGGTGCGGCGCGAGGTCAAGGGCGGAGCCACGCCGTGCGAATGGCCGAGCAGGGTGCTGACATCATCGCCGTCGACATCTGCGACCAGATCACCACGGTCAACTACGCGATGAGCACGCCGGACGACCTGCAGCAGACCGCCAAGATGGTCGACGCCACGGACCGGCGGGTCATCGCCAAGATCGCCGACGTGCGCAGCCGCGACGCCCTGCAGGCCGCGATCGACGAGGCGGTGGCGGAGTTCGGACGACTCGACATCGTCGTCGCCAACGCCGGGATCAGCCCGCTCGGGCCCCAGAGCCCCTCTGTGACGTGGATGAACACCGTCGCGGTCAATCTCGGCGGCATCATCAACACGCTCGAGTTGTCGTTGCCGTACCTCGAGTCGGGGGCGTCCATCATCTGCATCGGATCGATGGCCGCGTTCATGCCGTCGTTCGAGTCCGCGCAGGCGGGGCCGGGCGCAGGCGGTTACGGTCATTCCAAACGCGCGGTCGCTCGGCTCGTCAACGACCTGGCGCGTCATCTGGCGCCGAAGGGCATCCGCGTCAACGCGATTCATCCCGGAAACGTCGACACCGCGATGGTCCATCACGACGAGATCTACCGCCTGTTCCGACCGGACCTGGACAAGCCGGCATATGACGACGTCAAGGACGTGTTCGCGGCGCTGCACGCGATGCCGGTCGATCTGCTCGCACCGGAGGACGTCACCGAAGCAGTCCTCTATCTGGCCTCCGACGCCGCCAGATTCGTGACGGGCCAACAGATGCGGGTGGAGGCCGGTGCGCTCCTGAACTCGGTGCCGCCCGGCGTTCCGGACTGAACGAGAGCCGGCGCAACTACGGGGCGTGGATCGCACCCGGATTCACGGGCAGCGCAGGCAAGTCGGGTCGCAGCGTCCGATAGGCGTCGACCACCGGCAGCAGTTCCGACGGAGCCGCGCCGTGCATGATGACCGAGTCGACGCCGAGCTCGAACTGCCGGGCGATCGCGGCAGCGCAGTCCCTCGCGCCACCGACCGCGCTGTCGGCGATCCAGGACGCCGGGATGACCCCGGCGAGCTCGGACAGTTCCTCGACCGCCGCGGTGGCGTCGATCGGCCCGCGCGCTCCGGCGAAAGCCGCACTGCCACGGACACGGTCGAGGTCGTCGGCGTCCCACCCGTTGGCCCTCATCAGCACATCCGGATAGCCCTGTAGATAGGTTGCGAGTCGGCCGTACAGCCGACGTAGGCGGTCCGCGTCGTCGAAATGGTCAGGGACAGTTGCCAGCACGGACCAGATCCGTATCGCCGCCGGATCCCGCCCGGCCTGTTCGGCGGCGTCGCGGACGGTCCGAACCGCGGTGCTGGTCGCCTCGTCGGAGAAGAAGGTGTGGAGCACCACGCCGTCGGAGATCCGGCCGGCCAGCCGTAAGGTGTTGGGCGACATGGTCACCAGCATGATGGGGACCGGCGGCACGGCGACACCCAGATTGAGGTAATCGTACTTGCCGAGCGGGCCGTCGTGCCCGAGGATCATCTCCCCACGCCACAGCGTCCGTAGGACACCCACCGTGTCGGTGAGCTGGGCACTGGTCACATCGGGCACGCCGAGCACCTGCCACTGCGCCGCGAACCCGCGCCCCAGACCGAGGGCGAACCTGCCGCCGGTCATCGTCGAGAGGGTGGCGCCCATGGACGCGGTGATGATCGGATGCCGCGTGTTGTGGTTGGTGGCGGCGGTGGCGATGCCCATGCGACGGGTTGCTGCCGCGAGACCGCCCGCCAGCACGGCGGCGTCCTTCACGTTGAAGCGTTCGGAAACGAAAGCAGCGCCGAAACCCTCGCGATCGGCGAGCCGGGCCTCCTCCGCGAGCTCGGCCGGGTCGACCGGGTGGCGTGAGAGCGCGTAGTAGCCGAGCTCGGGTAACAACGACGCCTCGGCTGCCGGGGAATCGTGTTCGGACATCTGGGTGTCCGTCATGCGCGGGCGCCGACGGCTTCTCGATAGACGCGCGTTCGTGGCTCGCGGACCCACAGGGTGCCCGCGCCCGCGGTCGCCCCCTCTGCCTTGAGTGCGCGCTTGAGGATCTTGTTGGTCGCGGTCGAGGGCAGATCGTCGGCGATGCGTACGAACGAGGGCCACGCCTTGGGCGACAGGTCCGCCTGTGCGGCGAGCTGTTCGGCGAAGGATTCGGGGGTGAGTTCGGCATCGTCCTGGAGCACCACGGCGGCCATCACCGCGTCGCCGACGTGCTCGTCGGGAACGGCATACACGGCAACCCTGTTGATCTCCGGGATGCGCAGCAGGATGCGCTCGATCGGTCCCGCGGCGATGTTCTCGCCGTCGACTCGCATCCAGTCGCCGGTTCGTCCGGCCAGGTAGATCCAACCGTCGGCATCCTTGTAGGCGAGGTCGCCGGACCAATACATCCCGTTGCGGAGTCGCTCGTCGGTCGCCTCGGAGTCGTTGTAGTAACCCATGAACATTCCGCCTCCCTCGATGTTCACGAGTTCGCCGATGGCGTCGTCGGAGTTCGACAGCGCCCCGCTGGCGTCGAATTCCGCTCGCGGACACTCGGTCATCGTCGCCGAGTTGTACACGGCCACATTGGGAAAACCCTTGCCGATCGATCCGTGCGGGGTGCCCGGTTCGCGCGTGATGATGATGGCCAGCTCGGTGGAACCGAAGCCGTCCCACACCGTACAGCCGAACCGTTCGGAGAAATCGTCGATGTCGCGGTCGGTGGCCTCGTTGCCGAAAGCCACCCGCAGGGGGTTGTCGGCGTCGTCGGGCTTCGGTTCGGTCGCGAGAATGTAGGCGAGCGGTTTGCCGACGTAGTTCATGTAGGTCGCGTTGTACCGGCGGATGTCGTCGAGGAAGGTCGATGCGGAGAACTTGGCCGGCGCGATCGCGGCGCCGCCGCAGAGCGCGACGCAGTACCCGCCCATGAGGGCGGCACTGTGGAACAGCGGCATCGACAGGTAGCAGACGTCGCCCGGGCCGATGTCGTACTTGTCGGCGAGCACCGGGCCCGCGAAGGGCATCATCATGTGCGCGAACTGCACCGGTTTCGGGTTGCCGCTGGTGCCGGAGGTGAAGATCAGCATGTAGGTGTCCATCGCACCCGGTACCGAATGCGGGACCAATTCGCCTGCGCCGGAGAGCATGTCCGACCACTGCGCGGTGGAGGTGTCGAGCACGGTCACGCCGGGCAGATCCAGTCCGTCGAGAAGGGGCCGGTGGTCGGCGTCGGTGACGAGGATCTGACAGTCGGCACGCAGGATGTCGGCGGCGAGGCCGTCGCCGCGGCGGGTGTTGTTGATACCGGCGGTCACGTAACCGCCGAGTGCGCCCGCGGCCAGCGCGATCAGCATGTCGGGGGTGTTACCGAGGAGCACCCCCACATGCATCGGTCGGGACGGGTCGGCGACGCCGAGGATCGCCGACGCATACCGGCCGGCGTCGTGGATGTATTCACGCCACGTCCACTGGCGACCCTCGTAGGTGATCGCGAGGTTGTCGTCGTCGGCACGTGCCTGCAGGAGTTGGGTGACTGTCTCGGCCATGCTGCCAAATCTAGAACGTGTTCACCCGACGTGTGTACAGATTTGCGGAATTGTCTACTGATGCGTCGGCCGGGGACGGTGAGCGTCCCCGGCCGGGCTGATCAGCGAGTGAACGAGCCGCTGCCCGGGACGACCGTGAAGGTCTGATCGCCCTTGCCGAGGATCGTCGTCGTGAACTCGATGGAACCCGTTCCGGTCACGACGTCGACGCCATCGGAGGGCCGGCCGTCGGTGCATGCGGCGAAGACCTCGTCCCCGGATGCACCGGTCGAGGTGTTCTTCCACGTGATCCCGACGCGTGCGTCCTTGAGGTTGGTGGCGCAGGCCTCGGTGGGAGTCGTGTTGAGGGAGATCAGGGTGACACCCGGCTCGGTGGCCGAGGCGAGGATGCTCGCCACGAATCCGCCGGTGACACCGTTGGAGCCGACGGTGACGCCGGCATTCGGGATCTGGTCCACGCTGAGGGGTCGTTCCGCGGGTGCCGCGAAGGCGGTTCCTGCTCCCGCGCCGAACGCTCCCACTGCCGCAATCGCCCCGATTGTTGCCACAGCCCTGCGTCGCATCTGTCTCTCCCGTCACTTTGGACACGTCTGGACCCAGAGTACGGGAGTGAGATTCGACTCTCCAACGTGAGATCGGCTGCACATCGCTGATACAAGGGATTTCATGAGCGAGCCGCACGATCCACTGTCCGCATTTCACCTCGGCGACATCTCGGTGTCGGAGTCCGGGGTGCGCGCCTCGCAGCAGCTGTGCCCGCGTTTCGCCGATCATCGCGGACTGATCGAGCTGCCGGCCCTCGCGGTGCTGTTCGACCACTGTGGCGGTATCCCGTTTCATGGCGTCCACGACGACCCGGCCGCGGCGACCCTCCAGGCGCGCCTGTCCATGTCGACCCATGGGCGCGCGGGCATCGGGGACCTGCTCGCGGCGCGCGCCGAAGTGGTCATGCACGACGACGCGTGGGGCTCGACGTCGGTCGAGATCCGCACCGGTACCGGGGATCTCTGCTGTGTCGGGACCGCGCGAAACGTCCGCGTCGGTCGGGCGCCGACCGGTGCCACGCCGGCTGCCGAGCTGGGCCTGCCGACACCGCAGTGCGCCGACGCCGACGACATCGCCCTGCCCGAGCCGATCCCGGCCGCGTTGTCCGGGCGCGCCGTGGTCGACGAGATCGCGTCGAAGATGCGCGAACCCGGCCCACTCACCGACATGCTCAACGGCCGCGTCGAGGTGATCGACGGACCCGCCGGCCGTGAGTCCGGTATTCGCTTCCGCAGTGCCACCGAGCCCTGGATGGGCAACATGTTCGGGACCATGCACGGCGGCGTCATCGCCACCATCGCCGGTCAGGCGGCATCGTTCGCCGGGCATCTCCATGCGGGAGCCGGGCAGGAGTACTCGATCGGGGACATGGCGATCGGCTTCTACCGCTCACCTGCTGTCGACGGCAGTGAGGTGGTGGTCGAGGTGACGCCGATCAAGCTCGGCCGGCGCATCTCGTCCTTCGAGGCGACGATGACCTCTTACGACGACGTCCTGCTCAGCCGCGCAACGGTCGACATCCACTACCGCTGATCGCAGCTGGGTCCCGGGCCGACCGAGCAGCGTCGACCGAGCGTAGCGAGGCCGCCTAATGCTCCCGCTGGCCTGGCCGAGCAGCGTCGACCGAGCGTAGCGAGGCCGCCGCGTCCGTCGAGGTCACTTACTTGTGCTCGGGTCGCCAGGTGGCTTCGACTCGGCGCCTCGCTTCGCTCGGTGCCGGCTCAACCAGCGGTGGGGCGCCTTCGGGTGCTCGGGTCGCCAGGTGGCTTCGACTCGGCGCCTCGACCTCGACGCGCTCCTTCGTCGCTTGCTCGGCCCGGCGGCTTCGCTCGGTGCCGGCTCAACCAGCGGGGGGACGTCGATCTACGAGCAGTGGGGCTGCCTGCTCAACCGGCGGTGGGGGCGTCGATCGACGGGCAGTGGGGAGCTAATCTGCTGGCCGAGCAGCGTCGACCGAGCGAAGCGAGGCCGCCGCGTCCGTCGAGGTCACTTTCTTGTGCTCGGGTCGCCAGGTGGTTTCGACTCGGCGCCTCGCTTCGCTCGGTGCCGGCTCAACCAGCGGGGGAGGGTGCCGGCTCAACCAGCGGGGGAGGGTGCCGGCTCAACCAGCAGGGGGTCGGCGTGGGTTGGGGCGCGCCGGGTCGACCGGCGGCAAAACAATCAAGCGTGCTTGATTCTTCTGGGGACCTGTGTGAGGGTGATCGCATGTCTGATGGACAAGCGGCCGTGCTCGGCGTCGTCGCCGATCTCGAGGCCGAATCCGCGCAGCTCGACGCACTCGTCGCGGGTCTCGACGAAGCGGGCTGGGCCACCCCGACACCTGCGCCGGGATGGACCGTCGCCCACCAGATCGCTCATCTGGCGTGGACCGATGAGGTTGCCGCGATCGCGGTGACCGATCCCGATCGGTTCGCCCAGCTGCTCGGTGAGGCGGCGAGCAGTGTGGCGACCTACGTCGACGACGCCGCCGAGGCCGGTTCGGCCGCACCGGTCGGGGAGATCCTCGCGGGGTGGCGAGCCGGGCGCGAGCGTCTCGCCGATGCTCTGCGTGAGGTCCCGGCCGGCGTGAAGGTCCCATGGTTCGGCCCGCCGATGTCCGCGGCGTCCATGGCCACGGCACGACTCATGGAGACCTGGGCGCACGGTCTGGACATCGCCGACGCGCTCGATGTCACCGTGTTGCCGACCGACCGGATTCGCGGCGTCGCCCACATCGGCGTGCGCACGCGCGACTTCGCCTACCTCGTCAACGGTCGGACCCCGCCGGCCGAACCGTTTCACTACGCGCTCACCGCGCCGTCGGGCGAAGTGTGGACCTGGGGGCCGACGGACGCGCCGAATGCGGTCCGCGGACCCGCACTCGACTTCTGTCAACTCGTGACGCAGCGCCGCGCGCTCGCCGACCTCGACCTCGAACTCACCGGCGACGACGCGGCCGAATGGTCCGGCATCGCACAGTGTTTCGCGGGACCGCCCGGCCGCGGACGCGAACCGCGATCGACCTGATACCGCACCGAACCACCCCATCCACCTCCCGGACCCGACCGACTGGAGAATGCCCGTGCCCATCGCCAACCCGATCTGGGAAACCCCGGAACGTCTCGAACTACGTTCCACCGTGCGGCGATTCGTCGACAAGCACATCCTCCCGTTCCAGGACGACTGGGAGCGGGACGGGGCGATCCCGCGTGAACTGCACGTCGAGGCAGCAAAACTGGGCCTGTTCGGGCTCGGGGTCCCCGAAGAGGTGGGCGGCTCGGGTGGCGATCTGATCGACAGCACGATCCTCGGCGAGGAGCTGCATTACGCCGGTGCGGCCGGCGGCGTCTTCGCGTCGCTGTTCACCCACGGCATCGCGCTCCCGCACCTGATCGCAGCCGGCGACCCAGACCAGATCGATCGCTGGGTACGGCCCACGCTGGCAGGCGAGAAGATCGGCAGCCTGGCGATCACGGAACCGGGCGGGGGCAGCGACGTCGGCCATCTGACGACCAAGGCCGAGCGCGACGGTGACCACTACGTCGTCAACGGCTCCAAGACGTACATCACCTCGGCGGTCCGGGCAGATTTCGTCGTCGTCGCAGTCCGCACCGGCGGCCCGGGAGCAGGCGGCGTCTCGCTGTTGGTCGTCGAAAAGGGCACACCCGGGTTCTCGGTCACCCGCAAGCTGGACAAGATGGGCTGGCGCAGTTCCGACACCGCCGAACTGTCCTTCGTCGACGCCCGGGTGCCGGTCACCAACCTCGTCGGAGCCGAGAACTCCGGATTCGCGCAGATCGCCACCGCTTTCGTCACCGAACGGTCCGGACTGGCGGTACAGGCCTACGCCAGCGCGCAACGGTGCCTCGACCTCACCCTGCAGTGGGCGCGTGATCGGGAGACCTTCGGCAAACCGATCATCGCCCGGCAATCGGTGCAGGACACACTGATCGAGATGGCCCGGCGCATCGACATCGCGCGGACCTACACGCGAGCCCTGGTGGAACGCAAGGTCACCTCCACCGACGACCTCATCGCCGAGGTGTGCTTCGCCAAGAACACCGCGGTCGAGGCCGGGGAATGGGTGGCGAACAAGGCCGTTCAGCTGCACGGCGGCCTCGGTTACATGACCGGAACCGAGGTCGAGCGACAGTACCGCGACATGCGCATCATCGGGATCGGCGGCGGCACCACCGAAATCCTCAACGGACTGGCCGCCAAGCGGCTCGGCTACCAGGCCTGAGCGTGCGAACAACCGCCAGTACGAAGCACATCGAAGCCTAGAACAGGGAGTATCGAGATGACCGTGGACACCAACCCGTTCGTGGAGACCACCGAACGCGCCGAGTTGCGCGCGGCGGTCGCCGGACTGGCCGCGAAGTACGGACAGGAGTACTTCCGCGAATGCGCGCGCACCGGCCGCAAGACCGACGAACTGTGGTCCGAGGCGGGCAAGCTCGGCTTCATCGGGGTCAATCTCCCCGAGGAGTACGGCGGTGGCGGTGCCGGCATGTACGAACTCGCGATCGTGATGGAGGAGATCGCCGCGTCGGGCACCGGACTGCTGATGCTCGTCGTCTCACCGGCCATCTGCGGCAACGTCATCGCCCGTTTCGGCACCGACGAGCAGAAACAGCGCTGGCTGCCGGGTCTCGCCGACGGGTCGATCACGATGGCGTTCGGCATCACCGAACCCGACGCCGGCTCCAATTCTCACCAGATCACCACGACGGCGCGCCGGGACGGTTCGGATTGGCTGCTCACCGGCCAGAAGGTCTACATCTCCGGGGTCGACCAGGCGCAGGCGGTGCTGATCGTCGCGCGCACCGAAGACGCCAAGACCGGCAATCTCAAGCCCGCGCTGTTCATCGTGCCCACTGATTCCGAGAACTTCTCGTACACCATGATCGACATGGAACTGCAGAATCCCGAGAAGCAGTTCCAGCTCTTCCTCGACGACGTACGGCTGCCGGCCGATGCGCTCGTCGGCTCCGAGGACGCCGCCCTCAGTCAGCTGTTCGCAGGCCTCAACCCGGAACGGATCATGGCCGCGGCCTCGGCCGTCGGGATGGGCCGCTTCGCGCTCGACAAGGCGGTGTCGTACGTGAAGGAACGCACGGTGTGGAAGACGCCGATCGGTGCGCATCAGGCCATTGCGCATCCGCTCGCGCAGGGCAAGGTCGAACTCGAGATGGCCAAGCTGATGATGCAGAAGGCCGCGACCCTGTACGACGCCGGCGACGACTGGGGCGCCGCGGAACCGGCCAACATGGCGAAGTACGCAGCCGCGGAGGCGTGCGTGAAGGTCGTCGACCAGGCCGTGCACTCGCTGGGCGGCAACGGTCTGACCACCGAGTACGGACTGGCCCCGATGCTGAGTCTCGCCCGGATCGCCCGGATCGCGCCGGTGAGCCGCGAGATGATCCTCAACTTCGTCGCGCAGACCAGCCTCGGGCTGCCGAAGTCCTACTGAGGTCCGGAGTCTGATGACCGCGTCGTCGGCGAATGCCCGTTCGCCGCAGCAGGAACGCTCGCGACTGACCCGCGAGCGCCTGCTGCGGTCCACGGTCGACGCGCTGGCCGCAGACGGTTGGTCGGCCGCCACCGTGGCCGCGGTCGCCGAACGCGCCGGAGTGTCCCGCGGCGCTGCGCAACATCATTTCCCGACACGCGAGACCCTCATCACCGCCGCGCTCGAGCAGGTCTTCGAGGACATGACCCGTGCGACCGGCGGGGCGCCCGACGCCTCGTCGGAGCGAGCGGACGGAGTGACCCCGAGCCGGGTCATCCGCGCCGTCCAGCGGGCCGTGGACGTCTACACCGGCACCGAATTCAAAGCCGCCCTGCAGGTCTGGGCCGCCGCCGCGTCCGATCCCGCACTGCGCCGGCTCATCCTGCCCCTGGAGGCGAAGTTCGCCCGGGCGGCCCATCAGCGGACGATGGCCGCGATGGGGGTGTCCCCGGACGACGAGACCGGCTTTCGACTCGTGCAGGCGACGCTCGACATGGCGCGCGGACTGGGCCTGGCGGACACGCTGTCCGACGACTCGGCCCGGCGAGCACTGGTCGTCGACACGTGGTCGGCGCAACTCGTCGCTGCGCTCGGGAGCGACTAGCCCGCGTCGGCCTCGTCGCGGTCGGGTCGCCGACCCCGGGTGCCCGCCCAGTACACACCGAACGACATGAACGCCATGCCGACGAACACGACGACGAGCGAGATCGTCATCGACAGATAGCCCTGTCCACGTGGGTCGATGAACGGGTAGGGGTACCAGTCCACGATCGGGCCGCGGATCAGTGTGTAGACGCCGTACACGAGCGGGATCGCGAGCCAGGTCAGCCACGCCCGCTCCGGTAGTCGGCGGGCGCGGACCACGATCCAGTCCAGCAGCATCACGAGCGGGATGACGCGATGGAGTACGTCGTTGACCCAGGCGTAGGTGACGTCGACGTCGATTCCCTGCAGCAGTAGTGCGTAGACGATGCCGGTGATCACCATGCAGGTGGTGGCCGCCCCGCGAAGCCACTCCCACATCGGCGTGCTGGGCGCGAAGAGGCCGCCGGCGAGCAGGACGAGCGCGGCGACGATGTTGCTCAGCACCGTGAAATAGCTGAAGAAGTTCGCGAGGGTGAATCCGGCGTCGCCGTGGCGCAGGGCGGCCTGGTACACCAGAGCGCTGACGCCCAGTGCGGCGAAGGCGATGCGGAGCAGGCGTATCCACCAGGTTGCGGTCACATCGATGATTCAAGCACTTCCGTCCCGCGACGACCGGACCTTCACCGGTCGAGGTGGGTGGCCGGTTCGCCCGAGGGAGACGGCACCTCGGGCGAACCGACCGGGTCTCACTCCGCGTGGATGATGACCCCGCGGATGTTCTTGCCGTCGCGCAGATCCTGGTATCCGTCGTTGACCTGGTCGAGGGTGTAGGTCTGCGTGACCAGTTCGTCGAGCTTGAGTTGCCCGGCGTCGTACAGGCGCAACAGTTTGACGATGTCGTACTGCGGGTTGGCCGAGCCGAACAGACTGCCCTTGATCGTCTTCTGGTTGAGGGTCAGATCGGTTCCGGAGACCTGCACGGTCAGCTTCGTCGGGTCGGCGAGACCGGTGATCACCACGGTGCCGCCCTTGCCGACCACGGCGGTCGCATTCGCCACCACCTCGGCGTCGACCGTGCCGACAAGGATGAGGGCCTGGTCGGCGCCCTGTCCCCAGGTCAGCTCGTTGACCTTCTCCGCGGCCTCGGCGGCGTCGGCGAAGGCATGTGTCGCACCGAATTTCAGCGCGGTGTCCCGCTTGAGCGCAACGGGGTCGACGACCACGACGTACTTGGCACCCGCCGAGACCGCACCCTGGACCGCGTTGATGCCCAGTCCGCCGATGCCGTAGATGACCACCGTGTCACCGGCGCGTACACCGCCCGCGTACACCGACGTGCCCCAGCCGGACGGAACGCCGCAACCGACGAGGACCGCCTTGTCGAGCGGCAACCACTCGTCGACCTTGACGACCGAGTGCTGCGAGATCGTCGCGCGTTCGGCGAAGGTGCCGAGCATGCACATGGCACCGAAATCGTCACCGCCGCCGTGGAATCGGAATGTGCCGTCGGGCATCGATCCCTCGAGGATGGTGGCGCCCATGTCGCAGAGGTTCTGCCGGCCGGTGGAGCAGTAGCGGCAGGTCCCGCAGTTCGGGATGAAGCTGCACACCACGTGGTCGCCCGGCTTGACCTTGGTGACCCCGGGGCCGACCGCCTCGATGATGCCCGAACCCTCGTGGCCGCCCACGATGGGATAGCGGGGCGGGAGGTCGCCGTCGGTGAGATGGAGATCGGAGTGGCACAGGCCGGCCGCGGTGTACTTGATCAGCACCTCGCCCTCGCGGGGCTCGTCGAGGTCGAGTTCGACGATCTCGAACGGCTTTCCGGGTCCGGTGAGGACGGCGGCCTTGGTGGTGAGTGACATGGGTGGTGCTCCTAACGTGTTACGGGAGTGCGGAAATGCGACGTGGGGGTCAGAGCGAGATGTTGACGGCCTTGGTCTGGGTGTAGAGCTCGATGGCCGACGAGCCGAGTTCGCGTCCCCAGCCCGACTGCTTGTAGCCGCCGAACGGCATGGCCGTGTCGAAGCCGTTGTACTGGTTCACCCACACCGAGCCGGCCTTGATCTGCCGAGCGGTCCGATGCGCCTTGGACAGGTCGGTGGTCCAGATGCCCGCTGCCAGACCGTAGATGGAGTCGTTGGCGGCGGCCGCGACACCGGTGTCCGCGTCGAAGGGCATGGCGGCGACGACGGGACCGAAGATCTCCTCCTGCACGATCGAGAAGCTCGGCTCGACGTCGACGAAGACGGTCGGTTCGATGAAGAATCCCTCATCGCCCCAACGCTTTCCACCGGTCAGTGCTCGTGCCCCGTCGGCGAGGCCGGCCGAGAGATATCCCGACACGCGATCGAACTGTTCCTGGCTGACCAGCGGACCCAGTTCGGTCGTTGGATCGAGGCCGGGGCCGATCTTGGCCTGGGACGCGGCCTCGGCGACGGCTGCGGTGAAGTCGTCGAAGATGGGCCGTTCGACGAACAGTCGTGTCCCGGCGACACAGCACTGGCCGTGGTTGAACATCCAGGCGGCCACCGACCCGGCCACCGCCTTCTCGAAGTCCGCGTCGGCGAACACGATGTTGGGGCTCTTGCCGCCGAGTTCCAGGGACACCTTCTTGAGGTTGCCCTTGGCGGCATCGACGATCTTCTTGCCGACCTCGGTCGAACCGGTGAAGGCGATCTTGTCGACGTCGTCGTGCGCGGCGAGCGCGGCTCCGGCCTCGCCGTAACCGGTGACGATGTTGACCACTCCCGGCGGGAAGCCGGCCTCTTGGAACACCTCGCCGAGGAGCAGGGCTGTCAGCGGGGTCTGCTCGGCCGGCTTGAGGATGACGGTGTTGCCGGCCGCCAGTGCGGGAGCCAGCTTGAACGCGGCCATCAGCAGCGGGAAGTTCCACGGCACGATCAGGCCGCACACGCCGACCGGCTCGCGCAGGGTGTACGCGTGGAATTCGCCGCCGGGCACGAACGGCATCGAGACGTCGACCGTGGACCCGGTGATCTTGGTGGCGAGGCCCGCGTTGTAGCGGAAGATGTCGGCGGACCAGTTGGTGTCGACCGCGGCGGCGATGGTGGCCGCCTTGCCGTTGTCGAGCGCCTCGAGCTGACCGAACTCCTCGGCGCGTTCGGTGAGGATGTCGCCGACCCGCCAGAGCAGGCGCTCGCGCTCATTGGGCTTCATCCGGGTCCAGGGACCGTCGTCGAAGGCCTGGCGCGCGGCGCGGACCGCGCGGTCGATGTCGGCCGCGTCGCCGTGCGCGACCGAGGTGATCGGGCGTGCCGTGGCGGGATCGATGGTCTCGAAGGTGCGCCCCGACGCCGACGACACCCAGTCACCGCCGATCAGCATCGGGCGGTCGGCGGAGATGAAGTCGCGAACACGCGGGTGCAGGGCGGTGTGCTGGGCGGTGTCGGGTGCGACGGCGGTCATGGGGCCTCCTGAGCGGGACGAAGTCGGCGGTTGGTCGAAGTGATCTGGGTCATATGCGACCTGACTTATTTCTCTCACCGTTCCGAGGTGCCGCCGTGTCCAGAAACTGAACACCTGGGCTGTACAGGGGCCCCGGCGGCCGGCATCGGTGCCGTCGCTACCGTGAGACGCCGACGAATCAGCGACCTCCGGAGGAGCAGAGTGAACGTGCGCCCAGCAGGCAGGGTCGGTGCAGCCCTGCGTGGCCTCGGTCCGGCGACCGGGGGTCTCTCGGTCCGTGAGGCGCTTCGGGCGGGGGCCGGCGCCGGGGTCGCGCTCGGACTCGTCGGCCTGGTGCTCGCCGCGTCTGAGGTGGACCTGCGGACCGGGCTCTTCCTGATCGCACCGTTCGGCGCGACCGCAGTGCTCGTCTTCGCCGCACCGAACAGTCCGCTGGCGCAGCCGTGGCCCGCGGTGGTGGGCAACACGGTGTCGGCGGCGGTGGGAGTGGCTGCGACACTTGTCGTTCCGCTGCCGGCGCTCCGGGTGGCGCTGGCGGTGGGGCTGTCCGTGGCACTGATGATCGGATGTCATGCGGTTCATCCGCCTGCCGGTGCGGTGGCGATGACGGCTGCGCTCAGTCCGGAGACGATCCAGTCGCTGGGCTTCCGTTTCGTCCTCGCGCCGGTCCTTGCCGGCACACTCCTGCTGGTCGTCCTCGCCGCCGGGTACGCACGGCTGACCGGGCGGCGTTATCCGTATCGCCGCTTCGACGCCGCGCCCCCACCGGCCGCCCGACTCGGTCTCGACGAAGACGAACTGACCGGGATCCTCGATCGGTACGAGCAGTCGCTCAACCTCGGTGTCGCCGACCTCGCACGCCTCATCGGGGCTGCGGAGCTCCAGGCCGCCGGGCATCGTGCGGGTCCGCTCGCCGCGACGGATGTGATGTCCCGAGACCTGGTGACGGTGGGCCCCGAGACCTCGCTGCGGGACGTCGCGGCCCTCTTCGACGAGTACGGCTTCACCTCGCTGCCGGTGATCTCGGGCGAGGGGACGTTCGTCGGGGTGGTGTTCCAGATCCATCTCGTGCGCCGGCTGATGCGTCCCGACGGGGTCGAGCTGCGCGCCGCGGATGTGATGTCGCCGGAACCGGCCGTCGCCTTCCCGGGAACGCCGGTCGGGGCCCTGCTGCCCCTGCTCGCGGAGAGCGGATGCGACGCGGTCCCGGTACTGGAGGGCCAGACCCTGGTCGGCATCGTGACCCGGACCGACCTCATCGCGGCGCTCGCTCGGCAGACGCTGCGGGACCCGCTGCCGCCCGGCGCCGTGCCTCCCAGTGCCGTGTCCCCCGGTGCCGTGCCGCAGTAGTCGGCCGGCTCAGATGTCCAGTGCGCGCATCCGCGAGTACAGCGTCGTCCGACTGATGCCGAGATCCTTCGCCGCGTGCACCTTGTTGCCCCTGGCCCGATCGAGCGCCTCGACGATCGCCGTGCGCTCGGCCTGTTCCCGGCCGGACAGGTGCGCGGCCCGGCTGGTCGTCCGGTAGGCGGGTGGCAGGTCGGACGGCTCGACGACGCGTGCGGCGCGAGCTCGGCACGACGCCGCCGCCTCCCGGAGCACGGAGTTGAGTTCGGTGAGGTTGCCGGGCCAGTCGTCGCACAGCAGCGCATCCGTCGCCAGCCCGGACAGCGAGAGCTCCGGATCGATGCCGGTCAAAGCGCTGCTCGCGATCGCGGCGAGCTCCGAGGTCCGATGACGCAGCGGGGCGAGATCGATCCTCGTGGCACACCGCGCCACGAGGGCGGCCACTCCCGGGCCGGCCTGGTCTCGAGGGCCGCCGACGACGATCAGCGGTGACTCCTGTGAGCTCGACACCGCCACGCGCCCGAGCAGCGCGACCGACTGTGCGTCGAGCAGGTCGACACCGTCGATGACCAGCGGTGCATTCATCGACCGGGCGCGGCCGACATACGCGGGGATGTCCGGACGGCGTCCGCTGATGATCTCGTCGGCCACGTCGACGATCACGGCCGACGGGGCGGCCTCCGCGGCGAGCGCGGCCGCGTGGGTGCTGCGTCCGGTGCCCGGCTCCCCGGTGATCGCGACGCTGGTGCGGGACGGGGCCGTCGGCGGCGCGGACCGCGTCGTGGGTGGATCGCTGACCGGCCGGAACCGGAACAGGGCGGCGCCGCAGGCGCCCGGCACGGGTTCGACCGCGATCTCCACCTCGGCGCCCGACACCAGGGTGAGCGGCAGCACCGTCGCGCGGAGCCCGGGATCGGTCGCGACGATCCGCAGGGCGCCGATGTCGGTGGGGGAGAGGAGTTCGGCGGCAAGGGCATTCGTGAGCTGGAGATCGTCGCCGATGGCGGCGACGGCCAGGTCGCGGCGCGGGGCGGCGCGCTGGAATGCGTCGAGGACGCATCGCTGATGCGCGCGGGAACGGTCGAGCAGACGGTCGGCGATGTCGGCGACGATGCCGTTGACGACGGGGATCGCGAGCGGGTTGATGCGATCGGCGATCTCGGACATGCAGATGATGCCGGCCAGCCTGCGGGTCGCCGGGTGGATGATCGGCTGTCCGAAGCAGCTGATCGACTTGAACTGTTCGAGGTAGTGCTCAGAGCTGTTGACGACGATCCCGCCCCGGGTCTCCGCCGGGGTGCCGAGGGCCGTGGTGCCGACGACGTCCTCGCCGAACGGCACGCCCGGCGACGCGCCGATCGCATCGAGCCTGCGCTCCACCGTCGTGCCGAACGCGACCCGTGTCACCATCCGGCACTCGTGGTCGACGAGAAGCAGCGAGACGTCGGTGTCGGCGAGGCGGGCGGCGGCGTCGTCGAGAACCGGACGTGCGGCATCGAGTAGCGGATCGGCGGCGGCGATGTCCTCGACCTGCGTCGGCGTCCGGTCCCCGGGGCGTACCCCCGACAGCGCCGACCGACGCCACGAGTGCTCGATGACGGCACGTCGGGGCGTGGAGTCGGAGGTGCGGTGCAGTGTGTCGATGTCACCAAAGTGACACACATCACCGTCGAAGGGAAGGTCGGGTCGCCGCTCGGCGCTCCCCGGTGCCCGATCGGGTCGTACTACCGTGGTCGCATGCGCGTGGCGACCTGGAATGTGAACTCGGTGAAGCAGCGCATCCCGCGCCTGCTGCCGTGGCTGGACGAACGCCGACCCGACGTCGTGTGTCTGCAGGAGACCAAACTCTCCGATGCCGCCTTCCACGAGTCGCTGGGCGCCGACCTCGCCGAGCGGGGTTACGAGATCGCGCACGCGGGGCAGGGGCAGTGGAACGGGGTGGCGCTGTTGTCGCGGGTCGGCCTCGACGACGTCCGCATCGGATTCGACGGCATGCCCGGCTACCCCGACCCGTCGACCCTGGAGGCGCGGGCGGTGTCGGCGGTGTGCGGGGGGCTCCGTATCCACTCGCTGTACGTACCCAACGGGCGGTCTCCGGACTCGGACCATTACGGCTACAAACTCGAGTGGCTGGCGGCGCTCGCCCGCGCGATCGACGACCCGGCCACGACACTTCTGTGCGGCGACATGAACATCGCGCCGGCCGACACCGATGTGTTCGACCCCGACGCGTATGTCGGACACACGCACGTCACCCCGGCGGAACGGGCCGCGCTGGCGACCTTCGCGTCGATGGGCCTGCGCGACGTGGTACGCGACCGCTGGCCCGACGACCGCGTCTTCAGCTACTGGGACTACCGCGCCGGCATGTTCCACAAGGACCTGGGCATGCGGATCGACCTGATCCTGGCCGGTGCGTCGGCAGCGGAGCGGGTGGCCGCTGCCTGGATCGACCGCAAAGCGCGCAAGGGCAGCAAACCCAGCGATCATGCGCCGGTCGTCGTCGATCTCGACGACGCTCCCGACGGAGACATCGGACCGGTGGTCCCGCCGCCGTCGAACCCGGCGAAACCCGGTGCGGCGAAGGTGAAGCTGCCGCAGACACCGGAGTGAGCACCCGATCGGCGACTGCTCCGCTCCTGCGGGGGCCGGTCATCGCGGCCGCCCGGGCGTCCGGACGTCTGCTCGGCACGATGTTGTCCGTCGCGCGACGGTGCGGTGCCGGGCGGCTGGGCGACACTCCCGCGGCCACCGCCGGTGTGCTCGTCGCGGTGCATCTGTCGGCGGTGACGATGTGGTTCGGTCCGCTGGGGATCGGTGCCGCGCTGGGTGCGGGCGTGGTGGCGTCGCGCATCGTGCGACGTCGCGTCCGGTACCGAGGCCTGACCGAGGCCGAACGCCGCATTGCCGAGGAGGTGTTCGGATCGGCGCCCTGGCTCCACGCCGTGGTCCTCACCGACCTGGCCGGGCGCGGTGGGCGTGCGTTCACGCTGCCCGCGGTCGACGGACGCATCCTCTGCAATCTCGGGTCGGCCTTCGACGCCGTCCTCGGTGAGGGGGCCGGGGCATATCGGGCGCCGGGGCAACTGCTGATCCACGAACTGGTGCACGCCTGGCAGATCACGACCGCCCGGTCGGCGGCGGAGTTCCTCGCCGATGCGCTCGCCGACCAGGCCCGGTACGAACTCGGTGAGGACGTCTACGGCCTGCGCGACGCCGGTGACACTCACCGGACGTTGCGTCGGGGTGACGTGGAACGCCAGGCCACGATCGTCGACCGGTGGTTCGGTGGCCAGTCCTCGCCGACGCACCGACCGCGCGATCCCGACAGCCGGTCCGTGGCGGTGATCGAGCAGCTCAGGAGTTCCGGGCGACCTGCATGACCCGGCCGAGTGCCGGCCCCCGGAGCCCTCGACGCCCGCGGTTTCGCGGTGTACAAGTGGGAGAGGTACGCCGAGTACGAGCGTCAGCCGGAGCCGATCGCGCACGACCCGTTCACCTGCTGGTTGCGCGGAGGATCCGTTTTTTGACCTGTGTAAACCCGATCGGTAGAGTGGATCGTCGGTGCCCGGCCCATGCTGGGCCAGTCCGCATGCCTGCCCAACGGCTCTCGAGTCGCCCGGTGATCCGGGTAGGCCGGCAGAGGGACTGACAGGCGAATCCGCTGTCGAGTGTATGACACGCCCGACCTCGGGGTAGCGAAAATGTACTGACCAGCGCACACGTGCTGGTGGGGCGAGTTGTGGAAGCCGCGAAAACAGGTCTGCGAGCCAGTTTTCGAGCTTGCCCGGAGCACCAACCACAACCGATGACAAAGAGGAACGAACACCTAGTGCCAACCATCAATCAGCTGGTCCGCAAGGGCCGTCACGACAAGGCTGCCAAGACCAAGACCGCGGCCCTCAAGGGAAGCCCGCAGCGTCGTGGCGTGTGCACCCGCGTCTACACCACCACCCCCAAGAAGCCGAACTCGGCGCTGCGCAAGGTCGCTCGTGTGCGTCTGACCAGCTCGGTCGAGGTCACCGCCTACATCCCCGGCGAAGGCCACAACCTGCAGGAGCACTCGATGGTGCTCGTCCGCGGCGGTCGTGTGAAGGACCTCCCGGGTGTGCGCTACAAGATCATCCGCGGCTCGCTCGACACCCAGGGTGTCAAGGACCGCAAGCAGGCTCGCAGCCGCTACGGCGCCAAGAAGGGGAACTGATAAGTCATGCCACGTAAAGGACCCGCGCCCAAGCGCCCCCTCATCAACGACCCGGTCTACGGTTCGCCCCTGGTGACCCAGCTGGTCAACAAGATCCTGCTGGACGGCAAGAAGTCGACTGCCGAGCGCATCGTCTACGGCGCCCTCGAGCAGGCTCGCGACAAGACCGGCACCGATCCGGTCGTCACCCTCAAGCGCGCCCTCGACAACGTCAAGCCCACCCTCGAGGTGAAGAGCCGCCGCGTCGGTGGTGCCACCTACCAGGTGCCGATCGAGGTCAAGCCGAACCGCGCCAACACCCTCGCACTCCGCTGGCTCGTCAGCTTCAGCCGGCAGCGTCGCGAGAAGACCATGGTCGAGCGTCTCGCCAACGAGCTGCTGGACGCGTCCAACGGTCTCGGTGCTTCGGTGAAGCGCCGCGAGGACACCCACAAGATGGCCGAGGCCAACCGGGCGTTCGCGCACTACCGCTGGTGATACCAACCGTCCGCGGCGTCGAGACCACGACGCCGCGGACGGTCCCACCCCAGACCCAACAGCTCTAGCGAAAATGCGAGGCGATTAAGTGGCACAGGAAGTGCTCAGCGACCTGAACAAGGTGCGCAACATCGGCATCATGGCCCACATCGATGCCGGCAAGACCACCGCCACCGAGCGAATCCTCTTCTACACCGGTGTGAACTACAAGATCGGTGAAACCCATGACGGTGCCTCGACCACCGACTGGATGGAGCAGGAGAAGGAGCGGGGGATCACCATCACCTCCGCGGCGGTGACGTGCTTCTGGAACAAGAACCAGATCAACATCATCGACACCCCCGGTCACGTGGACTTCACCGTCGAGGTGGAGCGCAGCCTCCGCGTCCTCGACGGCGCGGTCGCCGTGTTCGACGGCAAGGAAGGCGTCGAGCCGCAGTCCGAGCAGGTCTGGCGTCAGGCGGAGAAGTACGACGTCCCGCGTATCTGCTTCGTCAACAAGATGGACAAGCTCGGTGCGGACTTCTTCTTCACCGTGCGCACCATCGAGGAGCGCCTCGGCGCCAAGCCGCTGGTCCTGCAGCTGCCGATCGGTGCCGAGGACAACTTCGACGGCGTCGTCGACCTCATCGAGCAGAAGGCCATCACCTGGCGCGGAACCGTCGAGATCGGTGCCGAGCCGACCATCGAGGAGATCCCCGCCGACCTGGCCGACCAGGCAGCGGAGTACCGCGAGAAGCTGCTCGAGACGGTCGCCGAGACCGACGAGGCGCTGCTCGAGAAGTACTTCGGCGGCGAAGAGCTGACCATCGAGGAGATCAAGGGCGCGATCCGCAAGCTCACGATCGCGCGCGAGTTCTACCCGGTGATCTGTGGCTCGGCGTTCAAGAACAAGGGCGTCCAGCCCATGCTCGACGCCATCATCGCCTACCTGCCGTCCCCGCTGGACGTCCCCTCGGTCGAGGGTCACGCCGTGGGCGACGAGGAGGAGATCCTCTCGCGCAAGCCGTCCGCCGACGAGCCGTTCTCGGCTCTGGCGTTCAAGATCGCGGCTCACCCGTTCTTCGGCAAGCTGACCTTCGTGCGTGTCTACTCGGGCCACATCACGGCGGGCACCCAGGTGCTCAACGCGACCAAGGGCAAGAAAGAACGCATCGGCAAGCTCTTCCAGATGCACGCCAACAAGGAAATGCCGGTCGAGGACGCCACCGCGGGTCACATCTACGCGATGATCGGTCTCAAGGACACCACCACCGGTGACACCCTGTGCGATTCGGCCGCGCCGATCGTGCTCGAGTCCATGAGCTTCCCGGACCCGGTCATCAACGTCTCGATCGAGCCGAAGACCAAGTCCGACCAGGAGAAGCTGGGCACCGCGATCCAGAAGCTCGCCGAAGAGGACCCGACCTTCTCGGTGAAGCTCGACGAGGAGACCGGCCAGACCGTCATCGGCGGCATGGGCGAGCTCCACCTCGACATCCTGGTCGACCGCATGAAGCGCGAGTTCAAGGTCGAGGCCAACGTCGGCAAGCCGCAGGTCGCCTACCGCGAGACCATCCGCAAGACGGTCGAGAAGCACGAGTTCACCCACAAGAAGCAGACCGGTGGATCGGGCCAGTTCGCGAAGGTCATCATCAAGCTCGAGCCCCTGGTGGACGCCGAGGACGGTGCGACCTACGAGTTCGCCAACGCCGTCACCGGTGGTCGCGTCCCGCGTGAGTACATCCCGTCGGTGGACGCCGGTGCCCAGGACGCCATGCAGTACGGTGTCCTCGCCGGATACCCGCTGGTGAACCTGAAGGTCACCCTGCTCGACGGTCAGTACCACGACGTCGACTCCTCGGAGATGGCGTTCAAGATCGCCGGCTCGCAGGCCCTGAAGGAAGCTGCGCGGATGGCCAGTCCGGTCATCCTCGAGCCCATCATGGCCGTCGAGGTCACGACTCCCGAGGACTACATGGGTGACGTGATCGGCGACCTGAACTCCCGCCGTGGCCAGATCCAGGCCATGGAGGAGCGCAGTGGTGCGCGTGTCGTCAAGGCACAGGTGCCGCTGTCGGAGATGTTCGGCTACATCGGAGACCTCCGGTCGAAGACCCAGGGCCGGGCAAACTACTCCATGGTGTTCGACTCGTACGCGGAGGTTCCCGCGAACGTGTCGAAGGAAATCATCGCGAAGGCCACCGGCGAGTAAATCCGGTCCTAGCGACATGCGCCGACCCGTTCTGCGCACCAACGTAAGAAGAAAACCCCTGCTGGGATCCGCCCAGTAGAGCAACAACAGTCCAGGAGGACAATCAAGTGGCGAAGGCGAAGTTCGAGCGGACCAAGCCGCACGTGAACATCGGCACCATCGGTCACGTCGACCACGGCAAGACCACCCTGACGGCTGCCATCACCAAGGTGCTGCACGACAAGTACCCGGACCTCAACAAGAGCTTCGCGTTCGATCAGATCGACAAGGCTCCTGAAGAAAAAGCCCGTGGTATCACGATCAACATCTCGCACGTCGAGTACGAGACCGAGAAGCGTCACTACGCCCACGTGGACGCCCCCGGTCACGCCGACTACATCAAGAACATGATCACCGGTGCGGCTCAGATGGACGGCGCGATCCTCGTGGTCGCCGCCACCGACGGCCCGATGCCGCAGACCCGCGAGCACGTGCTGCTGGCCCGCCAGGTCGGTGTGCCCTACATCCTGGTCGCCCTGAACAAGGCCGACATGGTCGACGACGACGAGATCATCGAGCTCGTCGAGATGGAGGTCCGCGAACTGCTGGCCGCCCAGGAGTTCGACGAGGAAGCTCCCGTCGTCAAGGTCTCGGCTCTCAAGGCCCTCGAGGGTGACCCCGAGTGGACCAAGTCGGTCGAAGAGCTCATGGCTGCCGTCGACGAGTCGATCCCGGACCCGGTCCGTGAGACCGAGAAGCCGTTCCTCATGCCCGTCGAGGACGTCTTCACGATCACCGGCCGCGGCACCGTGGTCACCGGTCGTGTGGAGCGCGGCGAGGTCAACGTGAACGAGGAAGTCGAGATCGTCGGCATCCGCGAGAAGAGCACCAAGACCACCGTCACCGGTATCGAGATGTTCCACAAGCTCCTCGATTCCGCACAGGCAGGCGACAACGCCGGTCTGCTGCTCCGCGGTCTCAAGCGTGAGGACGTCGAGCGCGGTCAGGTCATCGTGAAGCCGGGCACCACGACCCCGCACACCGAGTTCGAGGGCCAGGCATACATCCTGTCCAAGGACGAGGGCGGCCGTCACACCCCGTTCTTCAACAACTACCGTCCGCAGTTCTACTTCCGTACCACGGACGTGACCGGCGTCGTGACCCTCCCCGAGGGCACCGAGATGGTCATGCCGGGCGACAACACCGAGATGAGCGTCAAGCTCATCCAGCCGGTCGCCATGGACGAGGGCCTGCGTTTCGCCATCCGCGAGGGTGGCCGCACCGTCGGTGCGGGTCGAGTCACCAAGATCACCAAGTGATCTCGTTCTGACTCACTGACTCTCTGAGTCGAAGGCGCCCGGTCACGAAAGTGACCGGGCGCCTTTGTCGTTGATTCCTTCCGACGCGGGTCGGCTCCTACTTGTGGACCCAGGCGTAGATCTGGTCCATCGACCCGGTACCCGTGTCTTTGCCTCCGCCGAGAGTCGGAGCGCTGGCCAGCACGAAGTAGGTGTTGGGCTGGCCGGCATCGACGACGCCGATCGAGTACGTCCCGATGTCCTGCCCGGCCGTCAGCTGACTGCGCAGGACCTTGAACAGATCGGGGAGCGCACCGGTGTACTTCACGACATGAAAGTGCCGCTCGACGTCCCCTGCCGTCTTTTTCGGGTCGATGTGCAGCTTGACGTCGGTCTTCGTCCAGCCGTACAGGCTGGTCTCGGGGTGCGACATGGCCTTGAGGTCGCGCAGGGTGTCGGGGTGCACCTGGGCCATATGGATGTGCAGTTGGTCTTGGCCCCGTTTTTGGACCGAGTTCACCCCGATGGCAAGGGGTTTGGCAGGATCTTTGGCGACGAGCATGCCGCCCTGCCACCACGCGGCGCTCCACAGATTCAACTGCGAGCCGTCCCACAGGTAGGGACATTCGATGCCCCGTATGCGGTTGGTGGGCACGACCAAGAAGTCGTCGTTGACTCCCTGGCTGTCCCCGCCGCGACGAACCGCGTAGAACTTCGGCTTCTTCTTGTTCGGTTGGACCTGTGCCGCGGGTTGGACGACTTCGCGGTTGTCGCCGGGCTTCTTCGGCGTCGTGCCCTTCACCTTCCCCCAGAGCCACAGCCGGTCGTCGGTCTTCGGGTTGTCGGTGCTCTGGCCGCAGAGCTTCTGGGTCGGCGTCGGTGGTGCGGCCGAGGCGACCCCGCCTCCACTCAAGGCGGTGCTCGCGACGATGGCGGCGGTGACGGCCATCGTCGGGAGGAGCCGGGTGAACCGATGCGAACGGGTGTCGTCCATGGGGAACCTCTCGGTGGTGAGCCCACAGCGTGCTCATCTAGTCGCCGAGTGTGCCACCGAACCTCTGGTCCGTGGCGCGAACTCGCAGATCAGGCATGGTTTGCTCGGCTAAGGGGCTGCGATTCCGGCACCCGTCACATCGCGCGCGGGTGCGTGTCGTTCCAAGGCGATACCCGGCGGCCGTCCGGCTTCCCCCTCGTGGTGTCCGCGATTAGAGTTCGCGCATGACCATGTTCGGAGAGTCGGGGACCGGGCCTCGTGTTCCTGCCCATGTGTGGAGTGCGGTGGGCACTTTCGCGTTCGTGATGCTGTGCGGGATCGTCGGGCCGATCTTCCTCGTCGCCTACTTCGTGATCGACGCGCCCGACACCGAGTGGATGCTGTGGACCGGGATCGGCGTCACGGTTCTCGATGTCCTTCTCGGCGTGGGAATTGCGTGGTTCAACTACCGGGGCGGCGCCAAGCTGGAACGCCTGCGCGCGGCCGGGGTGATGGGCGTCGCCGAGATCACCTCGATCGGTCAGACGGGCGTGGAGATCAACGACCAGCCGATGATGAAGCTGGGTCTCCGGATACGAGCCGCCGGGCTGGCGACCTTCGAGGTCTCGACCCGTAAGGTCGTGCCGTACTACCAGCAACCGCTGCTCTCGGCCCGACGCCTGGCGGTGATGGTCGACCCCGAGACCCAGGACTTCGAGATCGACTGGCAGGCAACGGCATTGCTCGCCGGTTCGGTGCCCGCGCGGTTTACCTCCGAGGAAGACGGGCGGACTTACGATCTCACCGGCCAGGCGGAACCGCTGGGGGAGATCCTGCAGATCCTCGGACGGCACGGGGTGGCCGGCAGCGGAGTGATCGATCTGCGTTCGAATCCCGAGGCGCGCGCGGAGGTGATGGATGTCGTCCGCGGCTGGGCCGGCGTCCGGGCCGACGCGACCGGGCCGTCCCGGGGCGACTCACCGTCGTTCGAGAAGTCCGGCGATGGCTCGGGTCGGACGGCGGACACCGGCCGATCGCCGGCCGAGCGTCTCGCCGCCCTCGATGATCTGCGTCGGACCAGGACGATCTCGGAGGGGGAATACGCGCGGGCGCGTCAGCGCATCGTCGACGACCTGTGAAGTCGCGAATCGATGTGGTGATGCTGCATCAGCTGTCACATCAGCAACTTCGGTCACTATAGTCACTGTGATCACCGGTCGGTATCGATGTCGATGCCCTGTGGTCACAGGTGTGGCATCGCTGTCCGCCGTCGAATTACTGTTCGTCGGTGCAGTTCTCACTCCGGCCTCGTCGTCTCGCGCGCAGACGACGAGTGCTTGCTCTCGCTCTCACGCTCCTCGCCGTGGTCGGCGTCGTCACCATCGGTTCGGGCAATGCGTCCGCCGCTGCGACATACGGCAGGTTCTCCGTGTCCGGTTGCGGTATGCCGAGCACCCCGGTGGACACGTGGACCCGCTGGGGCAACTACAAGACCGTCATCGCGCTCGACGGCCTCCGCGCGACGAGTGACATCAGCGGGTGGCGTCGGGACACGCGTGTCCAGCGCATCGCCGACTCCGGTGTCAACGTGGTCCAGCCCGTCGGGGGTCTCGCGAGTTTCTACACCGATTGGGAAGCGGCGAGCCCGGCCAACAAGATCGGCTACCGCTACCGGTGGACGTGTCGGCTGGACACGATCGTGCGCGAACTCGACGCACGCGGTCTCGCCGTCGGCCCGCTGGGCAAGTACGCACTCATGGGTATCTCCATGGGCGGCAACGCCGCGATGGTCTACGGCGCGTACCACCGTCAGCGTGTCTCGCATGTCTTCTCGATGTCCGGCTACCTGAACCTGTCCGCACCGACCATGCGCGAGGCCGTCCGGCTCGCACTGATCGACGCCGGAATCGGCGCGGGCGTGGGCCCGTTCAGCGCCGACGCGATGTGGGGTCCGCCGTGGAGCGACCGCTGGACGCGTAACGATGCACTCGTCCAGCTGCCCCGCATGCGCGGGATGAAGATCCGCATCGGTTCGGGATCGGCGACGTGGGGTCCGCACAATGCCGACGCCGTCGCCTCGGTGAAGGGCACGCCGCTGGAGGTCGTGTCGCTGGCACAGACCCGGTCGTTCGAGGTCGCGGCCGCGCTGCAGGGGATCCCGATCACGACGGACTTCCCGTCGGTGGGCACCCACACCTGGGGGTACTGGGAGGACATGGTGTGGCGCGCCAAGAAGAGCGGCTGGTTCCGCGACCGGTGAGAAGCGAACGGACAGGAGCGCGAACCGTCGTGTGGACTGTGCCGGCCACCGCATTCCCGGCGCTCGTAAGCTGACTGTCATGCGTGTTCTGCGCCGAGCCGGCGACCCCGATCTCGCGGTCCGGGTGGCGGGCGAGACCGATCGTGGGGTGCCCGTCGTCCTCGTGCACGGAATGGCGTCGGATCATTCGACCTGGCGTCCACTCGCGGCCGCACTCCGCGCCCGGGGGCGGGCGGTGATCAGTGTGGACCTCCGTGGGCACGGACGCAGCGGCCGAGCTCGAGATGTCTACCGGCTCGACGACTTCCGCGACGATCTGGCCTACGTCCTCGACACCCTCGGCGTCGCGGTCGCCGACGTGGTCGGCCACTCGCTCGGCGCCCACACCGCATTGCGGTTCGCGATGCTCGAGCCGTCCCGGATTCGGCGTCTGGTCCTCGAGGAGGTCCCGCCGATGCCCCGCGACGAGGCCGACCTCTCCGAGGGCATCGCCATGCGCGCCACCCTGGGTGAACAGATCCGTGGGCTGATCGCGCTGGTGCGCAACCCCTTTCCGGTCATCCGGTTCGACGGCCGGATGGGCGACCAGATCGTCGCCGAGTTCGACGTCTGTGCACCGCACTGGTGGTCGGAGCTGCCGGACGTGCAGGCCGCGTCACTGGTCATCTCCGGTGGCGAGAAGAGCTTCTTGCCCCCGCACCATCTGCGGACCCTCAGTGACACCCTGCCCGACTCACGGTTCGTGACCATCGAGGCGGGGCACAGTGTCCACCGTGACCGGGCGGCGGAGTTCGTCAGCCAGGTCGACGGATTTCTGGGGCACTGACGCGACTATGGGAGGCCGCCGGGCGACCTCGTGTCATTTGCCACGGTGAAGGGACCGCTGTGAGCTGATTTTTGCCATGTGGATGGGACCACCTGGATTGCCAGTTATGGGACCACCGGCGC
>NZ_JBEPPN010000015.1:0-91632 GCF_040547295.1 Gordonia sp. PvP123 | reverse complement strand
CGTCATCTCCCTCAAGGCAGAACATCGACTGGGCGATCTGCTCGCCGCGGCTGGGCTGGCACGCTCGACGTTCTTCTACCACCAGGCCCGACTCGGCAGCCCCGACCCATGGGAACAGACCAAGGCCGCGATCAGCGAGATCTTTCACGCCAACAAGGGCCGGTACGGCCACCGGCGAGTACACCGCGAGTTGGTCAACAGTGGCGAGCAGATCGCGAAGAAGACCGTGCTGGCGCTGATGCGTCAGCTCGGTCTGGCCTGTCAGGTCCGCCGGCGTCGTTACGTGTCGTACCAGGGCCAGACCGGGGTCATCGCCGACAACCTACTCAACCGCGACTTCACCGCCGAGGCGCCCAACCAGAAGTGGGTCACCGACGTGACCGAGTTCCATATCGGCGAGAACAGGCTGTACTTGTCACCGATCTTGGACCTGTACAACCGCGAGATCATTGCCTACTCGATCAGTCGATCGCCGAATCTAGATCTGACCCACTCGTCTTTGCGGGCCGCACTTGCCACCCTCGAACCCGGCCAGCGCCCGTTGGTGCACTCCGATCAAGGTTTCCAATACCAGCACAAAACTTGGGGACGTTTACTCGCCGAAGCCGGTGCGCAGCAATCGATGTCACGTAAAGGGAACTGCTACGACAATGCCGTGATGGAAGCGTTCTTCGGACACCTGAAGGAGGAATGCTTCCACCACGTCACCTACCTCGACACTCAAGCCCTCGAGGCCGCCCTGCATGACTACATCCATTGGTACAACCACAACCGCACCTCCGAACGCCTCGAGGGTCTAAGCCCGGTGCAATACCGGACTCAGACCCTCGTGGCGTAACCTCCCGAATTACCAGTCCAACTCCTGGGGACCAGTCCATGTGAGGGGGCGGATGTGCCGAAAAGCGGTGGATGTGCAGGCGGTGTGGTCAGTCGGCGACGTACTCGCCGTAACCGAGCGACCGCAGGCTGGCGCGGATCTTCTCCGCCGCGGCGTCGAGGTCCTCGGGACGGGCGTTCTTGTTCGCATTGGCGAGGTCGAAGGTCTCGAGCGACAGCGCCGGAAACACGTGGACGTGCACGTGCGGAACCTCGAGGCCGGCGATGAGCAGACCCATCCGGGGCGCGTCGAAGGCGTCCTTCACCGCCCGACCCACGTTCTGCGCGACCGCGCTGAGATGGGCGAATGCGGCGGTGTCCATCTGCTCCCAGTGATCGACCTCGGCGCGCGGAACCACCAGCACGTGACCGGGCGTGACGGGCTCGATGGTGAGGAACGCGACCGCCTCGCCGTCCTTCCAGACGAACCGACCGGGGAGATCGCCGTTGATGATCATGCTGAAGACCGATGCCATGGGCCCGAGTCTAACGGCGGGTGATGTCCCGGACGTGTCTGCGCCGGACTGTCTGCGCCGGACTGTCTGCGGCCGGCTGTCGGGAGTCCATGACATCCTTTTCGGTGTGAGTGGGCCAGAATCATCCGGGACGGGACGCGCCTCCCGAGCAGTCGTCGGATCCAGCGACGTCCTGGCTCGCGCGCAGCGGTACCCACGCCTTCGGTACATGGGGTCGAAGTACCGCCTGCTGCCCCACCTCGAGCGCACGTTCGCCGAGATCGGCGGGTCCACCGCGGTCGACGCGTTCTCCGGGTCCGGAGTGGTGTCGTACCTGCTGAAGGCGCAGGGTTTCGAGGTCGTCAGCAACGACTTCCTCAACTTCCCGCACATCATCACCCGGGCGTCGGTGGCCAATTCGAGTGTCCGGCTCGAGCCGGAACTGATCGAGACGATCTGCGGTCCCCCCGCCGACGACCGCGACTACATCTCCCGGACCTTCGACGGCCTGTACTTCACCACCGAGGACCGGGCGTTCCTGGACTCGGCGTGGTCGCACGTCGATGCCCTGCGCGGCTACCGGCGCGACCTCGCGATCGCCGCCCTGGTGCTCTCGGCGGCGCGCAAACAGCCCCGAGGGGTCTTCACGTTCACCGACTCGACGCGGTACGCCGATGGCCGGCGTGACCTGACGATGTCCCTGCGCGACCACTTCCGTCTGCGCGCAGCCGGGGACTACAACGCCACGGTGTTCAGCAACGCACGCAGCAGCCGGAGCGTCCAGGGCGACATCTTCGACCTCGAACTGCCGTGGTCCGCACCACCGGATCTGGTCTACCTCGATCCCCCGTACGCCCCACCGACCGACGACAACGACTACATCAAGCGCTACCACTTTCTCGAGGGCCTGTCGGCCTACTGGCGCGGCATGAGCATCATGGAGAACACCAAGACCAAGAAGCTACCGAAGCGCTTCACCCCGTTCGCCTACAAGCGGACCATCGAGGACGCCCTGTTGCGCACCTTCGAGCATTTCGAAGACGCCGGCGCCATCGTGCTGTCGTACTCGTCGAATGCGTTGCCGGGCAAGGACCGCATCGTCGACCTGCTCGGGAAGGTCAAGCCGTCGGTGGAGGTCATCGCGATCGACCACAAGTACAGCTTCGGCACCCACGCGGCCGCGACGCGGCGCGACGTCAGCGAGTACCTGTTCATCGGCCGGGACTGACCGGGACACGACCCATCGACGACACGACGAACCGATGAGCACCGCGGGCGACTTCGACGACTACCTGGCATCCCTGGGACGGTTGACCTCTCACGTCGATCCGACCGCATCGACGCCGGAGGCCGAGCGGATAACCCAGGCCACCGCGCGCCTCGGCGAACTCCTGGACACCGACGTCGCGGGGCTGGCGGCCTGGGTGCGCGACAACCCCACCGACGTGCCCGTCCTCGGACTCGCGGTCGGGCTGTCCCAGGAGAAGCTGAAGAACGCCCTGCGCGACCGCTTCGACACCAGCGGCTGGCACGCATTGGCGCGCGCACAACCGGTCGACCTGGTGACCTGGCTCGACACCGAGTTCGACCTCGTCCGCATGCTGCGCACCCAGCTGTCCCGCACGTTCACCTTCGCCGACATCCTCGTGGCCCGCGCCGGGACCCGCGCGACCGCCACCCGCGCGGGCGCCTCGGGTCGACGCATCGAGGACGAGATCGAGGACATCGCCCGCGACATCGGACTCGACTACGTCACCCGTTCGCGATTCGCGGGACGCAACGGACGGACCGCACCCGCCGACCTGATCGTGGGCGATCCGTCATCTGCCGACATCGTCGTCGCGGCGAAGGGCTTCGACTCGACCGGTTCCAAACTGACCGACGCGGTCCGCGAGATCGAGGAGATGGCCGAGGTCCGGCTGCCGACCCAACTGGTTCTCGCCGTGATCGACGGAATCGGCTGGAAGTCACGGCAATCCGACCTTCGCCGCATCCATCAGCTGTGGGTCACGCGCCAGATCGACGGGATGTACACGCTCGTCGGACTCGACCGGTTCCGCGACGACGTCACCGAGTTCGCGAAGTTGCGTCGGTTGATCGGCTGAGGCGGCGGTGGCTTCGACACGCTCCTCGCTGCGCTCGTCGCTGCTCAACCAGCAGTGAGGCCGCAGCTGCGCCGGTTGATCTAGCCGGCGTCCGCGAGCGGCAGTCGCACCCAGAACGTGGCTCCCGCACCGGGACTGGTGTCGACACCCACTCGGCCCCCGTGCGCCGCCACCAGGGCGGCGACGATCGACAGGCCGAGACCGCTGCCACCGCCGGAGCCCCGGTGCCGCGAGGAGTCACCGCGGTAGAAGCGCTCGAAGACGTGCTCGGCATCCTCCGCCGAGATTCCCGGACCGGTGTCGGCGACGGTGAGCACCGCCTCACCGGCGTTCGTTTTGTCGTCGGTACCGTCGTCGACTGCCACCCCGACCGTGATGGAGGCGTCCGGCGGTGTGTGGTTCACGGCGTTGCCGATGAGATTCCGCAGCACCTGTACGAGCCGCGGCCCATCGCCGAGGACGACCGGCGGACGGTCGCCCGGGACGACGTCGAGCCGGATCTCGCGTTCGGGCGCGGCGACACGTGCACTCTGCACGGCGTCGGCGGCCAGACCGAGCAGATCCACGGGCGCGGAATCGACCGGACGCGCGGCATCGAGCCGCGCGAGCATCAGCAGGTCCTCGACCAGCAGGTTCATCCGACCGGCCTCGTCGTCGATGCGTCGCATCGCGTCGGTCACGTCGGGAACGCCGCCCTGCGAATAGAGTTCGGCGAAACCCTTGATGGACGTGAGCGGAGTCCGCAATTCGTGGCTGGCGTCGGCGACGAAGCGGCGCATCCGCTCCTCGGAGGCGCGTGCCTGTTGTTCGGACGCCGCGGTCGTGGCGAAGGCGTGCTGGATCTGCCCGAGCATCCGGTTCAACGAGTCCGACAGGCTGCCGACCTCGGTGTTCGGCGGCGCCGGTGGCACGCGTCGCGTCAGATTTCCCTCCGCGATTTCGTGGGCGGTCTCCTCGACACGACGGAGCGGGCGCAGACTCGTGCGCACCAGGACATAACTCAGCACCCCGATGAGCAGTACGACCAGCGCGCCGATCGCGAGCTGCAGCCAGATCAGCCTGCTCACCGTGTCGTCGATGTCGGACATCGGTGTGGCGACGACGGATCTACCGAAGCTGTTGCTGCGTGTGATGACTCGCCATTGCGGCCCGTCGCCGTCGACGGACGGGACGGTGACGGGTCCGGCGTCGTCGTCGGTCAATCCACCGAGGTCGGGGGCGTCGTCGAACTGGTTGTAGACATTGTCGGCCGACACCCCTCCGGGCCCGTAGACCACGGACTCGACGTAGTAGGGCGACGGCGGCCTGCGCGGGCCGGGTGGGCCGGGTGGGCCCGGACCGTCGCCGAGGAATCCACGGGGCTCGGCCCACGTCCGTACGGCATTCTCCAACCCGTCGTCGGCGCGGGCGATCAGATCCTGGCGCATCGACGAGGTCACCGCCACACCGGAGGCGAGCAGCCCGAGGACGACGAGCAACACGGTCAGGGCCACCAGCGAGATCCGCAGTGGGACACCGCGCTTGCGCGGCTTTCGACCTGCGCTCGTCGCCGTCGGATCAGTCACGGGGCTCACGCATCACGTAGCCGACGCCGCGCAGGGTGTGGATGAGCCGCTTGTCCCCGGTGTCCAGCTTGCGCCGCAGGTATGAGACGTAGGATTCGACGACGTTCACCTCACCGCCGAAGTCGTAATTCCAGACATGGTCGAGGATACGGGGTTTCGACAGGACCGTGCCCGCGTTGACCATGAAGTACCGCAGCAGGGTGAACTCCGTCGGCGAGAGCGCGACCAGCTCGCCCGCCTTGAACACCTCGTGGGTCTCGTCATCGAGTTCGATGTCGGCGAAGGTGATCTTCGACGACGTACGTTGCTGCTCGTCGAAACCACTGCGCCGCAGCAACACCTGCAGGCGGGCCACGACCTCCTCGAGGCTGAACGGCTTGGTCACGTAATCGTCGCCACCGATGGTCAGACCGTTGATCTTGTCTTCCACCGTGTCGCGCGCCGACAGGAACAGCGCGGGAGCCGAGACGCCGTCGGCGCGTAGGCGTCGCAACAATCCGAACCCGTCCATCCCCGGCATCATCACGTCGAGGACGAGGACGTCGGGTTTGGCGACGCGGCACCGGTCGAGGGCCGCCGGACCGTCGGCAGCGGTCTCGACCTCGTATCCCTGGAACTTCAGGGACACCGACAACAATTGGCGGATGTTCTCCTCGTCGTCGACCACGAGAACCTTCGCGCCGCGTGTGCTGTTCTGTTTCGCCGCTTCACTCACACGACCACCCTCCCAGCACGGCCTGGTACCCCACTGTCGGCACGCTGGGAGGTTCCTGTGAACGCTGACCAGCGGATTCTGTGACGAGCGAGGGTCACGCGTCGGGGTCACCGTACGCCGCGGCGATCTCCTCCGAACCGCGCCATCGCGAGTAGGTCGGACTCTGGGGCCATCCGTCCGGAGAATCCTGCCACTCCTCCTGACGCCCGTAGGGCAGGACGTCGAGGAGCCCGAACGTGAAACCGAGCTGTTCGGTGCCGCGTCCCGTCGAATGCCAGGTGCGGTACACGGTGTCCCCGTCCCGGAGGAAGACGTTCACGGCGAATCCCTCCCCCGGCGCGGCGTCGACGTCGGCGGAGAAGGTCGTGCCCGCCGAGGAGTACCAGTCCATGCGATTGCCGACGCGCTCCCGGTACGCCAGGGCCTCGTCGATGGGCCCGGGCGTGATGATGACGAATCGCGCGTCGTAGTCGGCGAGATAGTCGAGCCGGCTGAACTGCGTGGTGAAGCCGGTGCAACCCGGGCACTGGAAGCGCGCGCCGTCGGACCACATGTGGTTGTAGACGATCAGCTGTGCGCGCCCGTCGAAGATGTCGACGAGTCGAACCGGACCGTCGGGCCCGGTGAGGACGTAGTCGTCCATCTCGACCATCGGGAGCCGACGACGCTGCGCGGCCACGGCGTCGAGCTCGCGGGTCGCCGCCTTCTCTCGGCGCCGTAGGTCGGCCAGCGCCGCCGCCCAGGTGTCGCGGTCGGCCACGGGTGGGAGTGCGGTACTCATGACGGTGCCTTTCGCTCGGTGATGACAACAGTTCACCGGGTCTGACCCGACATCGTTCCCGAATTCATCGGAACATCGGCGCGGCGTCCGTCTATCCGAAGAGTTCGTACGTCGTCTGGAGCCGGCGCACGTGCTCGCGGACCTCGTAGAGTTCCCGGCGCGCCGTCCGCAGCGCCTTCTCGCCGCCGCGGCCGATCTGCAAGCTGTCGACGAGGGAGTCGGCGACGCGTTCCAACTCGTCCACCAGCACCCGAGCTTGCGCCTGTGCGACGGGATCGACCGGTCGTCGCGACTGAACCATGGGTGTCATCGTAGGTTCTCCCACTGTTAACCGCTGACCATCACCATCGACGTCCATGGGGGAAGCAAGACACCGGGAGGCGGGTCGGGCGCAGGCCGTCATGCGAGGTTGAGCACCGATAGCGGCGGGATGAACGGTCGGTGAATCCATCGGTGCGAACGGTCCGAAGTGCTGCGGACACTCTAAATTGTGTGCATGGATGCGAATGACGAACTTCGCCAGATCAGTGAAGTCCAGCACCGGCTCATCGGCCTTTACTCGCACCGGTCGCCCGACGACGTCGCTGCCGCGGTCGAGACGGCGTACAAGCACTTCGAGGGGACCGAGGTTCGCGACTTCGTGCCGCTGCTCGTGGAACGCCGCGCGAACAAGACCCTGGGCGGCACCGACGTGATGGCCGATCCGACTGCCGTCCCGCCGCACGTGGGGGAATGATCCGGCCAGGCCGACACTCGACGCGTGGTCCCCGGGGTCAGCAGCATCCGGTGGTCGCGCTGAGGACATTGCGTAGAGCTTCCAACGACTCGGGCCTCGACCGGTAATAGACGTTCATCCCGCGACGCTCGGGCGAGACCATCCCGGCTTTCCGTAGCTGACCCAGATGGTGACTCGTCGTTGCCTCGGTGAGCCCGACGGCGGTCGCGAGGTCGCACGTGCAGATCCCGTCGCCGTCATCGGCGAGGAGGATCGAGACGAGTTTGATCCGCACCGGATCGGCAAGAGCCTTGAGCCGCAATGCGATCTCGAGAGCGGCGGCGTCGTCGAGCGGCGCCGACGACACCGGCGCGCAGCAGATGGGCGCACTGATGTCGACCATCGGCAAGGTCTTCGGCATGGTCCGACCCTACTCTCTCTATTGACATATGTCGAAAAGGTGACATTCTGCAAGAACAGTCCGATTCGACATATGTCTCACAGGTGAAGGTGGTTCCTCATGTCCCGTATGCAACTCGCACTCAATGTCGATGACCTCGGTACCGCGATCGAGTTCTACTCCACGCTGTTCGACACCGCCCCGGCCAAACGCAAGCCCGGTTATGCCAACTTCGCGATCGTCGAGCCACCCCTGAAACTGGTCCTTCTGGAGAACCCGGGCCGGGGCGGCACGATCAACCATCTCGGCGTCGAAGTCGAGTCGAGCGACACCGTGCATGCCGAGATCGACCGACTCTCCGGCGCGGGGCTGTTCACGCAGGAGGAGATCGACTCGACCTGCTGTTTCGCGACCCAGGACAAGGTATGGGTGACCGGACCGAGCGACGAGAAGTGGGAGATCTACACCGTGCTCGCGGACTCGGACACGTTCGGCACGAGCCCGAAGTTGTTGGCCGAGAACGCTGTCGACGAATCCGACACGGGTTCGGTCTGCTGCGGCGGTAGCGCCACCGGCCCCGCCGGCGCTCGCACAACCTGCTGCTGACCGAGCGTCGTCGTTCTTGTCGGTGGGTGGTCGTATGGTGTGGTCATGCAGTTCGGGGGCGGTGGCGCAGACGCTTCGGGTATCGAGCCCGAAGACGAAATGCCTTTGCCCGCAGCGCTTTCCGATACCGAGTTGTCCGCCGGTGAACTCGTGGACGTCATCACCCACTGCGCGTCGATCACCTCCGCCGCCTCCTATCGTCTCCTGACCGCGGCAAGCCTGCTGCACGAGGAACGCGAACTCGACCACCACCTACGCCGCACCGAACTACGGGACGGTCAAGCCTCGTCGGAAGACGAACTGCACCGCCGCGCCGCCGACGCCGCGGCCGGAATCGACCCCTATGCCGAATTCGGTCCCGACGGATTCGACCAAGCGACCACCGAACTCGGTGCGGCACTGATGATCCCCGCCGCGCAAGCCCGTGACCTCATCCGCACCGGAGACATCCTGCGCTACCGTCTCATGCTCACCGGCAACACCCTGGCCTGCGGACGGATAGACCAACGCCGCTTCACCATCGCCATGAAACGCACCGACTACGTCTCCGACAGCGACATGCAAACCGTCGATGCCCATCTGGCCGAGGCAATCCTGGCCCGCCCCCCGATGTCGACGACCCAGTTCACCACCCTGGTCGACGCGATCGTCGCCAGACACGCCCCTGACGCGGTCCGCCGCCGCCGCGAGCGCGCCACCCGCGATCGCCACATCACCATCGCACCTGACCGATTCCAGCCCGGCCAAGCCCGCATCACCGGCAGCCTCCCGGTCACCGACGCCGCCGCGTTCAACGCCCAACTCGACGCGATGGCCGCCTCCGTGCACCCCGACGACCCCCGCAACAAAAGGCAGCGACGCGTCGACGCGATGATCGCCCTCGCCGCCCACCTCGACACCCTGCCGTGCCGCTGCCCACACTGCGCTCCGGTGCCCGAACCGGTCGACCTCGACGACACCGTCAACGAGCCGGAGATGGAAAGGCCGTCGGCAGCAGTGGAATCCGACGACACCATTACGGAAGCGCTTGAACCGACACCCACGCCTGAACCGGCCCCGGTGACGGTCGATCCGCACGCCCCGGTGCCGACGTTCCACATCGTGGTGAACCTGTCGACTCTGCTCGGCGTCGACGACGACCCCGGTTTCCTCGACGGCCACGGCCTCATCGACGCCGACACCATGCGCTCACTGCTCGCCGATGCCCGTCGTTCCTTCGTCACCACCGGCATTCATGCGGATGCGGCAGCCGAATCCCGCTACACCCCGAGCCGCAAACTCCAGAACCTGGTGCGCTGCGGCGAGTTGTGCTGCACCTTCCCCGGCTGTGATCAGCCGGTGTGGACCACCGATCTCGACCACACCACCCCGTTCGACCACCACTCACCCTCGACCGGTGGCGCCACCACCCAGCGCAACCTCAAACCGCTGTGCCGGTTCCACCACCGCATCAAGACCTTCGGCATGTGGCGCGACTACCAAGACGAGTACCTGACCGCCTGGTTCCAGTCCCCGACCGGACACACCTTCATCGGCAACGCCTTCAACGGCCGCGACCTGTTCGGCTACCTCGTACCCGGCCGCCCACCCGACCATCCGGCCCGCAGCAAGCTCGCCGATCAGCGCGAAACCCGCACCATCACCCACCGTCGCGAGATTGACGCGTGGAACGCCGCCAACCCACCACCGTTCTGAATGCTCACGGCTGCAGACGGTCGGTGAGGTCGCGGATACGAGTCGTGATGTCGTCACGGATCAGCCGCATCCGCTCGAGGCCATCGACGCCGCGGTCAGCGGGTTCGACGGTGTTCCACACCTCGATACTCACTCCGTCGGGCGGGGTGACCTCGGCAGTGCCGACCACCACGACGAGATCCGCGGCGCGCAACAGATCGTCGGTGAGTTGACGAGGCCGGTGGGCGGCGACGTCGACGCCGATCTCGGCGAGCACGTGCGCGGACAGTTCGTTGACCTCGCCGCCGATCTTCGCGCTCGTTCCGGCCGACGACGCCGCGACCCGGTCGGTGACCGTCGGCGTGAGATGCTCTGCCATCACGGATTTGCCGCGATTGCTGACACACACGAACAGCACCTCGAGAGGATCAGACATCGCGAGCGGGCTCCTTCGACACATCTGGTCCGACAGCGGCAGGGGCGGTGAATCGCCTCCGCAACACGAGAGACACGTACACGAGGCCGACGAGAACGGGGACCTCGATCAGCGGTCCGATGACTCCGGCGAGAGCCTGACCGGAGGTCGCACCGTAGGTGGCGATCGCGACGGCGATCGCGAGCTCGAAGTTGTTGCCGGCGGCGGTGAACGCCAGTGTGGTGGTCCGCTCGTAACCCAGTCCCATCGCGGCGCCGAGGAGGAAACCGCCGCCCCACATCACCGCGAAGTAGATCAGCAGCGGAAGCGCTATACGCGCGACGTCCCAGGGTTGCGAGGTGATCTGCTCACCCTGCAAGGCGAACAGGACGACGATGGTGAACAGCAACCCGTAGAGCGCCCACGGTCCGAGGCGCGGCAGGAACGCGGACTCGTACCAGTCGCGGCCCCTGGTCCGTTCACCGATGCGGCGGGTGAGGTAGCCGGCGATCAGAGGTATGCCGAGGAAGATCAACACCGACTTCGCGATCTGCCACGGCGAGGTGTCGATGGTCGTCTGTTCCAGCCCGAGCCACCCGGGGAGCACCGAGAGATAGAACCAGCCCAACGCGGCGAACATGATCACCTGGAACACCGAGTTCAGTGCGACCAGGACGGCAGCGGCTTCGCGGTCACCGCACGCCAGGTCGTTCCAGATGATGACCATCGCGATACAGCGCGCCAGGCCGACGATGATCAGGCCGGTCCGGTACTCCGGCAGGTCCGGGAGCAGAAGCCAGGCCAGCGCGAACATCAGCGCAGGCCCGATGATCCAGTTCAACACCAGTGAGCCGAGCAGCAGGCGACGGTCGCCGGTGACCGAGTCGAGTCGGTCGTAGCGCACCTTGGCCAGCACCGGATACATCATGATCAGCAATCCGAGAGCGATCGGCAGCGAGATGCCGTCGAGTTCCACCGACGCCAGCGCGTCACCCACGCCCGGAACGGTGCGACCCAGCAGCAGACCGACGACCATGGCCGCACCGATCCACACCGGCAGGAACCGGTCCAGCACCGACAACTTGCCCGCCACCCCGGTATCGACCGTGCTCATCGGCCCGGCTCGCACGAACCGGACTCGCCGACCACCGACGAGAGATCGCCCAGCAGGACCGAGAGGCTGTGCAGCGCATCGGTGTTCGCGCGGTAGTACACCCAGGTGGCCCGCCGTTCACTCGTCACCAGCCCGGCTTCTCGCAGCACCTTGAGATGGTGCGAGATCGTCGGCTGCGAGACGTCGAACGGTCCGGAGATGTCGCACACGCACGCCTCACCTCCCGGATGTGCCGCGATCTCGGACAACAACCGCAACCGGACCGGATCCGCGAGCGCCTTCAACACCGGCGCGGCGGTCTCCGCCTCGCCGGCCGTCAATCCGCGGGGAACCGCCGACAGCAGGTTCTGATTCGACATTCGTCAATATTGACATATGTCGATTCAACCCGAACCGGCGACCTCACAACCCCCGCGCATAAGGCGCCGCATATCCGGTCTTCAACGGCTCGTCGCCCAACCACGCCGCGAGTTCCTCGGCCCGGGCGTCGAGCGCTCGACGCGCATCACGGGACAGCGGCTCCAGCGGGATGATGTCGATCGACGAGTCGGGCCTGCGGTACCAGCCGCCGACGATGCGGCCGTCCCACCAAGCGGTCTGACCGCCGTTGCCCGCGGAGTCGAAGACCTGCGCGGTGTGGGGGCCGAGATAGAAGCCGCGCTCCTTGTAGCCCATGGTGGTCGGGTCGAGCTCGGGCAGGAGCACGGCCTGCGGCTCGACCGGCTCGCCCCCGATGCCGTCGTCACCGGTGTCGTCGGGCAGGACATGACCGACGCCGCCGTCCTCCAGGTCGACCTGGATCGTCTCGAGTTCGGCGAGGGCCGCGCGGACGGCGGTCTTGGTCGAGCCCAGCCACCACGTCAGGTCGGTCTCCGTACCGGGTCCGTACGTTCGCAACCAACGCCCGATCAGTGCGCAGTGCCCGTCGTGGACGCTGATCGGCGGCAGCTCCTCACCGAGCCAGAGCGGCATCGACGTCCACGCCGGCCGCGAGAGATGCCAGCCCAGCCGGTTGGGGCCGCGCACGATCGCACCTTCGGCGTCCAGCATGTTCAGCACCCGGGGGCCCATCGGTGCGCGTCCCGCCCAGGAGGTGCCCGCACCGTGGGTGATGTACCCGTCGAGGGCCGGCAACCGCTCCCGCAGTTCGGTGGACGTCAGCGACTCCCCGCCGGCCAGTTCGGCCAGGACTGCCTGCCGGGCGGTCTCGATCCAGCCCTCCGGGTCGTCGAAGTCGGGACTGCGCCGGAGGTCCCGCAACATGTTGGTGCGTTCGGACGCCGAGATCCGCGGCCCCAGGGCGCCGACGGACTCGGCCAGCACGTCGCGCGGGAACACGAACAGTGTGCGTCGCATGGCGAGGTGCTTGACGAGCGTCCGATCCTCGTACAGGGCGGCGTCGACGGAGTCGCGGGTGAAGCCCGGACCGACGCGAGCCCATGCGGCCAGATGGACCGTCGACGGTGTGGTGGCGTGCAGACCGACCATGGTGGCGGCCGCCTCGACCGCGTCGGCAGCGCGCGACGACGCATCGAGGTGAGCCCGGCGCATGAGGCGTGCGCGACGCTGGGCGTCGGTGATCAGCATGGACAGATCGTAGTGAGCCGCGCTGACAAGAGAAGGGGCCCGGCGCGAGGAGGGGACGCGGGTGCCGGAGACCGCCGACCCCCGTCGACCCGGTGTCCGGCACCCGCGCGGTCGTGTGGGCCGAACGACACACAGCCCCCGACGGGCAGTGTTCGCGACACTTTCCGTGTGTCCTTCGACCGACGCAACCTGTGCGCTTCCCGACCCCCGTCGGGTTGCGCCCCACAAGCAGACCCCACGAACGCGACCCAATCCACCCCCGAGCCGAAACAGCGCGCGAAAGCGCAGCTCACGCGGCTAACGGACTATCCGGACCGGACAGAACCGGCTCCGGATCCGGCGGCTCTTCCGCCGGCGGGCACGGCCACGCGAGGCGCGCATGTGGCCGTCGCCACATCGGGTCGTCGATGGTGGCGCAGGGGGTTCGGCTACCGCATGATGGTGCGGTCGAACTGTCGGGCGAGCATGGGAACGGCTGAGTGGATTTCGGTGAGGCACTCGCGCGACTGTTCGTGCAAGCAGGCCGTCCCACCCTGCGTGCCTCGGCGTCCCGAGCCCGGGTGTCCGCGCAGCGGATCAGCGACTGGCGCAACGGCCGGCATCTCCCCCGGGACTTCGCGACCGTCGAACCGCTGCTCGTCTGGCTGACGGCGCGCGCCGTCGCCGCCGGCGCCGACGACGCGCTGACCATCCCGCAGTGGCGAGAGATGTGGGACCGTCGGACGCCGGAGGAGACCACCGGCGCCGAGCCGTCCGCGCCGCAGCACGCGCGCCCGTTTCCCGGACTGGCCACCCTGACCGCGGCCGACAGTCAGATGTATTTCGGTCGCGACGACGTCGTCGGCACCCTGGTCGACGCGATCCTGGCGGCGCGCACGGGCCGGCCGCCCCTTGCCCCCGCGTCTCGGCTCGTCGTGGTCACCGGGGTGTCGGGGTCCGGCAAGTCGTCGCTGCTGCGCGCCGGCCTGGCCCGGGACGCCCGGTTGCCCGCGCCCCGACTCGGCGAGATCACCCCGGAAGGTCTCGTCATCGCGGACCCGCCCGATCCGGAGACCACCGAGGCAACGGAAGACCTCGAGACAGCGGAGGCCACGGAGACGACAGAGGCCACGGAGGCGACCAAGGCCACGGAGACGACGACCGAGGACGCGGTCATCGTCATCGACCAGTTCGAGAACGTCTTCTCTCTCGAGGACTCGCTGCGGGCCGAGACGCTGCGGCGGGTCGAGGACCTCGCGTCCGACACCGTCGTCGTGGTCGGCGTGCGAGCCGACTTCTTCAGTCAGTGCGTCGAGCACCCGTTTCTCGCCGACGCGTGGCAACACCGCTGCGTGATCGTCTCGGAGATGACCCGCACGCAGTTGCGCGAGGTGATCACCGCGCCCGTGCGGCTCGCCGGCGGCCGGATCGAGACCGGACTCGCCGACGTGATGATCGCCGAGCTGTACGAGGCCTCGACGGGCGGCGACCGGGCCGGCCGCCTGCCGTTGCTCGCACACGTTCTGCAGGCGACCTGGGCACGCCGCAGCGGCAATCGGATGACCCTGTCCGGCTACCGGGCCACCGGCGGCATCGCCCGCGCCGTCGCCGACACCGCCGAGTCCGCCTGGGCGGCGATCGATCCGCGGCACCGGGACCTCGCACGGGCGGTTCTGCTCGCCCTCGTGCACGTCGGTCCGGCCGGTATCGCGCTGCGCGTGCCGCTGTCCACCGCGACCATCGCCGACCGCTTCCCGCCCGAGGTCGCCACCGTCATCGACGAGTTCGCCCAGGCCAGGCTGCTCACCGTGTCCACCGACTCGGTGATGCTCGTGCACGACGTCGTGCTGACCGCGTGGCCACGTCTGGCCGAGTGGATCGCCGACGACACCGACAACCACCTGTGGCGCCAGCAGGTCGACGCCGACAGCGCCGCCTGGCTGGCCAACGGTCGAGGCAGGTCCTTCCTCTACACCGGGTCGCGCCTCGACGACGCACAGCGCCGCCGACGGACCCTTCGCAGTGACTATCTGCACCTGTTGAGCAGAGAGAACGACGCCTTCCTCGATGCCGCGGTCGCCATGCAGCGGCAGCGGCACCTGACCCGACTCGGTGCGGTGTCGGTCATCGTGGTGCTGGCCATCGCCGCGTCCATCACCGCGGCGATCGGGTTCCGGCAGGCGCACGACCTCCGGCAACAGCGCAATGCCGCCGAACGGTCGGCACTGCTGTCCCACATCGACAGCATGCAGTACTCCAACCCGTCGCTGGCGGCGCGGTTGTTGCTCATCGCGCACCACCTCTATCCCGACGACCCGACCGTGGCGAGCCGGCTGCGCGGGGCAGCGACGACGCCGCTCGTGACGTCGCTGACCGGCCACACCGGCCCGGTCTACGACCTGTCCTTCGACCGGACGGGCACCCGGTTGGCGTCGGCCGGCGGCGACCGGACCGTACGGGTCTGGACACGGTCCGAGGCGTCGGACTATCGCGAGACCGCCGTCCTGCGCGGCTTCGGGAACTACGTCACCAGCACCGACTTCCATCCGACCCGACAGCTGCTGGCGAGCAGCAGCGGAGACGGCTCCGTCCGCATGTGGGATCTGACCGACGTGTCGAGACCCCGACTGGCGACGACGGTGTCCCCCGGTCACGGCACGGTCTACATGGTGCGGTTCGCCGCCGACGGCCGCACGCTGGCCGCGTCGTCGGACGACGGCACGATCACCGTCTACGCGGTGTCCCCGGCCGGATCGATCCGGGAGACAGCCGTTCTGCGCGGGCACACCGCCGCGGCGCGGACCCTGTCCTTCAGCCCCGACGGACGCGTCCTCGCCAGCGGCGGCGACGACCGCACCGTGCGACTGTGGACGACCGGCGAGGCACCCCGGCCGCTCGGCCCGCCGCTCACCGGCTTCCCCAGCATCACCCATGCCGTCGCCTTCAGCCCCGACAGTCGCTCGCTCGCGGTCACCGGCGACAGCCCCAACACCCAACTCTGGGATGTCGCCGACCCGCTCGCACCCCGCCCGCTGAGCACGTCTCTGCCCAACAGCACCGCGGGCTCGTGGTCCATCGGCTTCGACGGTTCCGGCGCGCAGTTGGCCTCGGCCCGCGCCGACGGTCTCGTGCGGGTCTGGAACACCGCCAATCCGACCTCGCCGACCCTGCAGTGGGCGCTGCAGACCACCTCCGAGCAGGGCTCGGTACGCACCTTCGCCGCCCGGTTCGACCCGAGCGGCGAACAGCTCGTGTCCGGTCGGTCCGACGGCACCATCGATGTCTGGAGCCTGCCCGGCCGGACCGAACCCGACCGCGGCGGAACGATCACCGGACTGGGCACCGACGCCGCACAACGGGTCCTGGCGACCGTCGGCTCCGACACGACCCTGAACCTGTGGACGACGTCGGGCGGTCTCACGCTGCGTTCACGAACCCCGATCCAGCGTCGGGTCAACGACCATCCGCGCGTCAGCCTCAACGGCCCCGGCACCCTGGCCGCCACGGCGAACAACAACGGTGGGCTCGTCGAGTTGTGGGACATCACCGACACCGCGGCCCCGCGCCGCGCCGCGGCCCTCGACGTCGCCACCCGCTATTCCTTCCCGGTCGTCTTCGCGCCCTCGGGGAACCTGCTCGCGACCGGGGACACGGATACGACCGTCGCCCTGTGGGACACGTCGGTGCCCGGCGCCCCACGGCGGGTGGGTGCCCCGCTGCGCGGGCCCACCGACCTCATCCGCAACGCCGCCTTCAGCCCTGACGGCACGCGGCTCGCACTGACCTCCGACGACAAACGCGTCTACCTGTACGACCTCACGTCGCCGAGTCCGGACCCGATCGACGTCATCACCGACGACGCGCCGATCGCCCAGGCCGCGTTCGACGACGACGGCGAGGTGCTGGTGGTCGCCTCCCGCGACCTCTCCACCTGGCGCCTGCCCCCGACGGGCACGGACGCCGAGCCGGAACTCCTCGACCGCCGGGAGGACATGTTCGCCTCCACGGTGTCGATGGCGCCGAACCGGATCGCGGTGGGCACCGCCACGCACGAACTGATCAGCTTCGCGCTCGGCGACGACGGGCGGCTCGGCGATCGCCAACCGGTCGGGACCCTGCTCGCCACCACCGACACCACCACCACCTGGCAGCTACCGGTCCGGCTCCCGTCCGACGACGAGATCATCGCCGGCGGCGACACGACCGGGAACGTCTACCGGCACACGCTCGATCTCGACGTGGCCCGCGACTGGATCTGCGCGAGCACCGCACCCCTCACCGACGCGCAGCGCGACGCCTATCTCCCACACGTCGACGTGCGCGCGAACTGTGGCCGGGACTGAATGTCGTTCACCGACAGGTGACCTCGACACGCGGCGTCCTCGCTGCGCTCGGTCGACGCGGCTCGGCCAGCAGGGGGGCGGCGCTGCTCGGCCGGCGCAGGGAAGCCCTCAACTGCTGGTTGAGCCGGCACCGAGCGCAGCCGCCGGGCCGAGCAAGCGACGAAGGAGCGCGTCGAGGTCGAGGAGCCGAGTCGAAGCCACTTGGTGACCTCGACGGGCGCGGCGGCAGAGCGCGCGTCTCAGCGGAAGCCGAGCACCTCGTCGCCCCACGCCTCCCAGATGTCGCCGTCGAGATTCTGTACGACCCGATCCTCGGCATCGATGCGCAGCACCGGGCGATGACCGGAGTCGTAGGTGGGCCAGGGATCGCCGAGCGTCCCGGCATCCGGCTCCTGCCCGTGCGCGAAGGCGGTCCAGCGTCGGACCATCCTCTCCGACACGGCTTCTCCCTGCTTACGGCCGCCGAGCAAGAAGGTGACGTCGCGGGGCCCGGAGCCCAGATTCCCCCACACATAAGGGACTTCGGTCGCGTGGGCGGCGCCGAGCCCGAGGAGCCGGAACATCCGCGTCGTCCAGTCGTACCGGTACACATAGACCGGCGCGGAGCGTGCGTGCGCCTCGGCGAGCCACAACGTGGGCATCCGGAACGCCACATCGCGGGCCACACCGAGCCCGGTGACCTTGGGCCGCAGGCCCGAATAGGCCGAGAGCACTTGCGCACGCTCCGGCAGGACGACGTCCGGATACTCCTTCGCCATCCCCGCGAACATCCGCTCGATGTCGGCGGTGGTGATCGGCATGAGCGGAGACTTCATGTACTTGAACAGGTTTGCCTCGTCGCGATTGGTCCCGATGATCAGCGGCACCGGATGCGCGCGACCCGCGCGATAGACGTCGAGGGGGTGCTCGGGCAACAGATCGCCGTCGATGACCGGAGCGAACGCGATCGTCCCCGGGGTCTCGCCGGGGATCTTCTCGAACAGGGTGGTGGTGATCGCCGAACACGTCATGCCGTCGAGCTCGTCGAGCCGCTCGACGATCTCGGCGGTGTCGAGTTCACCGGCGTCGATCCCGGCGACCTCGAGCAACTGCGTCGCGACCCGCGCCGCCCGGTCGGCCCCGTACATCGACGTCACCGGGGAACTCTGCGCAATCGCGCGGCCGAAGAGCCCCGCCGCGGCCGGCATGGTGAGCAGCGCGGTGACCAGACCCGCCCCGGCCGATTCGCCGAACACCGTCACCTTGTCGGGATCGCCACCGAAGGCGGCGATGTGGTCACGCACCCAGCGCAGTGCGGTCAGCACATCGCTGAGTCCCGCGTTCGACTCGAACCGTTCGTCGATCGACGACAGGTCGGCGAAGCCGAGCACCCCGAGTCGGTAGTTGAGCGTCACCACGACGACGTCGCCGGTGGCGGCGAGGTTCGAGCCCTCGTAGAACGGCTGGGCCCCGGACCCCAGCACGTAGGCGCCGCCGTGCAGCCACACCATCACCGGGAGTCCGACCGCCTCGTCGGCATGCTCGGAGGCGCCCGGCGGGGTCCACACGTTGAGGAACAGACAGTCCTCGTCCATGACCACGTCCGGGCCGAGGCGGACCGCGGGGTTCAACTGCTGCGGGCACACCGCACCGAAGGTGGCGGCGTCCACGACGTCCTCGGGCGCGTCGCTCTCCTCCAGCGGAACCGCACGACGCCACCGCAATCCGCCCACGGGCGGACGCGCGTACCGGATCCCCCGCCACACGTCGGCCCGGTCGCCGACGACGCCACGGTAGGTCCCGACGCGGGTCTCGGCCAGCGGGCGTGGGCCGGTCGTTGCGTCTCCCGCCAAGACGGGCGGAGTCGTGGACGTGCCCGGTTCGTCGTGCTTCATCAGTCCATCGTGCACCGTGAACCTGTTCCGGTTGTCCAGAACTCCGGTGCGTCTGCTGGGTAGGGTGACCCCATGGAGCTACTACGCAACGTCGTAATCTTCCTGCACATCATCGGCTTCGCCGTCACCTTCGGCGCCTGGGTCACCCAGCTCGTGGCGCGCGAGTTCCGCGTCACCCGCGTGATGGACTACGGAATCCTGCTCTCCTTGCTCACCGGGCTCGCGCTCGCGGCGCCGTGGCCGGCCGGAATCGACCTGAACTACCCCAAGATCGGCATCAAACTGGTGATCCTGGTGGTCCTCGGCGCGATCCTCGGTATCGGGAGCGCACGGCAGAAGCGCACCGGCGAGCCCGTCCCGCGTCCCCTCTTCTGGGCCGTCGGCGCCCTGTCCCTCCTCGCCGCGGGCCTCGCGGTCATCTGGTAGCCGACCCCCGGCGAGCGGGGCTCGTGAAACGACGACGCCGCGCACCGGATCGGTGCGCGGCGTTCGTCCTCGGAGCCCCCTGTCGGGATTGAACCGACGACCGCTCGCTTACAAGGCGAGTGCTCTACCACTGAGCTAAGGAGGCGCGCGAGCGAGTATATCCGCCGGACCGCCATCCGGTTCACCGGCACCCGGCCGGCCCGGGCCGCCGGATCAGCCCCGGATCGCGGCGACCGCCTCGATCTCCACCAGCTGTTCGTCGTAGGCGAGGACCGAGACGCCCAGCAGGCTGCCTGCCGGCTTGTGGTCGCCGAAGGCCTCGGTCACCGCGTCCCACGCGACCTCCAGATCGGCCTGCAGGTGCTCGGCGACGAAGACGGTGATCTTGGCGACGTCGCGCAGTGTGGCGCCGGACTCGACCAGTGCGGCCTCGAGATTCTTCATGCACTGCACGGCCTGTTCGCGAACGTTCCCGGGAGCGACGGTCGCGCCGTCGGCGTCGATGGGCGCCGCGCCGGCGGTGAAGACGAGACTTCCGGGACTCACCGTGGCGCTGCGGGTGTGACCGTCTCGGGGACCGTTGATCTGCACGGAGGACATGCCGCGATCGTAGACGAGCGGCCCCGGCCACCACCGCTGCCGACTCCTGCACCGACCCTGCCCGTGCTGCCCGGACGGTGGAGGTGTATCCAGTCTCCTGTCAGGGTTGAACCGGCCGGGTGTCGGTTACCCCGCGAGCACTCCACCATCGACCCGAGGAGGCCTTGCGTGCGCGAACAGATCGGCCGTGTCCTGCGTCGGCTCAGCGGCAGCCGGCAGGCGACGATCGACACCATCGAACCCGGCAGCATCATGGTGTCGCCGCGCAAGCCGATCGAACCGTTCGACGTCGCGGCCATCACCGAGGTCCTCGACCTCGCCACGAAGATCGGTGCGGTGCTGCTCGACTCGGGCACCGGGGCCATCGACACCCAGACCCAGATCAAGTTCGTCGCCGGCGTCTACGGCCTCGAGGACGTGGACGTCGACGTCACCTACAACACGATCGTGGTGAGCGCCCGGCGCGGCGCGACGCTCCCGCCCATCACGACGATGGAGCAGGTCTACTACCGCTCGATGGACTTCACGCGACTCGCGCAGGTCGACCGGCTCGTCCGTCGGATCCGCGATTCGTTCATCAGTCCGTCCACGGCGCACCAGATGGTCGACGAGATCATCACGGCACCCCACCCCTATCCGCACTGGCTGGCGACCACCGCCTGGGGGATCATGGCGTCGGGCATCGCGGTCCTGCTCGGTGGCGAGTACCTCGTCGCCGCACTCGCCTTCCTGACCACCGTCGTGACGGTCACCGTGAACCGCTGGCTCAACCGCATCAGGACGCCCGTCTTCTTCCAGCAGCTCACCGGCGGCTTCATCGCGGTCGTCCCGGCCGCCCTCGTCTTCGCCGCGGCCGAGCGGCTCGGTGTCCAGATCGCGCCGTCGCAGGTCATCGCGGCCGGCATCGTCGTGCTGCTGTCCGGGCTGTCGCTGGTCGGGTCGGTCCAGGACGCGATCACCGGGGCACCGATCACCGGGGTCGCCCGGTTCTTCGAACTGTTGCTGATGACCGGCGGCATCATCGCCGGCGTCGGCGTCGCGATCCGGATTCTGGAGGCGGGTGGCATCTTCCTGCCGACGATCACCACGACGACCAGCTTCGAGGTCGTCGAACTCCCGATCCGCGTGGTCGCGGGTGCGGTGGCCGCGTGCGCGTACGCCCTCGCGAGTTACGCCGAGACGCGGGCGCTGGGCGTGGCGTTCCTCGGCGGCTTCATCGGCACCGCCGTGGCGGCCGCGTCGACGTTCACCGACATCGGCGACGTCATCGCGAACGGTCTCGCGGCGGCGTTCGTCGGGCTGATCGGCGGTCTGCTCGCACGCCGTGCGCTGACGCCTCCGCTCGTCGTCGCCGTGGCCGGAATCACCCCGCTGCTACCCGGTCTCGCGGTCTATCGAGGGCTCTACGGCATCCTGGGGGACCAGACGCTCGACGGGTTCACCTGGATCGCGAACGCGCTGGCCATCGGCTGCGCACTGGCCGCGGGTGTCACCCTGGGCGAGTTCGTCGCCCGGTCGCTGCGCCGTCCCCAACTGCCGCCCCGTCCGGACTGGCGACTCCGCCGCCGGATCGCCCTGCGCGAGGATCGCGAGGCACGCCAGGCGCACGCTGCCGGACGCCGGGCCCGCGCGAACCGATGGCGTCCACCACCACCGCGGCGCTGACCCGAGGCGGCTGGCCGTGAGCACCGGCGATGCCCGGGTAGAATAGGGAGTCGGGCGTGCCGTCGACGGCCACTTCGCCACCGGGCGAATCGTCCGAGACACCGCACCACCGCGCCGCCTGACCATCGCGCACCGAACGCACACATGCCGCACAACGAGGGGACTCACATGCCCGCGAAGACGACCGACATCGCCGACGAAGAACTGGAACCGGTGGCCGACGAGACCGCCAACTCGGCGCGCCGCGTCGTCGCCGCATACGCGACCGACGCCGACGAGTGCCGGATGCTGTTCGCCATGCTGGGGATCGCGCCGGGCGAGAACGCCTGACCAGGTGGCTCCGCGAGCAGGAGAAACCCACCCCGAGGGCGTGACCGGCACCGACCGGGCCGCCCACGACGGGGCGGAGTTCGTGGTCGTCGCGAACCGTCTGCCCGTCGACAAAGAAGTCCTCCCCGACGGCACCGTCAACTGGAAGCGGAGCCCGGGTGGGCTCGTCACCGCGCTCGAACCGATCCTGCGCGCCAACACCGGCGCCTGGGTCGGATGGTCGGGAATTCCCGACTCCGACGACAACCCCGACATCGAGGGCATCGACATCCACGCGGTCCCCCTGTCGACGCAGGAGATCGCCGAGTACTACGAGGGCTTCTCCAACGCCACGCTGTGGCCGCTCTACCACGACGTCATCGTCAAACCCGAGTACCACCGCGAGTGGTGGAACACCTACGTCGAGGTGAACCGGCGGTTCGCCGAGGCGGCGTCGAGGGCCGCGGGCGAGGGCGCCGTCGTGTGGGTGCAGGACTACCAGCTGCAGCTGGTGCCCAAGATGCTGCGGATGCTGCGGCCCGACGTCAAGATCGGCTTCTTCCTGCACATCCCGTTCCCGCCGGTCGAACTGTTCATGCAGATGCCGTGGCGGACCGAGATCGTCGAGGGCCTCCTGGGCGCCGACCTCATCGGATTCCACCTGCCGGGCGGGGCGCAGAACTTCCTCTTCCTGGCCCGGCGCCTCGCCGGTCAGGCGACGAGCAAGGGCACCGTCGGCGTGCGGTCACGTTTCGGCGTGGTCCAGGTCGGATTCCGGACCGTGCGCGTCGGCGCCTTCCCCATCTCCATCGAGTCCGGCGAGCTCGACGCGCAGTCCAAGACCCGCAAGATCCGGGAGCGCGCCGCCGAGATCCGCCGTGAACTGGGCAATCCGAAGACGATCATGCTCGGCGTCGACCGGCTCGACTACACCAAGGGCATCGACGTCCGGCTCAAGGCCATCTCGGAGCTGCTGGCCGAGAAGCGCCTCGACCCCGCCGACACGGTGATGCTGCAACTCGCGACGCCGAGCCGGGAACGCGTCGACAGCTACAAGCAGATGCGCGCCGGGATCGAGCAGCTCGTCGGGAACATCAACGGCACGTACGCGACCGTGGGACATCCCGTGGTGCAGTACCTGCACCGTCCGGTCCCCCGCGAGGAACTCCTCGCCTTCTTCGTGGCGGCCGACGTCATGCTGGTCACTCCCCTGCGCGACGGCATGAATCTCGTCGCCAAGGAGTACGTCGCCTGCCGGGGCGATCTCGGCGGCGCGCTCGTACTCAGCGAATTCACCGGTGCCGCAGCCGAACTGCGCTCGGCCTATCAGGCCAACCCGTATGACCTCGACGGCGTGAAAGACGCGATCGAGGCCGCCGTCGAACAGAGCGAACACGAGGGCAGGCGGCGGATGCGCGCACTGCGGAGACAGGTCCTCGCACACGATGTCGCGAAGTGGGCGGAGAGCTTCCTCGGCACCCTCGGCGCCGACTCCGACACCGAGCTGTCACCCAACCGGGGTGTTCATCTGGTGGACGAAGCGGAATGAGCGACAACGGGATTCCCGAAGAGCTCACCGAGGCGCTGACGCGGGCCGCCGGCGTGGGGGTGCTGCTCCTGGCCAGCGACTACGACGGATGTGTCTCACCGATCGTCGCGCGTCCCGAGGACGCCGTCCCCGACCCCGCGTCGATCGACGCTCTCGTCGCTGCGGCCGCACTGCCCGACACCGTCGTCGCCGTCGTGTCCGGTCGCGAGCGCGCCGTGCTCGCTGCGCTGTCCGGCCTCGACGCCCCGGTGGTACTGGTCGGCAGCCACGGCAGCGAGTTCGAGTCCGGGTTCGCGGTCGAGATCACCGATGATGCCCGTGCCCTGCTGAACCGGTTGATCGACGAGTTGTCGTCGATCGCCGCCGATTTCCCGGGCAGCACGGTCGAGGTCAAACCGGCCAGCACCGTGTTGCACGTGCGCAACGCGTCGGAGGCCGACGCCGTCGCGGCACTCGACCGTGTCCGGACCGGTCCGGCCTCCTGGCCCGGTGTGCACACCACCGAGGGAAAGGCCGTTCTCGAACTCGCGGTGATCGAGACCAGCAAGGGGCATGCGCTCGACACCCTGCGCGACCGGATCGGCGCCGACGCGGTCATCTACCTCGGTGACGACGTCACCGACGAGAAGGCCTTCGCCCACCTCCGACCGGAGGACGGCGACATCGGCATCAAGGTCGGCGAGGGCGACACCGCCGCGGAGTTCCGCATCGCCGACACCGACGACGTGGCAACAGTTCTCGCGTTCGTGGCCGAACAGCGGGCGCGCACGGCGTCGGTCGGCTAGGGAGCGACGCCCTCCTGGGCCGGCGCCGCGACGAGCGGGTCCGTCGTCACCGCCCGGCGGGCACTCTCGCGGATCACCTCGTGCACGAAACCGAGTTTGCGCACGACCGGCTCGGGGATGGTGAAGGGGTACAGCGGCCGGCGGCCCATCGCGACGTTCACCCGATTCAACATGAGCGACAACCACTTCCAGTCGTAGAGCAACCGTTCGATCGGCTCGTCGGCATACGACCGGAGCGGCACGATGTCACGCTCCATCGTGAACCGGACCTGCTGGGCATCGAGGTTGAGTCCGGATTCCCGTGCGGTGTCGATGGTTCCGGTGATGTGCAGGTAATGCGCGAAACACTCGGCGAAGTCCTCCCACGGGTGCATCGTGGCGTACTCGGAGATGAACGACTCGTGCCAGTTCTCGGGTGCCCCGAACCGGTAGTGCCGCGTGATCGCATCGGCGTAGCTCACGCGCTCGTCGCCGAACAGGTTCCGGCACCGATCGAGATAGCGGTCCGCTCCCGGTCCGGTCTCGACGAGCACGTGTTCGAAGTAGTGTCCCGTCTCGTGCCGGAAGTGACCGAGCATGGTGCGGTACTGCTCGCCGAGATCGACCCGGAGCCGCTCGCGATACGCGTCCTGGGTCTCGGCGAGGTCGATGGTCACCACACCACCCGCGTGGCCGATCATCACCGGCCGGCCGAGCGTCTGGCTCGACAGGAGGTCGAACGCCAGACCACCGTCGGTGCGCCAGAACGGTTCCACCGGTAGACCCAGATCGACGAGCTGATACACCAGCAGCCGCAGATCGAAGGATGCCGACGCGAGCTTCTCGAGTGCGATGGTGTCCTCGGCGTCGGGCTGACGGCGGATCAGGGACTCCGGAAAGCACCGCCCCCGCAGGCCGATGCTGTCATCGGCGACCTCGGCCGGTGTCAGCCAATTACACCGCGTGCGATCCCACAGCGAGCACCGAACCCACCGTTGCTTGTTCGGCCCGCTCGCTCCGCTCCCGGCGCCGGGGCCGTCGATCTCGACCCCGTCCTCGCCGACCACGTACAGCGACCGCGACGGCAGGTGGACGCCGACGGTCGTCCCGCAGTCCGGGCACGTCTGACGGTCGAAGCCCGACAGCGCATTGCAGACCGGGCAGGTGAGCGCGTGCACGCGGCTCAGCCTATCCGGACGCGTGCGATCCCGTCGTCGATCGGGAGCTCGCCGCGCACCGTTGCCGTCACCTCGTAGGAGTTGAGGTTGATCGAACCGCGATGGTTGTCGAGGAATGCGGTGTCGGCGGCATCGCGGCCGGTCGAGATCCGCACGATGCTCTGCCGCGGAGCGAGTCCGGTCGCGTCGACGACCACCCACTCGCCGTCCACGATCGCCTCGGCGACGGCGTGGAAGTCCATCGGCGAACATCCCGGCGCGTACACCGCGACGAGACGCGCGGGGATGTTGAGTGCCCGTAGGAGTGCGACGACCAGATGCGCGTAGTCGCGGCACACGCCGGCACCGGCGAGCAATGTGTCGGCGGCACCGTCGATGGGATCGGAGGTCCCCGGGATGTAGCTGAGCCGATCCGACACGTATTCGGTGACCTGTCTCAGGATCTCACCGTCGGGCAGCGACGAGTCGAACTGGCCCGCGGCGAACCCGAAGAACTTGTCGCACTCGGCGTATCGGCTGGGACGCAGGTATGTCGAGCGATCGGCGATGTCGACGGGCAGCGGATCGGCGGGGGTCAGCACCGACGCCCAGTAGTCGATGGTCAGGACACCCCGCTCGAGTTGCAGGCGGTGGATCCGGGAACCGTGCGGGCCGATGATCTCCTCCGGGGTCACCGACCGTCCGTCGAACTCGAGCTTGAGTTCCTCCTCCAGGTGGAGTCCGGGCACTCGGGCGACGGTGATCTGCATCTCCAGTTCGGTGGGGTCGTCGACCCGCACCTCGAGCCGTGCGGACACATCGCGGGGCAGCGTCATGGACTCACCGTAGGGGATGTGCGCGACGACGGCAGCGGCAGGCGGCCTGGGACCCGCTACAGCGTCGCCATGGCCGCGACCGGGTCCGCGTAGATGACGCTGAGCGCCACCACGACCGCCGCGCTCTCCTGCACGCGCACACCGAATCTCGACGGCGCGATCTCCAGCGGCCAGGTGAGCGTCGTCGCCTCGTCGAAGGCTGCCTGTACCGGGGCGAGCCCATGGGGGTGCGCAGCGAACGCATCGCCCGCGACGACGATGGCATCGGGATTGATCACGTCCCGGATGAGCGCGACCGACTCACCGAGAACGCGGGCCCGCTCGTCGACGATCCGGGCCGACGTGGGACTGATGGCGAGGCGACGCGCCGCGGCCTCGGCGGCGTCGTCGCCGATGACGTTCTGCAACCGGACCCGGGTGAGCCCGGGGGCCAGCACCGGCGCCGTCACCGGCAGATGGGCGATGGTGCCCGCCCCGCGTTCGGGCACATGCACCCGGCCGTCGAGAGTCATTGCCATTCCCGCTGTTTCACGGGCGTAGAAGAACAGACCGGACCCACCGTCGTCCCGTGGATGCGACAGGAGCAGCTCAGCGGCGGCCATCGCCTCGACGTGCTCGCACACCGATACCGGGGTGCCGAGATGGTCGGCAAGTGTTGCGCCCACGCCGAGTTGATGCCAGCCCAGGACCCGATGGTTCACCACCCCGGTCTCGGCGTCGACCGCACCGCCGACGGCTACCCCGCCCCACAGCAGCCGGCGCCCGCTGAACCGCGCGACGAGTTCGGCGAGCAGTGCGCTGAGGTGCCGTATGGCGGCTTCCTGGTCCTCCGTCGGCGTCAGCACGGCGTGGCTGTGCAACGTTCGCCCGCCGAGGTCGGCAATGGCGAGCACGGTCCGCCGGGCACCGATGTGCATGCCGGCGACACACAACGAGTCACGATCGATGGTCAGCGGATTCTTCGGTCGGCCAATGGATTTCGGCACGACCAGATCGGGACGTTCGACGACGAGACCGTGCGCGGCCAGCGCGTGCACCTGGCGGTTGATGGTGGCCGGCGACAGACCCGTCGTCGCGGCCAGCTGATCCCGGGTCACCGGTCCGCCGACCCGGATCGCGTGCAGGACCGCCGCCGCCGGGGTGGAGGTCAGTTGCAGCGCCGCCGGGATCACTCCCCCACGCATGCGAAGAATGTAGCAGCGGTGACCGTAAAGTTGAGCCCATGAGCACCGACACCGCCTCCCAGTCGACAGACAACCGACCGATCGCCGTGGTCACCGGCGCGAGTTCGGGGATCGGCGCGGCCACCGCGCGTCAGCTCGCCGCGCAGGGCTATCACGTGGTACTCGGCGCCCGGCGGCTCGATCGGGTGACGGCTCTGGCCGACGAGACCGGGGGCACCGGACGACAACTCGACGTCACCGACGAGGACTCCGTGGCAGCGTTCGTCGCCGGACTCGACACGGTGAACGTGCTCGTGAACAACGCCGGTGGCGCGAAGGGCCTGGACCCGGTGTCGACCGCCGATCTCGACGACTGGCGCTGGATGTGGGAGACCAACGTGCTGGGCAGTCTGCGGGTCACCAAGGCACTGCTTCCCGCTCTCATCGCCTCCGGGGACGGCCTGATCGTCTCGGTCACCTCGATCGCGGCGTTCGAGGCCTACGACAACGGCGCGGGGTACACGTCGGCGAAACACGCCCAGGGTGTCACCCACCGGACACTGCGCTACGAACTGCTCGGGAAGCCGGTACGGCTCACCGAGATCGCCCCGGGCATGGTCGAGACCGACTTCTCCCTCGTCCGTTTCGAGGGCGACCAGGAACGCGCGGACAAGGTCTACGAGGGCCTCACGCCGCTGGTCGCCGAGGACGTGGCCGAGGTCATCGGGTTCGTCGCGTCCCGCCCGCCGCACGTGAACCTGGATCAGATCATCCTCAAGCCACGCGACCAGGCCTCCGCCCGACGGAACATCAAGACGGGCTAGTGGTGTGGCTCGCTAACGCGGTGCCGGGGCGTTCGAGGTGGGCGCCCCGCTGGGGGTCGCGGGCACCGAGGTCTCGCGGACCTCGCCCTTGATGGCCGACATGCCCTGCCACGTCTCCCAGTCGTAGATCCAGTCGTAGATGTCGCCGTCGGCCTCCGACAACGCGATCCGGGTGCCGGTGACCTCCACCGGGTCGCCGTAGACGGCGACCCCGAAGTACCGCTCGGCGTCGGACTCGGACAGGTTGATGCACCCGTTGGTGACATTCGCCGAGCCCTGCACGTTCACGGTCTCGGGGTTGGCGTGGATGAACTCGCCGTTGTTGGAGATCCGCACGGCCCAGCGCTCGCGGATGTTGAAGTAGCCCGCGGCGGGGTTGCTCATGAAGAACTCCTCGTACTTCTCGGTCACCACGTGGATTCCCGAGCGAGTGACGTTCCGGTCCAGGTCGCCGCCGCCGTAGCTGCACGGCAGGCTCATGAGCTCGGCGCCGTCGCGGAGCACGACGATCCGGTGCGAGGACTCCTCGGCCTTCACCACCTGCGCGCGCCCGATGGAGAAGTCGCTGGTGACATCGGCGGCTCCGTAGGCTCCGCCACCGTGGTCGAGCCCGTACAGCTTGGCCGCCATGCTGACCTTGGTGCCGGGCGCGTAGTACTCGCGCGGCCGCCAGTGCACGCGGGAGCCGTTGTCTTCCCCCAGCCACGCCCACGACCCCTCGGTCGGCGGGGTGGTGGTGACCGTCAGCGCACGCTCGACGGCCTCTTTGTCCTCGACCGTGCCGTTGAACTTCAGGATGATCGGCGCCGCGATGCCGACCTCCTGCCCGTCGCCGATGTTGACGACGACGTTCACCTGACTCGACGGGGTCAGGGTGGTGAACGACCCGGCGACCGGCACGACCTTGCGATCGACACCCACCGCCGTTCCGCTCCAGGTGTATTCGGTGCCGTAGCCGAGCGGTTCGCCGATCGTGTAGGTCGTCCGGTCGTCCGACAACTGCCCCTTCACCACGACTCCGCGCGGGTTGGTCAGCTTCACGTCGGGGTTCAGGAATCCGTCCGTTGCCTTCACCGAGAACTCGGCGGTCGGGCCGGCCGGTTCGCCGTCGAGTGCCGGGGTGAAGGTCAGGCGGACCGAGGGGTCGGCCGGGGTGTCCTCACCGGGACCGAGGCCGGAGCCCGCGCAGGCCGCCATCGCGACCCCGAGCGCACCGACCCCGGCCGCGGCGAGCACGGAGCGTCGGTTCACCGAGGTCTGAGGAGTCATCACCGCAACAACAGTACCGATGCGGCGGTTCGCATCGGTGGGTTGCGGATCGGGTCACGCTTGAGGGGCACCGGTTTCGTCGGCGTCGCGCGCCCGGGCACCCGTCCGCACGGACGGCAGGTGGGCGCGCTCACCGGCGTGATCCATCATCGACAGCACCTCCGCGGGGCCCTGATACGCGCAGATCGCGTGCGGGATCATCGTCGAGAACTCCGCGGCGTCGCCCTCGGGTACCAGGATCGTACGGTCGCCCAGCCACAGCTTCACTGTTCCGGACAGCACCGTGAACCACTCGTAACCGGGATGGACGCGCAGGTCACCGACGGGCTGCTCGCGGTCGAAGCGCATCTTCGCCACGGTCACGCCCTGCGGCGCGTTCTCGCGGGAGAGCAACCACATCGTCATCCCCTCCACCGTGTGCGGCTGGGGCCGGATGACGACGTCGGTGTCGTCGGCGGGTTCGACCAACTGGTCCAGGGTGGTGCCCAGCGCGCGCGCGATCGGCACGAGCTGGTCGAGAGCGACCCGGCGGTGACCGGTCTCGATCCGGCTGAGGGTGGACGGCGACAAGTAGCACCGGGCAGCGAGGGCATCGAGCGTCCAGCCCCGCGCGATCCGGAGCCCGCGGATGCGCTGACGGACGACTACATCGAGTTCTTGCGTCATTGGCAAGACTGTATGCCATCGGGGCATGATGCCGCTACCGTGGAGTCATGTCCAGCACTCACCACCACCAACCGGCCACCGGACACCACGCTCACGCGAACCACGCCGACCACCACGACCATGCCCGCCTCGCCGCGGTCCTCGACCTCGACGCCGAACTCATGGCCGACCACCTCGACGACGCCGCACGCCTGATCGCGGAGTCGCTGGGGCACGCGCCGGTGCACATCGCGGATCTGGGCGCAGGCACCGGGACCGGGACCGAGGCACTCGCCCGCCACTTCCCGCACGCGCAGATCGTCGCGGTCGACGGCTCGCCCGACATGGTCGCGCTCGTCGATCGCCGGGCGCGGGACGGCGGATTCGACGATCGGGTGACCGCCGTCGTCGCCGATCTCGACGACGGGTTGCCGCCACTCGGATCGCCCGATGTCGTGTGGGCGGCCATGTCGCTGCACCACGTGGCCGATCCGCAGCGCCTGCTGCGAGAGGCTGCGACGTCGCTCGGACCGGACGGGGTCGTCGTGATCACCGAGATGGCAGGGGTCCCGAGTTTCGTCCCTGCACACGAGGACACCGAGCTGAGCGGCCTGCAGGACCGCTGCGGAGCCGCGGCGGCCGGGGCCGGGTGGGAGGCGCTCGTGGACTGGACCGACACGTTCGACGACGCCGGGTACGACGTCCTCCGTTTCGAGACCATCCACGTAGAGCGGAGTGTTTCAGTCGAACGCAGCGACCCGAGTCGGTCGGTGGCCCGCTACGCGCGTCACTGGTTCGCCCAGTTCCGGCACCGGCTGGCCGACTCCCTCGATTCGGCCGACCTGGCCCTGCTCGATCACCTGATCGACGAATCCGATTCCGACGCACAGCGTCTGGATGACCTGACCCTGTCCGCCGGGCGGCTCCTCTGGATCGCCCGCCCGCGCACGACCGTGACCCCCCACCCCGAGAGCGAGTGACCGATGACCGATTCCGTGACCACCGAAACACCGTCAACCACAGCCGAATACGATGTCGCGATCGTCGGCGGCGGAGCTGCGGGACTCAGTGCCGCAACAGCACTGGCGCGTTCGCTGCGCAAGGTCGTGGTGATCGATGCGGGGCAACCGCGCAACGCGCCGGCAGCGGCAGCCCACAACGTGCTCGGACAAGACGGGATCTCCCCCCTCGACCTGCTCGCGCGTGGCCGCGCGGAGGCGACGGGATACGGGGCGGAGATCCGGTCGGGCACCGTCGTCGACGCCACCGGCTCCATCGACGACTTCACGCTGCACCTCTCGTCGGGCGAGGTCGTGGCGGCCCGGCGCCTCATCCTCGCGACCGGACTGGTCGACCGACTCCCGGAGATCCCCGGAGTCGCCGAGCTGTGGGGGCACGATGTCCTGCACTGTCCGTATTGCCACGGTTACGAGGTCCGCGGCACCGGTATCGTCCAGATCGCGACGAGCCCGATGTCCGCACATCAGGCGCTCATGTTCCGCCAGCTCACCGAGCAGGTCACGGTGATCGCGCACGATCCGACCGCCCTGTCCGCGGATGACCGGCGGCATCTCGCGGTCACCGGCATCGACGTCGTGGATGCCCGCGTCGAGCGCGTCCGGACGCGCGACGACGACGGATCGGCCCGCCTCGACGGCGTCCTCCTGTCCGACGGCACCCTGGTCGACGCCGACGCGGTGGTCGTCTCGCCGAGGTTCGTGGTCCGGGGTGAGCTCTACGAGCGTCTGGGCGGAGAACTCGCCGAGGGTCCGATGGGCATGGGCGGCGTGGTCGGAGCCGGCCCGATGGGCGAGACCGCGCTGCCCGGTGTGTGGGCAGCCGGCAACACGACGACCCTGAACGCGATGGTGACCGTGGCCATGGGCGAGGGACTCTCGGCCGGCGCAGCGGTCAACGCGAGCCTGGTCATGGCGGACCTGCACGCCACGGTCGCCGCGCCGGCCTGACGGCCGACCATCCGCACCGCCGTCGGCCGCCTACTCGGGGAAACCCTCGAGGACGGCGGCCGACGCGGACAACCCGAGCCGGGTTGCGCCTGCGGCGACGAGTTCGGCCGCGAAGTCGGCGGTCCGGATTCCACCACTCGCCTTCACTCCGACCCGGTCGCTCACCGCGGCACGCATCAGTTGCACCGCCTCGACGCTCGCGCCGCCCGCCGGATGGAAACCGGTCGAGGTCTTCACCATCGACGCACCGGCCCGCTCGGCGCGGCGGCACACCTCGGTGACGGTGTCGGGTCCGGCGAGCTGCAGCAGCGCAGCCGACTCGATGATCACCTTGAGGAGGGTCTCGTCCCCGACCGCCTCACGGACCGTGAGGACGTCGGCGAACACCTCGTCGAACCGGCCGTCGACGGCCGCGCCCACGTCGATCACCATGTCGACCTCGTCGGCGCCGGAGTCGACGGCCAGACGCGCCTCAGCCGCCTTGACCAGCGAGTGATGCTTGCCCGACGGGAATCCGGCCACGACGCAGGTCCGCTGTTCCCCGGTGTCGATCGGGAGCATCGACGGTGACAGGCAGACGGCGAACACCCCGAGCCGCGCCGCCTCGGCCACCGTGGCCTCCGCGTCGGCCCGGGTCGCCTCGGGCTTCAGCAGTGTGTGGTCGATGATGGCGGCGACGTCGCCGCGTCGCAGGTCCGTGTTCGTCACACCGACGAGCTTGGCACACTGACTGTCGTGGCCCCCGGACAGACGACCCCGACAGGTCGAACCCAGACAGATCAGACCGAGCACCGCTATGTACTCACGCTCGGCTGCCCCGACCGCACCGGCATCGTGGCCCGGATCTCGACCTTCCTGACCGAGGTCGGCGGCTGGATCACCGAGGCCGCCTACCATTCCGACGAGGAGACCGGCTGGTTCTTCACCCGCCAGGCCATCCGCGTGGATTCGGTGTCGTCGACCGCGGCGGAACTACGTGCGCGCTTCGCGGCCGAGGTGGCCGCCGAGCTCGGCCCCGAAACCGACTGGCGCCTCACCGATTCGCGGGAGACCAAGTCCGCGGTGCTGCTGGTGAGCAAGGAGAGCCATTGCCTCGTCGACCTCCTGGGGCGCGCCCATCGGGGTGAACTCCCCGCCGCCATCCGCGCCGTCATCGGCAACCATCGCGAACTGGAGGACCTGTCCACCCGGTTCGGCATCCCGTTCCACCACGTGCCGTTCGCGGGTGAACGCAAGGCCGAGGCGTTCGCCGAGGTGGGACGGATCGTGGACGGTTATCAACCGGACGCGGTGGTGCTGGCGCGGTTCATGCAGATCCTGCCGCCGCAGTTGTGTGATGCGTGGGCCGGCCGGGCCATCAACATCCATCACAGCTTCCTGCCCAGCTTCATCGGCGCCCGGCCCTACCATCAGGCCTTTGCTCGAGGTGTGAAACTCATCGGCGCCACCTGCCACTACGTCACAGCAGATCTCGACGCCGGACCGATCATCGAGCAGGACGTGATCCGTGTCGACCACAGCGACTCGGTCGCCGACATGGTCCGTCAGGGTCGGGACATCGAGACCCTGGTGCTCTCTCGTGGTCTGCGCTGGCACCTCGAGGATCGCGTCCTGGTCCACGGCCGCAAGACCGTCGTCTTCAACTGACGACCCCGACACAGCACACCGCCCCGCGACTTTCGTCGCGGGGCGGTGGCCGAGTCTGTGCCGAATGGCTACTCGCCGGTGCCGGCGTCGTCGTTGCCGAGCGAACCGGTGAGCACATTGCCGAGGATCTCCTCGATAGCGCCGGAGATGCCGCCTTCGATTGCGTCTGACATATCTACTCCTTCGTCATCGGTGAGATTGTTCGTAGATCACCGTCCGCTCTCACCCGTGCGTCGGCTCGTTGCCGACGTTACATATCGATTTCGGAAATGTCTCCCCTACCGTCGAGATCAATTACCGGAACTCCGAGAAAACAGGGGCGAAGGGCCGGCATTGCCGCAGGTGAGCTGCCGAAGACACATTGATTGAAATCAACGTAAACAGAATCCGAACATTTTCTCGATGCATCGACAATGCAACGTATTGCGCGTTGTCGCCGTTCTTGATCTGACCCAGAAAGAGGTCAGCGGCTGGTGGCGCCGCGCGTCACCAACCGCTGAACCGTATTCCGTCTGATCAGGCCCCGGAATCACTGCCGTCGATCGATCCGCCGCCGATCGAACCCGCGTCTCCGAGACCGCCGAGAATCGCCTCGACGGCTCCACCGATCGCACCAGCGATACCGCCCTCGACAATGCCTGCCATATCCGTCTCCCTTGATGGTGATGAGATCTCTCGTCTTCGGCCGCACGTCTCATCTCGCGGAACGACCTGACGGCGACGTTACAGACCGATCACGGAAACGTCCTCCGATATGGATAATTGATGGTTTGCCTTATCAAATGATGGTCTAACAAACGTGCAATCAATGTCCGACAGTTCGAATGGACCCCCGAAAAGCACACCCGTGTGCTGATATGGCGGAATGACAGAGGTGCAGACGGCCGACGTGCGGGTGCGCCCCCTCATCACCGATGACCGTGACCGCGCACTCGATCTCCTCGAAAACGGGATTCGCGAAGTCCCCGTGTACCGCTGGCTGTTGGGCGAGGCGGCCCCCGTCGAGGCGTTTCGCTGGTACGGCGACATTCTCTTCACCGACCACCTGCCGGGGGCGCAGGGAATGTTCACGCCCGAGGGCGAAATGGTCGCCCTGATGGCCGTCGCCGGCCCCGACCACCACACCCAACCCGTCGACGACGAATTGATGGCGCGCTCGCGCCATTTCGTGATCGCCATCGACGGTTTCATCGCTCGCTTCCGCGAACTGCAGGAGAAGTCCCGGGCACGTGCGGTCGGCGGCGCACACAGCATCGTCTTCGCACTGGTCCACCCGGACCATCGACGACACGGAACGCTCGCAGCGCTCCTCGAGCCGGTTCTGCGACAAGCTCTCGACGCGGGATCGCCGGTCACCGCCAGCACCGCGGATGCGCAGATGATCGACGTGTATGCCCGCAAATGGCGCGGCCGGGTCTACGACGAGTTCACCCTGACGGATGGGCCGACGGTCTGGTTCCTGAGAGTCGACCCACCCGGAACCGTCGTCTAGCCCCCGGTGGGTGCGCGACCGGTCAGACCGAGCAGCCGCCCGACTGCCCCTGCGACGACGTGCCGGTCATCTCACTCGTCAACTGCACGTCCGAACCGCTGACCCCGAACTCGAGGCCCGTGTCGGTGACCTTCAGCGAGTCGACCTGCACCTCGTCGAAGAAGGGTCCGAGCGACGAGGTCGTGATCTGATCGACGATCTGCTGCGCGAAGTCCGGCGGGATGCCGAACACCAGCGCGCTGGCCTTGACGACCTCGAAGTCGACCCGGCCGTCCTTGAGAACGGGTTTGATCGTCGCCGACACCGGCACCTGGAAGACCATGACCGGGAACGCGGCCTGGACCTCGAAAGTGCCGTCGGCGGCGTTGCCGGTGATCTGCTCGACCGCGCCGACACCGCCCGCCCCGGTTCCGGTGCCGGTCCCGGCGCCGGATGCCTGCTCCTTGCTCAATTCGACGATCCGCTCGTACGGGATGAAGCCCGTGCCGTTGAGACTGCGGATGTCGGTGGAGTTCTCGGTGCCGGAGATACCGTCGGCGCGCATGTGCAGGCGGACGCCCCCGGCACTGTCATCGGTGTCGACCTGGACGAACGGGATGTCACCGCTGCCCTGCAGGATGATCGGCTTGCGGCTCAGCGACACCTCGGTGGGCACGCCGGTGAGTCCGCTGAAGGACTCCTCGAGACAGTTGGTGACCTTGTTGCGCAGGTACAGCTCGCTGCCGACCGCGCCGATCACCACCAGGAGCAGCACGCCGACGAGGCTGAAGGCCACGATCTTGCCCGTGCTGCGCTTCTTGCGCGGTGAGGTGAAGACCGGACCGCTGCCGGTGGGGTCGGCAGGACCCGGGGTGATCGGTCCCGACGCCGCGGCGGGGCCGTAGGGATCCTCGCCGGGTGCGAACTGGGACGTCGGCGGCTTGGTACCGCCGAGATCCGTGGTGTCCCCGTCCGACGGCGGGATGGCGGAGTACGCCTGCCCACCCGGGACGATCGGCTCGGTCGCGAACTGCTCGGTCGCGGGAGGCTCACCGTGACCCGCGCCGGGGGCCGGCTGCCATTCGCCGCCTCGCTCGGCCGGAGTCGTCTCGCCGGCCGCGGGATCGGTATGGGTGGGGTCACCCGCGTGCGGATCGAGCTTCCCGCTCTCGTCGGCGGGCTCCCCGGATGAGGAATCGGGGCGGGGCGTGTTGCTGTCGCTCATGGGTTCCGTCCTGGGTCGTCTGACTCGCGGAGCCGCGCGTGGGCCGGCGTCACGTCGTTGTCCGTTCCACCGCCGACCGGCAGGGGCCGCTCGTTGGCGAGGACTGCCAGTTGCGTACGGGCCTTCTCGACCAGTGCTAGGTCGAGGTCGTGCACGTCCACCCGGATGCTATCCGGATACGCGGCGACCAACGTACCGAACGGGTCTGTGATTTGGCTGTGTCCGATTCCGGTGGGCGCACTCGACGACGCGGCCTCGTCGTCGGTGGGAACTGCCTGGTCGACGGCCACCACGAAGGTCGTCGAGTCCAGCGCTCGGGCCGCGGCGAGCACCTCCCACTGACGGAGCTTGCCCGGGCCGGCACCCCACGACGTGGGGACCACGATCACCTGGGCCCCCAACCGGGCCAGATGGGTGAACAGCCCCGGGAAACGGATGTCGTAGCAGGTGGCGACACCGACGGTGACGCCCCCGACCTCGAACGTCAGTGGTTCCGAGCCCGGCGCCACGTTCTTCGACTCCGTGAAACCGAACGCGTCGTAGAGGTGGATCTTGTGATACCCCAGACGGGTTCCGTCCGGATGGGCCACGACCACGGTGTTGCGGACGCGGCCGTCGCCGGAGGGGGTGAACATACCGGCCACCACCGTGACGCCCGACGCCGCGGCGACTTCGGACACCCCGCGTGCCCACGGACCGTCGATGTCCTCGGCGACGGGTTTCAACGGCACGCCGAACCGGCACATCGTGGCCTCCGGGAACACGACGAGCTCGGCGCCGCGGGATGCCGCCTCCTCGGTGGCCGAACGCAGCGTCGCCAGGTTGGCGGTCGGGTCGTCGGTCGAACTGATCTGGGCCATCGCCACACGCATAGCGGCCACAGTATCTACTTGGGCGAGACCGCCTCCCACGGAACCGTCAGCACGTTGTCCGACAGGCGACGCCTCGGCACCTCGCAGTCGATCCCGCGTTCGCGGAGCAGACCCAGCGCATGCATCCACCGGACCCGCGGGCCGTACGGCGCCAGCGGGGCGGCGACGTCCCAGCACTGGTCGGCCAGGGCCAGCAGCGCATGAATCCGCTCACCCGGGACATTGCGATGGATCAACGCCTTGGGCAGACGCTCGGCCAGTTCCGACGGACGGTCCGAATGCTCCGGGGCCCAACTGAGCGTCAGGCTGACCGGACCATCGGAGTCGAGGAGTACCCAACTGCACCGCCGGCCTATCTCGTCGCAGGTGCCCTCCACGATGACCCCGCCCGGAGCGAGGGCCGAGCGCATCCGCGCCCACGCATCATCGACCTCGTCCTCGTCGTACTGGCGCAGGACGTTGAACGCGCGCACCAGGCGCGGCCGCAGGCCACCCAGCTCGAAGCCACCCAATCCGAACCGGACACCCGCGCGCGGCTCGACGACGCGTTCGGGGTCGATCTCGAGGCCGACCATCTCCAGATCCGCCGCGACGGAACGCAGCCGCACGGCCATCTCGACGGTCGTGTCCGGGCGAGCACCGTAACCGAGATCGACGACGAGGGGGTGCGGGATGTCCAGCGCGGATCGAACCAGCGGCGAGTGGACCATCCATCGGTCGACGCGCCGAAGCCGGTTGATGTTCGTCGTACCCCGGGTGACCCGGCCCAGCGGTCTGTGACCGGGTCTCATGCGGCCGGGCCTGCTCTCGCTCCGAGCCTCCTCGCTGCGTTCGTGCCTCACTTCGCTCGTCGATTCTCACTCGGCAACCCGACCGTGGCGGCCGGGACGGCTCACAAGTTCTTGGCGACCCAGTCCTTGGCGTACTCGGCCTCGGCGCGGAAGAGGTCGACGAGGTTGATCAGGATCATCTGCTCGAGCTTGCCGTTGACGAAGGGGACGAAGACCTTGGCCTCGCTGGTCCGGCGGATGGTGCAGCCGCCGTTGTCGGTGGGGAAGAGCTCCTGCCAGCCGTTGAGACTGCCCGGTCCCGCGGGGATCGACGCGTTGTACGTGCCCTTGGTGTTGTCCGGATCGAAGGGCCCCAGGGTCTCCTCGCGGGTGATGACCATGTCCTTCTTCATCACCGTCTTCGCGAGCGGGGGCAGTTGATCGCTGCCGATAGTCTGCTTGAGGACCACCCGGATGCCCGTCTCGTCGGAGACGAAGGAGTCGACCTCGCAGTGCGGGGAGATCATCTGGAAGCCTGCCATCATGTCGTCCCAGTACTGCTTGGTGCTCTGGGCCTGATAGAGCTTCTCCGCGGGGTGCGTGTACCGAGCGGAGTAGCTGAGCCGTCGTGCCATGCAGCCCAGGCTACGTCAGCGGATTTTGGCTCTCCCACTCGACGGTGTGTCCGCGCTCCGCGTCGAGCAGCGCCGACAACTCGCTGACCACCGACTTCTCGATCTTGCCGCCGAAGAGTGGCAGATTCACCGTCACCTCGGCGCGGTTGTCGGTGGTCGCCGGATCGCCGGTCGTCAGCGTCGTGCCGGTGACGTCGACCGGTACCGGCGCCCCGTCGACCGTCGCATGGGTCTCCCCCTCGATCCGGTCGCCGACCAGGCGGTATGTGTTCTTTCGCGGGATGCGGAGGTCGCCCGGCATCACCTTGGTGACCGCGGAGGGCAGCTTGTCCGCGGGGATGCCCTGCTGGATCTCCACCGTCACCGTGTCACCGGCGATGGTCACCTTCTCGACATGACCGTGTCCGGAGTTCATGCGCTCGACGAGGTCGTGCCAGTATTTCTCGGTGGTGTAGATCGCCCACAGTCGCGCGGTGGAGAAGGGATAGGACACCGTGTGCTGCAGCTTGCTCGCCATGGAGAGAACGCTACCGCTCGCCGGTTAACGTTGAGGACGTGACCGACACGCAGGCGCCGCTGAGCGCGCCCCTCGCCGAGCTGACCACCCTGCGTCTGGGCGGACCCGCGCGCGAGATCATCCGATGCGCCGACACCCGCACCATCGTGGAGACCATCCTCGACCTCGATGAACGATCCGAGCCGGTGCTCGTGGTCGGCGGCGGTTCGAACCTCGTCATCGGCGATGCCGGCTTCGACGGCACCGCGGTCGTCCTCGCGAGCGACGGCGTCGAGTTCGGCTCCGGGCGCGAGTCGGGTCGCGCGCACGTCGTCGCCGACGCCGGGGTGGGCTGGGACGAACTGGTCGCCGCGACGGTGGACGCGGGTTACGGCGGGCTCGAGTGCCTGTCCGGAATCCCCGGCGCCGCAGGGGCGACGCCGGTTCAGAACGTCGGCGCCTACGGCGTCGAAGTGGCCGACATCCTGCGGTCGGTCCAGGTCCTGGACCGACGCTCCGGAAATCTGCGGTGGGTCTCCCCCGCCGAGCTGGGCCTGGGGTATCGCACCAGCAATCTGAAGCACCGTCACGACTTCGTGGTCGTCGCGGTGTCGTTCTGGCTCAACGAGAATCGCGCGAGCCAGCCCGTCCGCTATCGCGAACTCGCGACCCGTGTGGGCGTCGAACCGGATGATCGTGTCGACGCGGCAGAGGTCCGCGCGGCCGTCCTGGACCTGCGCGCCGGCAAGGGCATGGTCCTCGACGCCGCGGACTTCGACACCTGGAGTGCCGGATCGTTTTTCACGAATCCCATCGTGCCGGGGGCCGAGGCCCCGGCGGTACTCGAACGGATCGCGGCGCGCGTCGGCGACGATGTCGCGATCCCGACCTATCCCGCCGGTTCCGACGACGCCGACCGGGCGATCAAGTTGTCGGCCGGGTGGCTGATCGAACGGGCCGGATTCCACCGCGGCCACCCGGGCCCGGACGCGGCGGTCAGGTTGTCGACCAAACACACTCTGGCACTGACCAATCGGGGCTCAGCGACCACCACGCAACTACTCGACCTCGCCCGCGAGGTGCGCGACGGGGTCGCCGATGCATTCGGTGTGACGCTGCGACCGGAGCCGGTCCTGGTCAACTGCAGCCTCTGACGAGGACCGTCAGACCGACTGGACGTCCTTGCGCTCCTCGGTCGCCCGCGAGCTCTCTGCGACGACCTCGTCGAGAAGGGCGTTGAAGCGCTCGGCGGCCTCGATGCTCGACATGTGTCCGACACCCTCGTAGACCGCCAGGTCGCGCAGGGAGCCGTTGCGCCGCAACACCTCCGCCATCTGCTCGGCGTGCAGTCGCGGAGTGAGCCGGTCCTCGGTGCCGACGACCACCGTGGTGGGCACCGACAGTGCCGCGAGTCCGGCGGTGACGTCCAGCTTCCCCATCGCCGATCCCCACCCGGCGCGAGCGCGGGGTGGGCACGCCCCGATCATCTCGTCCACGAACTCGACGTGTGCCCGGCGGGCGTTCGGCCCCAGCGCGATGTAGTGCGAGAAGCGCACGCCGTAGGACGTCTTCGGGATGGGCACGGGGACCGAGGTGATCATCTTCGCTGCCGCCGGGGCGAACGGCTTGGCGTACACGGGCAGATCGACGGGGATCAGCAGGTGATTGTCCATGACCGCCTTGGCCGCGGTCGACACCAGCACCACCGACGACACCCGCGACCCGACCTTCTCGGGATTCTGGGCCGCCCAGGACATGATGGTCATGCCACCCATGCTGTGTCCCACCAGGATCGCGCGACGCCCCGCGGGCACCGCGGCTTCCAGCACCGCGTCGAGATCCTGGCCGAGCATCGCCACGGTCGGTCTGCGGCGGCCACGTTCACTCCGTCCGTGACCTCGCTGGTCGTAGGCGACGACCCGCCGGGAGCCGCCCTCGGTGGCGGCGAGGTGATTGATCTGGGGGTACCAGTAGGCGGTGTTGCAGGTCCAGCCGTGGACCATCACGATGACGTCGCCCGTGTCGTCGACGTCGGAGTCGGGCGCGTCCCCGTAGACCTCGACATTGAGCTGCGTCCCGTCCGCGGTGCGGACCTCGAGGCGCCGTGGGGCGTTGTCCGGCCGGGTGAGCAGATCATCCGGTCCGTCGTCGACGGCGGCGTCGGCGTGTAGCGCTTCACGCGCGAGGCGCGTGAAGATCGTTCCGATCCCCACCGCAACCGCGCCGGCACCGATCGCGGTGGCGACACCGCCCGCACTGGCCAATGATTTCGTGTTCACTCGGCACCCCTCACCTCTGGAGGACCTCACCGGTCCGCTGCGAGGCACCGAATCCGGCTCAGCGCCCCGTCTCGGGGTTCAATGTACCAATGTCCGTTGTCTCATAGTTCGGCTGTGCCTGCTCTGGCTCGTCGTCAGCGGGTATGACCGGCGCGGGAACCTCGGCGTCGAAGTAGGTGGCCGCCTGACCGATGGCCTTCGAGATCTGCTCGTCGAGCGCCTTGCGGAAGGTGGTCTCGACGATCTCGTGGGCGATCGGCCGCACGGTCTGGATGAGGTCGGCCATCTCGCTGACCCCGGCCTCGCCCAGGTCGGGGAGATTCTCGTCGAAGTACTTGTCGGTGATGATCGAGACGAAGCTGGTGGCGACGTCTTCGAGGTCTTCCTGGACGCGTACCCACCGGTCGAGCAGCACGTCGATGTCGACCCCGCTCTTGACCAGGATCTCGGCACCCTCGAGCAACTCCGGGTTGCGGATGGCGTAGTGCGCGCCGTCCTTCGCCAGCAACCCGAGCTTCTGACTGAGTGCGATCGACCGGTCGCTGGCGTTCAGCGTCTTGCGGAGCTCGGTGATGGTGATCGTCGCGGCACGCTTGAAGTTGCGGAACCGGCCGCCCTTCGGCGTGCCACGGAGGATCTGCTCGACCCGCATGCCGTGATGTGCCGCGTGCAACAGCTCGCTGATGGTGGCGAAGGTGTACCCGCGCTCGAGCATGCGCGAGATGAGATTCAACCGGACGAGGTGCTGGTCGGAGTACCAGCCGGCGCGACCACGGATGGTGGGTGGCGGCAGCAGTCCGCGGTCCTGGTAGACCCGGATGTTGCGCACGCTGACCCCGGACGCCTCGGCCAGGTCGTTGATCCGATATTCCGCCACGACGGGTCAGGCCCTTTTGCTGAACCAGGACTTGCCCTGGATGTCGTCGACACGTTTGCGCACGTCGACGAGGTAGACGAGCATGGCGACCACACCGATGATGCCCAGGAAGTTCACCGCCCCGAAGAACCAGATGAACAGGGTCGCGGCTGCGAGGATCGAGACCCAGATGACCTTGCTCTGCCGGTCCACCGCCGGGAAGGCGTCGGGCCGTTGGATGGCCGCATGGATCAGCGCGAGGGTCGAGGCGATGCCCGCGACCAACGTCAGGGTCAACATGATCAGACTCTGGCCGTAGGCCAATACGCTGAAGAAGTCCACGTCGAACACTGTAGTCGCGCGAGTCGGGTTTGCTGCGACACCCTACGATGCGGAGCCGTCACCCGCCCCGTTCGGCGTCATTCCGCGCCGGGAGACGCCTTCTTCGCGGGCACCTTCTTGGCCGGGGTCTTCGTGGCCGGGGTCTTCTTGGCTGCAGCCTTCTTCGCCGCGGTTTTCGTGGCCGGGGTCGTGGTCGCCGCGGCCTTCGTGGCCGGGGCCTTCTTCGCGGGCGTCTTCTTCGCAGGCGTCTTCTTCGCGGGGGTCTCGGCCGGGGCCTTCGTCGCGGCAGCCTTCTTGGCCCCCGCTGTCTTCTTGGCCCCCGCCGTCTTCTTGGCCCCCGCCGTCTTCTTGGCGGCGGCCCGTTCGGCGGCGCCTCGGACGGCCGCGGCCTTCTTGGTGGCGGCCTTGGCGGGCGCCGCCGTGCTTGCGGCGGCCTTCTTCGCCGGGGCCTTTTTCGCCGGGGCCTTTTTCGCCGGGGTCTTCTTCGCCGGGGCGTTCGTCGCGGCCGCCTTCGTGGCGGGAGACTTCTTCGCTGCGGCCTTCCGGGTCTCGGCCGGCGGTTCGGGTGGCGTGCTCACCGGGGCCCGGTCGACCGCCGCCTTGACCTCGGCGACCCTCGCCGCCGCCTTCGGCGAGAGCGAAGCCTGCGCTTCGGGCGCTGCCTGACCGGACCGCAGGGTGTTCGCCGACGCCTCGGTGTCGGCGTCGGAACGGTTCGCCAGCTTCAGCGCACGCTCGCCGACCGCGCGGGTCTGCTCGGAGATCGAGCCCAGCGCGTCTTCGGTGAGGCCGACCGCGTCGTTGTACACCTTCTCGAGCTTCGGCAGATTCTCCCCGAGGAGCGGCTGCGACTTCAGCTTCTCCACCGCCTCGTCCCGTCGTTCCGACAGGGCGGTCAGCAGGCCTGCGGCGACCGCCAGGTACGCCTCGGCGACCTTCCGCAACTCCTCCGGCGAGAACCTGGTCTTCAATTCCTCTATCTCCGCGGGCAATTCGACCGGCAGAGCCGACAGTTTGGTCCTGGCCTCCTCGAACAGCGCCAGAGCTGTCGCGAGCGCCTCGTCGATCCGCGCCTGCGCGTCATCCCGCGACTCCGTCAGCCGTGCCTCGAGTTTCGACTGTGTCGAACCGACGGTCTCGACGAGCTTGGACTGGGTGTTCTCGACGGTTTCCGCGATCTTGGACTGCGCGTCGGCAACCCTCGCCTGGGTCGAACCGACGGTCTCGACGAGCTTGGATTGGGCCTGCTCGCTCGCGGCCTCGCCGCGCTCGCGCACGTCTGCGAGCAGAGCAGCCACCTGCCCCACGGCTGTGGTCAACGGGTTCTCGCTCATCAACTACTCCTTGCCGGTCGACTCGATCGTGTTCTCTTTTCGGAATGACTCGTAGATCTCCAGCAACATCTGCTTCTGGCGTTCGTTGATGGAGTCATCTGCGATGAGAGCATCACGGACCGGACTCGCGGGCCGTTCTTCGAGTATCCCCGCCCGCACATACAGGACCTCGGCCGACACGCGGAGCCCCTTGGCGATCTGGGCGAGCACCTCCGCCGACGGTTTCCGCAGTCCACGCTCGATCTGACTGAGGTAGGGATTGCTCACGCCGGCCCGCTCCGCGAGCTGACGCAGCGAGACCTTGCCCGCCACGCGTTGCGATCGGATGAAGGCGCCGATGTCCTGGGCCGCGTTGGCCACGGCCTCCACCGCCTCCACGGCGATCGGCGTCGACCCGTCGTCCCCTTCGTCGGCGACCTCCGAACCGGCTGCGGCAGTGGACGATCCCGTGACCGGGACGGCGTCTGCGACCGAGGCGTCGTCGGCGTCGGGAGACGCGTCGTCCTTCTCGGGTTGCATCAACGCTCCGTTCCCCGGGACCTGTTCCGGTGTCGTCGGTCGGGACGCTCGGCGAGGTGTCCGACTTCAAGCCCGTTCCCCCAGTATCAACACGACTGCTAACCCGTGCAAGCACACAGCAAACTGCCCGGTGTCGACGCCGCGGCCGACCGCCCCACGACCCGTCAGGAGAAGATCAGCACCGACGTGGAGTAGATGACGAGTCCGGCGAGTGCGCCGACAACCGTGCCGTTGATGCGGATGAACTGCAGGTCCCGGCCGACCTGGAGTTCGATCTTGCGACTGGTGTCGTCGGCATCCCACCCGCGCACGGTCTCGGTGATGACCGAGATGATCTCCTGTGAATAGTTCGCGGCGACGTGGTGCGCGACCCTCGCCACCCAGCCGTTCATCTTCTCCTGCAGCGGACGATCGTCACGGATTCGCTGCGCGAGCTGGATGATCGAGTCCGACAGCGTGTTCCGCAGGGTGCTGTTCGGGTCCGACAGCATCTCCTCGATCACGGCCTTGCCGGTCTGCCATGCCGTCGACGCCGCGCCGGTCACCTCGTCGCGCCCCACCAGTTCGAGCTTGAGAGCCTCGAACTTCGCGATCATGTCGGGGTCGTTCTGCAGGTCGTCGGCGAACTTCTCCACGAATTGGTGCATGGCGCGGCGCAATTCGTGGTCGGGATCCATCCGCACCTTGTAGGTGAAATCGACGAGTTCGCGATAGATCCGGTCACCCACCAGGTTGTTCACGAACTTCGGCGTCCACTGCGGTCCGTCCCGGTCGACCACCCGGTCGACGAGGTCCTGACTGCCGACCGCCCACTCGTGTGCCCGATCACACAGCAGCTGGAACACCGGTTCCAGCCGATCCTCGGCGATGAGTTGTTCGAGGATGCGGCCGGTGGGCGGCGCCCACTGCGGTTCGGCCGCCCACTTCAGCGCCGCCTGGATGAGCTGTTCGACGTCCTCGTCGCGCAGCATCTCGGCGGCGAGCTTGATCGCGCGCGCGGCCTCACCGCTGACCCGCGGTGCGTTGCGCGGGTCCGCGACCCACGTCGACAGGCGCCGCGGCAGATCGAGTTGCTCGGCGCGATAGACCACGACGTCGGGCGTCATGAAGTTCTCTTCGATGAAGCCGCCCAGCTGGTCGCCGATGTCGTCCTTCTTCTTGCGGATCAGCGCGGTGTGCGGGATCGGGATACCCAGCGGATGGCGGAAGAGCGCGGTCACCGCGAACCAGTCGGCGAGCGCGCCCACCATCCCGGCTTCCGAGGCCGCGCGGACATAGCCGACCCATGCCGCCACCTCGGCGCCGTCGCGATGCTCGAGGTAGCGGGTGAACAGATACACGATCGCCGCGAAGACCAGGAAGCCCGTGGCCACGGCTTTCATCTTGCGCAGATCCCTGCGCCTGCCCTCGTCTCCGGCGCTGTTCCCGCCGAATCCGGGCGCGGACGACTTGGCCGGCGGACCCTCGTGCTGACCGGCGACTCCCGGGATGACTGTCGATGCCATGGGACCAGTGTCACCCATCGAGCGACTACGCTGGCTGCGTGATGGCCAACCGCCCGAATCCCGCCGCCGCGGCGCGCGCAGCAGTGGCGGCCGCGGCCAACGTGACGCGCGGGCTCGAACAGGTCCTGACGACCGTCACCGAGTCGGTCGCCGAGACCGGCGCCAAACCCGACGGTCGCAAACAGCGCTGGGAGAAACACAAGCTCGCTCGACGCACCGAACTCACCGACGGCGTCATCGCCGCGGTCCGCGACCTGGGCGCCGACGTCGGGATGGATGAGATCGCCGCGCACATCGGTGTCTCGAAAACGGTGCTGTACCGCTACTTCGCCGACAAGAGCGACCTCGGCGTGGCGACGACGGTGCGATTCTTCGAGACGACGATCTACCCGCGGCTGACCGAGGCGATCGCCGACGATCTCGACGAGTACACCCTCACCCACACCATCATCGGGGTGTACGTCCACGCCGTCGACGACGAACCGCAGCTGTACCGGTTCGCGCTGGCGAGTTCGCCGACGTCGTCGCCGGCGCCGGCGGATTCCGTGCGACTGGTCACCCAACTGGTCATGGGCAGCATCCAGATGCGGATGGCCGAGCGCGGCGCGGACACCACCGGAGCCGAACTCTGGTCACATGCCCTCGTCGGCGGTATCCAGCACGTCGTCGACTGGTGGATGACCAAACGCACCCTCAGCGCGGACGAGGTGGTGGATTATCTGACCATGATGGTCTGGAGCGCGGTGGTGGGTGTGTGGCAGGTCAACGGATCGCGGGAGAAGTTCCTCGCGGCGCCGCCTGCGCTCTTCGATTCCCTGCCCACCGATCCCCTGCCCACCGATCCCACCGCCGAAACCGCAGGCGAATGACGGGACGCGTTGCGCTCGTGACCGGCGGCAGCCGCGGCGTCGGGTACGGAATCGCTCGCGCGCTCATCGATGACGGGTGGACGACCTACGTCACCTCACGGGCGGGATCGGGGCCCGACGGCGCTCGAGCGCTCGCCTGTGATCACGCCGACGATGCCGCGGTGTCCGCGGTGTTCGACCAGATCGGCACGGACACAGGCCGACTCGATCTGCTCGTCAACAACGCGTGGGCAGCCCCGAAGGGTTTCGGCGGTTTCTCCGAACCGTTCTGGAAACGACCCGTCGACGACTGGGACACCTTGATCGGCGTCGGATTACGAGCGCATTACGTGGCTTCGGTGCATGCGGCCCGAGTGATGACGGAGGCCGGCAGCGGGCTCATCGCGAACATCTCGTCGTTCGGCTCGCGCGGTCATCTGCATTCGGTTCTGTACGGGATGAGCAAGACCGCCCTCGACAAGATGGCCGCCGACATGGCGGAGGAACTACGCGGCACCGGGGTCAGTTCGATCTCGTTGTGGCTCGGCCTGATCCGCACCGAGCTGCTGCTGTCTCTCGGCCTCGACGAGTTCGCCGGTTTCTCACTCGCGCGTGCCGAGGACCCAGAATTCGTCGGCCGCGTCATCGCCCGGCTGGCCGCCGACCCCCGGCTCTCCCGACTCAGCGGACACACACTCGTCACCGCCGAGCTGGGCGGGGAGTACGGGATCGTCAACAACGATGGCACGCCGCCGGATTCACACCGCGCCGCCTTCGGCGGCGGACCGCTCTTCCCGCCGCCGGGTGAGCAAACAACCGACCCCGAACCCGAATCCGAATCCGAATCCGAATCCGAGAGGACGCCGTCATGAGCACCGGTTGGTCCACCCCCGCCGTCGAGGCCCTGCGCGCCAAGGCAATCGGACCGGTGGCGTCGTTCGATCCGGAGACGACGCCCGGCTTCGAGGGCGACAAGGCCGCCGGCACCGACCTCCTCGCGCAGCGCGGTGACGTACTCGCCGACCTGCAGGAATTGTTGTCCGCCAACGGTCGGGCCGGCGATCATCGGTCGGTGTTGCTCGTCCTACAGGGCATGGACACGGCGGGCAAGGGCGGCATCGTGCGTCACGTCGGCGGCCTGTTGGACCCGCAGGGCCTGTCGGTGAAAGGATTCGGCAAGCCCACGAAAGAGGAACTGCAGCACGACTTCCTGTGGCGCATCCATCGGGCCCTGCCGCCCGCCGGCCGCATCGGGATCTTCGACCGATCGCACTACGAGGACGTCCTGCCGGTTCGGGTGCACAATCTGGTTCCGCAGTCGGAGTGGGAGAAGCGCTACGACCTGATCAACCAGTTCGAGTCCGAGCTCGTCGCCGGCGGGACTACCGTTCTCAAGTGCTGTCTCGTGGTGTCGAAGGACGAACAGAAGGCCCGCCTGGCGCAGCGTCTGGACCGGCCGGACAAGTACTGGAAGTACAACCCGGGCGACGTCGACGAACGCGGCCACTGGGATGCCTACCTCGAGGCGTACCAGGCGATCTTCGACCTCACCGACCGCGACTCCGCACCGTGGTTCGTCATCCCGTCGAACCACAAGTGGTACGCGCGTCTCGCGGTGTGCGAACTCCTCATCGACGCGCTCACCCGTCTCGATCTCGATTGGCCACCGGCCGATTTCGACGTCGAGGCCGAGAAGAAGCGGCTCGCCGCCGCCGACTGAAATCTGCTCAGGGAGTAGATGGGCGACGTGCTTGCACCCAGTGCGCCACCAGCCCGACGACGAGAGCCCAGAACGCGCCACCGATCCCGGCGAAGGTGACACCCGCGGCCGCGGTCACGAAGGTCAGTGCCGCGGGCATGCGGAACTCCGCCTTCTCGAACGCACCGAGGATCGACGCCACGAAGGTGGTCAACAGCGCAAGTCCCGCAACCGCTTCGAGCAATCCCTCCGGTGCGATCGCCGTGATGACCACCAGCGCGCCCGACAGCGCTGCGAGCACGAGACTCGTCGAACCCGTCGCCACACCCGCGATCCACCGGCGCGACCGGTCGGCACCCGCCTCCGGGCCTGCGGCCAGTGCCGCGGACAGCGCGGCGAGGTTGATCGCGTGGCCGCCGAATGGCGCACCGAGCACTGTTCCGGCCCCGGTCACGAACATCGCCGGACGCCAGGGCGTCTCGTAGCCGAAGGACTTGAGCACGGCCACCCCCGGAACATTCTGCGAGGCCATCGTGACGATGTAGAGCGGAACCGCGAGCCCGACGATCGCGCTCACATCGAAAGCGGGTGTGGTCCAGGTCAGTTGCGGCCACCACGACTCACCCGCCCAGCCACTGTAGTCGTCGAGGACCAGGTTCACCCCGATCACGATCAGGGCCGTGACGAGCGCCAGCGGCAGCGCCCACCGCGGGAGCCATCGCATCGCCAGCAACCAGACGACGAGGATCGGAATGGTCGACCACGGTTGGGCGGCCAGTGAGGTCATCGGCGCGAGGCACAGCGAGAGGAGGACCCCGGCCAGCATCGCCTGGGCGATCGGCGTCGGGATGCGGCCGATCAACTCGCCGAGCGCCGGCACCAGTCCGGTTGCGAGGATCAGCAACCCGACCACCAGAAAGGCGCCGATCGCCGCCGGCCATCCGGCGTCGTAGGACGAGCCGGCCGATACGAGCAGTGCGGCGCCCGGCGTGGACCACGCCAGCGTCACCGGCCGGCGCGTGCGGAGTGACAGCAGGATCGACCCGAGTCCGAACAGAACCGTCAGCACCAGCAGACCCGACGCGGCCTGGGACGGGTCGGCGCCCACCGAACGCAATCCGGTCACCACCACGACGAAGGAGGAGGTGAACCCGACCAAGGAGGTCACCACCCCGGCGATGATCGGCTCGCTGAGAGTCGACGAGACGGGACTGGTCATGCCGCGAGCATAACGGTATCGTTCCGTAAACAGAACACCGCATGCGCGGTGTCCACGAGGTGAGAAACGAGCGCGGGCCCGGACTATGACACACGGCGATGACCGACGACGAGCCGTCGGGGCCCGGATCTCCGCCATTCGGAAGCAACGTGGCAAGAGTCTGTCCGGCCTGGCCCGCGAGGCCCGGATCGGCAAGGGTTCACTCTCCGAACTGGAAGCCGGTCAACGCAACCCCACCCTCGACACGCTGTATGCCATTGCCGGGCCGCTCGGTGTGCCCCTGTCGGCGCTCCTGGGCGAGGAATCCGGTACCGAGGGGGTCGGACCCCATCTCGCCGCGCGGTTGCTCCATGTCGAGCACCACGACGACGGATCGGTCACCGAGGTGTTCTGGCTGCGCGTCACCTCCGGCGGGGTACGGGAGTCGCCCGCGCACGGGCCCGGCGTCGTCGAGCACGTTCATGTGGTCAGCGGGCACCTTCTCGCCGGGCGCGCCGGCGAGGAGCACACGGCCGGGCCGGGCGACTCCCTGCACTGGCTGTCCGACGTTCCGCACACCTATCGCAGCGACGACGGTGCCCTCGCGGTCCTGACGATCCGGACGCCCTGACGGCCTGCCAACTCGCCTTCCCGCGGTGCTGTTTCCGTCCCGCTGATGGGATCCGATCAGCGGGACGGAAGCGGGGCCGCGGGAAGCCAGGGAAAACTCGATGGAGCCGAAACGCCCTCCGCTGCGTCGAATAGAGATGACCAGCTACCCAGTGGACCGCTACGGTCTGATCCGTCGCGGCGCCGCACTCGATGCGGCCTTCTCCGACAATCTGCTCGCCGCAGCAGTATCCGCCGGCGACCTGATCCGCCTCATCCCCGGCGTCTTCGTGCCGGCATCCGACGACTTCGCCGGGCACGAAGGCGATCAGGAGTTGCACCGCCTCAAATCTGTTGCGATCGCCACGGCACAGCCCGCCAACGCACCGCAGCTGCCGCTGAGCAACGTGTCGGCCGCCGCGGTGCTCGGCATTCCACTGCTGAAGCCCGACACCGACCGCGTCCACGTCACCAGCGGCAAGAAGACCGGCGGATTCATCGCGACGCATCGTCACGTTCACGCAGCCGCCCTGACGGAGGACGAGCTCACCGTCGTCGACGGAATACTTGTCACCACAATCGAGCGAACCGCCGTCGATGTGGCGGCCGGGGGCGACTTCGCACAGGCGCTCACCGCTTTCGACCAGGCACTTCGCGTAGGCGCCGATCGTCAGCTCATGGGACGGACCCTGACCTCGCATCGTCGCCAAGGGGGCAGAGTGGCGCGGCGTGCGCTGAAACTGGCCGATGGAGCGGCCGAAAGCGTCGGCGAATCGTGGAGTCGTGCGCAGATGATCGAGGCCGGCCTGCCTGCTCCGGGGCTGCAACACGAGTTCTGCGGGCGGAGCGGCGTCCACCGTGTCGATTTCGACTGGCAGGCGAAGCTCGTCGGGGAGTTCGACGGCATGGTGAAATACGGCCGCCTGCGGGCAGCAGGGAAGACCGTGGCCGATGTCGTGCTGCAGGAGAAGTTGCGGGAGGACGAGATCCGCGCGCTGGGCCCCGTCGTCGTGCGCTGGACCTGGTCGATGCTCGAGGACGGGTCCTTCATCGGCCTGCTCCGGCCATGGCTGGAGAAGTTCGAATTGATGAGCTGAGTCCCGCGGTCCCATTTCCCTCCCGCTGATCAGATCTCATCAGCGGGACGGAAACACCACCGCGGGACAGAGGGCCCTCCCCCGAGACAACGGCACCCGACACACGACAACGCCCCCGCCGAGGGCGGGGGCGTTGCGGATGCGACTGCGCGAGAGCTTACTTCGCGGTGGTCGGCTTCTTGACGGGAGCCTTCTTGGCCGGCGCCCGCTTGGCGGCGGTCTTCTTCACGGCCGGAACCGGGGTGTCCTTGGCCTCGGCCACCTTGGTGGCCGGCGACGACTTGGCGGCGCGGCCCTTGGCCTCGACAGTGCCTGCGGCGCCGTCGATTTCCTTGGCCGCGTCGTCGGCCTGCTCCTTGACGTTGCTGCCGGCCTCTTCGATGGCGACGGCGACGTCCTCGACCTGCTCACTTGCGCGGCCGGCGAGCTTCGCCGCGCGGTCGCCGACCAGGCGGGTCTGGGTGGACACGACCCCGAGAGCATCCTCGGTGAGGTCGACCGCGTCGTTGTAGACCTTCTCGGCACGCGAGAGGTTCTCCTGGACGAGCGGCTTGGTGCGGAGGCGTTCGAGCGTGGCCTCACCGCGCTCGGCGAGCGAGGTGTAGAAGCCGTAGGCCTTCTCCACGTACGGATCGGTGATGCGCTTGAGCTCGTCGGCGGTCAGCTTGCCGCGCAGCTCCTCGAGGTCGCCGGGGACCTCCTCGGACAGCGAACCGATGCGGGTCTTGGCCTCGTCGAAGCGCGTCTGTGCGGTCTCCGGCAGATCCGTGATCCGGGTCTTGGCCTCGTCGAAACGCGACTGAGCGGTCTCGGCAGCAGCTTCGGTGCGCTCACGCAGTTCGGTCAGCTTCTCGGTGACCTGCGCGAAGGCGTAGTCGCCTGCGCCGACTGCGGCGTAGAGGGGGGCATAGTTGCGTTCGGTGGTGGTCACAATGGACTCCTTCGGGTTGGGTCACCAATCGCGCTGCAGCACATGCGGTCTCGCTCATCTCGGCATCTTCGCCGGGCGCATGTCGGAACATTCCGTCGCCTGTCGCCTCGAAACGTTCGGTGTCGCAAGCCGATTCGATCCGGCTCACACCGCGCGAGAAAAGGGGAACCGCGGCGCCATCGGTATTGGTGTTTCCGATATCCAGTATCCACGCCGTGCTAGCAAATGCAAGCATCCTGCTAACACTCGTGACAGAGGTCACTCGTACGCCCCGACAGACCGGTCAGATCACCCGTATCGGTGGAAGCCGTGGCCGGCCTTCTTGCCCAGACGGCCGGCCTCGACCATGCGCAGGAGCAGCGGAGGCGGCGAGTAGAGGGGCTCTTTGAACTCCTCGTACATCTTGTCGGCGATCGCCTTGACCGTATCGAGTCCGACGAGGTCGGCCAGCTTGAGCGGGCCCATCGGATGGGCGCAGCCCAGGACCATGGCCTTGTCGATGTCGTCGACCGTCGCGAAGCCGCTCTCCACCATCCGGATGGACGAGAGCAGGTACGGGACGAGCAGGGCGTTCACGACAAACCCGGACCGATCGGCCGATCGGACCACCTGCTTGCCCAGCACGTCGTGCGCGAAGGTCTCGGCGCGCTCGACGACCGCCGGCGTGGTCACCAGGGTGGTGACGACCTCGACCAGCGGGAGAACCGGGACGGGGTTGAAGAAGTGCATGCCGATGACACGAGCGGCATTCTGAGTTGCCATGCCCAGCTTCATGATCGGGATGGACGAGGTGTTCGACGCCAGGACGGCCTCGGGGTCGGCGACGACCTTGTCCAGTTGGGTGAAGATCTCGGTCTTGACCGTTTCGTCCTCGACGACGGCCTCGCACACGAGTTGACGGTCGGCGAAGTCGCCCAGGTCCGAGGTGAAGCGGAGTCGAAGCGACGCCTGTTCGCGTTCCCGCTCGGTCAGTTTGCCACTGGAGACGCCGCGGTCGAGCGATCGGAGGACCCGATCGCGACCGGCGGCGGCCAGTTCGCGGGTGAATTCGTAGACGAGCACATCCGAGTGGGCACGCGCGCACACCTCGGCGATTCCGGCGCCCATCTGCCCTGCCCCCACCACCCCGACGCGGGAGATCGTCTGGCTTGTCATGTCGGCTCCTCGGAGAAAAACGTTCTGGCGACAACCGATTTCGCGAGAACAGGGGTGACTCCCAGGTACTGATCACGCCCGGGATACGCCAACAGGCGGCCCGCAGCGAAAGCCGCGGACCGCCTGACTGGTTTGCCAAATCACGCCAGAGGCGGTCGGGTTCCTAGTGGAACTGACCCTCCTCGGTCGAGCCCTTGAGAGCTGCGGTCGAGGTGTTGGGGTCGACGGTGGTGGCGATGTTGTCGAAGTAGCCTGCGCCGACCTCACGCTGGTGCTTGACGGCGGTGAAGCCACGCTCTTCGGCAGCCTTGAACTCGCGGTTCTGCAGGTCGACGAACGCCGACATCTGCTCGCGGGCGTAGCCGTAGGCCAGGTCGAACATGCCGTAGTTCAGCGAGTGGAAGCCGGCCAGCGTGATGAACTGGAAGGTGAAGCCCATGGCGCCGAGCTCGTTCTGGAACTTGGCGATGGTGCTGTCGTCGAGGTGCTTGCTCCAGTTGAACGACGGGCTGCAGTTGTAGGACAGCAGCTGGTCGGGGTACTCGCTCTTGACGGCCTCGGCGAACTTGCGCGCCAGCTCGAGATCGGGGGTGCCGGTCTCCATCCAGATCATGTCGGCGTAGGGAGCGTAGGACTTCGCACGCTCGATGCACGGCTCGATGCCGTTCTTCACGTGGTAGTAGCCCTCGGCGGTGCGCTCACCGGTGACGAACTGCTTGTCGCGGTCGTCGACGTCCGAGGTGATCAGCGTCGCAGCCTCGGCGTCGGTGCGTGCGATGACGACGGTGGGCACACCGGCGACGTCGGCGGCCAGACGAGCCGAGTTCAGGGTGCGGACGTGCTGCTGGGTCGGGATCAGCACCTTGCCACCGAGGTGGCCGCACTTCTTCTCCGAGGCGAGCTGATCCTCCCAGTGGGTACCGGCGGCACCCGCGGCGATCATGGCCTTCTGCAGCTCGTAGACGTTGAGGGCGCCACCGAAGCCGGCCTCACCGTCGGCGACGATCGGGACGACCCAGTTGTCGACCGAGTCGTCACCCTCGACACGGGCGATCTCGTCCGCGCGCAGCAGCGCGTTGTTGATGCGACGCACGACGCTCGGCACCGAGTTGGCCGGGTAGAGCGACTGGTCGGGGTAGGTGTGCCCGGAGAGGTTGGCGTCGCCGGCGACCTGCCAGCCCGAGAGGTACACGGCCTTCAGGCCGGCGCGAACCTGCTGCACGGCCTGGTTGCCGGTGAGGGCGCCGAGTGCGTTGATGTAGCTGCCGTCACCCTTGGTCACGCCGTCCCACAGGATCTCCGCGCCACGACGGGCGAGGGTGTGCTCCTCGACGACCGAACCCTGGAGCTCGGCGACCTGCTCGGCGGTGTAGTCGCGCTTGATGCCCTTCCAGCGCGGGTTGGTGTCCCAATCCTGCTGGATCTCTGCGGCGGTACGGGGCTTTCCGACGTTGCTCATTGGCTACTTCGCTTTCGTTGTCCTGCTCGTCCCGACCGGGGGCCGGATCGGGGCGACGGCCCGGCGTGCCGCCGGAACCTCTCTGCTGACAGACAACCGACATCCTCGCCTGAAGGTGCTGACTCGCGGTCGGCGTCAGTCTCGGCCGAAACTTGCGAACCTGCGGACTCGGTGTCGGTAGTGCCTGCAGCCAGGGTGCCACAAGACAAACCTGCAGGTCCAACCCTTGAGCACTGCAAATCTGGGTTATTTTTCGTCATCGGTGTGCAAAGTTTGCAAATATTGATCTGTGAATCGCGAAGCCCCGCCCGCCAAAAAGTACGTCCGTACTGGGATTTTCTACTCGCGGGTAGGAATGCACCTGGGTACCGAAGCGCTCTCGGTCCGCACGACGCCGGGAACGGTCAGGTGGCCGAGAGTGACGCCCTTCACACGATCCGGGGCCGCGCCGATCGCGGTCCGCGGGGCTCAGGGCGTGGTGACTCGTTCGACAGCGACGTCGAACAGGGCCGAGAAAGCGGCCGGATCGATCGGCTCGACCGGCGTGGTCGGCGGATCGGTCGCGCGGGTCGGCGCGCCCGACACCGTGAGTTGCACCGTCACCCGGCCCGACGCCGGGCGGTCGAGCAGTGCGTACCCCGCGAAGCCGATCTGCCGGCGGACGCCGCCGTCGGGAAGTGTCGTCGTGACGTCGGATCGGGTGACCAGCAACTGCTCACCGGGCAGCAACCCCCCGTCGACATCCGGCTGGGGCAGTTCGGTGTACACCGTGAGCACCCGGCTTCCCGAGAGATGCCCGGTGGTGATCTCCGTCGTGGTGCGCGAGCAACGGCCCGTCGTTGTCAGACGATCGGCGTCGATGTCGCGAGATGCGGTGGTGACGAGTTCGACGAGGGTCCCCGTGGCGCCGTCACGAGCGGCCAGGACAGCAGAGTTGTCCGCGGTCAGCTGCTTGTTGAGCGACTCATCGGACGTGGGCCGACAGTACTCGGGCGTGACACGCGCCGACCGGGACGCATCGATGGCGGCCTGGTTCCCCCCGACGAGATCGGACACGGACAGCGGAGCGGCGGTGTACCCGGGCGGCAGTTCCGACGCGGACAGCACCAGATCGGCAGGTCCCCGTGGAGCCGGCGCGGTCTCCGGACCGGCTGCACACCCCGCGACGCCGAGCGCCACGGCCGCGACCGCCACGGCCAGCGCTGCCGGCGAGCGGCGTCGGCCGAGGAGGGTGAGCACGCGGTCACCGTACCCTGGGGGCGACGCTCAGGGCGGCGGCACCTGTCCGGGAGGTGGACGATGAGCAGGACCTATGTGGGATCGCGGTTACGCCAGTTGCGTTCCGAGCGCGGCCTGTCGCAGGTCGCTCTCGCGCAGACCCTGTCGATCTCGGCGTCGTATCTCAATCAGATCGAGCACGATGCGCGTCCCCTCACCGCCTCGGTGCTCGCCAAGATCACCGAGGCCTTCGGCGTCGACGCCGGGTTCTTCGACTCGCAGGACGACGTCCGTCTGGTCGCCGAGTTGCGGGAGGCCCTGCTCGACGACGATCTCGAGGCCTCCCCCGGCGCGCTCGACGCACAGGGGATCAGCGCGATGGTCACGTCGCACCCCGAGATGGCGCAGGCGATGGTGAACCTCCACCGCCGCTATCGGATCGCGACCGATCAGCTCGCGGCGGCCACCGACGAACGCGGGGATCGCAGCATGCGCGGCACCATCAGCGCGCCGCACGAGGAGGTGCGCGACTACTTCTATCAGCGCCGCAACTACATTCACGAACTCGACGTCGCTGCCGAGGGGATGACGACCCGGATGCGGATGCATTCGGCCGACATCCGCCGCGAGATCATGAATCGCATCGAGAGCGTCCACGGCATCAGCATCGTGCGACGCGTCGACCTCGGCGACTACACGCTGCACCGGTTCGACCGCGAGGCCCGGCGCCTGGAGTTCTCCGCATCGCTGTCGGCGGGGCAGCGGACGTTCAAACTCGCGAGCGAACTCTGCTATCTCGAATACCAGGATCTCCTCGACAAGCTGGTCGACGAGGCCAATTTCAGCAGCGAGGACGCCAGGGCGCTCGGACTACTCGGTCTGGCGAACTATTTCGCCGCCGCGGTCGTCCTGCCCTACAGCCAGTTTCACGGCGCGGCAGAGGACTTCCGGTATGACATCGAACGACTGTCCGCCTTCTACTCAGTTTCGTACGAGACGATCTGCCACCGGCTCTCTACACTGCAGCGACCCAACTTACGCGGCATCCCCTGGTCGTTCGTTCGCGTCGACCGCGCGGGGAACATGTCGAAACGCCAGTCCGCCACCGGTTTCCACTTCTCGCAGAGCGGCGGGACGTGCCCGCTCTGGAATGTCTACGAGACCTTCGCCTACCCCGGCAAGATCATCACCCAGATCGCCGAGATGCCCGACGGCCGCAACTACTTCTGGGTGGCACGAACCGTCGAACGCCGCGCGACTCGCTACGGCCAACCCGGCAAGACCTTCGCGATCGGCATGGGTTGCGAACTACGCCATGCCGCGCGGGTCATCTACTCCGACGGCCTGGAGATCGGGCCGCAGGCACATGTCACGCCGATCGGTGCCGGTTGCCGGGTATGCGAGCGGACCAACTGCGCCCAGCGTGCATTCCCCGCTCTGGGGGCCTCACTGCGCATCGACGAACACACCAGCAGCGTCTCGCCGTACATGAGCCTCACCGAGACACGTCCCGCTCCCTGATCCGAACGAAACACACAACCACTGCTCCCTGAGGTGCGAGGAGCGCTGGCGACCTGCCCCACTGCTCCCTGAGGTGCGAGGAGCGCTAGCTGTAAGACCCGGGCAGGTTGTGAACGTGTAGGCGTTCGATCGGGGTGAGTCCGCCGATACCACTGTGGGCTCGGTGGTGATTGTAGTGGTGCAGCCAGTCGTCGTAGGTGGCTGTGCGGGCGGTCTCTGAGCTGTAGAACTCGGCGTAGGCCCATTCCGAGGCCAGAGTGCGATTGAAGCGCTCGACCTTGCCGTTGGTTTGCGGACGGTAGGGACGGGTCTTCTTGTGCTTGATATCGACGCCGAGAGATTCCGCGAAAACCTTTGATCGGTAACACGATCCGTTGTCGGTCATCACTCGCCGCACGGTGATGCCGTGCCCTTGGAAGAAGGCCATCGCCCGGTCCCAGAACTGCGCGGCGGTCTCTTTGCGTTCGTCGGTGAGGATCTCCGAGTACGCCAGCCGGAAATGGTCATCGACGGCGTGGTGCAAGTACGCGTACCCCGGGCGGTGTTTCTTGTTGTGCCGGTTGCCGATCGTACGCCCGAGTTTGCGGTGCCCACCGCCTTCAGGGATGCGGCCGAGCTTCTTGATGTCGACGTGGATCAGGTCGCCGGGAGCGTCGTGTTCGTAGCGGCGTGGCGGGGTCCGGCGTACCGGAAGACCGGTGGCCTGATCCAAGTGACGCAACAGCGGCATCCGATACCGGCGCAACACCGCCTCAACGGTCGATCTCGCCAGCCGCAGGTGCGCGGCGATACGTGCAGCGCCCCAGCGACGGACAAACCGCAGCTTGATGATTCGACGTTCACGGCGCACCGCAAGTCGGGTGGGTGAGCGGCGGGGCCGGCTGGAGTGATCTGCCATGCCGGCCTCACCGGTCTGCCGGTAGCGGTCAGCCCACTTCTTGGCGGTCGCGGTGGAGCAGTTGAATCGTTCCGCGGCTCGTCGCAGAGGCCAACCCTGGTCGACGACGCACTGAGCCAGGGCCAGACGGCCACGTTCGGTCAGAAAAGCATTACGGTGGGTCATGAGGGCCTCTTGGTGATCGGCGTGTGTGTGGTAACCACATCGATACCGGAGGCCCTCACCTGTTGACCGGAACCACGCCGTTCACAACCTCCCCAAGAGTTACAGCTAGCGACGAGCCGCGAAGGGCCGTACCACGATCAGCGTCGGCACCCGTTCGGTGCCGGCAGCCCACGCAACCGGTCGTCGAGCCATCTCGCGGTGTCCGGGAAGCCGAGCGCGGCCGCCGACACGTGCTCGGCCCCGTATTCGCGGTAGATAGCGGTGGCACCGAGCGCACACTGCTGGTCGAACAGCGCCCGTGCCTGACTAGCCGGGACCCACCACTCGTAGCGCCCGTGGTAGATCAGCAACGGCATCGACGCCTCGAGATCAGACATGGCCGTGACCTCGAACAGCTTCTCGGCAAGTGCGGAGTGGAACGGATCCGGGTCGGTCGACAGCAGCTGGGTCGGCAGGTGGGCGATGCCGAGATTGCCCATGTCGTCGGTGCAGATGTTGCGGATCTCCGACGTCGCAAGCCATCTCGCCAGATTGTTCGACATCCGCAAGACCTCGGGCCGCTCGCGTGCGACACCGAGCATCCCGGCGTGGAAGACGCCGGAGGCCAGGTTCGCATTCATGGCGCCGGCGAGCGACCGGTAGTCGGCAGGCACCCCGCCGATGGCCGCTCCCACGAAACGGCCGGCGATGTCGGGTGCATATCCGGCGGCGAGCTTGGCCGCTCCGTGGGTGGCGATCGCCCCGCCGGAGTAGCCGACCATCGCGATGGGTCCGTACGCGAAGTTCGTCGGGTCGAGGTCTGCGGCCGCGCGGACCGAGTCGAGGATCACGTGTGCCGCGACATACGGCTCGGCGTACGCCATCCGGGGCCCCGTGTGATCGGGCACGAGCACCGCATAACCGCGATCGAGTGCGAGCTGGGTGAACGGCGGGATCAGATCGGTCTCGTTCGTGTTGTTGGTGAAACCGTGCGCGTAGGTGAACCCTGTCGTGCACCTGGTACCCAACGCGACGATCGGCGAATTGTTGATCAGGACGGGCCGGGCTCCCCGCCCGGTCCACGCCTTGGCCGGCACCAGGAGGGTCGCGGTGCCGAACATCGGTGCGTCGTTCGCGTCGGTTGTCCGGAACTTGACCTGCCGCGCCGACCGCAGCGGGACGAAGACGAGCGGCTGCGCCACGCGCGTCACCGACCGTGTGGACAGGATCTCCCCGGGGGTCCGCGCACCCAGCCCCGCCGGCCAGTGATCGAAGAATCGGTCTCCGCTCGGCGACGGCATGAGCGCTTCGCGGAGTTCTTGCAGTTCCTGCGAGGCGCCCGGGATACGGGACCGTTCCGGGATGCGTGACAACTTCTTGACCGGCGGCGGCGGGATCACCGCGTCGATGTCCTCTGGTAGCTGCGACGGGACCGAGGTGAGGTTGGGCGGTTCGGCGTCGGCCGTCCCGCTCGTCCCGGTCGGACCCGCGACGAGAGCCACCGCGGCTGCCACCGCCGTGATTGCGATCGCTGCCCGTCGAACCGATCGTCGAACTCCCCTTATCGGCATCGCCGATCTCCCGTCTCACATCGGTGACCGTCGAGTCCCCGCCCCCCGGCAGCACATCTGACGACTCGAATCGCGATCACCTGTGGGCCAATGCTAGATGGCGCGGGGCGCACACGCCGTGCCGATGGCGCAGGCGATCGCACGTGTAGTCCGGTCGGGCGACACGCGAATACTCCTTGGGCACCTGATATCACGGTTGCGTCTCGGTGTGGCGACCATCGATACGCGTTGGGCGCCCGGGCCCGGTCGCGCGTCCTACCGTCACGAGGTGGCGGGCGCATCGGGGCGCCCGTGAAGCGGAGGCACCGTCATGACGACTACCTCACACCGCCGCGGGTCACCGCTCCGGCACCGATCGGTGTGGACGGTCGGCGTCCTGCTCGCCGCCGTCCTCGCTTCGTCGCATGTCGGACGCGCGGCCGCCGACCCACCGAACATGATGCCGTTGCCGCCGCCTGTCGTCGGGGCGATCGACGAGGCGGTGCCCCCGCCGCCGATTCCCCGACTCGGCGTCATCCCACCGCGTGCGCGGGCCGGCGGATTCGACCACCGCACACTCGAATTGCTCGAATCGATCCTGCCCTCGCCCACCGGGGACCCGATGTTCGACCGCTGGCCGGTGGATCTGCTCGGCCGCGCGCCGGGCGACGTGATCGCCACCCGCGACGTCACCGCGGCCGCCGGTCCCGTGGTGACGGTACCGCTCCGATCGGCGACACTGATCAAGTTCCGGAGCACCGATGCCGTCGGGGCACCGATCTACGGCACGGCGACCCTGCTGATCCCGCGACGGGCGGTCGACGCATCGATGCCGATGCTGGTGAACAACCTCCCGATCGATTCCCTCGGCGCCGCCTGTACGCCCGGATACACACTCGCGCACGGGTTCTCCATTGCGACCGGGGTCACGGACCTCATCCCGCCGGCCACCCAGCTCGCCCTGGACCAGGGCTTTGCGGTTCTCGTGCCCGACCACCAGGGTCCCCGGATGGCCTACGCCGAACCGGTACTCGCCGGCCACGTGACGCTCGACGCCATCCGCGCTGCCGTTCGGGTGCGACCGGACACGCTGCGCGACAGTCGGATAGCGATGACCGGATACTCCGGCGGCGCCATCGCCACACACGGAGCGTCGAAACTGTTGGGCGACTATGCCCCCGAACTCACCGAGCAGGTCGTCGGGGCGGCACTCGGCGGTGTCCCGGCCGACTTCCGCATGCTCGTCGGGAGCATGAACGCAAACCTGGCGTCCGGCCTGTTCCATGCCGCCACTTTCGGTATCGTGCGCGAACATCCGGAAATCCTGGCCCTGGCCAACCGGCCGGCGCGATGGCTGGCCTCGTCGCCGTTGAAAAACGTGTGCGTCATCCCCGAGGCGATCGCCGGAGGGACCTTCCTACCGATGCAGGTGCTGTCCGACGACCCCGATCCGTTCCGGTCGCCGACCGCCGAACGCATCTACCGGCTGACCCGGATGGCCGATCGCGTGTCCGCGATTCCGCTGCTGATCTACCACGGCACCCACGAGTGGTGGATACCTGCCGCCGGCGCCCGGGCGCTCTATCGCGAGCAGTGTGCGCACGGCGCCACCGCGGCCTACCGCGAGATCTTCGGTGAACACGTCGCCGCGGCGCTACTCGGCTTCCCGGTCGCTCTCGACTGGCTCGATCGTCGACTTCGTGGCGAACCGGCCGTCGACGAGTGCCGCCGCTGAGCGCCGAGACTTTCTGCGCCGGGTCAGAAGACGAGGACGCGGAGATTCTCGGCGACGCAGGCGGGTTTGGCCTCCCCCTCGATCTCCACCGTGTTGGTGACAACCATGTTCACGCCCTTGGGCGTCTCCTCGATCGAGGTGATCACCGCGTTGGACCGGATACGGGCGCCGACCTTCACCGGATTCGGGAAGCGCAACTTGTTCATCCCGTAGTTGAGGACCAACTTGGGACCCTCGACGGTGAAGATCTTGCCGGCGATCATCGGCAGCAGCGACACCGTCAGGTACCCGTGCGCGATGGTCGTCCCGAACGGACCGGACTTCGCACGCTCGGGATCGACGTGAATCCACTGGTGATCGCCGGTCGCATCGGCGAAGGCGTCGACCCGTTCCTGGGTGATCTCGAGCCACTCGCCCGACCCCAGATCCTCGCCGATCGCGGCCTTGAGTTCGTCGACACTGGTGAACGTCCGTGTACTGTGCGTCATAGTCCGCGTAGTCTACCGTGGGGCCATGGGCACACCTCGCGTCGCACCGGGTGGTTTCCGGGAGCTAGGGCCGGTCAATTTCGTCTTCGCACGGGGAGCCGCGCGCACGATCGGTGTGGACGACGCGCACATCTTCTCCACGCTCGGCCGCGCGAAGGGACTGTTCCGCGGCTGGCTCCACTTCAGCAGCCGACTCATGCCGTTCGGAGTGTTGCCGCGCAAGGACTCCGAGATGGTGATCATCCGGGTGGCGCACCTTCGGAAATGCGACTACGAACTCGATCATCACCGACGCCTCGGCCGTCGGGCCGGGATCACCGCGGACGAGTTCGACCGCATCCTGGAGGGTCCCGACGCCGGGTGGGGCGATCGCGAACGCGCCATCCTGCGGGCCGTCGACGAACTCGTCGAGACAAAGGACGTCTCCGACATCGCCTGGCAGGCGTTGTCCCGGCACCTCGACGACCGAAAGCTCATCGGTTTCACCTTGCTCGTCGGCCAGTACGACAGTCTCGCAACCACCATCCACACGCTGCGCATCCAGCGCGACACCCGCTCCTGAGATGGAGTCGATCGCGCAGCGGCTGATGCGCAACGAGTACTTCGCCGAGATCTACGAACACCTGTGGCGACCGACTTTCACGCGGCTCTTCAGTCTGGGCGGCCGGTCCACCGCCGACTTCGATCGCGCGCTGCGCGCCTACCTCGCCCGCCCCGGCGACCGCCTGGTGCTCGATGTCGCCTGTGGGCCCGGCAATTACACGCGAGAGATCGCCGACGGCCTCACCGGCGACGGTCGGTGCATCGGCGTGGACTTCTCCGCACCCATGCTGGCGCGGGCCGCGCAGACCAACGCCGTGGGGCGGGCCGCGTTCCTGCGCGGTGACGCCCACGCACTGCCGTTCGCCGACAACACCTTCGACGTGGTCACCTGCCTGGCCGCGCTCTACCTGATCCCCGATCCCCTACCAGTAGTCGACGAATTGGTGCGAGTGACCGCGCCCGGTGGCGAGATCGTGGTCTTCACCTCGGTGGCCACCCCGCTCACCTCACTCCCGGGTGTCCGGCCACTCGCCGGAGCGAGCGGGTACCGGATCTTCGACGACCACGAGATCGTCGAGCGCCTCCGTCGCGCCGGAGTGGACGACGTCGAGCAGACCGTCACCGGCCAGGGGCAATTCGTGCTGGCACGCAAGACGGGATCGTAGGGGCCCGACCCCTTCAGAACGACCGGTAGTCGCGGATGGTCATCCGCGGTCCGCGACGCTCGGGACGAACGCCGCCCCGCGTGACCATCCGGATGATGCGCTGTCGCTGTCCCGCATAGGGTTCGAGCAACTCGAGCATGCCCGCGTCGTCGACGGCCTCGCCGATCAGCGTGAGCCCCACCAGCTTCGGGATGTGGTAGTCGCCGACGTTGACGACGTCGGGGTCGCCGAGCGCCCGCGAGAGCGTCTCGGCCTCGGTCCATCGCCCGACGCCGCGTAGCACGGTGAGCTTGGCCGCATGGCGTTCGACATCGAGGGCGGTCGCCCCGCGGATCGTCCGCATCCGGACCGGTTCGATGCCGCTGCGGTGCCACTCCCAACTCGGGATGCGGGTCCACTCCGCTCGGGGCGGTGGCACCCTCATCGTCTCCGGAACCGGCCCGGGCGCGGGAGTACCGAAGCGGCGCAACAGATACCGCCATGCGCGGAACGCCTCGGCGCCCACGACCTTCTGTTCGAGGATCGCGGGCACCAAGGCCTCCCACACACGATCGGTGCGCCCGAGGCGCAATCCCTCGGTGCGACGGACGAGTTCGCTCACCACGGGGTGACGTGGGACCAGCGCGTCCGGATCGTCGCTCGCCCCGAGGAAATCGGGCATCTGCTCGAGCAGCCAGTCCGCCCCCGGCCCCCAGGCGCGTCCGGTGACGGTCGTGCCATCGGAGCGAACGGTCAGCGTGCCCGGCCCATCGGGCGTGTACGCCGCCCGCCACACCGACCTGTCTCGTCCGTAGACGAAAGCGGGGTCGCCCGCACCGCGCCGGTGCAGGCCGACCGTCGCCCCGATGTCCAGCGGCCACGGGGGTGTCCACTCGCGGACACGTTCGGCGGCACTCACTCGCCTACAGGTTGATCATGTGCCCGATCGCGCCGTGGAACGTCTCCTGGAGTGCCTCCGACAGGGTCGGGTGCGTGTGCACGTTGCGGGCGAGTTCCTTGGCGGTGAGGTCCCACTTGTGGGCCAGCGTCATCTCCGGGAGCATCTCGGAGACGTTGTCGCCCACGAGGTGTCCGCCGAGGAGTTCGTCGGTGTCGGCGTTGGTGAGCAGCTTCACGAAGCCCGCCGTCTCGCCGAGTCCCTGCGCCTTGCCGTTGGCCGAGAACGGGAAGGTCGTCGCCTTCACGTTGTAGCCCTCGTCCTTGGCCTGCGCCTCGGTGAGTCCGAAGGACGCGACCTGGGGCTGGCTGAACGTCGCGCGCGGCATGAACCGGTAGTCCCCGAGGGTCATGGTCTCGACGCCGGCCATGGTCTCCGCGGCCACCACACCCTGCGCCTCGGCGACGTGGGCGAGCTGCAGCTTGGCGGTGACGTCACCGATGGCGTAGATGCCCTCGACGTTGGTCCGCATGTAGTCGTCGATCGCGATGGCGCCGCGGTCGGTGAGTTCGACGCCGGTCTTCTCGAGGCCGAAGCCCTCGACGCGCGGGGCGAAACCGACCGACATGAGGACCTTGTCGACGGTGAGCTCGCCGTCCTTGTCCTTGGCGTCGGTGTAGGTGACGGTCACGCTGTCGCCGTTGTCGGTCACCGACTGCACACGGGTGCCGGTGAGCAGCTTGATGCCGAGCTTCTTGTACTCCTTGGCGAGCGCCTTGGACGAGTCGGCGTCCTCGTTGGGCAGCACGCGGTCGAGGAACTCGACGATGGTGACGTCCACGCCGTAGTTGGCCATGACGTAGCCGAATTCCATGCCGATGGCGCCCGCGCCGACGATGACGATGGAGTCGGGCAGTTCACGGGTGAGGATCTGGTCCTCGTAGGTGACCACGTTGTCCGACAGTTCGACGCCGGGGAGCAGCTTGACGGTCGACCCGGTGTCGATGATGACATTGTCGAAGGTGATCTCGCGATCGCCCACCGTGATCGTCTTGGCGTCGGTGAACACGCCGTATCCGTCGATCTCGGTGATCTTGTTCTTCTTCATCAGGTAGTGGACACCCTTGACGATGCCCTCCGAGACCTTGCGGCTGCGGTCGAATGCTGCTCCGAAGTCGAAGGAGACGTCGCCGCTGATGCCGAAGGTCTTGGCCTGATGATTGAAGATGTGCGCGAGTTCGGCGTTGCGCAGCAGTGCCTTGGACGGGATACATCCGACGTTCAGACACACACCGCCCCAGTACTTCTCCTCGATGACGGCGGTTTTCATGCCCAGCTGAGCCGACCGGATCGCGGCTACGTACCCACCTGGACCTGCACCCAATACAACTGTTTGAAAGTGTTCAGCCACGACAGTCAGCCTACGTCGCGTCCGACCGTCGCCGCAGAGTGTCCCACTACTCGCCGGTAGCAGTCCTCTGATTTCAATCACTGATTGAAACACCGACTGAACTGTGCTTTGCTGCTCGTGTGACCCAGACCACCCGAGATGAACGTGGTGCCGGGCGTCGCGGTTCGACGGCGATGCCCACGCGCGACGCCCTGCTGGCCGTCGCCGAACGTCTCTTCCTCGCCGACGGATACGACAAGGTGTCCGTCCGGGCGATCTGCGCGGCCGCCGACGCCAACCCGGCCGCGGTGCACTATCACTTCGGCACCAAGGACGACCTCACCATCGCGCTGCTGCAGTCCCGGCTCGGTCCGCTGTGGGCCGACCCGCTCGCCTCACTCGACCCGGCCGGCACGCCGATCTCTCAGGTCGTCGACGTGGTGGTGGCCCCTTTCGTCGACCTGCAGGCCGACCCGACCGGACACCTGCACCTACGGCTGCTCGCCCGGTTCGTGTTCGCCCATCCCGGTGCGAGCTGGACGTCGCACTGGTTCGATCTCGACCCCTTCGCGGACATGCTCGCCGAGGCCGTCCCCGGCCTGACCGCGAGCGAGGCGCGCCGGCGCTGGGCCCTCGCCTTCCAGCTCATCCTCCTGCGGTTCGGCGGCACCGAGACGTTGAGCACCCCCGCGGTGACGGCCCTGGCCGGCTTCGTCACCGCCGGACTGACCGCCCCCGCCACCTAGACACGAGTGAGAGGACCTGTCGTGGACAGCGCCACCACCGGACCGTTCAGCCCCGCCCGGCTGGGCCCGTTGCAGCTGCGGAACCGGCTGATCAAATGCGCCACCTTCGAGGGGATGACGCCCGACGCATTGGTGACCGACGAGCTCATCGAGTTCCATCGCGAGGTCGCGGCCGGTGGTGTCGCCATGAGCACCGTCGCCTACTGTGCGATCTCACCCGAGGGCCGCACCGACCGCCACCAGATCTGGATGCGCCCGGAGGCGGTTCCCGGTCTGCAGCGACTCACCGACGCCATCCACGCCGAGGGTGCGCTCGCCGCTGCCCAACTGGGACACGCGGGCGCGGTCGCGAACTCGGCGTCGAACCGGGCCCCCTCCCTCGGGCCGTCACGGATACCCGCGCCGATGGGGATGTCGGTGACCCGCGCGATCAGCGTCGACGACATCGCCGACCTGCGGACCACGTTCCGTCGGGCCGCCCGGCTCGCGGTGGACTCCGGCTTCGACGGGCTCGAGATCCATTGCGGCCACAACTATCTCATCTCCAGCTTCCTGTCTCCCCTGCTGAACCGTCGTCGCGACGCCTACGGCGGGAGCCTCGTCAACCGCGCACGTATCGCACGCGAGGTGGTCGAGACCGTGCGCGACGAGGTCGGCGACGAGGCGGCGATCTGGGTCAAACTGAACACCTTCGACGGCGTCGGCCGGGTCGACCTCGAGCGCTCTCCCGCGGCGCGGGCGCGCGGCCGGTCCAGGTTGAGCGGTTTCAACGTCGACGAGGCGTGCCGGGTGGCGCAGTTGCTGGAGTCCGACGGTCACCTGGACGCCATCGAACCCACCGCGGGGAGTTCACTTCTCAACCCGATGTACCTGTTCCACGGCGAGGCGCCGCGCAAGGAGTTCGCCGACGCCTTCTCCGGCGCGATGAAGTACGGCCTCAAGGCGTTCGCGCCGATCTTCCTGAAGCACTACCGCTATCACGACGCCTACCTGCTGCCCCTTGCGCGTGAGCTCCGCAAGGCCGTCGATCTGCCGCTGATCCTCCTGGGCGGCGTCACCGACCGGGCCTCGATGGACCTCGCTCTCGCCGAGGGTTTCGATTTCGTGGCCATGGGCCGCGCTCTGTTGCGTGAACCCGACCTTCCGCTGCGCCTGGCCGCCGACCCCACGACGACATCGAAGTGCATCCACTGCAACCTCTGCATGCCGACGATCTACTCGCACACCCGATGCCCGATCCGGGCCGGCGAAGTCCCCGACCCGGTGACTGCCGGCCGTTAGGGTGGTGCCCATGCCTCCTCGCCGCCGCAAGGACACCCCGCCACCGGCGACCGGCGCTTCGGAGAAGGAGGTGCTCGTCGGTTTCCTCGACTATCTGCGGGCGTCGGCGGTGGCCAAACTCGACGGCGTCGCCGAAGACGACGCTCGTGCGCCCGCCGTTCCGTCGGGCACCAGCCTCCTCGGCCTGGTCCGGCACCTGACGTTTGTGGAACGGTTCTTCTTCCTCGGCGAGGACGCCGACGACTGGCAGGCGACGTTCACCTGCCCGGACACCGACACCGTGGCATCGGTTCAGGATGCCTACCGACGTGCGGTATCCGAAGTCGGCGCGGTCATCGAGTCCTACACCGATCTCGCCGCACCTGCGCCGCGAGCGAGCGGACGACGCTCGTCACCCTCCATGAGGTGGGCGCTGACCCACCTGATCGAGGAGACCGCTCGTCACGCGGGGCACCTGGACATCATCCGCGAACGCATCGACGGCAAGACCGGGCGCTGAACATCACCGGCGGATGAATTCGCCGTTGCTCTCCTCGTCGTCGTAGTACTCGATCGTCATCCGCGGTCCGTCAAAGGTGACCTGCGAGATCGAACCCGGCTCGGCGTTCTCGTTGAGAAGCCTGAAGGTGAAGGTGTTGCCGTCCCAGTGGGCGAGCTCGTGCTTGCGCACCCCGCCCGGGCCCATCTCCAGGACGAGCTTCCCATCCCGCTCGACGACCTCCGCCGGTCCGTACACCGGATTCGCGTACGTGCCCACATACGACGGCAGTGGCTGCGGCGGAGCGGGATTCGACGGCGGTTCCTTGCCGACGAGTTCACCCTCCGGCACGCTCAGCGGCGCATACGCCTTGGCGTACAGGTCGCGCCAGTCGTTGCGGATCTCACCGAACTGCACGAGGTCCATGAACTCGGCGGCGATCGCGTCGACCGCACCGAGGGGCGCGGCGTTGGAGAGGACCACGATGGCGGTGTCGCCGGACGGCAGGATCGAGAACACCGTTCCGGCGCCCGAGGCGAAGGCCCCGGCGTGGTTGAACTGCGTCCGCGCGTCCTCGGTGACCCCGACGTTGAAGCCGTAGCCGTACGAACCGGCGCGGGAGTCGGGCGTCTGCGGCGGATTGGACACGACCTGCGGTGAGACCGCCGGGAGCAGGGCGTCGGGTGCCACGACCTCCTGGCCGTTGTGCTTGCCCTGGGCCAGCACCATCTTCAGCCAGATCGCCATGTCGTTCACGGTCGAACTCACGCCGCCCGCGGGTGACTGGGCGTCGGGTTCACGCGGGATCGGGGTCTTGACCCACTTGTCGTCTTCCTTGATGTGCCCGACCGCGCGGTCCGCCCGGCGCTCGAAGTCGACGTATCGCGAGCTGGTGCTGGTCATGCCCAGCGGGCCGTAGATGAGGTCCTGAGACAGCGTCGCCCAGTCCGTCCCGGCCTTCACCGCCACCGCCTCGCCACCGGCCGTCACCCCGAAGTTGGTGTAGGCGTAGCTGATCCGGAACGGATCGAGCGGCATGAAGCGCATGCGCTGCAGGATCTCGTCGCGCGAGTAACCCATGTCCTCGAGTTTGTCGCCCGCATGGTCCGGGAGGCCGGACCGGTGAGAGTACATGTCGCCGACCGTGACCGTGCGGGTGACATACGGTTCGGCGAGCGCGAACCAGGGCAGCGATTCCACGATCGGCATCTCCCAGGTGACCGTCTTGTCGGTGACGGCGGCCGCGACCACCGTCGATCCGACCGACTTCGACACCGACGCGAGCTGGAAGACGGTGTTCGCGTCGACCGCGTCACCGGTGGTGATGTCCTTCACGCCGAACCCCTTGGCGTACTTCGTCTCCCCACCCGACACCACGGCCACGGCCACCCCGGGGATCTTCGTCGACTCGATCATCGAGTTGACGAGGTCGTCGAGCTGTCCGACCGCCTTGTCGACGGCATCGGCCGGCAGCGGCTCGGCGGCGACGGAGTTCGGATTGGCCGGCGACGAGCCCGACGGTGGCGCACCGGTTCCCGACGACCCGCTGTCGCAGGCGGCGACGAGAGCGATCACCGCGACCGCGGAGCAGGTGGCCATCGACAGACGACCCCATCTCGACGCCCGGGGCGGCTCATGGCCGGGACAGCGGACGGGAACGGAATGGGCAGTGGCCATGGGGGTCTCCTCGACGTCGCTGCGCCACGATACCCCGGAGACAACGGCCCGAGGAGCCGTTTTGCCGGGGTCGGCGCAGCGCGGGGATCAACCGGTCCGGCCCGCCCGCGTAGTTTGGACGCCATGACCGAGCACGGCGACCACGGCACCGCGTCCACCGACACCACACCCGACGACGATCCGTACCTGTGGCTGGAGGAGGTCACCGGCGACGAGGCTCTGTCGTGGGTGCGCGCGCACAACGAGCCCACGGTCGCGGCGCTGACCGCCTCGGAACCGTTCCGCGAGCTGGAGGCCGCGACGCTGGCGGCCCTCGACACCGACGACCGCATCCCCTACGCACGGCGGCGTGGGGAGTATCTCTACAACTTCTGGCGCGACGCGACCAACCCGCGCGGACTCTGGCGCCGGACCACGTACGACTCCTATGTCACCGATGCCCCCGACTGGGATGTCCTCATCGACGTCGATCAACTCGCCCGCGACGAGGACGAGAACTGGGTATGGGCCGGTGCGACCGCGCTGCGTCCCGAGTACGAGCGCGCGCTGATCTCCCTCTCGCGGGGTGGCGCCGACGCCACCGTCGTCCGCGAGTTCGACATCCCGTCCCGCACCTGGGTGACCGACGGATTCGTCCTGCCCGAGAACAAGTCCGATGTCGGTTGGATCGACCGTGACACCGTCTACGTCGGAACGGATTTCGGCGAGCAACCGGACGGGCAGGGCTCGCTGACCGACTCCGGCTATCCCCGCGTCGTCAAGCGATGGACGCGCGGCACCCCGCTCTCGGACGCCGTGACGGTCTTCACCGGCGAGACCGGTGACGTGTCGGTGCGCGCGTCGTACGACAGCACACCGGGATTCGAGCGTCATTTCGTCGGACGCGCCACGGACTTCTTCAACTCGCTCGACTACGAACTACGCGACGGGACCACCGAGTTGCTCGACGTCCCCACCGACGCCCACGCCGGGGTGCGGATGAACTGGCTGCTGGTGCTGTCGCGATCGGAGTGGGAGGTCGACGGCACGACCCATGCCCCGGGCACGCTGCTGGCCTTCGATTACGAGTCCTACCGGTCGGGCAACCGGGACGCGACCGTCCTGTTCGCGCCCGACGCGCACACGAGTCTCGTCGACTACGCCTACACGCGTTCGCATCTCATCATCGTGAAGCTTCACGACGTGCACACCGGGGTCGAGGTCCGCGAGCTCGGGACGTGGCGGGTCGTCGACATGCCGGGACTACCCGACCTCGCCACCGTCTCGGTGCTCGACACCGACCCCGACGAGAGCGACGAGGTGTTCTGGTCGGCGACGTCGTTCACCGATCCGCCGAGCCTTCTGCACGGCGACAGCGGCCACGCACCCGAGGTGATCAAGCGCAGTCCCGCATTCTTCGACGCCGACTCGGTGACCGCGGAGCAGCACTTCGCGACCTCCGACGACGGCACCCAGGTCCCGTACTTCGTCGTGCGGCGCCGCGACGTGTCCCACGGCCCGACCCTCCTGTACGGCTACGGCGGGTTCGAGAACGCCCTCACTCCGAGCTACCTCGCCATCGCCGGACAGAGCTGGGTCGAACGCGGCGGGATCTACGTCATCGCCAACATCCGCGGCGGCGGCGAGTACGGACCGTCGTGGCACACCCAGGCCCAGAAAGCTGGGCGGCACAAGGTCTACGAGGATTTCGCCGCGGTGGCGCGCGCCCTCGTCGACACCGGTCTGACGACACCCGCACAGCTGGGCGCGCAGGGCGGTTCCAACGGCGGGTTGCTCATGGGTGTGATGCTGACCCGGTACCCCGAGTTGTTCGGCGCCCTGGTGTGCCAGGTGCCGCTCATCGACATGAAGCGCTACCACCTCCTGCTGGCCGGAGCGTCGTGGATGGCCGAGTACGGCGACCCCGACGATCCCGCGCAATGGGAGTTCATGAAGCCGTTCTCGCCGTACCAGAACGTCGACGCCGAGGCGACCTATCCGCCCATCCTGGTGACCACCTCGACGCGCGACGACCGGGTCCACCCCGGCCATGCACGCAAACTCGTTGCACGCCTGGAGGAAACAGGACACGACGTGCAGTACTACGAGAACATCGAGGGTGGCCACGGCGGCGCCGCGGACAACAAGCAGTCCGCGTTCAAGTCGGCGCTCGCCTACGAATTCCTCTGGCGGACACTGTCTCCCGAGGACTGACCGCTCCGGAAGACCACCACAGCTGCGGGACGGACCGACCGCTCCCCGACGACGAGCCCCGGACGCAGGAGCTCGGCGACCGTGCGGTCCGCCGAGGTGTCGGTCGCCGCTCGGACATCGACCGCTTCCATGGTGCGGGCATCGAAGTCGGCACCGGGCGGCGGGGCGACGACGGCACCGCCACGGCCGACGATGAGCCGTTCCAGTCCGGCGCGCAACAACTCGAATGCGGGCCGGTCGGCCTCCGATGCGGAGACCACACACGTCGCCGCATCGGTGTGGAGCGCGAACAGGTCGACCAGCAGCGGAACGTCGGCCGTCGCGGACCCACCCGGCCGCTTGGCCGCGTCGACGAGCCGTTCGATCGTCCGGGTCTGCCGTGCCACCACAAGTGCGAGGTCGGACACCTGCTCCCGCAACTGCTCGAGCCCAGCGGTTCGGTCGGGTGCTGCGCCCTCCGGAGACGTCATTCCGCCAGCGTAATCAACACCCGCCCGCTCCTCGACCGACACCGGCGAGACCGTCTGCGCTGCTAGCATCCCCGATCGTGGGCGTAATCGGAATCGACCTGGGAACCACCAACTCGGCGATGGCGAAGATCGATGCCGACGGTCGCCCGGAGGTGATCGTCGGACTGACCGGTGCACCGACCACCCCGTCGACGGTCCTGCTCACCTCGCCCACCGACCACGTCGTCGGCGAAGGGGCGCGCAGGCAGGCCCGGCTCGACCCCGAGAACGTCTGCAGTCTGGTGAAACGACGGATGGGCGACGCGCAGTGGCGTTTCGTCGCACACGGCCAGACCTGGTCGGCGCCGGCGATCTCGGCGCTCATCCTCCGATCGCTGATCTCCGATGCCGCCTTCGCCGGTGAGCAGGTCGACCGCGCCGTGATCACCGTGCCCGCGTACTTCGGCGACGAGGAGCGGCGCGCGACGATCCAGGCGGGCACGTACGCGGGCCTGGACGTCGCGGGGGTCCTGTCCGAACCGATCGCCGCGGCACTGTCCTACGGGTTCAGCCGGCTCACCGATCCCGTGGCCACGAGTACGCCCGACGAGACGGTGCTGGTCTACGACCTCGGCGGCGGCACCTTCGACGCGACGGTCATCGAACTCGCCGACCGTCGGATCACCGTGTTGGCCGTCGACGGTGATCATCAACTCGGCGGTGCCGACTGGGACGAGCGGCTGGCGCTCCATCTCTCGCGCACCTTCTGCGCCGAGAATCCCGATGCCGAGGACCCGCTCGACGACTCGGCCGGTTCACAGGCGCTGATCCTCGCTGCCGAGCGCGCGAAACACGAACTGACCGAATCCGATTCGACGTCGGTGATCGTCGCTCACGACGGCGCCCGGTCGGTCATCCCGCTCACCCGTGCCGAACTCGAGGAACTGACCCGCCCCCTGCTGGCCCGCACCGTCGAACTGACGAGGTCGTGCCTGGCCGCCGCCGAACGCCGAGGGGTGTCCACCGTCGACCGGGTCCTGCTGGTCGGCGGATCGTCGCGGATGCCGATGGTCGCCCGAGAGCTCGCCGCCACGCTGGGGAAGACCCCCGAACTCGACGATCCCGATCTCGCCGTCGCCCGCGGCGCCGCGATCTACGGGGAGAAGCTCGAGATCGAGCGGCTCGTCCGCGCCGACCTCGCCGCCCGCGGCCGGCTCCGCGAGGGCCGCGGACTCGACGGGGTCGCGCAGGCCGATCTCGACGAATCGTGCACACGGGTCGCGCACGCGTTCGCGTTGCCGGTCAGCAGCGTCCGGCGGATGCTCGAGATCAGCGTCGACACGGTGGTCTCCCGCGGGTTCGGGGTGCTGGCGGTCAACGGTCACAGCGGTGAGCTGGAGGCCAGCTGGCTGGTGCACCGCAATCAGACGCTGCCGGTCCAGGTGCGCCGGTCGTTCGGGACCATGCGACGCGACCAGTCCCGCATCGAACTGGTCGTGTTGGAACAGCAGGGACAGGCCGCCTCTCCCCGTCCCGAAGACGCCAAGGTCCTCATCGAGGGGGCGATCACCGACATCCCACCCGGCTACGACGAGGGCAGCGAGGTCTCGGTGACCTTCGAGATGGCCTTCGACGGCGTCCTGCATGTCACCGCGTTCCACGTCGATGCCCGGATCCCACTGACACTGTCGGCCAAGACCGGTGCCTCGCTCTCGAAGTCGGAGGTCGAGCGCGAACTCGAACAGGTCCACCGGTCCCGGCGCCGCGAGCAGTGACCGATCTCGGGGTGAGGCAGGGGATCTGATGGAGCCGTTCGTCGGCAACGACTATCGCAAGCGCGTGCTCGCCGCGGTCGAGAAACGCGGGGGGCCCGGCGAATCCGATTCGTTCGAACTGTACGACATCCCGATCGGCGAGGCCGAGCGCCTCGACGACGACGCCGTCGCCGTTCGACTCGACGAGGTGTGGGCGTTCTGGCAGAAGCAACGCGACCACCCGAAGTACCGCATCCTGGTGGCGCGACTCGTGGCCGAACACGACGAACGGTCGGCGCCGTTGCGGCACAAGACCGGTCGGATCGCCGAGGCACGGGCGGTGAGCTCCCGACGCGAATTCCGCGATCAGCAGCGGTTCGAACTCCTCGACAACGCGATCGCGCGACTCAACGAGCGGTACGGCGGGATCCCGAGATCCAAGCGCGCCGGACTCGACGAGATCGGCGCGATGGGCGGGCTCGATCCGGCGGAGATCGCCACCCGGATGCGGCGTCACCGCATCGTCGACGATGCACCGCCCGCGCCCGCCGCCCCGACGCCGCCGCGGGTGACCTTGACCGCGCAGCGACGTGCCCAGATCGGCGACCTGCTCGCCGAATTCGACCGACTCCGCGACGGCGACCCCACCCCGACCCTGCTGACCCTGTTGCACCTCGACACCGACGCCGCCGCCGACCGCGGTGTCATCGAGTCGCGGGCGGTCGCGCTGGGCGAACGCGCCCGCGAGCTCGCCCCCGGCCGATTCCGCGGCGTCCTCGACGAACTGCTCGTCCACGTGCACGACGTCCTGCTCGCCGATCCCGCACTGGCGCAGGAGTATCGGCAGTCGGTCATCGACACGGTGACCGACCACCTACGGCCGCGGGTCCGGGCTGCGGTCCTGGTCGAGGACGAACTCGGCGCGCAGGACCACGAGTACCTGCTCGACGAGGCCCGAGCCCGCGGGCTGGGCTCGCGGGACGCGCGCACCGTGATCACCGAACTCGCCCTCGAATTCGGCGCGACTTCGCCGGGTGACCCCCCTCTGCCGGCCAGCCCCCCTCCGCCGGCCGGCCCACCTCCGCCGGCCAGCCCCCCTCCGCCGGCCGGCCCACCTCCGCCGGCCGGCCCACCTCTGCCGGCCGGCCCACCTCTGCCGGCCGAGCCTGTCGAGGTCCCGCCGAAGAGACTGTGGGAGAACGATCTCCGCGCCGCCCGCGCCGCCCTGCGGGACGGTCTGCCGGTCCGCGCGCGTGCGTCGGTCGCGGACGCGCGCGCCTCGGCCGGCGACGACGGCGAGGCGCTCCGGCAGATCGCCGCGGTCGCCGACGAGGTCGAGCGGGTCATCGGCCAGGCGGTGACGGATGCGCGCCGGGCGCGAGACCTCGCCGACGAGAAGCGGCATCTCGCGGCAGTCGAACTGCTGGAGGACATACTCCGGCGGGCCCGGGACATCGACCTGCTCCCCGACGCGGGCGGTCGTCTCGACGAGCGGCTCGAGCAGTCGCGCGACGTCGTCGCCCGGGCCGACGAGACCGCGCGGGCGGCGTCGACGGGAGACCCGGCGAGCCTGTCCGCCGCGGCCGAGATGCGGCGTCAGATCGTGGATCACGGAGCGCTCAACAGGTCGGCCGCCGATGTCACCGTGGACCCGCCGCGAAACGTCCGGTCCGTCGCCGAGGGTGGCGCGATCACCGTCTCGTGGGATCCCTCCGCGACGGAGTCGGTGACCTACCGCGTGGTGCGCATCGGATTCGACGGGTCGACCCGGACGCTCGGCCGCACCACGGCGACCGAACTGTCCGACGGCAGCGCACCCGACCCGGTCGCACCGGTCTACGAGGTCACCGCACTCCACGCCGGGCACCGGTCCGAGCCGGCCCGCACCGACTCCACGTCCGCCCCGTCCGCCGATTCGGCGAGCGCGGCGCCGGTGCACCCGGCCACACCTCGGCCCGACGATCCGCCACCGATCACCGCGGTCCGTGTCGAGGGCGACACCGTGCGCTTCGACTGGCCGGCCGGTGTCACCGAGGCGATGGTCGTCATTCGCCCGGATGCCGCTCCGGATCATCCCGCGGACCCGGCGGCGGTCGCGTCGAAGGTCACCAACACCCGCTATCAGATCGACGACGGTTACCCGATCCCGCCGAACGTCCCACGTCCGTGCCATGTCGCGGTGGCCAGCTGCCGCCGAAACCCGCAGGGAACGCTCGACGTCGCGTCGGTGTTCGGTCCGTCCGCCCGGGCTCAGGCGCCGGCAACGGGCGCCGCCCGGTGACGGTGGTCCACTACGCTGGGCCCCAACACCTGCGGCGAGTGTCTTTCGCCGTGCGATGACTGGACCAGACGATGTCACCGACGACGAGATGAGGAACCGAGATGGGGATCGATTACACCAAGCGTCCGAAGGCGCAGCCGCCGCAGCCGCCTGCCCAGCCCCCCTCCGCGCCCGCCGGTTACGGCCAGCAGCCCCCCGCCCCGGCGGGTTACGGCCAGCAGCCGCCCGCCCAGCCGGTCTCGCTGTCGAAGATCACCCTCACCAAGTCCGCGCCGAGCATCTCGCTGAGCAAGCAGGGTGCGACCACCGGCCAGGTGCGCGTCAACCTGAGCTGGACCTCGAATTCGAAGGGCGGCGGACTCTTTCGCAAGGCGCAGGGCATCGACCTGGACCTGGCCTGCCTCTGGGAATTCACCGACGGCAGCAAGGGCATCGTCCAGGCCCTGGGCAACTCGTTCCGTGCTCCTCGTGACGGACAGCCGATCATCTATCTCGACGGCGACGATCGATCGGGCTCCGGCGGCGAGAACATGTACATCGACCTCGCCGCGACCAACCGGATCCGGCGAATCCTGATCTTCGCCTACATCTACGAGGGCACCCCCAACTGGGCCGGCGCCAACGGCGTCGTCACCCTGTTCCCGGCCAACGGCCCGGAGATCGAGGTCCGGCTCGACGAGGCGGATCAGTCGGCACTCTCCTGTGCGATCGCACTGTTCGAGAACCGCGGCGGCGAACTGGTCCTCAACCGCGAGGTGCGCTACATCCGTGGGGCGCAGGACAAGGTCGACGAGGCGTACGGCTGGGGCATGAACTGGCGCGGCGCACGCAAGTAGCCGAGGACTTCGCCATGACCGCAACCACTCTGGCCGGTGTCGTCGCCGGCCTCGCCGACGGATCACTCCGCGTCGTCGACCTGACCACCCCGTTGAGCGCGTCGACGCCGGCGCTGCGGCTCCCCGCCCCGTTCGCGAATCTGATCGACTTCAGTCTCGAAGAGGTCAGCGCCTACAACGAGCCGGGACCGTACTGGCGGCACAACAACATCCACACCGGCGAGCACATCGGCACCCACCTCGATGCGCCGATCCACTGGATCAGCGGACGCGACGGCGACGACGTGTCACAGATCCCGGTGCAGCGCCTCATCGGTCCCGCGGCGGTCCTCGACCTGACCCGGGAAGTAGCCGACGACCCGGATCACCTGTTGAGCGTCGCCGAGGTCGAGGCCTGGGAAGGCGACCACGGGCGGCTCACCGCCGGTACCTGGCTGCTGCTCCGGACCGGCTGGGAATCGCGCGGTGGCTCCGAAGCCGAGTTCCTCAACGCCGACGAGACCGGGTCGCACACTCCCGGGGTCTCGGTGGAGTGCGCGCAATGGCTGGCCACCGAACGCGAGATCACCGGCCTGGGCGTCGAAACCGTCGGCGTCGACGCCGGTCTCGCCGGTGGCTTCGATCCCGCGTTCCCCGTGCACTACCACTTCCTGGGCAACGACAAGTACGGGCTCACCTCCCTGCGCAACCTGGGTTCGCTTCCGCCCACCGGTGCGGTGATCGTGGTGAGCCCCCTGCCGATCGTCGGAGGCACCGGCAGTCCGTCGCGCGTGCTGGCGATCGTCGAGGGCTGATGGAGGCACCCGGCCGCTACGGCCCGACGGTCGCCGACGTGGCGGGCCGGGTACTCGCGGATCTCGGTGTCGGCCACGCGTTCGGTGTGGTCGGCAGCGGGAACTTCGTCCTCACCAACGCCCTTCGCGAGGGTGGAGTGCCGTTCACCGCCGCCCGTCACGAGGGCGGGGCGGCGAGCATGGCCGACGCCTACGCGCGGATGTCGGGACGCGTGGGCGTGCTGTCGGTCCACCAGGGCTGCGGACTGACCAACGCGATGACCGGCATCGCCGAGGCGGCCAAGAGCCGGACACCGATGATCGTGCTGACCGCCGACTCGCCTGCGTCGGCGCTGCGGTCGAACTTCCGTATCGACCAGGAGGCCCTCGCCGCGAGCGTCGGCGCCGTGAACGACCGCGTCTACGGACCGGGCACCGTGGTGGCGGACGTGACCCGTGCCTTCCGGACCGCAGTGACACAGCGCCGAACCGTGGTGCTCCACGTCGCGATCGACATCGCCTCGGCCGCAGCGGATTTCGACGGTCCCACGAAGCTCTCCGTCGAGGCGCCGCGGGTCCGGCCGGAGGCCCGGTCGGTGGCGCGTCTGGCCGACGCCATCCGCGCCGCGCGGCGTCCGGTCTTCGTCGCGGGACGGGGTGCGCGCGCCGCCGGACCGGAGATCGCGGCGCTGGCCGAAGTATCCGGTGCGCTGGTCGCGACGTCGGCGGTGGCGAACGGCCTGTTCGCGGGAAACCCGTTCTGTCTAGGCATCTCCGGCGGCTTCTCCTCGCCCACCTCGGCCGAACTGATCGCCGGTGCCGATCTCATCGTCGGATGGGGGTGCGCCCTGAACATGTGGACGATGCGACACGGCCGACTCATCGGTGCCGACACCACGGTGGCTCAGGTCGACGTCGACATCGACGCCATCGGCGCACATCGCTCGGTCGATCTCGGTGTGGTCGGCGACTGTGCCGCGACCGCCGCCGACGTGCTCGCGGCCCTGCCGCCGGACAACCCCGCACCTGTCGGTTATCGATCCGCCGACGTCGCCGCCCGGATCGCCGAATCGTCGCGGTGGCAGGATGTCCCCGTCACCGGCGAGGTGACTCCCGGTCGGGTCGACCCGCGGGCGCTGACGATCGCGCTCGACGAGATCCTCCCGGCGGAGCGCATCGTGTCGATCGACTCCGGGAACTTCATGGGGTATCCGTCGACCCATCTGTCCGTGCCCGACGAATACGGGTTCTGCTTCACCCAGGCCTTCCAGTCGATCGGACTCGGCCTCGGGACCGCCATCGGCGCAGCCTTCGCCCAACCTGGCCGGCTGCCGGTCCTCGGCACCGGTGACGGCGGATTCCTCATGGCCATCGCCGAATTGGAGACTGCCGTCCGACTCGCACTGCCGCTGGTGGTCATCGTCTACAACGACTCCGCCTACGGCGCCGAGGTACACCACTTCGGGAACGCCGACATGACGACGGTGACCTTCCCGGAGGTCGACATCGCCGCGATCGCCCGCGGCCACGGCGCCACGGGCGTCACGGTCACCGGACTCGACGACCTCGACGAGGTCCGGAACTGGGTCGGGTCGCTGCCCTCCCCCGAACCGTCGGGGCCACTGGTCATCGACGCCAAGATCACCGACGACGGCGGCTCGTGGTGGCTCGCCGAGGCGTTCGCGGGGCACTGACCCTGCCTGGCGGGCCCGTTTCACACTGTGGACTTGTCAAAGGTCGTGTGGCATCAGCCCCACCGCGCCGGTCGATGATCCACGCGCATTGTCTCGGTAGCCTCGTGGCTGTGCGTAGCTTCCTCAGTGCCCTGCTGACACTTGTCGCGATTGCGGCGACCATCCTCGCCGTTCCGTCCTTCTGGCTGGATCAGCGCATCGTCGACCAGGCGGGATTCGTCTCGACGGTCAGGCCGATGGCAGAGAACCAGAAGGTCAAGGATTACCTGGCGGACGAGATCGCCGCACAGGCGACCGCCCGGACCGATCTGCCCATCGCGGGCGCGCTCGTACGGCCACTCGCGGGCCGCTACACCGCGAGCGAACAGTTCCAGCAGGACTTCGCCGACGTCGTCGGGCAGCAACACGCGTTCCTTTTCGAGGAGCCCGCGCCGGGCTCGGACACCTCGGTGATGCAGCTCGACATCACCGCCATGATCAACCGTGCCCTGAACCTGTCCGGCGGCAACGCGATCCAGGGCCCGGTCGTCGTGGAACTGACCAACGGCGCCTCGGGTCTCGAGGCGGGCCGATACGCCGAGGTCGGTGGCCAGATCACCCTGCTCGCCTGGGGATCAGCCGCGGTCGCCGTCATCTCGGCGGTGCTGGCTCTGCTGATCGCACGACGCCGCGGAACCGTGTTCGCGTGGCTCGGACTCGGCGTGGTCGCGGCCGGTGTCTCGACCTGGGCCATGGGCCTGTTCTTCGCCGACCGCGCCAAACAGGAGGTCGCCGGTGCGGAGAGCTCGGGCCGGCAGGTGGCCGAGCTCATCATCGACGGCGCGTACGACGACGTCACCCGTGTCGCCCTCATCGTCGGTGGGGTGGGCGTCGCCATGTTCGCCATCGGGATCCTTGGGCGGTTGATCTCCGGGCGGCGCTGAACTGCTCGGGGCCGCTACTCCCCGATCACGTCTGCGGCGCGCCCGACGATCAGCGGGTCGGGCGTACCCACGAACGACTCGTTCTTGCCGTCGTAGTCGAACAGACTCAGCACGTGACGCATGGCGTTGATCCGCGCCCGCTTCTTGTCGTTGGACTTCACCACCGTCCACGGTGCGTGGTCGGTGTCGGTGGCGGCGAACATCGCCTCCTTGGCCTCGGTGTAGGCATCCCACTTGTCGAGCGACGCCAGGTCCATCGGTGACAGCTTCCACTGCCGCACGGGATCGATCTGACGGATGGCGAACCGGGTCCGCTGCTCGAGCGGGGTGACCGAGAACCAGAACTTGACCAGATTGATCCCGTCGTCGACGAGCATCTTCTCGAACGCCGGGACCTGTGCGACGAACTGTGTGTACTGCTGCGGGCTGCAGAATCCCATCACCCGCTCGACGCCGGCACGGTTGTACCAGGAGCGATCGAAGAACACCATCTCACCGCCGGCGGGCAGGTGCTGGACATAGCGCTGGAAGTACCACTCGGTGGCCTCGCGTTCACTGGGCTTCTCCAGTGCGATGGTGCGGGCACCGCGCGGGTTGAGATGTTCGTTGAAGCGTTTGATGGTGCCGCCCTTGCCCGCGGCGTCGCGACCTTCGAAGACCAGCAGGTGCCGCTGCCCGGTCTGTTTGGACCACTTCTGCAGTTTCAGGAGCTCGATCTGCAGGCGCCGCTTGGTGACCTCGTACTCGCGGCGACTCATCCGCTCCTCGTACGGATAGTCCTCGCGCCAGGTGTCGACGACGTTGCGCTCGGGCAGGGTGAGCAGAACCGGGTCGTCGTCATCGTCGTCGTTGACCGTGAAGTGGGTGGTGTCGTGGAGGTCGACGAGCTGCTGGAGCGCTTCGCGGCCGTTCAGCACGCTGAAGTCGGGGCCGATCTGGGTGTCGGGACTGTGGAGGTCGGTCACTCCACAACGATAGGACGAAGGGACGAACGACGCCCGACGCTCCGGTTAACGACCGTCGCGCCGGGCGTGTTCTGTCTCTCAGATGTCGTGCGCTCGGTGGCTTCGACTCGCTGCGCTCGGTGTCGGCTCGACTCCTCGCTGCGCTCGGTGTCGGCTCAACCAGCGGTGGTGCAGCTCGGTATCGGCCGGTCTGAGGTCAGTTCCGCAGGTCGATCGAACCGGAGTGCAGGCAGGCCTTGCCGGTGCTGGTGTCGAACGCGGCTGCGAAACCACCGCTGCACCGGGCACCTTCGGGGCCGGCGTAGGCCTCGCCACCCCAGCCACCGACCGCGACGGTGGTGCCGCCCCGGCGCGCCTGCGCGACGGACAGCGCGCTCGGCCCGGTCGTGACCGAGTAGGCGTTGCCCCGGCTGTTGGCACCGGCGAGGGCCGTCGAACCCGGTTGCAGGTTGTACGCCGCAGCGTTTCCGCCGTTGTCCGACACCGAGATCGCGGTGCCGCCGCCGCTGCGTTCATCGGCGGTAGCGCTACTGCCGAGGCCGGCCTTCGCGCCGCATCCGCTCCGTCCCTCGACCCGCTCGACCTGGTGACCGTTCGACACCGAGCAATGCGTCGACGCCGAGGAAACCCCTTCGCCCGACAGCCCGGCGAAACCGACACATCCGGCGATCCCCGCCGCCAGGACCAGGCCGCGAACGGCAAACTTCTTGATTCTCAACTGCTTTGGCCTCCATTGATCGGGCGCCCGGTAGGGAACGCCCTCAGCGTACAGGGGCCGGCGCAGGGGAGGAGTCGATCGACCCGTCACGTCCGGGTCACGATCGCCCTCAGGCCGCCGCGCGCTTCTCCACTTCGGCGGTGAGCCCCTTACGGGCGGTGTCCACGGCCATCTTCTGGGCGCGTTTCACGATGAGTCCGGGCAGCTTGATCTTCAGCTCGACGGCGAGATCGAACCGGACCCGGGCCCCCTTGTCGGTCTCGGTGACCGTGTATTTGCCGTGCTGTTCGCTCAGCTGATTCGATTCGATGAGGTGCCACTCGCACGAGTTGGGAGTCCACTCGTAGGTGCACGTCTGTTCGTCGGAGATGCCCGCCGCGGTGACGACCATCCGCACCTTCTCGGGCGTGCCGTCGTCGTGACTGGTCAGGATCTCGGCTTCCTTGTGCGGGCCCGACCACTCCGGCAGGGACTCGATGTCCATGAGCACTTCCATCACCACCGAGACCGGGGCGGCGACGTCGAATTCGATGTTCGCTGAGACAGCCATGCGCAGAACCTACCGCGCGCCCGTGCCGCCGATGCAACGAACCGTCGACGACGTGTCGACCCGCGGCGGAGTCGCCCGGGATGACAGCGATCAGCTCTCGCGGTCGACCAGGTTGACCGGCCACGCCTCGTCGGGGATGTCGCGTAGAGAGCAAGCCTGGTCGACCGCGGTGAACCAGCCACGAAAGTGCATGATCTCGCCGATGACCGGGTTGCGAACGGTCGCGTCGCACCGGAAGCGATCCCGTTTCTCGTCCCACCCCTCGATGTACTTCATCTGAGCGGTGAACAGCCCTTTCATCCCGACCTTGGGTCCGCGCCCGAGCCAGCGCATCGGCCCGCTCTCCAGCAGCAACTCGCCGGACCGCGTCACCGACGGCTCGATGGGATACAGGAACTCCGGGCCGTCGCCGAAATAGTCGACCAGGCCCGTTCGCCCGGCGACGAGCAGTGAGTTCAGCTTGCGGGGGCCGGTCGTGTACTGGAAGTTCCGCAACACCGCGAGCGACTCGCGCCCGAGCTCGTCGGAGTAGCAGTAGTACCCCTGGGTGAACGGCACCATCCGGCTCGTCTTCGAGGGCAGCGCGTTGCGTTTGGCGTAATGCCAGAGCGCGGGCGGCGGCAACGCGGAGGAGATGTACACCGACTCGTAGATCCCGCTACAGATCTGGGCGACACCGGATGTCGAGTCGATGCCGTAGCGCCATGCGACGTTGGGATGCAGACGGTCGAAGTCCGAACCCAGCGCATGCCGGAAGACCGGCGTCATGGCGTCATCCTCCCGAGATCACCCAGCCATCCGGGCCGGCGCCGACGATGAACGGGCACAGGCCAGGCGTCACCCCCACGGTGACGACATGGTGAACCTACTAACGGAGCACACGCGTGTCCAACGTCTCAGACCTATCGGCGCCGATCGACCGCGGCGTCACACAGGCTCGCCAGTTCGGCGATGACGCGATCGAGGGGTTCGACGCTGCGCCGTGTCTGGCACAGTCCGACCGCTCCTTCGACCGCCGCGATGATGAGGTTGGCCAGCGAGTCGGCACGGTCGCTGTCGACGCCGTCGACCACCAGCCGCGCGGTGACCAGGTCGGCCCAGCGCTGCAGGATCTCGGCGGAGGCGTCCGCCACCGCGGGTTCGCTGCGGCGGGCGAGTCCGCCGGCGAGGACCGGACACCCGAACTGGAAATCGGTGTTGACCAGCAGACGCCGCCACACTCCGCCGATCTCGCGCACCGTGTCGGCCGGGGTCATCGCGGTCGGGCGCCCGATGCGTTCGGCGATGAACTCGCCGGCGTACCGGACCGCCTCGGTCATCAGCTGGGTCTTGCCGCCCGGGAAATGGTGGTAGATGGACCCGCGAGGTGCGGAACTCGCGGAGATGACGTCGCCGATCGACGTGGCGGCCACGCCGTCGCGACCGATCAGGTCGGCCGCGTGCACGACCATGCGTTCACGCGGGCCCCGGTCGTCCGCGCCGGTGACCACGGACTCGGCGGGATGTGACGCCATGCAGCAACAACTCCTATGCCGACCCTCATATATCTGATGTCCTGCGCCAGCATACAGAGCATCCGCCGAGGTCATCGCCCCCGCGATGAACCCACCCGGATATGCACACCTTCATAATCACTGTCGAGTATGCAACCATGCATAGTCATGACGACCACCGACGCCCCGACCGACCCCACCGCCATGTCCGGACTCGAGCTACTGCGCGCCTGGCAGGCCGACGGCGCGGGCTCCGACCGTCCGAGCATCGGCCGCCTCCTGGGCATGGTCCCCAAGCAGATCGACGAGGGCGCGGTCACCTTCGCCGTGACCCCGCAGCCCGACTTCGCCAACCCCCTCGGCACCGTCCACGGCGGCATCTGCGCCACGCTGCTGGACTCGGTGATGGGGTGTGCCGTGCACACCACGCTGCCCGCCGGCGTCGGCTACACGACCCTGGAGCTGAAGGTGAACTACATCCGCTCGGTCGCCGTCGATGCCGGGGAGCTGACCGGCGTGGGCACCGTCATCCACGCCGGCCGCACCACCGCGACCGCCGAGGGCAAGGTGTTCGCCGCCGACGGCAAGCTCGTGGCACATGGAACCACCACCTGCATCGTGTTCCGGTAGCCCGCAGGCCGGTCAGTCCGTGCGCGCAGCCGCGATGATCCCGGTGATGTCCTCGTCTCTCATCCCGAAGCCGGCGAGGCGACCGAGCGGGATCGACGCGAGCATCCGCGCCATGTCGACACCCAGCGCGTCGTTCCCGGCACTCATCAGCGGGTTGTTCTCGGCCAACTCCGCGAGCGCCTGCGCCGCAGCCGGATTCGCCAGGACCTCGCCCAGGGTCGAGTTCTCGTCGATCGGGAGGACCACGTCGTCTCCGCTGATCTCGACGGTCGTGATCAGCCGGATGTCGCGGCTCGACGCGCCGACCTGGATCGCGTACTCACCCGCCTCGACGATCCAGCGATCGACCCGGGTGTCCCAGTACGCGAGGTCGTTTCGGTCGATCGTGACCGACACGGTCTCGGACTCACCGGGCTCGAGGTCGCGGGTGACCGCGAAACCCGCCAGCTCACGCGGCGGACGACCGACGCGTGAGTCCGGCTTCGACGTGTAGATCTGGACCACCTCGCGCCCGGCGCGGGGTCCGGTGTTCGTGACCGTCACCTCGACGATCACTCCGTCGACGACCGAATCCTCCGTTGCGACGGAGAGATCCGAGTGCTCGAACGTCGTGTAGGACAACCCGTGCCCGAACGGGTACGTCACCTCGAGGTCCCGCGCGTCGTACCAGCGGTAGCCGACGTGAATCCCCTCGCCGTACCGGATGTGGGAGTTCTCGTTCGGGAAGTTGAGGTAAGCCGGCGCGTCCTGCAACCTGACCGGCACGGTCTCGGTGAGCCGCCCCGACGGGTTGACCGCGCCGACGAGCACGTCGGCGATGGCCCCGCCCCCGGCCTGGCCGAGGAGCGCACCGTCGAGGACCGCGGGGGCCGCGGCGATCGCTTCGAGGCGGAGGACTCCACCGTGGGCGAGCACGACCACGGTGCGGGGTTGCACCGCGAGGATTCGGGTCAGCAGTTCGATCTGATCCGACGGCAGTTCGATGTCGTCGCGGTCGAAGCCCTCCGACTCCTGCGACGCCGCCAGTCCCAGGAACAGGACGGCGACATCGGCCTCGGCCGCGGCGGCGACCGCCTCGGCCGCATCCGCCGGCGCATCGTCGGTGGAGAAGCCAGGGGCGTACGTCACCGTGTGACCGGCCGCCCGGATCTCGTCCACCGGCACATCAAGGCGCGTCGGGTTCACGTGTGAGCTGCCCCCGCCCTGATACCGGGGTTCGCGCGCGAACTCGCCGATGACCACGACGGATTGCCCGGAAACCAGTGGGAGAACGGCGCCCTCGTTCTTCAGTAGGACGATGGACCGCCCCGCCGCCTCCCGGGCGAGGCGGTGGTGCAGATCGGGATCGACGACGACTCGGCCCGCGCGACCGGCACCGGCCCGCTCGGCGAGCCTCCGGACCGCCCGCGCCGATCGGTCCACGGCCGCCTCGTCGAGAGTCCCGTCCTCGACGGCGTCGACGATCTGCGCGTCGGTCCGCCCGCCGGACCCGGGCATCTCGAGATCGAGTCCGGCCGCGACCGCACGGACGCGGTCGGCGACGGCACCCCAGTCGGAGACCACCACACCGTCGAAGCCCCACTCGCCGCGCAGCAGGTCGGTGAGGAGCCAGTGGTTCTCCGATGCCGGGATGCCGTTGATGCGGTTGTAGGAACACATCACGGTCCAGGGATCGGCCGAGCGGATGATGTGCGCGAAGGCGCGGAGGTAGATCTCGCGCATCGGCCGGGGATCGACGTCCGAACTCGACCGCATCCGGTCGTCCTCGGCATTGTTCAGCGCGAAGTGTTTGGGTGATGTCCCGACCCCGATGCTCTGAACACCCTCGATCCACGCCGCGCCGAGCCGGCCGGTGACGAACGGGTCCTCAGAAAAGTACTCGAAGTTCCTGCCGCACCGCGGATCTCGTTTGATGTTCACTCCCGGACCGAGCAGAACGTCGACGCCGAGACCGCGGGCCTCCCGTCCGAGCGCTTCGCCGACACGACGGATCAGCCCGACATCCCAACTCTGGCCGAGGCCGACTGCGGGCGGAAAGCAGGTGGCGGGTTCGCTGCCGGCGAGGCCGAGGTGATCGGTCGCGCCGGTCTGTTTGCGGACCCCGTGCGGGCCGTCGGTGAGAGTGAGCGCGGGAATCGAACCCACCGCTTTCGTGGTCCAGAAATCGGCGCCGCTGCCGAGGGCGGCCTTCTGGGACAAGCTCAGTTCGCTCATCCCAAGACACTACCGACGAACGTCAGGCGCTCAGCTCGACCCGGGACAGTACACCGTGTACTCCCACTGGGTGCCCTCTTCCGGACCGGTCACCCGCACGACGACGGAGGATTCGGTGCCCCGCGGCACTACGACCCGGGCGCTACCCGTGCCCTGGTTGCGATTGTCACCGACGTACCCGGTGTTGTGAATCAGTCTGCCCTGGTAAAACACTCGGATCTCATCGGGCTGATCGAGCGTTTCGTACCGCAGGGTGAAGCGGGTGGGCCCCGGCCGGCCCAACATGTACCGCGTCTCCGTGACGCCCTGGCCTCCGGATCGCGTCTCCTCGTCACACTGCTGAACTCGCGGCGGCTGCACGCCTCCACCGATGCTCCCGACGAAGTCGAGATCCCGGAGATCCACACCGTCGAGGCTGCCGTAGTCGAGGTCGCGGGGATCTGCACCCTCGAGACTTCCGGAGTCGACCGACCCGCCCGGCTCCGCCCGTGCGTCCGGGGAGTCTGTCGTCGCGCCGATCGCGCTTCCGACGATCAGAACGGAGATCAACAACGACCGTGCCATAACTCCTGCGCGCATGGATCTCCGTAGTTCGGTAGAGAGGGTTCGCCCGACGCTATCGATCGGCACGAGTCGGCGGTATCCCCTCACCGGAGGAATCGGCACCGGCACTCGCACACTGCCGAGCTCATCGAACCCGCGTGCCTCACCCGTCGAGGTAGCGGTCGCGGAGGGTCTGCTGGTCCCGGACATCCAGGCCGAGCGCCTCGCCGAAGTAGCCCTCGATCCCGCCGTACCGCTTGTCCACCTCGTCGAACGCCGCGTCGAGGTAACCGGCGTCCACGCCCAGCACGCCGACGAGCAGTTCGGGATCGCCCCCCGCTGCGGCGAACCCGTCGAAGATGTGCTCGAGCGACGGGATCAGCCGCTCGTTGGTGAGGAGGTAGTCGCGGTAGACATCGTCCCTCGGAACCCCGAGCAGGATCAGCAGAGATGCTGCCGCCCAACCGGTTCGATCCTTGCCGGTGGTGCAGTGCACGAGGGCCGGCGTCGTCGCCTCGTCGAGAAGTCCGCGGAAGAACTCGGTGTACGCGGCCGTCGCGCTGGGAAGGGTGATCATCTCGCGGTAGGTCCCGGAGATCATCTCGCGCGCCTTGCCGCCGGACAGCATCTCGCCGGCCTCCGCGACGACGACAGGGTCGGCGAGCACCGCGCCGATGTTCGCCGGAATCGACATCTGTGCGTCGGCGAGCACGTCGAGAGCGATGTTCGACGCACCGGGCAGAACCGGGTCCGGAATGGCTGCGCTCTCGTGCGCCGACCGGAGATCGTAGACGGTCGAGAGACCCAGAGCTTCCAGCGCAGGCACGTCGGCGGTGTCGAGGGCGGAGAAGTCCGTCGAACGGAACAGGACGCCGGATCGGACCGTCCGGCCGTCGGCGGTGCGCCAGCCGCCGAGATCGCGCAGGTTGGGCAGGCTCGGGATGGGGCTCGGCGCACCGGGGGTCGCAGTCACGGTCACATCGTGACAGATCTCGGGCCGCTCAGTCGGTGAGCGCGCGTTCGAGCATCGGCCACGACTTCACGAGCTGATCCTGCCAGTACGGCCAGGCGTGCGTACCGGGCGTGTAGTCGACGGTCGCGGGGATGCCGAGCTGGGTGAGCCGGCGGTCGAGATTGAGCGTGCACTGATGGGTGGCGGCCTCGATCGCGCCGCCGACCGCGATCTGATCGATGTAGATCGTGGTCTTGCCGTCGATTCCCTGGCTCTGCAACTGGTCGTGCGGTCCGGGGACACCCGTGCCGGTGCTGATGTAGATCGCCTTGCCGCGCAGCTTGTAGGCATTGACGACCGGGTCGTGGGCACGCCATCCCGGAGAGCCGACCGGCCCCCAGATGTTGGCGATGTCGCCACCGCCGCGGCCCTCGACGACGGCTCGGATGGCCAGCCGACCCAGGTTCGTGCTCGTCTCCGCGCATCCGCTGTAGGACGCGACAGCCCGGTAGAGCTGAGGTGCGGACTCGGCCAGACTCAACGACGATGTTCCCGCCATCGAGATCCCCGCGATCGCATTCACCCCGGTGGTCTTCAGCTTTTCGTCGATAAGCGGCGGTAATTCGCTGGTCAGAAAGGTTGTCCATTTGTTTCGCCCGAGCACCGGATCGACTTTCACCCAGTCGGTGTAATAGCTGTAGGCACCGCGCATCGGCACGACCACATTCACATTCTTGTCGGCGACGAAATCGACGATGTCGGTTTGCTCGAACCAGTGGCCGGTACCCTCCCCGCCACCCGCACCGTTCAGCAGATACAGCGTCGGACGGGGCTTCGATCGATCCGCGGGCACGAGCACGCGCACCGGGACATCTCGTTTCATCGAGGGCGAATGCACCGACAGGTCGAGCACCCGGCCGTCGGCCACTGCCCGGGCCAACGCCTGCGCCCGCGTCGACCCGCTTCCCGGTTCCGCAGACGCCAGTGACGGAATGGCCAGAGCGACAACGAGAGCAACGATCGAGACCGTCGTGGCGACCAGGCGTCGGCGGAGAGCACCATCCGCTGCGGACATCACAGTCCCTTCACATCACTACGACCGCGCCGTCGTCTCGACAACGGAATTCACACGTGCAGATATCGATCCGAATACGTTTCACCATACGCATCGGGCGGAAATGCGTCCGCGAATACACGGTCGGGCACCCTTGCCGTTCACCTTCGGCACGAGCGCGGTATAGCCACGGTTGGAGTCATTTTCACGATGCCAAATCTCGCGTGACGGGAACATATCCCGTCTGAGCAGCCATTCTCGCTCCCGCGACGCCCATTTCGGATGTCTGCGATGTCGACTCCGCGCATTTCGGCCGGCTCGTGCACTGCCGGGCGTCACGATCATCCGCCCGAGATTCGGTCGATCGGACGACAGCGCTCAGCCCGGGATCACTCACTGCATCACTGCTACGGGAAACAGTGTGCGCGGGTTCTGTAGCAGTGCCGGCGGGGTGACCGACGTCCGCTCGAGCGTGCCGGTCCATCGGACGCGACGGCGGTGCGGGGTGAGCGTCGCGGCGCGCGTCGAGAACTCGTAGTCGCTGACCACCTCGCCCCGCGCCAGCACGTCCGGGTCGGCCGGGTCGACCACGGCGACCTGGTCCCCCACCTTCACGTCGGCGACGAAGGACGCGAGCACGCGCAGGTCCTTCCCCGGCCGACGCCCCGGGCTGCACTCTTTCAGCAGCGTCCGCAGGCTCGCGTCGGCGCCCGACGACGCGTCGGCATCGATGCCGGACTCGGTGCCGAACCCGACGATGCGTCGCCGCCGGAACTCGGTGTACTGGTCCTCGGACGTGGCGCGGACGATCCACACCGTGCGGGTCGGCTCGTCCAGCTCGTGGGTATCGGCGACCGGCGGATCGGGCCAGAAGTACGGCAGTTCGTCGTCGACGTCGTCGAACACGGAGCCGTAGAAGTCCGGCGCCTTGCGGAGCAGCGCGGAACGATGGCTGCGATGGAGCCGGTCGTCGCCTAGCTGTACTGACCCGCCAGGTTGGGTACGCGACTGACGGGTGAGTTGCCTCGCAGTGCGGTGTGGCCGCGTTCGTGATTGTAGGTGCGAAGGAACTCG
>NZ_JBEPPN010000014.1:0-95731 GCF_040547295.1 Gordonia sp. PvP123 | reverse complement strand
ACGCCTCGAGGGTCTAAGCCCGGTGCAATACCGGACTCAGACCCTCGTGGCGTAACCTCCCGAATTACCAGTCCAACTCCTGGGGACCAGTCCATTAAACCTGGTGGATTCACGGAAATTGGGTGGGTTTGTCGGAAGTTGGGTCCGGACGGGGCGTTCGTGCGTCTGACACGAATGGACCTACGGGCCCGACCTGTCGCAGGTTCATGTGACGTCGCCGAGAGTCGGGAAACGGGCCAGGAACATCGTCAGACATCAGGCCGCCGTCAACCCCCAGGACATCGAGGTCATCGACGGGGTCACGGTGACGTCCATCGAGCGCACGGCGTGCGATGTCGCCCGCCTGGGAACCAACCGGCAGGCCCTCGCGGTGCTCGATGCCGCCCTTCGACGCGATGCCGATCCAGACCGGATGAGACGGATCCTCGACTCGTGCCGAGGATTCAAGGAGTCGAGATGCTTCGCCGAGCGATGGCGCACGCGAACGCGTCGTCGGAAAGCGTCGGCGAATCCCTCAGTCGTGCAATCATGCTCGAGTTCTCCGACCTACCGGTACCGCGACAGCAGGTGGAGATCGTCGACGACCACGGCAGGTTCATCGCTCGCGTCGACTTCTTGCTGACCACCAGGGTGATCGGCGAGTTCGACGGCATGATCAAGTACAGCGGCGGCGTGGGCAACGAGCCCGCCTGGCAGACGGTGGTCAACGAGAAGGCGCGTGAGGACAAGCTGCGTGCGCAGGGGTACATCGTCGTCCGGTGGACCTGGCCGGACCTCGCCGACAAGGCCCGCTTCTACGAGCAGATCACGAAGGCGCTTCGACTCGGCGGATTCGAGTGACCGGCAGACCCACCCTTTTTCCGCAAAGTCACCGCGCTCGGCCCGGGTGGGTCCACGGAAAAGGGGTGGGTTTGCGGGGCGTTACCGTCGCGCAGTCGGAAGCTTCAGCGCGAACCGCAGACTCACCAGCCGGAGACCGGTCGCGAGAACCGACCCGACGACGAGCCAGATCCAGTGCGGCGCAGAGGTATACGTGGCACCGACGGCGACGACGGCGGCACCGAGAACCGCCGGCACGGCGTAGAGGTCGGACGGCTGGAGGAGGAGCGGGACCTCATTGGAGATCACGTCGCGGAGCATCCCGCCGCCGACCGCGGTGAGGAGACCGACGGTCGTCGCGGCGAAGGCGCTCGCCCCGACGTCGAGGGCGATGCTCGCCCCGGTCGCGGCGAAGAGCCCCATCCCGAAGGCGTCGAGCACCAGGATCGACCGGTGCAGAGCGGTGAACGCGGGATGGAAGAAGAAGACGACGAGGCTGGCGATGGTCGCGGTGACGATCGGACCCCATCCGTTGATCGATGCGGGCGGGGTGATCCCGAGGAGTACGTCACGCAGGACCCCGCCGCCGACACCGGTGAGGACGCCGACGGTGATGATCCCCCACATATCGAAGTCCTTGCGGACCCCGAGCATCGCACCCGACGCCGCGAACACCGCGATACCCGCGAAGTTGAGCACGTCGAGCAGCACGAGATCACCTCTGGATCAGGAACAGGGACGACCACCGGCACACGAATGACCGCCCCCGGTGGGACCGGAGGCGGTCATCGGTATGTCAGTGCGGTGCCGGAACGGCGACCGAACGCGGCTAGCGACGGTCCAGGTCGATGAGGCCGGCGCGAGCCGCCTTGACCAGACGACGCGGAATCCGCACGGGGACGCCGTTCACCTTCTCTTCTTGCAGTGCGGGGTTTTCCGCCTTCCACTGCGAACGACGGCTACGGGTGTTCGCCCGCGACATCCGGCGCTTCGGTACAGCCATGGTTGAGCCCTTCTCCTACTGTGGTCTGCGTGGTCGATGGCGACGCCATGCGTCACTGGTCGGCCCCTGAGTGCGCCCGTCGACCCGACGCGGCCGCGGCACACAACTGGACCAGACTACCTGGCGAGGACGTCCAGCTCCAAAATGGCCGACCCATCGGCCTCCGATCGTGCACTTCTCAGAAGTAACTCCACGGCGACTGCAGGTCGGTCAGTGCGATCACCAGCCAGTACGCGATCCACACGACAAGGATGAACGCGCCGATGATGATCGCGGTGAGCGCGATACCGTCGCCGGTCTGTCTTCCGCCCGACGCCGCGATCTGTTTGCGTGCGACGATCCCGAGCACCAGTCCGACGATGCCGCCGATCCCGCTGCACAGCAGACCCAGCAGCGAGGCCACGAGGGCGCCGACGGCCAGTGTGTTGGTCGACGAGCCGTCTGCGCCGCCCTGAGACGGATCGGCGGAGCGCGGTTCGGCCGGACCCTGTTCGGCAGAGCGGCCCTCGCCGGGCGGGGGGAACGGTTGCCCGTGCCGACCCGGAGCAGGCCCCTGCGGGGCCTGGCCGTAACCCGGCGGGGGGCCGTAGCCCGGCCGGCCGGACTGGCCGTGACCCGGGTGCTGACCGTGGCCCGGCTGCTGGACATGACCATGCTGCGGGCCGAATCCCTGCTCCGGACCGAATCCCCGCTCCGGGCCAGGGCCCTGCCGAGGAGGCGGCGGCGGTCCCGGTGGCGGTCCCGAAGGCGGCCGCGTCGAGATCACGCGGGTCGAGCCATAACCGGACGGGGGCGGGCCGGAGGGTGGCGGGCCGCCTGCGGTGGGTGGCGGCGAAACCGGCTGCGCAGACTGCGGATTCGACACGCCGTCGGTGCGGATGACCTGGGTGACACCGTCGGCCGGACTGTGCGACTCGGGAATCTCCGTGTCATCGGGCCCGGCCCCGGGTGTCGAGGTCACCGGAACCGAGTCCGGCGCGGCGTCGGGAACCGACGCCTTCTGGGTCGGTTCCCACGGCGACGGGTCGGTCGCCGAGGAGTCCGTGGGCGGTCTGGGTGATGAGGCCGGATCCGTCGGATCGCTGCCCTCGGTCGGAGTGGTCATCGGATGCCTTTCACCATGCCGCGCCGCAGCAGGACGACGCGGGGAGATGCGTGCACGCCCACCCGGCCGTGCATCTTGCACAGCTTAGTGAAAAGGGGCTCCGAACTGGGCCGAAGTCGATGATCACGACCCCGGAACGGCCCAAGATTCGTTCAGTAGTAGTAGACGGAGTCCGTGGAATTCCCGGCCGCGATGGCCACGATGATGATGGCGACCCACACGATCGCGCCGACGATGGCGAGAGCGCCGGTGATGATCCCGGCGAGTGCCATGCCCGATCCGGTCTGCGTGTCCCCCGCCTGCTCGACCTCGCGTCGGCTCATGACACCGAGGACCACCGCGGCGATGCCGACCGGGAACGAGATGAGGAAGCACGCGGCGAGCATCACCAGCCCGACGATTCCCGAGATCAACGCCCCGATGGCCTTGCCGTTGGTGCTCTTCTGCGGTGGCGCGTATCCGTAACCGCCGCCGTAGGGCGCTGCGCCGTACGGGTTCTGCGACCCGTACGCACTGCCGTAGGCGGGCGCCTGGCCTGCCTGGTACGGATCGTTGTACTGACCGTAGGTTCCGCCGGGCGGTTGCGTGTAGGGGTCCTGGCCCGGCGTCCCGTACCCCTGGCCGCCGGCCGGCGATCCGTAAGCACTTTGGCCGTACTGGTCCTGGCCGTAGACGTTCTGGCCGGACGGGTTCTGCCCGTAGGGGTTCTGGCCGTATGCATTCTGGCCGTAGGGGTCCGACGACGGGCCCGGCTGGTAGGTCTGGCCGTACTCGGTCGGCGCGTACTCCGGAGCGGCACCCTGGCCCTGGTCACCCTTGCTGAGGTTGGGGCCGGAACTGCCCGAGGACCCCGAACTCGGCACCGTACCCCAGTCGTCCTGGCCCTGGCCCGAACCCTGTCCCGGTGGATAACTCACGCACAACCCCCATGTAGATCCGACACAATGTGTTCACCAGCCTAACGACTAGACTCGACCGGTGTCTGGCGTCATCTCCGGCTTCACGGTGATCTTCATTGTAGTCGGGGTGGGTTACGTCCTCGGGCGCACGCGTGTCATCGGCGACCATGCGCACGAAGTCCTGTCCCGCCTGGTGTTCTTCGTCTTCACCCCGGCACTCCTGTTCCACTCGATGGTCACCTCCGACCTGTCGGTCGTCTTCTCGGCGACGCTCGTGATCGCCGGTGGCACCGCATTCCTCATGGGCGTCGTCTACGTGGTGATCGCCAGACTCTGGCTTCGACGCGCGGTCCCCGAACTCGTGATCGGCGGCCTGTCGGCGTCCTACGTGAACAGTGTGAATCTCGGACTGCCGATCGCCATCTTCGTGCTCGACGACGCGTCGTTCATCGCGCCGTTGCTGCTGTTCCAGATCCTGATCTACTCACCGGTGGCACTGCTCGCACTCGATCTCACCGCACTCGACCGCGACTCGGGGCGCTCACTCCTGCGGGACTCCCTGGTCGCCCCGATCACCAATCCGATCGTCGTCGGCGGACTCGCCGGACTGGCTCTCTCGCTGATCGGTTGGACGCCGCCGGCCGCGGTCATGTCGCCGCTGAAGATGCTGGGCGACGCCTCGGTACCCGCGGCCCTGCTCGCGTTCGGGTTGTCGCTGACCGGCGTCGCGGTGTTCAAGAAGGGGCAGAGCCCCCGCCGCGACATCGCGCTGGCGAGTGTTCTGAAGATGATCGTCATGCCGATCACCGTGTACGTGGTCGCCCGCTGGGGCTTCGGACAGCAGGGCGAGGCCCTGTTCGCCCAGGTCGTCATCGCGGCGTTGCCCACGGCACAGAACGTCCTGGTGTACGCCACCCGTTACCGGCGCGGGCAGATCCTCGCCCGGGACACGGCGCTGATCACGACCCTCGCGTCGATTCCGACCATCATGGTGGTCGCGCTCCTGCTCGCGTGACCGGTCAGGCGTCCGGCTCGTCGCGGGGCACGTACTTGACGTCGACGCCGCCCATCAGCGCGAGTCCCGTCACCCGCACGACCGGTGCACCGGGGCGAGACGCCTTCTGCGATCTGCCGCTGAAAGCACCCATGACGCCGAGTCCCCCGATCTCGACGGTGACCCCGTCGGGCACCTTGATCTCGACGCCGCCCATGATCGCCACGCACTGCACCGTCAGTACCGGAGCGGTGAACTCCACCTCCCGCAGGTCGAGTTCGACCCCGCCCATGATGGCGGTGGCGGTGAGCTGATCGGCGACCACCGCTGTCCCCGACAACTCGCTTCCGGACATGATCGCCAGTCGGTGACGGACGGCTGCATCCGAGCTCCCACCTGTCACCCGCGGCCCGGGTGACAAGCTGGCCGCGGGCATGGCGACGCCGAGCTGCGCGACCGGCAGATCGTCGGTCAGTGCATCGAGATCACCGAAGGTCTTGGCGAGCACCGCTTTTCCGGCGCGCTCCTCGTACTCGACAGGTGAGAGACTGCCGTGCGCCATGGCGGCGGAGAGGATCTCGTGGACCAGTTCGCGGTCCGCGTCCGCGGCACGGAGCCGGGCTCGACGGTCGTCGGGAATCGGGAGTTCGCCGGGTTCGGTCACGTCTGCAGACCCTAGTGGGCCGAGTCCTGCTCGACCACCCTGATCTTTCCCGGAGTCGACCCCGAGTGCCGAGCGGGCCGCGCTCTCGTCACGACGACCCGGCTGCCCAACCGGCCGACGAAAGCCCCCGCTGAGCGGCATAATTCGTCAGGTCCGGGCGGGACGGCCGGCCGGCGACCATCGGAGGCGAAGATGAGCCAGCCCCACGACCCGGGCCGGCCCGGCGCAGGCCAGCCGGGACCGACCCCCTCGGGACACCAGTCGCCGTACGGCTCCCCATATCCCCAGCAGCCGCCTATCCCTGGCGGCGGATACGAATCGTCGGGGGGCTTCGGGCAACCCGGCCCCTACGGTGGTTACCCGCCGCCCCCTCCGCCGCGCAAGGACCGCGCCGGGATGCGACGATGGGGAAAGATCCTCACGCTGGTCGGTGTGGTGATCCTGGTCCTGTCCGTCGCGGTGGGGGTGATCCTCGCGGTCGCCGGCATCGGGAACGTGGTCGACCAGGCGGACAAGGCGTTCCAGGTCGATCCCACCGCCGAGCAGTACTACGACGCCGGCGACGAGTTCCAGTTGTTCAGCACCAGCGCCTCGAATGACGTGCCCGCCTGCGAGATCACCGGTCCCGCCGCGCTGGCACCGGGGACGAACACGACAACCGAGTTCACCTTCGACGGCTCCGGAGTCGAATCGTTCGACTCCTTCGAGGTCGTCGAATCCGGCACCTACTCGTTCCGATGCGATTCGCCCGCCGTCGTCGCATCGCTGGACGCATCCGGCATCTTCAGCGGCGTCGGGGGTGTGCTGCTGGCGGTCTTCGGCGGTGGACTCGGTGGTCTGCTCGCGCTGGTGGGCATCGTGCTCTGGATCGTCGCCGGCCGAAAACCGGCGACGGCTTGACGACGCCATCCGTCGTACGTCGTCGCGCGGCGGCGGCGGAGGCTGATCGGAGTCAGCCGCGGCGACGGCCCTTTCGAGCCCGTAGGTAGTCGCCGACCACGGCGGCGCCGAGACCGTCGACACCCGGTGCCACCACGCGTCCGCCGATCCGGCGCGCGATCTGGTCCATGAAATGCGCCAGCCCAGGATCCTCGCCGAGCCGGAAGAACGTGACCTGTGCGCCGATTCGGGCGACATGGTCGAGTTCGCGGACGGTCAGCGCGATGGTCTGCGGGTGCGGTGGATAGAAGAAGAACGGTTCCCCGCTGGGGTCGAGATGCGCGGTCGGCTCACCGTCGGTGACCACCAGGACCACCGGCTGAGCATTCGGGAACCGTCGGAGGTGCCGCTGCGCGAGCAGCAGCGCGTGGTGCAGGTTGGTGCCCTGCTCCATGCGCGGCTGCAGTCCGGTCAGCTCGGCGATGTCGATCGAGCGCGCATACCTGCCGAACGCGATGAGGTGCAGCTCGTCGCTGCGGAAACGGGTGGAGATCAGGTGGTTCAGGGCGATCGCGGTGCGCTTCATCGGCGTCCACCGGCCCTCCATCTCCATCGAGAACGATGTGTCGACGAGGAGCACGACCGCCGCCTGTGTCCGGCTCTCGGTCTCCGAGACCTCGACGTCGCGGACATCGATGCGCACACCCGACCGCGCCATCTCCGAAGTCGCCAAGGACGGCTCGGTGGTCTCGGAGACGGTGCGCAGCACCGCATTCGAGACGGTGCGGGTGACATCCCAGGGATCGGTGTCACCGAACTCCCACTCACGGGAGGCGCCGGTCGGCTCACCCAGCAGCCCGGTCTGGCGGGTCTGGCGATCGCCGCGGCGGCCCGACAGCTGTTCGGCGATGTCCCGGAAGATCGACTGACCGAGCTGACGCATCGCCTTGGGACTCAGGCGCAGCTGCCCGTCGGCGGTGCGGTCGAAGAATCCCTGTTCGGACAGTGCTTTCTCGAGCTCGGCCAGCATCCGGGCGTCGACCGCCGCATCGTCGCCGAGCTGGCGGGCGAGCGCATCCAGGTCGATGTCGTCCATCTGCGCGCCCGCGTACTGCTGCGACAACTGCTCGGAGAGCGCTTCGAGTTCGGAGATGTCACGCAGGGCGGCGGCGCCCTCACCCAGTCCCATCGGCTGATCGCCGGAGAAGGATTGCGCGTTGTCCCAGTCGAGACCGGGCCGGGCCGCCCGGAGTTGCGAATCCATCTGCGCGAGTTGGTTCATCAGGTCGGGCGAGCCGAACGCCTGCTGCGCCAGCTGATCGAGTTCGGCCCGTTGCTCAGGGGTCAGCGAGTTGTAGAACTGTTGCGCCGCGGCCGCCCGCTGGGCGAGCGAATCGATGAGTTCTTCGGTGTTGCGCGGATTCTCCGGGAAGAACTCGCCGTGCTTTTCCATGAACTCGTCGAACGCCTCCGCGGTGTCCTCACCCCGGTTGTGCGCCTCGAGGAGCTTGTTCAGATCCCCGAGCATCTCCGAGATCCGTTGCCGATCCTGCTCGTTCGCACCCTCGAGCGCTTCCTTCATGCCCGCGAAACGTTGATCGAGCAGTTCCCGGCCGAGCAGGTCCTTGATCTTGTCGTAGTCCTCGCGAGCCTGCGGGCTGCGCCAGTCGTACTCCGACAGTTCCTCGACGGCCTGTGCGGTCGAGGGCGGGAGACTGCCGATCTGCATCTCGGCGAACCGGGCGTCGTCGTCGAGGTCACGCGCGAGCTGTTTGCGTTCTTCGAGAACCGCGCGGTCGAGGAGTTCGCGGATCTCGGCGAAGGTGCCGTCGAGGTTCCGCTTCTTCAGCAATTCCTGCCGGCGACGGTTGATCTGTTCGCGCAGCTTGTCGAGTCCTCGCATGTCCGGCGTCCCGCGACGCAGCAGCTCTCGCAGGGCACGCTGCGGCGACGCGCCGGCCATCACGTCCTCGCCGATCGTCTCCAGCGCCTCGCGCAGATCGACCGGCGGCGCCAGCGGGTCGGGCCCGCCGGTGTACCGCTGGTAGCGCGAACGATGGAAGCTCTTGCGCGCCATGTGTTCTCCTCGTTGTCCTAGCGGCGCGTTCAGCCGTAGATCGTCTGTCCGGTCTCGTCGGCCTCTTTGCCGATGCGACGAGCCAGGAACAGGCCCTCGAGGGCCAATTCGACAGCGCTGGCCCGCTCCCCCTCGCTGTCGGCCTCCAGCCGATCGGCGATCTGGTCGAGGACTGCCGCAGTGGTGTCGGGCGACGGGATGGACTCCAGCAGGTCGCCCGCACGCACGCGATCGCCGGTCACGACCGGTTCGCCCTCTTCGAGCGCGGAGACCAACGGCGCCATGTCGATTCCGCCCAGATGTGCCCGCACCGCGTCGGCGATGGACTTGCGCATCAGGTGTTCGAGGATCTCCAGTTCACGACCCTCTTCACCGGACTCGAACTCGATCTTGCCGCGCAGCACCTCGATCACCGACTCCAGATCGACGACGCGTGCGACCGCCTGGTCCTCCCCGGTGACGGTCGCACGGTGAAGTGCGGCCGCGGCAACGGTTTCGGCGCCGGCGATGGAGAATCGGGCCGAGACCCCCGAGCGCTGGTCGATCGAGGGATGATCGCGGGCGTAGCGGGTGAATCGCGCCAGGATCTCGGTGATGAACGTCGGGACGCTGGCGGTGAGGTCGGCCTCCTGCTCGATGACCGACACCTCGTCGTCGAGTTCGAGCGGGTAGTGCGTGCGGATCTCGGCGCCGAAGCGGTCCTTGAGCGGGGTGATGATGCGACCGCGGTTGGTGTAGTCCTCCGGGTTGGCGCTGGCCATCACGAGGACGTCGAGCGGCAGGCGCAGCGTGTAGCCGCGGACCTGGATGTCGCGCTCCTCCATCACGTTGAGCATGGACACCTGGATGCGTTCGGCGAGGTCGGGCAGCTCGTTGATGGCGACGATGCCGCGATGCGCGCGCGGGATGAGCCCGAAGTGGATGGTCTCCGGGTCGCCGAGACTCCGCCCTTCGGCCACCTTCATCGGGTCGATGTCGCCGACGAGATCGGCGACCGAGGTGTCCGGCGTCGCCAGCTTCTCGCTGTATCGCTGGGAACGGTGCCGCCATTCGATCGGCAGGTCGTCGAGGAGGTTGGCAGCTTTCCGGATCGATCCCGGGGTGATCGGCTCATACGGGTGCTCGCCCAGCTCCGAACCCGTGATCACCGGCGTCCACTCGTCGAGGAGGCCGACGAGCGTGCGCAGGATGCGCGTTTTGCCCTGGCCGCGCTCGCCGAGCATCACGACGTCGTGGCCTGCGATCAGCGCACGCTCGAGTTGCGGGATGACGGTCGCCTCGAAGCCCACGATGCCGGGCCAGGGGTCGCGGCCCGCGCGGAGCGCCGACAACAGGTTGTTGCGGATCTCGTCGCGGATGCTGCGCTGCACGTGGCCGCTGGCACGGAGTTCGCCGAGGGTCCGGGGCGACGGGTGGCGGGTTTCGGTCGATTGAGAACCATGGGTGGTGACGTTGTCCTCTGGCACCTGATCCACGCTACTCCGAGTTGGGATCTGCGTCTGCGCCGTTGCGGTCGCCTACCCGGCAGGAGCGGGCGTCCAGGCCGGGTCGCGTCCGATGAAGCCCATCAGCCGGCTCACCACGTCGGCATCGTCGGGCACCTCGACCTTCGGGCCGTACTGGCCCGAGCTGCGCAACATCTCGTCGATGGACGCCATGCCGTCGAGGAGGCGTCGCGCGAATGCCGCGTCGAGGTCGGGTGTCAGTCCCTGCGATCGCGCGAGATCCCAGGTGTGCATGAACACGTCGGCGGTGTAGAACTGGTCGACCGCGTCGGCGAGGCGGTGTTCGCCTGCCATCGGGTGGGTGAATGTGTCCTCGGCCGACGGTCCGTCGAGAAGGGCCTGAACCCCCGACGCATGCGCCGACCACGCCCCGGCCGGGTCGTCGGCGACGGTCGGGCCGGCCGGGAGCTCGACGCCGCCGGCGGCGAGGAACCCGGTGAACCAGTCGACGAGGTGGGCGACGACGTCGCGCGCCACCCATCCGTCGACCGGCGTCGGGGCGTTCCAGTCGGTGACGCCGGCGACGACGTCCGCAAAACCGGCGGCGACGTCACGGTGGCTCGCAGCGGCGTCCAAGTCTGCGATGGTCATGTCCGGGGACTCAGACCGTGCCGTCGGACAGCATGCGGTCGAGGGCGGCGTAGCCCTCGTTGACGCCGACTTCCATGCCGGAGGCGAGCCAGCCGTCGCGGGCTTCGAAACTGTCGCAGAGGGATTGGGCGTGGAGTCGCGTCGTGCCGTCACCGAGGTCCTCGAACCACAGGGTCTCCAGCGACACCGCGTCGGGCATGCCGAGGAACGTGAACGTCTGGACGATCTTGTCCTCGCCGACGGTGTGGAAGCAGCCGCGGAATCCGAACTCCTGTCCCTCGTGGGTGGAGACATAACTCCAGCTGCCGCCGTCACGGACGTCCCACTCGACGATCCGGCTGCTGATCGCCTCCGGCCCTACCCACCGGACGAACAATTCGGGATCGGTGTGGGCCTTCATCAGCTGCGCGGGCGTCCCGCGGAAGTCGCGGGTGATCCGGATCAGCGGCACCTCCTGATCGGCTTCGATGGCGGCCTCGGGATAGCGGGTCTGGGTTGCGGTCATGACGCCTTTCCTTCCTTGTGGAGTGGTTGTTCGACCTCGAGGTCCGGCGCTGTCGGATTGTCGGCCTCGGGGCCGTCGTTCATCTCGGCGAGCAGCGCGTCGAGACGCTGGTAGCGCTCCTCCGCCCGCTTCCGATACCGCTCGATCCACTTGGTCATGAGGTCGAACACCTCGGCTTCCAGATGGACCGGACGGGTTTGGGCCTCCCGGGTGCGGGTCACCATGCCGGCGTCCTCGAGCACCTTCAGATGCTTGGAGACGGCCTGGATGCTGACGTCGTACGGCTCGGCGAGCTGGCTGACCGTCGCATCCGAGACCGCCAGCCGCGCGACCATGTCACGCCGGGTGGGGTCCGCGAGTGCGGCGAACACCTTGGACAACTCGTCTGCCATTCGAACTCCTCAACCGTTTGGTTGAATACGATCGTGCGCCCCTTCGGGGACGTTGTCAACCCCTTGGTTGAATAACCGCCGGGGCGGCTTGGAGAGAACCCCGGGCCCCGCAAACGACAACTCCCACCACCGGCCGGTGGGCCGAGGGTGGGAGTTGTCGAGGGTGGGTGCGGTCAGGCGGGCCCGATGGGCGCCTCGCCACGCAGGGTGATCCGATGCATCACCCTGCGGGCATCGCCGTAGTCGCGGTTCGCGTAGTGCAGCGTGTTCCGGTTGTCCCACAGCACGAGGTCGCCCAGACGCCAGCGGTGACGGACGATGTGCTCGGGCTTGGTGAGATGCGCGTAGAGCAGGTCGAGGATGCCGCGGCTCTCCGCCTCGGAGACACCGTCGATGTGCGAGGTGAAGCCGGGATTGACGAACAACGACTTCCGTCCGGTCTCGGGGTGGATGCGCACCACCGGGTGGGTGACCGGCACCAGCTCGGTGACCTCTTCGCCGTCCCACGTGTTACCGCGGCCGTTGCGTCGCTGCTTGAGGTAGTAACCGAACTCGCGGTTGCCGTCGTGCACGGCCCTGAGTCCGTCGATCATCCGGCGGATCGGCTCCGACAGCGACCGGTACGCGAGCTCGGCGTCCGCCCAATTGGTGTCACCACCGTTGCGCGGCAACACCACTGGGCGGAGGATCGAGCCCATCGGCGGACGCGGCATGAAGGTGACGTCCGTGTGCCAGACGTCGGCGAATCCGTTGTCGGCGCTGTCGAGCGAGTAGACCTCATTGGGGACGTCGCCGCTGTTCCACACCGGGTGCCCGAAGGTGAGGTCGCCCAATCGATTTCCGAATCGGATGTGCGCCGCGTCGTCGAGATCCTGATCGCGCAGGACGATGACCTTGTAGTCGATCAGCGCCTGCCGAAGCGCGGCGACCTGCGCATCGGAAGCGGATGCGACGTCGACGCCGCGGATCTCGGCGCCGAAACTCGGCCCGAACTCGTCGATGTCGAATTCGACTCCGCTGGAGATGGTTCCGGCGTCAGTACGGGAAGCGGTGGCGACGGGGTGTGCGGTGGTGGTCATGAGGATCGTTCTCCGGGTCGAGGAAGGCGAGGGTGGGAGCGGGGTGCGCCGGCGGCGAACCGTGGTGGGAGCCGTCCGCCCAGTTAATCGAGTGGAGAGTGCACTTCCCACCGCCGACCGGACCCCCATGTGACCCCGGAGCGCTCGATGAGCGACCGGGCCTCGTGGCGCGCGGAACGGTGGTGGTGGACACCCGTACTGTCTATCCGTCCGCCGCGCCGCCGGACAGGGTTGAGCCCACGGTGAGGAAAAGGGCGGGCCTCAGGCCACTGCGGCTTCCTTCACGGCGGCTCCGATCTCGGCGCGCAACGCGGCGTACTCCGGCGAACCCCGCAGCTCCTCGGGTTCGACGCCGGTGCGCGGCAACGGCGAGGTGAGATCGAGCGCGACACGTCCGGGACGCTTGGTGAGCACGACGATCCTGCTGCCCAGGAAGGCCGCCTCGTCGGCGCTGTGCGTGACGAAGACGTTGGTGCGTCCGTTGTCGGAACTCACCGCACGCACATCCTCCTGCAACCGTTCTCGCGTCAGTGCGTCCAGCGCCGCGAACGGCTCATCGAGCAGGAGCAGGGAGGTCTCGGCCGCCAGCGCGCGGGCGATCGCGACGCGCTGCTGCTGACCGCCGGAGATCTCCCAGATGCGCCGGTGGGCGGTGTCGTCCAATCCGACCCGTTCGAGGAGTTCGTCCCGGCGCGCCGCCCGTTCGGATTTCGGGACCTTCGCATACTTGAGTGCGAGATCGACGTTGCCGCCCACGGTCTTCCACGGGAACAGACGCGGTTGCTGGAACACGACACCCGAGGACACCCCGGGCACCGGGGCAGCGCCCGAGACCACCACCTCACCCGACGTCGCGGGCTCGAACCCGGCGATCAGCCGCAGGAGGGTGGACTTGCCGCATCCGGATGCACCCACCAGCACCAGGAACTCCCCCGGCGGGACGTCGAGATCGACCGGGCCGACCGCGGTCACCGCGTCCGCACCCGTCCCATACCGCTGGGACACGTTGTGCAGGCGGATCGCGCCGCGCTCACCCGCGGAGCGTCCGGTGTCGACGGTCTGGCTACTGCTGCTCGAGGACACCCGGCAATCCCTCTGTGTAGATGGCATCTCGGAAGGTCTCGATCGGCGGGGCCGCGGGGATCTGCTGCTGCTCGGCGAGGAACACCGCTGCGCTGTGCAGATTCTCGGGCAGATTGCCCGGGTTGCCCTGCGTGCCCAGCCACGTCGGACTCGTGAGCTCCGCGACGGTGAGGTAGGTGCCCTGCTTCAGCTGGTTGGCCGCATCCTCCGGGGTCGTACCCAGTTGCGCGGCGATGGCGTCGGCCGCGGCCTGCGGGTCGTCCTTGATGAGGGTCAGCGCCCGGGCCTGGACCTGACGCCAGGTGTTCACGACGTCGGGGTTCGCCGCGGCGAAGTCACTGGAGACCACCCCGAGGTCGAGCGTGGGCTTGCCGGCGGTGGCCAACTGTCGACTGGCGATGAGAGTCTTTCCGTCCTGGCGCAATTCGTCGAGGGTGGGCAGCCAGGTGTAGACCGCGTCGATGTCGCCGCGTTGCCAGGCGGCCAGCGAGGCCTGCGGTTGCAGGTCGATCAGGTCCACGTCTTTCGGGTTCACGCCGGCCTGGTCGAGCGCGGCGAGCAGGCTGTAGTGGGCGGTGGAGGCGAATGCCGTGGCCACCCGCTTGCCCTTGAGGTCGGCGACGGTGTTGATCCCGGTTCCGTTGCGCGCGACGAGCGCCTCGTTGTCGCCCGCGACATCGAGGACGAAGGCCACCTGGTACGGGATGTTCAAGGGCGCGGACAGTCCGCGGGCCACCGGACTGGAGCCGATGGCGGCGAAGTCGACCTCTTTGGCGACGAATGCGGTGTTGATGTCGGCACCGGAGTCGAACTTGGTCCACTTGATGTTGTAGTCCGGCAGGGCCTCTTCGAGCCAGCCGTTGTTCTTGACGATGAGGTCGCCGCTCGGGAAGGACTGGTAGGCGAGCCGGATCGTCGGCTTGCTGTCGTCGCCGGAGTTGTCGACCGAGCACCCGGCGAGTATCAGCGTCATCGCGGCGATCACCCCGAGCACCGCACCGAACCGCGAACGCAGTCCGTTCGATCGCCCGAGCCGGCTCGAGCCGGTCCCCCTGCGTGTGATTCTCATGTCCCTCAGACCTTTCCGCGCCACGGCACCACTCGGTGCTCGATTGTTCGAAGGAGCCCGTCGATGATCAGTCCGGACAGACCGATGGCGATGATGCCGACCAGTACGACGGGTGTGTTGTTGTAGTTGCTGGCGTCCTTGACCACGCCACCGATTCCGGGAATGCCGTTGAACAACTCGGCCGCGACCACCGAGGAGTAGGCGATGCCGACCGAAAGCCTTACACCGGTGAAGGTCTCGGGCAGCGCCGACGGCACGACGACGTCGCGGATCACCTCGGACCGCGACGCACCGAGCGCGCGGGCAGCCTCGATGAGACCCACCGGCGCGGCACTGACCGCGGCGGTGGTCGCCACCGCGGCAGGCGGCAGCGCGGCCAGGGCCAGCAGCGTGATCTTGGGAGCCTCGTCGATGCCGAGCCAGATGACCAGCAGGAAGAAGTAGGCCAGCGGCGGCAGTGCGCGCAGGAACGTCAGCCACGGTTCGAGCAGTCGCCGGAGCGACACCACCGTTCCCATCGCCAGTCCGAGCAGGACTCCGAGGATCACACCGATGGCCACGCCGGCGAAGACCCGGCGCAGGGTCATGTACAGGTGTTCCCACCAGTAGTAGTCGGCGTAACCGCGGACGCCGTCGTGCGTGGTGGACATGTCGACGAAGGCCTGCCACACCGTGCCGAGACGCGGCACGAAGGTCTCGCTCCAGATCCCGCTCACGGCGACGAGCTGCCACACCGCAGCGAACACCACCACCGACAGCAGCGGGAGTCCCACCCGGGTCAACAGTGATCGCACGCGCGAAGAACCACCGGGCGACGTGCGCTCCGCCCCACCACCCGCTTCTTCCGGGGTGATGTCCACAAACAAGGTCACCGTGCATGTCTAGACATCGCAAACCCCCACGAACAGAGTTTTCGTCGTCGAGAGGAAAACTATCGCCGGATGCATACAAATCCGGCGCGATGTGCTTGTGGCGTGGGGTTTCTCTGGTCGCGTCCGTGTGAATCGCCTAGAACACGAACTGCGCGGCCACCTCGGCAACGCCGGTCAGCGCGGACTGGACGCGAGCATGCAGTGCCAGTCCGGCGGCCGACCACGCCGGTTCGACGTCGAGGTCGGCGTCGTGTGGTCGGGCGTTCCACGCGCCGTTCCACTGGGTCAGCGCCGCTGCCAGCTCGGGGTCGAGGCCCAAGCGCGACGGGTCGGCGGGATAGTTCTCCGTGAAGCTCTCCCAGAGCGGCCCCGCGCCCCACTCGGGGAACATGCGGATGAGCCGGAGTCCGTCGGGGAGCACCACCGGTCGCGACCCTGCGGCGCGGGAGGCGAGGTATCGCATCTGCATATCGGATCGTCTTCTCCGCGCGGCCTGTGTTCGAGCCGGCTGCCGATAGTCGTATCCCGACAGCCACTCCAGACGCTCACCACCGGACGGATTTTCGACGACAGCCAGCGACCACAACTTCCCTTGATCGGTGAAGAAGTAATCGGCGTCCGAGATCACCGTGGTCACATCGCATCCGGAATAGTCGAGGACCTCCGCGCAGTAACCGGACCCGTCGTACTCGAAACCGAAGAGTCTCAACCGCGTCTCACCGCGGGCGTCGCCTCCGCCCGGCCGAGCTGTCTCGGTGTTCGTCATCAATTCACCCCCCCCGAACGGTCAGGGTCTCACAAACGCTCAGCCGCGCGAAACGACAAACCCCCTTCGCGACCGAGGTGCGCGACAAGACACCTCCGCGCCCCGAGGAACGCAAGCGACGAGCCCTCCCCCGCCCCCTGAGGTGCGAGGAGCGCAAGCGACGAGCCCTCCCCCGCCCCCTGAGGTGCGAGGAGCGCAAGCGACGAGCCTCGAAGGGTTCGCAACGGGGTTCAGCCCAAAGATCTCGGACTCAATTGTTCGACAGCGAGCCAAATCCGAGACGGATGGGACAGAAGTTCACCCATGTGAACGATCCACGCATAGTCAACGGGAAACGACGCACAGTCGACGAAATATGGTGCACAGTAGATGATTTCGCGAATATCGGTTGTGGAATTTCCTCGAAATCGAAAGCATGTTCCCGTACAGTGGAGACATGCCAGAGCTCGCCACTCTCCTCGACCACCTCATCGAGACCACCCCGCCCACCGACGACCCCACCGGCGCAGCAACATTCGACGCACTGAACACACTTCGACTCATACGCAATATCGCCGACCACCAGATCGTCACCCACACAGCACAACTCGACGAACTCGGCGTCGCACAAAAGGTCGGCAGCACCACCAAGAAGATGCTGATCGAATCAGGGCACGCACCGAGCTCGGCCCACCGCGTCATGCGCAGCGTCGACGCCCTACCCACCCTCCCCACGCTTGCTCGTCACGCCGCCGACGGACGACTCACCGCCGAAATCGTCGACGCCATCATCCGCGGAGTGAACCACATTGAAAAGCGGTGCTCGGCACCTCTTTCCGACGAAGACAAGACGGCGCACGAAATCGAGCTCCTCGGCCAAGCACTCTCCGGGGCAACGCCGACACAAGTCCTCCAACACGCCCGCACCATCGGCAACACCCTCACCGACGCCGACGACACCGGCATCCCCACCGCCGACGACTCATCCTTGAACTCGGTCAGCGCCCACACCACCGACGACGGACGCATCGACATCCGCGCCGACCTCACACAAGTCGTCGGCGAGAAGTTCCTGGCCATGATCGACGAACGATCCTGCCCACGCCCCGAACCCGACGGCGCCCAGGATCGACGCACCGCGGAACAACGCCGCGCCGACGCCTTCGAGCTGATCCTCGACCAAGCAGCACTCGGAGCCACCCTCGACACCGTTGGTTCCCCACGGACACAACTCATGCTCACAATCCCCGCCACCGGCGCCGACCCAGCCACCCTGCCCTGGACCGGATCCGTCAGCCATGCAACAGCGAAACAGCTGTCGTGCGACGGGTCGCTGACCGAAATCGTCCTCGATACTGAAGGCGTACCCCTGCAGATGGGACACACCCACCGCCTGTTCCCACCACACCTACGACGAGCGATGATCGTGCGAGACCAGTGCTGCATCAAATGCGGTGCACCACCGTCACACACCCAGGTGCATCACATCGAGCACTGGGCCGACGGCGGACCCACCGACCTCGACAACGGCTGCCTGCTCTGCCAACGCTGCCACACCCAAGTCCACCACCACGGGTGGGACATCGTCATCGGCTACGACCGCCATCCCTGGCTCATCCCACCCGCCTCGATCGACCCACAACGCCGACCACTCCACGCCTACAACCGACGCACCATGCGACTCGACAACGCCGCCTGACACTCCCAATCGACCAGAACCCTCGCGCAGCACCTTCCGCACCCGATGCTTGCTCGGGACCGCATCCGTCCTTTGACAACTGCACAGTGACACAACAGTCGGCTCCGTTCCCGGTCGAATCGTCGGCCGGGAACGGGCCGCACTGCGAATTCTCGTCGCTACTCCGTCCTCGCCACCAGGAGCATCAGCGGGTGCCGGCGAGTCCGCGGTTCTCCCGCATCAGGCAGCAGCGGGGCAGCGGTTGTCGGCTGCGGTCGTCCCCCAGGCCGACGCCTCAGCTGAACGCCAACCACCCCGCGAGGCCGAGTCCGCAGACTCCGACCACGATCCGAAGTGGTCCGGGCGGTAGGCGTTTCACCACGGGCGGACCACACCATCCACCGGCCAGGCAGCCGACGGCCATGGCGAGCGCCGCCCACCACTCGACGGGTCCCCAGATCATGAATCCGACGGCGGCGACCGTGTTGGCGATGCCGAGGAACAGCGATTTGGACAATGCTGCGCGCCACAGTGGTTCGCTGGTCACCACGAGCATCAGCGCGAGGATCATGATCCCGGCCCCCGCGCCGAAGTATCCGCCGTACACCGAGATCAGCGTCAATCCCAGGATGAACACCCAGGGGCGTTCGACGTGTGAGGTCGCCCAACGTCGCAGGACGGGTTGTACGAGTAGCGCGACCGCGGCAATCGCCACGAGGAACGGCACAACGGCCTCGAACGCCTCGGCCGGCGTCGAGAGCAGCAGCACCGCACCGACCGTGCCACCGATCAGCGAGGCTACTGCGCCGATGATCAGACGCCGCCGGTCACCGTCGAGGAGGGAGCGTCCCGACTGTGCGGTGCTCCCCACCCCGACGGCGACCAGCGCGACCGTGTTCGTGACGTTGGCGGCGATCGGACTGAGCCCGACGGCGAGCAGCGCGGGATAGCTGACGATCGAGGCCAGCCCGGTGATGTAGCCGATCAGGCCTGCGCCGAACCCGGCGACGACCAGTAGAGCGAGCTCAGTGAGCGAAATGGCGCGCCCCGGTGAGGTAGAGCGTCACGCCCGCCTCGTCGGCCGCCTCGATCACCTCGTTGTCGCGAATCGATCCACCGGGCTGGGCAACGGCTTTCACCCCGGCCGACAGCAGTACCTGCAGTCCGTCCGGGAAGGGGAAGAACGCATCCGACGCCCCGACGCTGCCTGCCGCTCGGTCACCCGCGCGCTGCACGGCGAGATGCGCGGAGTCGACGCGGTTGACCTGCCCCATGCCCACCCCGACCGACGCACCGTCGGAGGCGAGCAGAATGGCATTGGACTTGACCGAACGACATGCCCGCCAGGCGAATTCGAGGTCGGCGAGAGTCTGGTTGTCGGCCGGCGGTCCGGCCACGAGGTTCCAGTTGGCCGGATTGTCACCGTCGGCGTCGAGGACGTCGCGCTGCTGCATCAGCAATCCGCCCGACACCGGCTTGGTCTCGATCCCGGTCGCCGCCGGCGGGGTGGCCACCAGGACTCGGATGTTCTTCTTCCGGGTCAGGACCGAGAGCGCGCCGTCGGCGAAACCGGGCGCGACGATGACCTCGGTGAAGATCTCGGCGACCTGCTCGGCCATCTCCACGGTGATCTCGCGATTCGCGGCGATGACACCGCCGTAGGCGCTGATCGGATCGCAGGCATGCGCCTTCCGATGCGCCTCTGCGATGTCGGCACCGATGGCGATCCCGCACGGGTTCGCATGTTTGATGATCGCGACCGCCGGGGCATCGAAGTCGTACGCGGCGCGCCAGGCGGCGTCGGCGTCGGTGTAGTTGTTGTAGCTCATCTCCTTGCCGTGGAGTTGCTCGGCGGTCGCGACCCCGCCGGCGCCGGCGTTTCCGACATACAGCGCGGCCGCCTGGTGCGGGTTCTCGCCGTAGCGCAGCACCGCGGAGCGGGTCCAGGTCGCCCCGGCCCACGCCGGGAACTGCGAGTCGTCCTCGGGCGCAACGACGCTCGACATCCACGACGCCACAGCGACGTCGTAGTCGGCGGTGTGCCGGAACGCCTTTGCCGCGAGCTTCTTCCGGTCGGCGAGGGAGAAGCCCTCCGCGGCAACGGCCTCGGCCACCCGTGCATAGTCCTCGGGATCGACCACGACGGCGACCGACGGATGGTTCTTGGCGGCGCCGCGCACCATCGACGGACCGCCGATGTCGATCTGCTCGATGCATTCGTCCGGCGTCGCGCCCGAGGCCACCGTCGCGGTGAACGGGTACAGGTTGACGACGACGAGATCGAATGCGGCGACGCCCAACTCGTCGAGCTGCGCGACATGATCGGACTTTCGGGTGTCGGCGAGGATGCCTGCGTGAACCTTCGGGTGCAAGGTCTTGACGCGCCCGTCGAGACATTCGGGGAAGCCGGTCAGCGTCGACACCTCGACGACCGGGACACCCGCGCCTGCGATGGTCTTCGCGGTCGATCCGGTGGACACGATCTCCACCCCGGCCGCATGGAGCGCCGTCGCGAGATCGGTGAGACCGCTCTTGTCGTAGACACTCACCAGCGCGCGCCGAATCGGTCGACGAGAACTGTCAGGGCTGTGTGCGTTCACGGGATGCGGGCCTTTCGTCCATCGATGACTACTCCTCTGGTGACCAGTGCGGCCACCACGTCGGCGAGCAACACGCGCTCGACCGTCTTGATTCGCTCGTGCAGGGTGTCGGCGGTGTCGTCGTCATCGACGGTGACCACCTGCTGGGCGAGGATCGGACCGGTGTCCACGCCCTCGTCGACCAGGTGGACCGTCGCGCCGGTGACCTTGACGCCGTAGTCGAGTGCCTCGGCGACACCGTGGGCGCCCGGGAAGGCGGGCAGCAGCGCCGGGTGACTGTTGACGACACGTCCACCGAACCGTCCGAGAAAGGCCGGGCCGAGGATCTTCATGAACCCGGCGGTCACCACCCACTCCGGTCCGATCGCGGCGACCTGCTCGGTCAGCGCACGATCCCACGTCGCGCGGTCGGCGTGGTCGGCGACACGGCAGGTGATGAGCGGGATCTCGTTGCGCTGCGCGACCTCTTGCGCGCGGCACACACGGTCGACGACGATCGCCGCAACCCGAAACGGGGAATCCTCGGCGCCACCGCGCGCGATCAGCGACTCCAACAGCGAACCGGTGCCCGACGCCATCACCACCAGCGGGGTGCGGCCGGGTGCCGTCGGGGATGTCACGTCGTCGAGACTAATCGCCGCACGTTGCGCCACCCGAGCCGGGTGCGACGCCGTCGGGCCGGCCGCGCACCGGGCGCCCTGCCGGCGGGGTTCGCCTCAGCGTTGCCGGGACGTGCCGTGCGAGCCGGGATAGAGGTCGTAGTCCGCATCGTCGGCGAGATCGGTCTCATCGAGATCGTCGTCGTACACGCGGTTCGCCGCCGGTTCGGAACCGGACGGAGAGTCGGCGACCACGGAACCGTCGTCGCGTGCATCGGCGTCGTCGAGAGGTTCGTCGTCGCGAGGCTCGTCGTCGACAACCTCGTCGTCGTACTCGTAACCGTCGTGATCGGCATCCTCGTAGTCACCGTCGTCGAACTCGGAGTACTCCGCGTACTCATCGTCCTCGTCCAGATCGGTGACGATGACGTACTCGTCCTCGTAACCGGGATCGAGCGGGTCGTCGAAGTACTCGTCGCCGACGGCGAGGCGGGCTGCGCGGGTCGACGGCAGGAAGGCGTACACCAGCACGATCAGCAGGCCGACGACCGCGATCCAGCCCAGCGTGAAGACCCCGGCCGCCGACACGGTGACGGCGACGTCGCCGAACTCCCCGAGCGTGCCGCCCGCCGCGACGGTCAGGACGGCGACCGCCGAGGCCCCCACCGCCGCGGCGACTCCCACCGAACGCACATGAGCCATGGGATCGAGGTCTCGGCATCGCCAGCCGACGAAGCCCGCGACGCCGGCCGGCACGAGCAGACCGACGAATCCCCAGGCTCCGGCGCCCGGCCCGTCGGGCAGGACCGCGAGCACCGGGACCGGCGGCACGGCGCCACCGCGAACCGTGAACAGATCGACCGTCATCGCGCCGAGCTGCACGTCGGAACCGACGAGCACCGCCATCGCGGCGACCATCACGTTCGGGAGATACAGCACCGAGAGCAGGCAGAGTCCCAGGAATCCGTCGAAGTCGTAACCGGTCTCGATCAGCTCACCGATCTGCCCGTGCCGCATCAGCATGCGCAGGCACACGAGTACGGCGCCGGCGACGAGCAGCATCAGTGCCGCGACCAGTCCGTATCGGAAGCCTCGACGATCGGCGTGGGAGACGCGCCCACGGACCGCGAAGTCCCGGCGTCGACTCCACACGATCCCGGCCAGGGCGGCGCCACCATGCACGCCCAGCGTGTACAGGAACGCGACGAGCGCGCTGGGCGTCTGGATCGGCAGGACCGATCCACCGTCCATCACGACGGCCAACGACATCGCGGTGATCAGCACCGGGCCGATCACCGCCGAGAAGACGACGGCCCCCAGGTCGAACAGATCGTGCCGATCGCGTTCGGCCGAGTTCGTGCCGATCGAGACGGCCCGAGCCGTCAGCCGGGCTGTACCGGCGGCGACGATCAGTGTCGGCAACAGCGGCAGCACGCCGACGGTGACCCCGCTGATCGTCACCGGCACCTGGTGGATGGCCAACCAGCCCGAGGCGATCGCGCTCGGGAGTCCGGTCAGGCCGCTGCCGGCCAAGAGCAGCACCGCAAGCATGACGACGATCAGGGTCACCAGCGCGATCGCGGGAACGGTGAACGCCACCACCGCGAGCTGGCGGGCCGAACCCTCGGCCGCCGTGCGCTGCGCACGACGCGATCGCCGCAGGTTACGAAGCTGCGACGCCAGATTGTCCGTGGTCGGGTCCGGCTTGAGGGAAGGCATCGTCATGAGCCTGACACGGTCCCGGCCGACGCCGTCGTAGACGCGCCGAGTGAGCCGCGAAAGGGAGGCAGCTCACCGAGCGGCTTCGCACCGGCCCGACCGGCGGGGCCGGCTCGGCCGACGGCGAAACACAGTGCCCCGCCGACCGATGGTCGACGGGGCACCGAGTGCGAGGGTCAGTTGCCGCTTCCGGTGGGCGGCTCCGGCTTCTGGAAGACCGTGGTGGAGTGGTCTCCGGCCGGGGTGTCGGTGCCCGCGGGGCTCGCGGAGGCGCCGGGTGCGGAAGGGGATGCACCCGAGGCGCCGGCCCCGTACTGGCCGGGGCGGTAGTCGCCGTAGCCCGATTCGCCGTGTCCGGAGGCCGCACCGGCGGCCGACGCCGACGACTCCCCCGTTCCGGCGGAGTATCCGCTCTGACCGGTCGTCGACGCACTCGACGACTGCGAGTAGGCCGACGGGTCATAGTTGGCCGATGCCTGCTGGCCGTATTGCGCCTGCGCGCTCCCGGTGCCGTAGGCAGTGGTCTGCGCGTCGCCGTATCCGCCCGTCTGCTGATGCGCACCGGTGTCGGACTGCGTCGCGGCGGACGAGCCGGGGGTCACGGCTGCGGTGGCATCGCCCACCGCGGGCGCCACCTTGATGACGCCGGCATCGGTGAGCAACCACACGACGGCGAGGACCGCGGACAACAGGGTGAAGATCAGCAGGACGATCGCCCCGGCACCGTTGTCGTCGATGTTGAGGAACTGGAACAAGGTGATCAAGAACGAGGTGATCGCCAGTGACGCCACGATCGGAGCCGCCGGCACCTTGATGCCCGGGATCAGCGAGATGAGCGCGAGGATTCCGGCAACGCTGATGAGCGTGTACGGGGCGTTGTACTGCGTCTGGAACAACTTGAGCGCGAAGTCATAGGTCTCGGCCGCGGACAGGAATCCGCTGAAGAGCACGATGAGGCCGAAGGCGCCGATGGCGGCCGCGAGGAGCACCGGGGTGATGGCCGGGAGTCCCTGGCTCGGCTGCTTGACCGGCGGCTGGGAGTACCCGTACTGGCCGTAGCCCTGCTGGCCCTGCTGGCCGTACCCGGGTTGGCCGTAGCCCTGCTGGCCGTAACCCTGGTCGCCATAGCCCTGCGCAGGGCTCTGTCCGTAACCGGGCTGTCCCTGCCCGTAGGACTGGCCGGCCTGCCCGTACTGCTGGCCGTAGCCCTGCTGGCCCCCGTATTGCTGCGCCTGGCCGTACTGGTCGGAGCCGGGCGCGGGGCTCGCCTGCGGACCCGTGTTGTGGGCGCCGGATTGCGGGTAGCCGGATTGATTGCCGTACTGGCCGTAGGACTGTCCGGACTCGGGCTGCTGTTGCCCGTAGCCGCCGGGTGGGTAGGTCATCGCGATCTCCTGGTCGGGTCGGGTCGGTCGGTCTGGATCAGCGGGTCGCGTCGAGGTGACGGCGTCCGGCCGTCGCCCCCCACGAGCGCAGAACTGTTCCCCACGCTAGTACACATGCCCGCCGGGTCCCATGACCCTTGCACAACGCGGCCCCTTCATCGGGCCATGGGCCGTGCTCACCAGCGGTGTGCGCGCCCCTGCTCGGCGTACCAGTCGATCAGCGCATAGTCGTCGACCGCCTTGGGGTCGATGTTGACCTCGGATCGGCCGGCCAGAATCGCGGTGACCGGAACCTCGAGTTTCTTTCCCGTCCGGGTGTGCGGGATTCCGGGGGCCTCGATGACCTCGTCGGGCACATGGCGTTTGGAGAGCCGGTCGCGGACCGAGGCCGCGATCCGGCCGATCAGGTCATCGTCGAGCGTTGCGCCGGGGACGAGGGTGACGAACAGCGGCATCCAGTAGGCGCCGCCCGGTCCGTCGACACCGAGCACGAACGCCTCCGCGATCTCGTCGAGCGCTTCGACGACCTCGTAGATGTCGGCCGATCCCATCCGGATCCCGTGACGGTTCAACGTCGCGTCGCTACGACCGTGGATCACGAGCGACCCGCGTTCGGTCACGGTCACCCAGTCGCCGTGCCGCCAGACCGGCTTCGACGCCCCGCCCTCCCATTCGTGGGCGAAGTACGCGGCGCGGTATCGCGCACCGTCGGGATCGTCCCAGAAGCTCACCGGCATCGACGGCATCGGGGCGGTGACGACGAGTTCGCCCACCTCCCCCACCAGCGGGCGGGCTGCGGGCGACCAACTCTCCAGCGCCACACCGAGGTAACGGACCGACAGTTCACCGGGCACCACCGGCTCGCCGGTCGAGCCACCGGCGAACGCGGAGACGATGTCGGTGCCGCCACTGATCGACGAGATGGGCAGGCCGGGCCGGACGTGGTCGTCGACCCAGGTGAAAAGATCTGCCGCGAGGGATGATCCGGTGCTCCCGAGCGTCCGCAGCCGGCTCAGATCGTGCCGACGCCCGGGCTCCAGTCCCGCCTTTCGTGACGCCTGCAACTGACCTGGACTCGTGCCGAAGTAGGTGACCCGCTCGTCGTCGACGATCTGCCAGAGTCGGTCGGCGTCGGGGTACAGGGGCGAGCCGCTGTAGCAGATGATCCGCGAACCACAGAGAAGTCCGGCGACCTGATAGTTCCACATCATCCAGCTGAGCGCCGTCTGCCAGAAGAACACATCGTCCGCAGACAGATCACCGTGCAGGGCACCGGCTTTCAGATGCTCGAGGAGAACTCCGCCGTGCCCGTGGACGATCCCCTTGGGCCGTCCGGTGGTGCCGGAACTGAAGAGCACCCACAACGGATGGTCGAAGGGCACCTGTAGCGGCCGGAAGTCGCCGGGGTCGCCGCTGCATGCCTGCGCGTAGTCGACGGTCGACGACCCCGGATCGATGGCTCCGATCGTGATGTGCGCGACGAGGTTCGGCAAGAGGCCCGCCAGCTCCGCACTGTCGGAGCGCTTGTCGACCACCTTGCCGTTGTAGCGATAGCCGGCCGCGGTGAACAGCACCTTCGGCGCGAGCTGACCGAGGCGACCGGCCGCGCCCTGCGGCGCATAGTCCTGACCGCATCCCGACCAGACCGCGCCGAGAGACGCGGTGGCGAGGAAGGCGATGACGGCTTCGGGGATGTCGGGCAGGTACGCGGCGACCACATCGCCGGGACCCACCCCGTGCGCACGGAGTGTCGACGCCAGGCCGGCGACCTGCGACGGCAACTCCGACCAGGCGATCTCCGAACGCTCCCCCGCCTCGTCGATCCCGACGATCGCGGCACCGGGCAGAGTGGCGTGCCGCAGGATCTGATCGACGTAGTTCAGGCGGACGTCCGGAAACCAGACGGCCCCGGGCATCCGGTCGTCGGCGAGTACCGCCTCGTCCCCGGGATCGAGGGGTTCCGCGGCGAGGGCGTCGAGGTCGAAGAATTCCCAGACCGCACGCCAGAACTGTGCCGGTTGCCGCACCGACCACGACCATTGGGTGTCGTACTCGCTTGTGTCGACCCCGAATCGCTCGTGCACGAAACGCCCGAAGCGATTCATCTGAGTGCCCGCGGTCCGCACCGCCTCACTGGTGGTCATCATCGCAGCTGCTCGAGAATCGAAACCGCCTCGTCCCGCATCGCCACCTTGCGGACCTTTCCGGTGACGGTCATCGGGAACTCCTCGACCACATGGACATACCGCGGGATCTTGTGTCGCGCGATCTTGCCGGTGGCGAACTCCCGCAGGTCGTCCGCGGTGAATTCGGTTGCGGTGTCGCGCAGGCGCACCCACGCCATCAGCTCTTCGCCGTACTTCTCGTCGGGCACGCCGATGACCTGGGCGTCGAGGATGTCGGGATGGGTGTAGAGGAACTCCTCGATCTCGCGCGGGTAGATGTTCTCCCCGCCGCGGATCACCATGTCCTTGATGCGCCCGGTGATCCGGACATATCCATTGTCGTCCATGTCGGCGAGGTCGCCGGTGTGCATCCAGCCGTCGGCGTCGATGGCCTCGGTGGTCTTCTCGGGTTCGTTCCAGTATCCGGTCATCACCGAGTAACCGCGCGTGCACAATTCGCCCGTCACGCCGCGTCCGGAGGTCTCACCGGTGCCGGGGTCGACGATCTTGATCTCCAGGTGCGGGCCGACCCGGCCGACGGTGGTGACGCGCAACTCCAGCGGATCGTCGACCCGCGTCTGCGTCGACACCGGCGACGTCTCGGTCATGCCGTAACAGATCGACACCTCGCGCATGTGCATGCGGTCGACCACCTGCCGCATGACGTACTCCGGGCACGGCGACCCCGCCATGATGCCGGTACGCAGGCTCGACAGGTCGATGTCGAGCCCGTCGTCGAGCAGATCGAGTTCGGCGATGAACATGGTGGGTACGCCGTAGAGACTGGTGCAGCGGTACTCCGCAACCGCGTCGAGGGTGGCGCGCGGGTCGAATGCCGGCGCCGGGATGACCATCGCCGCACCGTGACTCGTGGCCGCGAGATTGCCCATCACCATGCCGAAGCAATGGTAGAAGGGCACGGGGAGACAGATCCGGTCGTCGGCGGTGTAGTTCAGCAGTTCGCCGACGAGATACCCGTTGTTCCCGATGTTTCGGTGCGACAGTGTCGCACCCTTCGGGAATCCCGTTGTACCCGAGGTGTACTGGATGTTGATCGCGTCGTCGGGCGACAGCGACGCGGCGATCTCGGCGACACGTTCGAGTTCGTCGGCAGTCGCGTCGGCGCACAGTGCGTCCCACCCCGGGGAGTCGAAGAGCACGACCTCGCGCAGTTCCGGACACCGCGGGCGCGCCTGCTCGAGCATCGAGGCGTACGCCGAGTCCTTGAAACTCTCGGCGGCCAGCACGACGCTCGTCCCGGACTGCTGCAGCGCGTACTCGATCTCGTTCTGGCGATAGGCGGGGTTGAGATTGACCAGGATCGCACCGATCTCGGCGGCGGCGTACTGCGTCAGAACCCATTCGAACCGGTTGGGCGACCACAGTCCGACTCGGTCGCCGACCGACACACCCAGTCGCAGCAAACCGGCCGCGACGGCACGCACGTCTCGGTGGAACTCGGAATACCGCCATTCCCGTCGCGCCGCGGCATCGATCAGGGCGGTTCGGTCGCCGTAGGTCTCGACGGTGCGGGCCAGAGTGGCGCCGATGGTCTCGGCGAGCAGGGCCGGTGTCTCCTCACCGCGCGTGTGTGCAGGCTTCGGGTGAGCCTCGGTGCTCATGTTCTGCTCCGGTCTGTCGTCGGGCGTGTTGCCCTGGTGGGGTGGGGATGTTCGGTCAGTTCTCGCCGGCGGGATCGGGACGCGTATCGCTGACGCGGGAGAGGACGACCTCGGCCTGGCGGAGAACCGGTCCGTCGATCATCTGGCCGTCGAGGCTGAACACCCCGCCCGCGTGGTCAGCGGCGCCGTCGAGAATCCGGCGCGCCCATTCGACCGCCTCGTCGGACGGTCGGTAACCGTCCCGGATGTGATCGACCTGAGACGGGTGGATACATGCGGTGGCGGTGTAACCCAGTGCCACCGCATCGCGGACCTCGGCCACGAGTCCGTCGACGTCGTCGATGTCGAGGTGCACCGAATCGACGGCGAACTTGCCGTGCGCGGCGGCCGCGATGCGGACCATCGAGCGCACCCAGCTCGCGACGTCCCGGTACTCGCCGGGGCGGGATTCGCCGGGACCGAACCGGCTCGACGTTCCGCCCAGGCCGGCGACGAGATCCTCTGCCCCCCACATCAGTCCGATGCAGTTGGAGGTCGCCGCGATGTCCCGGGCCCGGGTCGCGCCGAGCGGCGTCTCGATCAACGCGATCGTCTGGAACGCGGTGTCCAGGATCGAGGCGACGTCCTCGGCCTTGGCCTGCATCACCACCCGGTAGTTCGTCTCCGCCACGGCCGCGAGATCGCGCCGGTAGTCGCCGGTGCCGGCCGGGTTGATCCGCACGATGGTGCGATCCGGGTCCACGGGATGGGCGACGAGTGCCTCCCGGGCTGCCGCGCGGTTGGCCGGCGACACCGCGTCCTCGAGGTCGATGATGACCACGTCGGCGCGGTCGAGGGCCTTCTGGTATCGCTCCGGACGGTCGGCCGGGCAGAACAGCAGGGCCGGCCCGGGCGGCAACCACGCGTTGGTGAGTTGCCCCGCCAGTCCGGAACCCGCGACCGGGCCGCCGGGTGGATCCTCGAAGAACATCGTCGTCACTCCGTCCGTTGCCTGCGCACCAGCGTTGCTCGTGCGGCGCGGGCGACGACCTCGCCGTGCTGGTTGCGTCCGATGTGGGTCAAGTTCACCACGCCCTCGCCCGGGCGCGACCGCGATTCGCGTTTACCGGTGCACTCGGTCTCCGCGTAGAGCGTGTCGCCCGCGAACAGCGGTGCCGGGAACGCGACCTCGCTGAACCCCAGGTTCGCCACGAGGGTGCCCTGGGTGAGCTGCGAGACCGACAAGCCGACGATCGTCGACAGGGTGAACATCGAATTGATCAGGCGCTGCCCGCCGAAACCCGGCTGCTCCGCCGACCAGGCGGCGTCGAGATGGAGCGCCTGCGTGTTCATGGTCAGCGTCGTGAACAACACGTTGTCGGCCTCGGTGACGGTGCGCCCGGGACGGTGCTCGTAGATCGTGCCCTCGTCGAACTCCTCGAACCACAGCCCCCGCTGCACGATTCGACGACCCGCGGCGCCACCGCTTGCGTCCGATCCGGACGCCGCCGTGCCGCTCATGCGAACCCCAGCTCGCGGGCGATCAGCATGAGTTGCACCTCGGTGGTGCCCTCGCCGATCTCGAGGATCTTCGAATCGCGGTAATGCCGGGCGACGGGATAGTCGTTCATGAAGCCGTAGCCGCCGTGGATCTGGGTCGCCATCCGGGCGTTGTCCATCGCCGCCTCACTGGCGATCATCTTCGCGATCGAGGCCTCCTTCTTGAACGGCTTGCCCGCCAGCATCTTCGCCGCCGCGTCGTAGTACGCGGTCCGGGCGACATGGGCCCGGGCCTCCATCCGGGCGATGGCGAAGGACACCGACTGGTATTCGCCGATCGCCTTGCCGAAGGACTGGCGTTCCTTGGCGTACTTCACGCTCTCGTCGACGCATCCCTGCGCTACGCCGGTCGCGAGGGCCGCGATCGCGATGCGCCCCTCGTCGAGGATCGACAGGAAGTTGGCGTACCCCCGTCCGCGCACACCCAGCAGGTTCTCCTTGGGGACGCGTACGTCGGTGAAGGTCAGCGGATGCGTGTCCGAGGCGTTCCACCCGACCTTGTTGTAGGCCGGCTCGGCGGTGAAACCCGGTGTCCCGGTGGGCACGATGATGGTCGAGATCTCCTTCTTGCCGTTGTCCTTCACACCGGTCACCGCGGTCACGGTCACCAGCGAGGTGATGTCGGTGCCGGAGTTGGTGATGAACTGCTTGCCGCCGTTGATGATCCACGAGTCGCCGTCGTCGCGAGCCGTGGTCGCGGTGGCACCGGCGTCGGACCCGGCACCCGGTTCGGTGAGACCGAATCCCGCGAGTGCGGTGCCGGCGGTGAGTTCGGGCAGATACTGCTGCTTCTGCTCCTCGGTACCGAAGCGGTAGATCGGCATGGCGCCCAGGCTCACACCGGCTTCGAGCGTGATGGCGACGGACTGGTCGACCTTGCCGAGCTCCTCCAGCGCCAGCGACAGGGCGAAGTAGTCGCCGCCCATACCGCCGTATTCTTCCTCGAACGGGAGACCGAACAGTCCCATCTTGCCCATCTGGGCGACGACCTCGTACGGAAAACTGTGCTCGGCATCGTGTTTCGCGGCCACCGGCGCCACCACGGTCTGCGCGAAGTCGCGGACCGTTGCGATGAGGTCGGTGTACTCCTGGGTGAGTTCCATGTGAATCCTTCTACTGGGAATCGGCAGTTGCTACGGGGGTGGCGACGACAGCGAGGATCTGTCCCGCATCGACCTTGTCCCCCACCGCCACCGAGATGTCCACGGTGCCGTCGACCGGGGCGGTCAGTGCGTGTTCCATCTTCATCGCCTCGACGACGACGATCGACTGGCCCGCGGACACGTCGTCGCCGGTCCGGGAGGCCACGGCGACCACGGTGCCCGGCATCGGGCTGGTGATCTCACCGGCGTGTTCGTCGGCGGCCTCGTCGAGCAGGGGCTTCGCGAGTTCGAGGATCCATGTGCCCGACGGCCCTGCCACCCACCAACTCTCGCCGACACGGACACTCGACCACGACTGCGACACGCCGTCGACGACCAGCCGGTCCGACTCGCGTCCGTCACCGGGCTGCGCCGGTTGGTAGACCACGTGTCCGGTCCAGGACGCCTCGGTGTCGTCGTCGGCGACGACGGTGGCGGTTCCCGAGAGGGATCGCGCGTCGGCGGCGTCGACCCGGATGGCGACCGTCGAGTGCCGTCCGCCTGCGACCAGCCGGGTGATGACCGGGGCGGGCGGTCCGACACGCCATCCGATCGCCGAGGACCAGACGTCCCCCGCATCGCGGGCTCCGATCCGCGCGAGTCCGACGAGCACCTGGGCCTCGGGGGTGGGTTCCGGCGCGGCGTAGTCGACGACGAGCCGGTCGAGCAGTTCGGTGTCGAGGTCCGCGTCGACGACGGACTGCTGACGCAACACGAAGCGGCAGAAGTCGATGTTGGTGACGACGCCCAGGACCCGGGTGTGGGCCAGGGCCTGATCGAGGCGTTCGAGGGCCTCCTCGCGGTCGGCGCCGACGGCGATGACCTTCGCCAGCATGGGGTCGTAGTCGCTGCCGACGCGCAGTCCGTCGAGCATGGCCGAGTCGACGCGGATCCCACTGCCGGGCGAGGTGTCGGGATGGACGAGATGTTCGATCGTGCCGCCGGTGGGCAGGAAGCCGCGAGCGGGATCCTCGGCGTACACGCGCGCCTCGATCGCGTGTCCGCGCAGGGTGATCGCGTCCTGCGTGAGACCCAGCACCTCCCCGCGGGCGACGCGGATCTGCTGTTCCACGAGGTCGACTCCGGTGACGAGTTCGGTCACCGGGTGCTCGACCTGTAGGCGGGTGTTCATCTCCATGAAGAAGAATTCGTCCGGCCGGTGCGCCGACACGATGAACTCGACCGTCCCCGCGCCGGTGTAGCCGACACTGCGCGCGGCATCGCAGGCCGCCTCCCCGATACGTGCCCGGGTCTCGGCATCGAGCAGCGCCGACGGCGCCTCCTCGATCACCTTCTGATGCCGCCGTTGCAGCGAGCACTCGCGTTCGCCGAGGTGGATCACGTTCCCGTGCTCATCGGCGAGGACCTGGACCTCGATGTGGCGCGGGGTGTCGACGAAGTGCTCGAGGAACAACGCGTCGTCGCCGAAGGCAGCGGCGGCCTCGCGTCGTGCTCGTTGCAGTGCCGCAGGCAGTTCGGACGCTTCCCCGACGCGGTGCATACCCTTGCCGCCGCCACCCGCGCTGGGCTTGATGAGAACCGGGAAACCGATTTCGGGTGCCGCGGCGATGAGATCGTCGTCGGTGAGCCCGGGCCGCGACAGACCCGGTACCACCGGTACCTCGCGGGCGGTGACCGCGGCGCGGGCCGTGATCTTGTCGCCCATGGTGGCGATCGCCTCGGCGGGCGGCCCGATGAAGACGATGCCCGCCTCTGCGAGAGCGGCCGCGAACTTCTGGTTCTCCGAGAGGAATCCGTAGCCCGGGTGGACGGCGTCGGCGCCGGTGGCGCGCGCCGCGGCGACCACGGCCCCGATGTCCAGATAGCTCTGGGCAGCCGCGGCCGGACCGATGCGGACCGCGACGTCGGCCTCGCGCACGTGACGGGCCTGCGCGTCGGCGTCGGAGTAGACGGCGATGCTGCGAATTCCCATGTGGCGCAGGGTGTCGATCACGCGGCAGGCGATCTCACCACGGTTGGCCACCAGGACACTGCGAATGGGTCTGGCGCCGGGAGCGGAGCGAGCGGGCCGAATGGTTCTGGTACTCACGGTCGGGGTCCTCGGGGTAGGCGGGAGCGGCTTCGGCACGGTCGGGTCACATCCGGAAGACGCCGTAGCGCGGTTCGGCGAGCGGTGCGTACCGGGCGGTCTCGAGCGCGAGGCCGAGCAGGGTCCGGGTCTGGGCGGGATCGACGATGCCGTCGTCCCACAGCCGCGCCGTCGAATAATAGGCATCGGACTGTCGTTCGAACTGCTCGCGGATCGGGGCCTTGAACGCTTCCTCGTCGTCGGCCGTCCATTCGTCACCCGACCGCTCGATCTGGTTGCGCCGCACCGTTCCGAGCGTGTCCGCTGCCTGCGGTCCGCCCATGACCGAGATGCGGGCGTTGGGCCACATCCACAGGAACCTCGGCGAGTATGCGCGCCCGCACATCGAATAGTTGCCCGCTCCGAAGGACCCGCCGACCATGACGGTGAACTTGGGGACCCGCGCGCACGCCACCGCGTTGACCATCTTGGCCCCGTTCTTGGCGATGCCCCCCTGCTCGTAGGCCTTGCCGACCATGAAGCCGGTGATGTTCTGCAGGAACAGCAACGGGATTCGACGCTGGTCACACAGTTCGATGAAATGAGCGCCCTTGAGGGCTGATTCACTGAACAGCACACCGTTGTTGGCGATGATCCCCACCGGATGACCATGCAGGTGCGCGAACGCGGTCACCAGGCTGGTGCCGTAGTTCGCCTTGAATTCCGAGTATTCGCCTCCGTCGCACAGGATCTCGATGACCGACCGGACATCGTAGGGAGTTCGCGGGTCGGTGGGCACCACATCGTAGATGTCGGTCTGCGGCCGCAGCGGCTCACGGACCGGGACGGTCTCCCACTGGGCGGCCTCGCGGGGTCCGAGGGTCGCGACGATCTCGCGGACCTTGGCAAGGGCCTGCTGATCGTTGTCGACGAGGTGATCGGTGACGCCCGACACCGACGAGTGCATCGCACCGCCGCCCAGGTCCTCCGCGGAGACGTCCTCACCGGTCGCCGCCTTCACCAGGGGCGGGCCCGCGAGGAAGATGGTGCCCTGATTGCGCACGATCACCGTCTCGTCGCTCATCGCCGGGACGTAGGCCCCGCCGGCGGTGGAAGAACCGAGGACGGCGGCGATCTGCGGGATTCCCGCCGCGCTCATCGTCGCCTGGTTGTAGAAGATGCGGCCGAAGTGATCGCGATCGGGGAACACCTCGTCCTGCTGAAGCAGCATCGCGCCGCCCGAATCGACGAGATAGATGCAGGGCAGCCGGTTGGCGGCCGCGATCTCCTGCGCGCGCAGGTGCTTCTTGACCGTGACGGGGTAGTACGTCCCGCCCGAGACGGTGGCGTCGTTGGCGATGATCATGCACTCGCGACCGGCGACCCGGCCGACACCCGCGATGACCCCCGCGGCGGGCACCTTGTCGCCGTACATCCCGAAGGCCGCGAGCGGCGCGACCTCGATGAACGGCGAGCCGACATCGAGCAGACCGTCGACCCGGTCCCGGGGAAGCAATTTGCCGCGGGCGACGTGACGCTCGCGCGCCTTCGCCCCACCGCCGGCGGAGACGTCTCGGAGGCGCTCGCCGAGCAGGTCGAGATTGCGCTGGTGTGCGGCCCGGAAGCCGTCGAGCGTGCTGGTCACCGTCGACCCTTCAGTTAGTTGGGATTAACTGAAAGTAATCGTACGCGATGCAGTGGCCCATGTCACGCCCGGATCGGGCCGGCATCCCGCCGCCCGGCGCAGGCGGCGGGACGTGACGCGCGTCACGTCATCTCGTACTGTTGTGGCAGGCCCACCACCCCCGGGCCGCCACAACCGATGCGCCGACGAACCGGAACCCCGGATCGGCCACCGCACATAGAAGGCCAGGTGACCCCATGACCCTCGCAGACGATCGTGCCCGCTTCGAGCACGTCCCGACCCCCGATACGCGACCGCCCGGGGCGGCGGTCGCCGAGTTCTCGCTCGACGACCGCTACACACGCGACGCCGGCGACATCTACCTCACCGGAATCCAGGCCCTGGTCCGCATGGTCCGCGACCGCGCTCGCGTCGACCGCAGATCCGGCCTCCGCACCGCCTCGTTCATCTCCGGCTACGAGGGCTCTCCCCTCGCCGGATACGACCTCGAGCTCGCCCGGCGCCATGAGCATCTCGCCCCGTACGACATCGTCCACCGGCCCGGCCTCAACGAAGAGCTCGCCGCGACATCGGTGATGGGTTCTCAACTCGCCGCCCAGGTCAGCGGCGGTCGCGACCTGGCACCGTCCGCGGCCGGGCACCCCCGCGACGGCGTCGTCGGATACTGGTACGGCAAGGCCCCCGGTCTCGACCGCGCGACGGACGCGCTGCGCCATGCCAACCTCATCGGAACCCATTCCGCCGGCGGCGCCGTCGCGCTCGTCGGCGATGACCCGGGCGCCAAGTCCTCCACCGTTCCATGCGCGTCCGAGATGGCCCTGGCCGACCTCTACATCCCGATCCTCTACCCGGCCGATTCCCAGGACATCCTGGACCTCGGCGTTCATGCGGCGATCATGAGCCGCACCAGCGGGCTCTGGACCTCGCTCAAGATCTCTGCGCACGTCGCCGACGGAGCGTCGACTGCCCATGTCGACCCCGACCGGATCGTGCCCGTCCTCGGCGAGCTCGGGACGAGTCCCCATGTGCCCAGCGGACGGCTGCTCGGCGCCCATCTGATGGAACTCGAGCAGAATCAGCTCACCACCCGACTTCCGCGCGCGCAGGAGTACGCCCGGCTCAACGGCATCAACCGGATCGTGGTCTCGAGTCCCGACGACCGCATCGGGATCGTGGCCGCAGGCAAGACCTACCTCGATCTGCGGGAGGCATTGCGCCTGATGCGAATCGACGACGAGGATCTGCGGCGGCTCGGGATCCGCATCCTCAAACTCGGCATGGTCTACCCGATCGAGCGGGACATCCTCGACCGGTTCATGTTCGACACCGCGACCGGCGATCTCGACGAGGTCATCGTCGTCGAGGAGAAGCGCGATTTCATCGAGACGATGATGCGCGACATCCTGTTCCGCCATCCGCGGGCCCCCCGCATCGTCGGCAAGGTCCACGAGGACGGCTCGACCCTCTTCTCCCGCTTCGGCGAACTCGACGTCGACGCCGTGACCCGTGGTCTCGCCGACCGGCTCGCCCGCCACGGGGTCGACGCCGCACAGATCTGGCTCGACCGCAAAGCCGCTCGCCACACCCGCATCGAACTCCCACTGGCCGTGCGCACGCCGTACTTCTGCTCCGGCTGCCCGCACAACAGCTCGACGAAGGTCGCCGAGAACACCCTGGTCGGCGCCGGTATCGGTTGTCACGCCATGGTGTTGCTGATGGACCCCAGACAGGTCGGCGACATCGCCGGCGTCACCCAGATGGGCGGCGAGGGTGCGCAGTGGATCGGCATGGCCCCCTTCGTCTCCGCGAACCACTTCGTGCAGAACGTCGGCGACGGAACCTTCTCGCACTCTGGATCCCTGGCGTTGCGAGCGGCTGTCGCGTCGGGTGAGAACATCACCTACAAGCTGCTCTACAACGGCACCGTGGCCATGACCGGCGGGCAGGACCCGGTGGGTGCCATGACCCTGCCACGGCTGACGTCGCTGCTGCTCGACGAAGGCGTGAACCGGATCGTGGTCACGTCCGACGACCCGAAACACGTTCGCACACTCGGCCTTCCCGAACAGGTGGCGGTCCGACACCGCGATGATCTGTCCGACGTGCAGACCGAACTCGCAGCCGTCCCGGGCGTCACGGTCCTCGTCCACGACCAGCACTGCGCCGCCGAGAAGCGCCGGAAGCGCAAGCGCGGCACCATGCCGACCCCCACTCGTCGGGTGGTGATCAACGAACGCATCTGTGAGGGCTGCGGCGACTGCGGCGAGAAGTCGAACTGCCTCTCGGTACACCCGGTGCAGACCGAGTTCGGACGCAAGACGAGGATCGACCAGAGTTCCTGCAACCTCGACTTCTCCTGCCTGCGGGGCGACTGCCCGTCGTTCGTCACCGTCACCCCCGGCACGGATCGAATTCGCACCCGCGCAGCAGATCTGGCGGAGTCCGCGTTACCGACGCCCGCAGTCCCCACCATCCGCGACACCTTCTCGTTGCGTGTCACGGGCGTCGGCGGTACCGGGGTGGTGACCGTGTCCCAGGTCCTCGCCACCGCGGCCGTCCTCGACGGGCACTCGGCCCGGACCGTCGACATGACCGGACTCGCCCAGAAGGGCGGCGCGGTGGTCAGCGACATCAAGGTGGCCCCGCATCCGCTGGAGCAGGCGGCGAAGGTGGCGTCCGAGGACTGCGACCTGTACCTCGTGTGCGATCCTCTCGTCGGCACCGACCCGGTCAACCTCAAGGTCGCCGCTCCCGAGAAGACGATCGCGGTCGTGTCGACGACGCAGGTGCCGACCGGCCTGATGGTCATCGACACCTCCGTCGGCTTCCCGTCCGACGCCGCCGTCCATTCCGCGATCGACGACCGGGTGACGCGCGCGGTGTACCTCGATTCGGGAGCGATGTCGACCGCACTGTTCGGCGACGAACAGTTCGCCAACATGCTGATGGTGGGTGCCGCCTATCAGGCCGGCTCCCTGGCCATCACGGCGGCGTCGATCGAGCGCGCGATCGAACTCAACGGCGTCGCAGTGGACGCGAACGTGCAGGCCTTTCGACGCGGCCGACAGATCGTGGCCGATCCGGGCTCGGTATCCGAGACCATCGACGGTCTGCACGGCCGTCCCGCCGCCGAGATCGAGCCGAGCCCCCATGCCCTCGGGGTGGTCGCCGGGCTCGAGGGCGTCGACGATGAACTCCGGCGCACCATCGCGATCCGGTACGACGAACTGACCGCCCACTCCGACGAGCGGTACGCGCGTGAGTACCTCGACACGGTGGACCGGGTGCGGCGCGTCGCACCGGATTCCTCGCTGACCGATGCCGTCGCCCGGAACCTGTACAAGCTGATGGCCTACAAGGACGAGTACGAGGTCGCCCGGCTCACGCAGGACCCGACGTTCGCCGCGCGGATCGCCGACGAGTTCGGCGCCGACGCCGAGGTCGCAGTGCGGCTGCATCCGCCGACGCTGCGCAGTATGGGCATGCGCGAGAAGCTTGCCCTCGGGTCGTGGGCCGACCGCCCGCTGAGCGCACTCGCAACGATGAAGCGGCTCCGGGGAACCCGGTGGGACCCGTTCGGCCGCAGCGAGATCCGCCGCACCGAACGTGCGCTGATCGTCGAGTACCGGGAGCTCGTCGACGCCGTCCTGGATGCGCTCGCCAGTGGGCGCATCGGTGTGGACCGGCTACCCGCGGTCGTCGACCTCGCGGAACTGCCGGACATGGTCCGCGGCTACGAGGGGGTCAAGATGGCGAACGTCGAACGGTACCGGGAAGCGGTCGCACGGCAACGGGCCGCGCTGGGGATCTAGGGGGTTCCGGCCGGCGAATACACATGACAGCAGTCTGCCCGTCTCCCCCGAGAATGATGTCGGACTCGTGAGTCGCGCCGCCGCCCCGGACCACCTGCTCGGCCTGGGCGGTGTTCATCTCGATCAGCAACTCGCCACCGACAGCGAGCCATGTCCGGGCGTCGGCGATCAGCACCGTGATGTGGTCGAGGCCTTCCGGGCCGCCGAGCAGCGCCCGGTGTGGTTCGTGATCCCGCGCCTCCGGCGCCAGCAGACCGAGCGCCGAGTCGGGTACGTAGGGCGGCACAGCGGCGATCACGTCCAGACGGCCGCGCAGTGCCGCCGGTAGTGCGTCGAGTCCGGCACCGCGATGAATCCCGGTCCCGTCCGGCAGGTTTCGGCGCGCGAAGCCGAGCGCGGTGTCGTCGGTGTCGACGACGTGCAGACCGACACCGGGGACGGCGGCCGCGACACTCGCGGCGATGGGTGCCACGCCGCAGAACGCCTCGAGCACCAGCGGGGACGGTCGCGCCCGCGCCGCGGCGACCGCGGTGCGGGCCAGCAACAGTGAGCGTTGTCGCGGCACGAAGACTCCTGGGCCGACACACAACCGCAGGTCGCCGAAGCGGACCCCTCCCAGGAGATGTTCGAGCGGCTCCCCCGCCGCGCGGCGTACGCACAGTTCATCGAGTTCGGTTGCGCCGGTGGCCTGCTCGCGAAGCAGTGCGGCTTCCTCTTCGGCGAAGACACACCCGGCACGACGCAGGAGACCGACGATCGGATCGTCGGGTCCGTGGTCAGGAGTGGTGCGCGTCATCCTTCTTCAGACCGTACAAGAAGGCGGCCGCGACGAGCAGCGCCACCTGCAGGAAGCCCAGGATCAGTCCGACGATCGCGCCGGCGCCCAGATCGAGGAACGGCGGTGTGATGAGGGCCGAGGCGAACAGCGCCAGCCACGCGGCCACCCCGACGACCGCCAGGAACGGCAGCGCCCTGCGATAGCGAGGAACCAGGACGAACGTCGCCGCGATGCCCACGACCCCGAGTGCGATGAAGAACTTCCCGGGGTTCAGGACGATCTCGTAGGAGAAGAACGCGGGAATCCCACCCTGTCCCTCCTCGAAGTCGGTGCCCCACCGGTTGAGTTCCTCCTCGGCGCCCGCCGACACCGAGACCCAACTGAGGAAACCCATGAAGTAGGTGACGATCCCGGCGAGCGCGGAGGCCAGCGCGAAGATCACCGACAGGTCGGCACGCGGGCCACGGGTCGGCTGTCCCCAACCGGGAGGCGGGTACTGCGCGCCGGTGTTCCACTGCTGCCCGGGAACACCTCCAGTGCCGGGGTGCTGAACGTGGGCCGTCTGGTCCTGGTTTCCGGCGAAGCCTCCGGTCTGCGGCGGGCCCTGCGGAACGCCTGACCACTGACCGCCCGGGTGCTGGGGTTCGCCTGGATTCACGATCCGCTCCTCGTCGCTGATGCGGGACTCGGCCCGCCGCCCTTCCGGACTGTCCTGCGCCCGCCGTCCGGCGCGCGACCATGCGCAAGACTAAGCCCTCGCCGGCCCCGGAAGCGGTGGCCGGCGCAGTTTTCATTCGACCGGGTCACCCGCCACCGGGATCCGCCCACCGACGTCGGTCAGGCTGCATCTCGTTCGCATGCACGGACGCGTAGAGTGCGGGATCGATGTCCGCAACGCACGAACCGCGCGAGGACGAATCGGAAGCCACGAATCGTCCGCCGACGCGCCGAACCCAGGCCAAGGCGGCCCGTCGTGCCGAATTGCTGTCCGCCGCCGCTCGTCAGATGGCCGAGCGCGGGTTCGCGGGGGTACGGCTGGAAGACATCGGACGGGCTGTCGGGGTGAGCGGACCGGCAATGTACCGCCATTTCTCCTCCAAGACCGAGCTGCTCGACGAGATGCTCATCGACATCAGTCAGCGACTGCACGACGGCGGCAGCGAGGTCGCCGACCGCGGTGGCTCCCCGTCGGAAACGCTGGTGGCGCTCATCGGCTTTCACATCGACGTGCTCGTCACCCGCCCCGACCTCATCACCGTGCAGGATCGCGACCTGCCGTCGATGACCCCGGCCGCCAATCATCGGGTTCGACTGTTGCAGCGCCGCTACGTGGAACGGTGGGTGGATGTGCTCCTCGCCGTCACCGACGAGGCCGGCATGGCTCTCGACCGCGCCGAGGCCCGCGTGCGCGTGCACGCGATGTTCGGGCTGCTCAACTCCTCGCCGCGCCTGCCCGCTTTCGACCAGAACGGACTGCGTCGACTTCTGACCGCGATGGCGCTGGCTGCACTGCAGTGCGAGGTGCCGGATCAGGTGGGACCCGGCACCTCCTGATCACCAGCCGTCGATGTGCAGGACCGAATCGAGGGACTTCCGCGGTGCGGGCTTGAAGTCGGTGCCCTTGCTGTAGGCCACCGGCAGCAGCACACCCTGATGGATGTTGTCCGGGATGCCGAGGAGTTCGGCGATCTCCTTCTCGTAGTTGATGTGCAACGTCGTCCACGCCGACCCGAGACCACGGGCACGAAGGGCCAGCTGCAGGCTCCAGGCACCCGGCAGCAACGAACCCCACACACCGGCCTGATTACCCGCCGGCAGGTCCCCTCCGGTGTAGATGGCGCCGATGACCAGCACCGGGACCTGACCCATCGTGTCGGCGAGGTACTGGGCGCTGGACGCGACCCGCTTACCGGTCTCGTCCCGCGGGGCCTGGCCCGAGTAGTACTTCGCGAACGACTGCGCATAGTAGTCCGCGACCTTCTGCTTCAGCTCGGGGTCGGTGAGCACGATCCAGTGCCAGGTCTGACTGTTGCTGCCGGTCGGCGCCTGCAACGCGACCTCGAGCGCCTCCTTGACCACGTCGAGCGGCACGGGACGATCGAAGTCGAGACGCTTGCGCACCGAGCGGGTGGTGGTGAGGAGTTGGTCAGGGTCCAGGGGCAGTAGTTCGGTCATGTCTCCATCCTGCACACAACCGCTCTCGAGCACCACGTCACCCCCACACGGCGAACTGCCGTCCGCGGGTTCGGCTCGATGACCGGTCAGGGCGACTCCGGTGGCAGTGCACCGGCCTGTTCCAGATACTCCACCAGCCGGCTGGTGACTTTCGCCGTGCGCACCTGGGCCGGTGTGAAGAAGGCCGCGTCGGCGGCGTCGTCACCGGGACGCAGTTTCCCCGAGCGGATCTCGGCCCGGAAGTCGTGCACCTCGTACACCCGTCCGTCGCCGACCGGTATCTCGAGCTGGATGGCCGGTTCACCGACCGTCACCGCAAGACCGGTTTCCTCTTCCACCTCGCGCACCACCGCCTCTTCGAGCGATTCCCCGGGCTCGACCTTGCCGCCGGGGAGGCTCCAGTGTCCGGCCGACGGCTCGTTGCGGCGCAGTATCAACAGGATTCGGCCGTCCTCGTCGGTGATGAGTGCGCCGACGGCAACCACGCGGTCGGTCATCGGGCGTCCGCCGTCGGCACGCGCGTGCGCGCCTCGCTGTCCGGAACGGGCGAAGCGGCCAGGTACCGGGCGATCGAGTCACGGAGCGCCGACATCGCTTCGTCATCCGATCCGGCGTCGACGACGACGTCGATCATCCCCTGAGCCGCCATGCGACCGGCGAGAATGCCCTGCCGCGAGGCCATTTCACCGGCGTGGTCGAGATCCCGGTGCACGATGAGGCTCGCTCCCTCGGGCGGCAACGGCGAGAGCCAGGCATCGGCGCGCGCGACGCGGAAGTCGGCGGGGAAGAGCGCCAGCGCCGCACCGCCCGCACCCTGGCCCAACAGCACGGAGACCGTCGGCACCGGGGCGCTGATCAACTGGACTGTGCAGCGCGCTATCTGCGCCGCGAGGCCACCCTCCTCGGCGACGACCGACAATTCCGCGCCCGGGGTGTCGATCACGGTGACCACCGGGAGCCCCAGGTCCCCGGCCGTCAGGAGTGCCCGGCGCGCCTCGCGCAGGTGCCGGGGACCCGGCAACTCGCCGGCCGCCTGTGACGTCCGGTCATATCCGACGACCAGTGCGACGTGTCCGTCGAAGTCGCTCAGCGAGAATCGGAGTGGCCCGGCATCCGACAGCGGCGCGGAGTCGCCGTGCGCCAGGAACTCGACGAGTCCCGCGCGCTCGGGCTCCCGGGTCGCGCGGACACACGCCCAGGTGTCGTCCGGCTCCCCCGAACGCGTGCGTCGCGGACGTACCCGAATCGAGTCGGGCGGCGCCACCGCATCTCCCCGACGGGCGAGGAGGCGCAGTACCGCCGATAGGCGCTCGCGGAGGTCCAGGGGCGCGACCACGTCGTCGACAACCGTTGTGCGGACCAGGTTCTCGGCGGTCTGGACATCGTCGGGGAATGGCTCACCGTGCAGGCCCTCGTACACACGCGGTCCGAGAAAGCCGATGAGCGCTCCGGGTTGCGCCCAGGTGATGTGCCCGAGCGACCCCCACGAGGCGAACACACCGCCGGTCGTCGGGTGGCGCAGGTACACCAGATAGGGCAGTCCCGCGGCCTTGTGGTCGGTGACGGCACCGGTGATCGCGACCATCTGCAGGAACGCCGCGGTCCCCTCCTGCATCCGGGTGCCCCCCGAAGCCGGGAGGGCCAGCAGCGGAAGCCGCTCACGCGTCGCGCGCCGGACCGCCGTCACGATCCTGGCACCCGCGTCGCGTCCGATGGACCCACCGAGGAAGCCGAACTCACTGACCACCATGGCCACCGGGTGGCCGCCGATCACACCGGAGCCGGTGATCACCGATTCGTCGGACCCGGTGCGCTCGCGGGACCGCGCCAGTTCCTCGGCGTAGGCGTCGTCGTCGCCGTCCGAGGCGGACGCCGGACTCTCGACCGGGGAGTCCCACGATTCCCACGTTCCCTCGTCGACGAGCATGTCGCGCAGGACCGGTGCGCTCAGCCGTGCCCGTTCACCCATGGATGCCACCGTATCGGCTGCCCGCCGGTGTCATACTCACGTCACCTCGAACCAGTCGACCGACGGCCAGGAGACCCCGCATGTCCGACACGTTCCGCATCACCCGATCCATCACCGTCGACGCACCGCCCGAGGCGGTACTGCCGTACCTGACCGACTTCCGGCAGTGGGTGCACTGGTCCCCGTGGGAGGGCGTCGATCCGGACATGACGCGCGACTACTCCGGCGCGGAGCACGGTGTCGGCGCCGAGTACGCGTGGTCGGGCAACAAGAAGGCCGGACGGGGTGCCATGGAGATCACGCGCGTCGACGAACCCCGAGAGGTCGAGGTGCGCCTCGAGTTCGAGAAGCCGATGACGACCACCAACACCGTCACCTTCGAACTCGTTCCCCGGGGTCGGGCCACGCGGGTGTCCTGGACGATGGTGGGCCCGCAGTCGCTGTTCAGCCGCGTCGCCGGACTCTTCGGCATCTTCGACAAGATGCTGGGCAAGGACTTCGAGAAGGGGCTGACCCGACTCAAGGCGGTCACCGAGAGTAGATGACCCGGGTCCGCAGGAGGACGTCGGCCACCGACCGACGACGCCGGTCGATCACCACCCACACGAGGCCTATCGCGAAGAAGGTGCACAGCAGCGCGCGCAGCACCGCGATGGTCGGCCGGATGCGGGCCCCTTCCGAATTGACCACGCGCAGGCCCATCACGACCGACCCGAGCGTCCGTCCGGAGATCTCCCAGCACGTCGCGAGATACAGCACCGCGACGAGGACGAAGCCGGTCGTGGTGAAGATCAGATCGACTTCCGGCAGCGAGAATTCGCCGACCGAGATGACGAACTTCATCAGGGACAGTCCCGCGTAGGAGGCGCCGAGGATCGTCCAGACGACGAGGAGATCGAGGAACGAGGCGACACCCCGACTCACGATGCCGGCGTTCTTGTCCCGGTCCTGCACCGCATGCGCCTTGTGCGTGGGTGACCGGCCGGGCGTCGTCGGCGGCGGCGACGCCGGAGTCGAATCCTTCAGCGGCCCGGTCGGTTTCGGTTCAGCGGTCATCGAGGTCCCTCGGCGTCGGGCGCAGCCTCGACGGTCGCGGCGCCACGCCGGCGCAGAAACCGGTTGACCGCATTGGCCACCGCGTCGTCGGCGCGCTCACTGGTGCTGCGCACATCGGTCATCACATCGGCGGTCACCGATGTGCTCGCCTCGCGGATGATGTCGGGGAGATCGACGCCGTCGATGATCTCCTCGGCGAGCCCGATCAGATCGACCCGCCCGAGGATGGCGTCGATGTCAATCCGCGCGGCGATCGCGTCGATGTCGATTCCGGTGGCGACGGCATCGAGATCGACCTTGCCGATCACCGCGTCGAGGTCGACGAGGTCGATAGCCGCGTTCAGGTCCACCTGTGCCACAGCACGATCGAGATCCACGGTGGTGATCACCTCGTCGATGTCGATGAGTGCGAGCACCTCGCTGATGAGGCGCTTGAGGTCGACATGGGTGAGGACGAGGTCGGTGAGGTCGACCTCCTCGACCAGCGCGTCGACCACTTCCCGGATGACGACGCCCAGGACGGCTCTCGTCGTCGAGACCGCCACCGTCACAGCGGCGTCGGTGATCGTGGCGATCCGCGCCCGTGCGGACCCGATCAACCCGCCCGCCACCGGAAGCCGTTCGGCAACCCCCACGAGCACCCCGGCGTACCGCACCGACTCCCCCACCAGCTGGGGAATCGCGCCGCGTCGAGCCTGGGAGTTCACCGACGGATTATCTCACGCGGCGACTGTGGCGGGTCGACCCATGAAAAAGCCCGAGCGAGGAAGATTCCCGCTCGGGCTTTTCCGTGGGCGTCGAGGCTTACAGGGCCTGGTAGAGTTCCCGTGCCAGCGAGGCGGTCTCGGACGGCGTCTTGCCGACCTTGACGCCCGCGGCCTCGAGGGCCTCCTTCTTGCCCTGGGCGGTGCCCGCACCGTCGGAGACGATGGCTCCGGCGTGGCCCATGGTCTTGCCCTCGGGAGCGGTGAAGCCCGCGACATAACCGACGACCGGCTTGGTCACGTTGGCCTTGATGTACTCGCCGGCCTTCTCCTCGGCGTCGCCGCCGATCTCACCGATCATGACGATCAGCTTGGTCTCGGGATCCTTCTCGAACGCCTCGATGGCGTCGATGTGGGTGGTCCCGATGACCGGGTCGCCGCCGATGCCGATGGCGGTCGAGAAGCCGAGATCGCGCAGCTCGTACATCATCTGGTAGGTCAGGGTGCCCGACTTGGAGACCAGACCGATCGGCCCCTTGCCGGTGATGTTGTTCGGCGTGATGCCCACCAGCGCCTCACCCGGGGTGATGATGCCGGGGCAGTTCGGGCCGATGATGCGGGTCTTCTCGCCCTTCTCCACGTTGTAGGCCCACGCGTAGGCGGAGTCCTGCACCGGGATGCCCTCGGTGATGACCACGAGCAGCGGGATCTCCGCGTCGATGGCCTCGATGATGGCGTCCTTGGAGAACTTCGGCGGCACGAAGGCGATCGAGGTGTCGGCCCCGGTCTCCTTCATGGCCTCGGCGACCGAGGCGAACACCGGGAGTTCGACGTTGTTGCCGTCGGCGTCGACGTGCGAGACGGTGGTGCCCGCCTTGCGTGCGTTGACACCGCCGACGACGTTGGTGCCGGCCTTGAGCATCAGGGCGGTGTGCTTGGTGCCCTCACCGCCGGTGATGCCCTGGACGATGACCTTGTTGTCTTTGTTCAGAAAGATCGACATTTCCGTGGCTCCCTTACTTGCTCGCCAGCTCGGCGGCCTTGTCGGCGCCCGAGTCCATGGTTTCGGCGAGCGTGACCAACGGGTGGTTCGCATCGGCCAGGATCTTGCGGCCTTCGTCGACCTTGTTGCCGTCGAGGCGGACGACCAGCGGCTTGTTGGCGTCGGACCCCAGCTTCTCCAGAGCACCGACGATGCCGTTGGCGACGGCGTCACACGCGGTGATGCCACCGAAGACGTTCACGAAGACGCTCTTGACCTGCTCGTCGCCGAGGATGACGTCGAGACCGGCCGCCATGACCTCGGCCGAGGCGCCGCCGCCGATGTCGAGGAAGTTGGCGGGCTTCACGTTGTTGTGCTTCTCACCGGCGTAGGCGACCACGTCGAGGGTCGACATGACCAGGCCCGCACCGTTGCCGATGATGCCGACCTCACCGTCGAGCTTGACGTAGTTGAGGTCGTTCTCCTTGGCCTTGAGCTCCAGGGGATCGGTGGCGTCGCGATCCTCGAACTCCTCGTGGCCGGGCTGACGGAAGTCGGCGTTGGCATCGAGGGTGACCTTGCCGTCGAGGGCGAGGATCTGATCGTCCGGAGTGCGGACGAGCGGGTTGACCTCGACCAGGGTGGCGTCCTCCTTGACGAAGACCTCCCACAGCTTCGAGATGGTGACCGCTGCGGCGTCGAGCACCTCGGCGGGCAGATGGCCCTGCTCGGCGATCGAGCGCGCGGTCTCCAGATCGACACCCTTCACGGCGTCGACGGCGACCCTCGCGAGGCGCTCGGGCTTGGTCGCGGCGACCTCTTCGATCTCCATGCCGCCCTCGACCGAGCACATGGCCAGGTAGGAGCGATTGGTGCGATCGAGCAGGAAGGAGATGTAGTACTCCTCCGCGATGTCGCTGGCCTCGGCGACCAGCAGCTTCTTGACGACATGGCCCTTGATGTCGAGGCCAAGGATGTTGGAAGCGTGGGACTGCGCGTCGTCCGGGGTCGCGGCGTACTTCACGCCGCCTGCCTTGCCACGCCCGCCGGTCTTGACCTGCGCCTTGATCATCACAGGCTTGCCGATTTCCTCGGCGATCGCCCGCGCGTCGGCGGCATCATCGGTCACCCGACCGGGTGTGGTGGGAACCCCGTGCTTGGCGAACAGTTCCTTCGCCTGGTATTCGAAGAGATCCATTCAGCTCACCATCTCGTAGATTTGCCCGCGCAAGGGTGTAATGCGGGCCATATCGGACTTTAAACCTGTCGGAAATCGCCACCCCGCGCGCACCCTGCGCTTGTGCGACAGATCACTCGCTCGGTCGGCCCTCACAGGATTGGCGGCGCCGAGTGAGGGGGACACCCACCCCGAGCGTCCATGAGCAGCACATACACGCGCCGACATCCGTTCGCCGGATTCACAGGTTCGATGCACCATCGTGAACTGCAAATTCGTCAACTTCGAGCGTGGCGCACAAGTCATGTGACTCAGCTCACAATATGCCGGTTTGTCGCTTTCTACGGTTGGACTTGCCGCAATCATTTCGTTACCGTCGGCTCTCAGCGGTTGGTCACAGAAGGATTACGGACGGTAACTTCGAATCCGCCAACGACGAGATGCGGCAGCAAGAGATGAGGTGGACGATTTGGCGGGACTCGGTGTCTCACGCGGATCGGGCCGCGTCCGATCGGGCGGGTTGATCGATGACGTCACAGCGGAAGAGATGACCACGATCATCCCCATCGTCGACACCGACGACGCCGCCGGATACGACCTCAGCGACTACGACTTCGATTTCGCCGACTCCGCCACCACCCGCGAGTCCTCCGACGCCGGCTGGACCCCGTCGTCGTGGCAGGGCTACTACCGCCCCACCCGCTCGGAGATCACTCAGGACATCCTGATCCCCGAGCACGAGTTCGATCAGTACGAGCACGACGAGCCGTTCGATGTCGACGGCGCCGAACTCGACGTCTTCGACGGAGGCGAACTCGACGCCGTCGCCGACGACGCCCTCGACGGCGAGAATCGCCCCTTCCGCACCAATCCGGCCGGACAGCGCGTGCGCCGTGGCGGCAAGCACCGCATCGCTGCGCCCCCGAACGCCCTCAAGGGCGGACGCGCCGCCCTCATCGCCATGGCGGCCGGCGCCGCCGTCGCCGCCGTCGCCCAGGTCGGCGCAGGCGACGAAGCGCCCGCCCCGGTGAACGCCGCCGCCGTCAACGACGCGTCAGCGCCCGGCGCCGCACCGGTCGAACTCGGCCCCGGAGTGGCCGCTGCGACAGCACAGACCGACCAGATGAACGTCTTCACCAACCAGCTCGGTGTCGGCGCCAAGATGGCCGCAGACCAGGATCGCCGCGAGGCCCTGGCCCGCCGCCCGCTCTTCACCTCGCCGATCCCGCTCGGCAGCTACGACTTCACCTCGGCCTTCGCGATGCGCTGGGGCACCATGCACGGCGGCATCGACATGGCCGCTCCGCTCGGGACCCCGATCCACGCGGCCACCGACGGCGTCGTGATCAAGGCCGAGCCCGCATCGGGATACGGCCACTGGGTTCAGGTCCAGGCGGCCGACGGAACGGTCACCATGTACGGCCACATGGCCTCCTCGGGCGTCCTCGTCAAGGAAGGCCAGCGCGTCACCGCCGGCGACGTCATCGCCCTGGTCGGCAACGAGGGCTTCTCGTTCGGGCCGCACCTGCACTTCGAGGTGTGGAAGAACGGCAACACCAAGATCGATCCCGTGCCGTGGCTCGCGGCCAAGGGCGTGAAGCTCTCCGGTTACACCGGCTGACAGCAGCGCGACCGCCGCAAGCTCCGAGCGCCCCTCAGGGGCAGCCGGGGGTGTCGCTTGCCCTCACCCTAGAGCTTGTCCCCAGGAATCCCGCCCGCGGTGAGAAGAGTGACTCGACCCGCGCTGCCGCCGTAGTCGATCGTGACGCGCTCGGTGGCGCCGCTGCCTTCCTTGGCCACGACCTTGCCCATCCCGTACTTCGGGTGGTTGTGCCGATCGCCGATGTCGAGCTGGACCTGCTTGTTGCGACCACGTGCCGGATCCGAGGAATACGACGAACGTCCGCGACCCATCGACGACGAACCGCCCGAGCCGGAGAATCCCCCGTCGCGGCCGAACACTCCGCCCGAAGACCCGCCGAACCCCCGTGCCGAGCGCCGGGGTTCGGTGCGACGCCAGTCGATGAGGTGTTGCGGGATCTCCTGCAGGAAACGGGATTCCGGGTTCGACACCGGCTGACCCCACGAGGCGCGGGTGACCGAACGGGTGAGATACAGCCGCTGCTTGGCGCGGGTGATGCCCACGTACGCGAGGCGTCGCTCCTCGCTCAACTCGGCCGGATCGCCCAGCGCCCGCATGTGCGGGAAATGTCCGTCCTCCCAACCGGTCACGAAGACGACCGGGAACTCCAGCCCCTTGGCGGTGTGCAGGGTCATCATCGTGACCACACCCTCGCCCTCGTCGGGCACCTGATCGGCGTCGGCGACCAGCGAGACGCGCTCGAGAAACGCTGCGAGCGAACCGGGTTCGGGCTCACCCTCGCGGTCGACCTCGATGTCGGGGTCGTCGGCATCGGCGTCGACCTGTGCCGCGTCGGCACTGAATTCTCTTGCCACGGCGACGAGTTCGTTGATGTTGTCGAGCCGGGCGCCATCCTGCGGATCGTTGGAGGCCTCGAGTTCGGCCCGGTAGCCGCTGCGTTCGACGATCGCGTCGACGAGTTCGCCGATGTCCGCCGATTCCTCGGTGGCATCGAGGAAGGCCACGTCGGCGTCTTCGGTGCCCGCCTCGCCGAAGTGGGTGAGGAAGTCCGAACGCAGGCCCTCGATGAGTTCGACGAACCCGCCGATCTGCTTGACGGCCCGTGTGTTCAACAGGGCGACCTTGCCCTCGGCCGCGTCCATCAGCGACTCGTAGAAGCTCCGGCCGGTGTTCTCCGAATGCACGGCGACGCAGGCCTCGGCGCGGTCGCCGATGCCGCGCCGGGGGGTGTTGAGGATGCGGCGCAGGCTGACCGAGTCGTCCGGGTTGGCGACCACCCGCAGGTAGGCCACCACGTCGCGCACCTCCTTGCGCTCGTAGAACTTGGTACCGCCGACGACCTTGTACGGAATCCCGTGCCGGACGAACACTTCCTCGATCGCACGCGACCCCGTGTTGGTGCGGTAGAACACCGCGACGTCGGAGTACTTGTGGCTCGACGAACCGCCGATCGAGTAATCGGTGAGCTCCTCGATCTCCTTGGCGATGAACGTCGACTCGTCACGGTCGGAGTCGGCGACATAGCCGACGATGAGTTCACCCTCGCCGGAGTCGGTCCACAGCCGCTTCTCGCGCCGGTTCGAGTTGCGCGCGATGACCGCGTTGGCGGCCGACAGGATCGTTTGCGTCGACCGGTAGTTCTGTTCGAGGAGAACGGTTTCGGCGGACGGGAAGTCGCGCTCGAACTCCTCGATGTTGCGGATCGTGGCACCGCGGAACGCATAGATGGACTGGTCGGCATCGCCGACCACGCACAGTTCGGACGGTTCCAGACCGCTCGCGGTGGTCTGCTCTCCCACCAGCTCGCGGATGAGCACGTACTGCGCGTGGTTGGTGTCCTGGTATTCGTCGACCAGAACGTGACGGAACCGGCGCCGGTAGTACTCGGCGACCTGCGGGTGCCGGTGCAGCAGCGCGACGGTCTCGCCGATCAGGTCGTCGAAGTCGAAGGCGTTGGCGGCGCGCAGCCGACGCTGGTACTCGGCGTAGATCCGGGCGATCGTCGTCGAGGTCGGATCGTCCTCGGGCGCCGAGGCCAGTGCCTCGTCAGGCGAGATCAGCTCGTTCTTGAAGTTCGAGACGGCCACCGACACCCCGCGCGGGCTGAACTTCTTGGGGTCGAGGTCGAGGTCGCGGATCACCATGCCGAACAACCGCTTCGAGTCGTCGGAGTCGTAGATGGAGAAGTTGGAGTTCATCGACTCCAGCAACCCGGACTGCGCACGCAGGATGCGCACACACGTGGAGTGGAACGTCGAGACCCACATGTAGGCGGCACGGGGGCCGACGAGATCGATGACGCGCTCGCGCATCTCCGCGGCGGCCTTGTTGGTGAACGTGATGGCCAGGATCTGCCCGGGTGTGACATCCCGCGCGGCCAGCAGGTAGGCGATCCGGCGGGTCAGCACCGCGGTCTTGCCCGAGCCGGCACCCGCCACGATCAGCAGCGGTGCGCCGGCATGCAGCACCGCGGCGCGCTGTTGCGGATTGAGACCTTCGAGCAGGCGCGCGACCCGATCGTCGGCGGCCGCACCCGAGGTGGCGGCGCCCGCGCGACCGGCGAGAAGAGGGGCAGAAGAAGAGCTGTTCATCGGTTGTCCAGGTTACCCGCCACTGCCGACAGACCCCCGTCGGCCGGTCCGCTCGGCCCCGGTGCGAGGTCCACCGAACAGTCGACCGGCCCCGTGGGTTGAGGCCCCGATCGTCGTCGCCCGCGGCTAATATGACGCCGTACCACCGGCTCGGGGTGCCCTGTCTGCGAACGAACTCGCATGCGGCGACGCCGCCCCGGCGAGCAGGAAGAGGCGCCCATGAAGAGACCGTCCATTGTCCCCGCCGCCATCGCACTCGGTGTCGGAGCACTGGCCCTCGTCATCGCGCTCGTCCTGTCGTTCGTGCCGTTCAGCAGCGCGGGCACCGTCGAACCCACGCCCGCCTTCCGTGCGCAGAAGAGCCTCGACGAGGTGCTGTTCAAGATGGCCACGAGCCCGGCGGCCAAGTTCACCGGCCGGGTCACCTACAAATACGACGACGAGCGCGGCGAGGGCACGGTCGAGTTCGACGACCTGATCGTCACCACGTCGAACACCGCCGAGGGCACGATCACCCTCGGCGCGCAGCAGGGCGAGTATCGCCAGATCGGCAACAGTCCGTTCATCAGCGCGCCCGGCGCCCTCTGGACCGAGCTCCTCGTCGACGCGGAGAAGACGAACCTCGACACCGGGCCCCTGGACAACAAGTGGGCCTCGACCCGCTTCACGAGCATGCCGCGCCTGGGCACGATCCTCGGCCCGGACAATCTCGCCGGCGACATCGGCAACATCGAGGCCGGCGACGCGCCGCAGCTGGGGGCCGAACTCCCGGCACCCAACAAGGGCACGCCCGACGCCCGCCACTGGCCGACCACCGACCCGCCGATCGAGTTCGTCGGTGACGACAAGGTGAAGATCGGGGCCTGGGAGGTCACGTTCGATCCGGAGACGAAGAACGTCACCAACGTCAAGGGTCAGAGTGTGCAGGGCCCGGTCACCTACGACATCGACGCGGCGGTCAGCCTGCAGCCGGCCGACCAGGCCCAGAAGGTGTTCGCCAACCAGCGCGCCCTCGTCTCGGACCTCGTGTCGGTACCCGCGCCCGGACTGTGGATGAAGCAACCGGTGGTGTCCTCGCGGCAGACCGGTGCATGCACCACCTCGTCGTGCGCCTTCGACTACACCGTGCAGGGCAGCCCTTACACCGACGACGTCCGCGGCCACTTCAACTACGGTCTGACGCTCAACTTCGCGGTCGGCAACCGACCACCCGGAGCGCTCGGCGGTGAGTGCAAGGTGGTCCTGCGAGTGGACTTCGGTCGCAACGGCACCACCCGGTGTGCGGCCACCAACCTCCCGCCGGACACCAACATCGCGTCGCGATACAGCTTCACCTACCTCGCGTTCATCGACTCGACCGAGACCGAGCTGAACGATCTCATCGACAACAACGAGAAGCAGACCAACACCGAGATCGTCTATGTCCGTACCGGAAACAAGGAACCGGAACAGGCCCGCTTCGGTGCCAGCGTGACCGGCCTGCCGAGCTACTACGCGATCAAGCGCGGCGACTACGTCTTCGACGGCATCGGCACCGACGGCAACATGCACGTCACCTTCGGTGACGGGTATCGGGAGCACATCGTCGGCGGCACCTTCGATCCGTCCTGGGAGGGCACCGAGGTGCTCCGCGAGCAGATGCAGCAACAGGTCACCGCGGCCGGGGACGCAAAGGTCGTCTACTTCGTCGCCGAGGAGGAGACCGCGTCGGCCCTCCGGGCCCTGATCGCCGCGGAGAACCAGAGCGACAACATCTCCGCCTTCTACTACGACTGAGGGCGCTCAGCCGCCGGCGAAGCGCGCCTCGGCGGCCTCGCCCACCCGACCGGCGCCGGTGTGCAACCGCAGCCCCGGGGTCAGGGGACGTATGTCCACGTGGTCGCCGCCGCCGTCGATCCGGACGTACACCGACCCCAGTCCCGCGCGGACCGGCGCCCGGACCGCTTCCCCGTCCTCGAGGGCGATCTCGATCTCGCCGTCCCGGGTCGCGCAGTAACTCAGCGCGATCGTCCAGGGCCAGGAGAAGAGCGGGCCGTCGAGTCGCAGTCGGGAGGGCCCGTCGACCTCCGGGGTGCGGCAGGTTCCCGAACCCGCGTAGATGATGCGTCGCTGGGTCACGCCGCCGGGCACGAGGTTTCCCGCGGTGTCGAGCACGAACAGCCGGTCGGTGGCCGCCCCGAAGTCGGGCCGGGGATCCACCCGACCGAAGATGCGGCTGATCTGATTGTCGGGGTAGACGAACGGCTGCAAGATCTCCAGCGGCACCGACTGATCGAGCATGGTCAGGCCATCCGGCCCCTGCGCCGCGGCATCGTGCAGCGACGCGGTCGCCGTCTCGAGGTAGTCGCCGGTCGGGTTGTCCCGCCACGACGACGAGAACGAGACCAGCGAGACCAGTGCGGACACCGCGACGAGCGCACCCACGACCGATGCGAAGGCGGGCAAGGCCGACCGCTCCTCGTCGAGCCCGGACTCCGCGTCGGACGTGCGCGCATGCCGCCCGCCCACCTCGGCGTTCCGGGCCGGCGCCGCACACAGCAGGGCCAGCGCGATGCTGAACACCAGCGCGGTGTCCGGGAGGTAGCGCATGTGCTGGGCGAGTTCGATCGCGGTCTGCGGGCTCGACCGATTCCACATCACCGGGATCTGCGCCGCGACCGCGTAGAGGGCCGCGCACGCGACGATCACCGCGCCACCGCGTCTGCGGGCCACCGCCCACCAGGTCACCGCGGCCAGCACCAGCCAGCCGCCGACGATCATCCACATCTGCGGGAAACCCGTCGGGGGGCTCGGTGTCCACCGTTCCCACTCCCACGGTCCGCCGACGAGCGAGGGCACGATCGCGTCGGTCACCGATCGCCAGACCAGACGCGCGGTCTGCGCCACCGAATGGTCACCCGACGTCGGATCGGTGGTGACGAAGTACACGGCAATCCACAGCGCGGCGGTGACGGTCAGCGCGATCCACAACTCCCGGGCCGCCCGCAGCGTCGGCATCGTCGCGCGCACACCGCCGTTCGCGAGGACGGCGGCCACCAGGGCGACCGGCAGGATATACAGCGACTTCTCGAAGAACGCCAGCGCGATCACGAAGACGATGGTCGAGCGAACCCACACCAGCCTGCGCCGCGCGTCGTCGACGTCACCGCAACCGAGGCGCACCGCGTCGGCGACGATCCACGCCATCGCCGCCTGCATGGGCAGGGTGTTGAGGCCCGCGGCCCACCAGGCGAAGGCGGGCACCGTCATCGGACTGAACAGATAGAACGCGAGCGCGACGAGCGCACCGATGCGGGCGCGCGGCGCGATGGTCCGCACCATCCGCCACACCGCCACCGAGGCGATGCCCTGCAGCACGACCAGCATGAGTGCCGGCAGCACCCAGTTCAGCGGCGCCAACCAGGTGGCCACCCCGGCGAGCAGGAAGGCCGCGGGCATGAAGTGGCCGTCGTGACCGTGTCCCAGGTACTCCCAGGACAGGATCGGGTTCGACGACGCGCGCGCGACGAGGACCAGGTCGTCCCAGTAGAAGTTGCCGGTCGCGACGAGCCAGCCCCGGACGATCAGCTGGCCCACGATGAGGGACAGGGCGACGAGGGACACCATCCGCGCATTGGGCATGCGCTCCAGTTTCCATGTGCGCCGAGCGCCGTCGTGGTCGGGTCGGGTGACTCGGCCGCGTGCGGGTCATCGGGGGGCGTCGTGGCAAAATCGGGCGCGTGACCGATCGCAGCCCCAGCCCCGGCGCTCAGGACCCCCGCCCGTCCGGCGGCACGTCCTTCGAGAACTCGATCGACCTCGACAAGTACCAGCTCTCGTCCGAGGTCGGCGACCTGCCCGACGACATCGACCAGCTGCGACTCGAGATCGATCGGCTCGACGCCGTCATCCTCGCCGCGATCAAGCGCAGGTCGGCGGTGTCGAAGAAGATCGGCGCCGCGCGGATGGCCTCCGGCGGACCCCGCCTGGTCCACAGCCGCGAGGTGAAGGTGCTCGAGCGCTTCCAGGACCTCGGCCAGGAGGGGCACACCCTCGCGATGCTGCTGCTGCGCCTGGGGCGTGGACCGCTGGGCCGCTGATCTCTCGGCACCCCGCCGCCCGCGCGGTGATCCGGTGACGTGCTCTCGCCGCGTGTGACGACCGTCGCGGCCCGGCCGCCGAGCACATAGGGTTAGGGGTCATGAGCACCCAGGCCCCTGGCAGCGACTTCACCGGCACCGACCACGGCGACATCACCGCGACGCAGTCCTGGCAGGCGCTCGCGGCTCATCAGCCGCACGTGTATGCCATGCATCTGCGTGAGGTGTTCGCGATCGATCCCGCGCGCGGCACCGAGCTGACCGTCGACGTCGGGGATCTGCACATCGACTACTCCAAGCACCGGGTGCTGCGCGAGACCCTCGAACTGCTGATGAGCCTGGCCCGCGAGATCGGTCTCGAGGAGATCCGCGACGACATGTTCGCCGGAACCCACATCAACACCTCCGAGGACCGCGCGGTCCTGCACACCGCCCTGCGGCTGCCCGCCGACGCGACACTGACCGTCGACGGCCAGGACGTCGTCGCCGACGTCCACGAGGTCCTGACCCGGATGGGCGAGTTCACCGACCGCCTCCGCAGCGGAGAGTGGAAGGGACACACCGGCAAACCCATCACCGATGTGGTCAACATCGGCATCGGCGGTTCCGACCTGGGACCGGTCATGGTCTACCAGGCGCTGCGCCACTACGTCGACGCCGGAATCCGCTGTCACTTCGTCTCCAACGTCGACCCCGCCGACATGGTCGGCACACTCGCCGACCTCGACGCCGAGACGACACTGTTCATCATCGCCTCGAAGACCTTCACCACCCTCGAGACGCTCACCAACGCCGCCGCCGCACGCACCTGGCTCCTGCAGGCGCTCGGCGCCGACTCCGACGCCGTGGCAAAGCATTTCGTCGCCGTCAGCACCAACGCCGCCGAAGTCGCCGAGTTCGGCATCGACACCGACAACATGTTCGGCTTCTGGGACTGGGTCGGCGGCCGCTACTCGGTGGACTCCGCGATCGGACTGTCGGTGATGGCCGCGATCGGCAAGGAACGCTTCGCCGAGTTCCTCGACGGCTTCCACCAGGTCGACGAGCACTTCCGCACCCAGCCCCTCGAGCGCAACGCGCCGGTGATCCTCGGCCTGATCGGCCTCTGGTACAACAACTTCTGGGACGTCGGCGTTCGTGCGGTACTGCCCTACAGCAACGACATGGCCCGCTTCGCCGCCTACCTGCAGCAGCTGACGATGGAGTCCAACGGCAAGTCGGTCACCGCCGGCGGCCACCACGTCACCACCGACACCGGTGAGATCTTCTGGGGCGAACCGGGAACCAACGGTCAGCACGCCTTCTACCAACTGCTGCACCAGGGCACCCGGATGGTGCCCGCGGACTTCATCGGCTTCGCCGAACCCACCGACGACCTACCGACCTCCGCCGACGGGACGGGCTCCATGCACGACCTGTTGATGAGCAACTTCTTCGCCCAGACCAAGGTGCTCGCCTTCGGCAAGACCGCCGACGAGATCGCCGCCGAGGGCGTACCCGCACACGTCGTGGCCCACAAGGTGATGCCGGGCAACCGACCCACCACCTCGATCCTCGCCCCCCAGCTCACCCCGTCGGTGATCGGCCAGCTCGTGGCGCTCTACGAACACCAGGTCTTCGTCGAAGGCGCCATCTGGGGCATCAACCCCTTCGACCAGTGGGGCGTCGAACTGGGCAAGACCCAGGCCAAGGAACTGCTCGGCACCCTCGTCCAACCCGAAGCACCTGACACCCACGACGATTCGTCGACCGACGCCCTCGTGACCTGGTACCGGCAACGCCGCGGCCGCGCGGTCTGAGGGGTTTCGACAAGCTCAACCGGCGGTTAGGTCCAGTACTCCTCGTCGAAGACCTCGTCGGGGATCTCGTCCCCGGGTTCGACGCCGAGGGACTGGATGCGGCCCATGATCGCGGCCGCGGTGGCCACGTAGGTGACGAGATCTGTTGGCTCCACGTCACGTTCGGCGGGATCGCCGCCGAGGAACTCGTACAGGGTGGGCGGCACGCAGGCGCCCATGTCCAGCGCGCGGGTGCCGGTCGCCGCCCGCCAGGCATCGAAGCTCGCGACGTCCACGGCCTCGGCGACATCGCCGGTGCGGATCGCCTCGGCCACCTCGTCGACGGTGGCCAGCTCGCCCGAGGTCCCGCTCGACGGATCGAAGCCCAGAACCGTGTCGACGGAGGTCGTCTCGTCGTCGGTGAGGGTGAAATAGACGATGCCCCGCCAGTCGGAGCCCATGGCCGCGATGTCCGTGCGGTCGAAGATCTCGCCGAGCAGTTCGCCGACCTGCTCCCGTTGCCGGGCGCCGAACGCCTGAAACGCGCCCGACGCCACCACTTGTCCCTGCTTGTTCGCCACGACGGCCACCTTACGCAGGGTCAGTCGTCGAGACCGAGGACGACCACGCGCCCCGACGCCGGAGACAGGTAGACCCGCGCCTGCCACTGCGCCGACGAGAAGGCCCGGTCGAGTTCCGGGCTGCCGAGCAGCTCGCCCGGCGGGACGAACTCGCGCAACTCGTTCACCGGCGACAGGGGCTCCGGCACCGGTTTCGCCTCGTACTCCGCCGCCCACCGCGCGACCTGATCGGCGCCGGCGTTCATCACCGCGTCGAACCAGTAGGTGCTCGGCCCGGGTACGCGACCCGTCGCGCTCGTCCCGAGAGTGCCTGCCGCCCAGCCGTCGACGGTCGCGTCGGCCAGCGCCGGGAACCGCGCCGCCACCGGCTCGATGTCGCGGCGCGGGCCGGTCGTCAGCGTCTTCGTCGGCTGCGACGTCGATGAGGGGTGCACCGACGAGGATGCCGGGACCCGGCCGGCCGGTGCCGACGGCACGCAACCGAGCAGCCCGGCACAACCGACCACGGCGGCGACTACGACCCACCAGGACCGCCACCGGTTGCGCGTCATTCCGCCACGCTAGTCCCCTCCGGCCATGTGCACGATGAAAGGTCCACTGCGTGAATGAGTTCCGCTCGAGGCGGAAACGCTCAGACCAGTCGGCGGCTGACCGACGCCGGCAGGAACTTCAGCGCCGCGGCGATCGGCGTCCACGGCCACGCGGGTACGGGCGCCCACCCCTTCTCCGCCTCGATCGCCTTGACCAGCGCATCGACGCCCTTGTCCGTCTCGACCATCAGGGAGGTCTTCACGCCCCGGTTGATGTCGGTTTCGATGTAGCCCGGCGCGACCACCGACACCGTGATCGGCGACGAGGCGAACTCGGCTTGGAGCCCCTGCCCCAGCGCCGTCAGCCCGGCTTTCGACGCCGAGTACGCGGCCTGCGCCTTCGGCATGCCGCGGACACCCGAGATCGAGCTGACGAGCACCAGATGGCCGGCGTTCTGCGCCCGGAAGATCTCCAGTGCCGCCTCGGCCTGGGCGAGCGCGCCGACCAGATTGGTCTGCACCGTCTCGATGTTCGCCGCGGCCTTGCCGGTACCGAGGGGCGCCCCCTTGCCGAGTCCGGCGTTGACGATGACCCGGTCGAGACCGCCAAGCCCGTCGGCCAGTCTCCCGAAGACCTCGGGAACGGCCTCGACGTCGGTGACGTCGAGCGCCGCGACCTCGACACGTTCGGCGGACGGCCGGAGCTCATCGGCCAGCGCCTCCAGTTTGTCGCGTCGGCGGGCCGCGAGCGCGAGCGAACGCCCTTGCGCGGCGAAGCGCCGGGCCATGCCCTCCCCCAGCCCCGAACTGGCCCCCGTGATGAGAATTCTCTGTCGTGTCGTCACGACCGCCAGGCTACCGGCCGGTAAGTTCCGGGTTCTCCGCCCGGCCGCGACGGCTACTTCAGCAATCGCGACATCCGCCGATCGGCGAGCACCTTCCCGCCCGTCTGGCATGTGGCGCAGTACTGGAAGGACCGGTCGGCGAAAGACACCTCGCGGACGATGTCCCCGCACACCGGGCACGGCAGGCCGGTGCGGGCGTGTACGCGCAGGCCGGTGCGCTTCTCGGACTTCAGCCGCGCGACGGCCTGGCCTTCCAGGCGACCCGTCGCGTCGGTGAGCACGCCGCGCATGGCGTCGTAGAGAGTGGCGACCTGGTCGGGCTTCAGCGTTTTCGACGAGGCGAACGGCGACAGACGTGCGGTGTGCAGGATCTCGTCGGAGTACGCATTGCCGATCCCGGCGATGGTGTGCTGGTCGGTGAGCACGTTCTTGATCCGGCCGGTCGTCCCGGCGAGGATCTCCGCGAATTCCTCGGCCGTCAGTTCGAGCGCATCGGGTCCAAGGCCCGCGATGCGGTCGACCTCGGTGAGTTCGCGGACCAGCCACACGGCGAGCCGCTTCTGCGTGCCGGCCTCGGTGACGTCGAATCCCTCACCGGGTAGTCCACAATGCACGCGCAGGGCGATCGGACTCTTGCCGCCCGGCCGCAGGGGTTTGGGCGACAGGTCCTCGCTCCACCGCACCCAGCCCGCGCGCGACAGGTGGATGACCAGCTGCAACAACGGCTCTGACGCGGTGGCCGCCGAACCGGGAACGGTCCGGATGACCAGGTACTTCCCCACACGTCCGACGGATTCGACGATCCGGTCCATCAGCGCCGTGTAGGGCGGATCGGCCGTCTTCAGCACCGACAGCGACGCGACGTCGACCCGACGGATCGGGAGTCCGGCCGCTCGACCGTCGACGTAGTCGGCGATGGCGGCCACCTCTGGGAGCTCAGGCATGCCACCAGTGTGCTCTAGTTGTGGGATGAACTCCCGACTTTCCGACGCCGACCTGGCCGCCCGGATCGCACAGGGAGCCGGCGAAGTACTTCTCGGAATCCGGTCCGGTGACCTGCTGGGCGGCGCGATGCTCGGCGATGTGGGCGATGCGCTTGCGCAGGCCTGGATCTCGACGGTGCTGCGCAAACACCGGCCACGCGACGCGGTGCTGTCCGAGGAGGCCGCCGACGTCGGCGACCGGGCCACCGCCGCTCGGGTGTGGATCATCGATCCGCTCGACGGCACAAGGGAATTCGCCGCCGGTTCGGCGGACTGGGCCGTGCACGTCGCCCTGACCGAGGGCGGGATCGTCACCGAGGCGTCGGTGTCGCTGCCCGCGACGGGTGAACTGTTTCGGTCCGACACGGTCGAGCGACCCGCCGGTGAACTGACCCGCCGCCTGGTCACCTCCCGATGGGGCGGTTCCTACGAGACCAGTCATGTGGCGAACCGTCTGGGTCTGCAGATGGTGCCGGTCGGCTCGGCGGGGGCGAAGGCGATGGCCGTCGTCCGCGGGGATGCCGACGCCTACGTCCACGCCGGCGGTCAGTACGAGTGGGACAACGCCGCGCCGGTGGGGGTCGCGCTGGCGGCGGGCCTGCACTGCAGTCGACTCGACGGTTCGGAGATCGTGTACAACAACCGGCATCCGTACATGCCGGACTTCGTCATCTGCCGCAGCGAGATCCGCGAGGAGATGCTCGCCGCGCTGCAGCAGATCTGGTGAATCGGTGCGGGATGAGCCACGTTCCGCTGCCGGCGTGTGCCCGGCCCTGGTGAACTGGATCGGTGAACGGAATCGGCGACGCGGTGGTGCGCATCGGCCCCGCCCTGGTGGTGGTCATCGTGCTGCTGGCCGGCGTCGCGGTGATGGTGAACCGCCGAAGCGGGTTGGCTCGGGAGACCGTCGTCGCCACGCTGCGTGCCGCCGTACAACTGGCTGCGCTGGCCGCCGTGCTCGCCGCGGTCGTCCCGCACCTCTGGGCCTCGGCGCTGTTCGTCGCGGCGATGGCCTCGGCGGCCGCGTGGACCTCCGCCCGACGTGTCCGTCCCGCGCGTCCCCGACTCGCCGACGTCATCTGGTGCGCCGGGCCGGTCGCCGCGCCGACGATCGTGATCGTGACCGCCCTCGTCGTGGCCGGGGTGCTCCCCGGTCGCGGTATCGCCGTGATCCCCACCGCCGGGATCATGCTCGGCGGCGCCATGGTGACCGCCTCGCTCGCCGGTCGACGGGCACACGACGAGCTGCGCGTGCGTCGGGGTGAGGTGGAGGCCGCACTGTCGCTGGGCTTCGAGCGGCGAGACGCGCGGATGGAGATCGCCGGCCCGGCGTCGGCCACCGCCCTGATACCCGGCCTCGATCAGACGCGGTCGGTCGGCCTCGTCACCATCCCCGGCGCATTCGTCGGGATGGTCCTCGGCGGCGCCTCGGTGTGGGCGGCCGCGGCCATGCAGCTGTTCGTGCTGATCGCCCTGCTGGCGGTGAGTTCCATCGCCATGGTCGTCACCGTGGAACTGGTTGCGCGGGAACACCTGTGACGACGACTACCGACTCGTCTTCCGTAGTAGATAGATGTCCATGATCCAGCCGATCCGGTCCCGGGCCGCGGCGCGCGCTTCGACGATCCGGTCCGTGACCTCGCCGACCCGGCCGCTGATCAGGATCTCGTCGTCGGTGCCGACATAGGCACCCCACCAGATGTGATCGTCCGGGTCGGCGGTGTGCCGGAAGGCGAGGTCGGCGTCGAGCATCACGACCTGGTTGGCGTCGGCGCCCACGGGCGTGTCCGCCAGGCGCCGGCCGGTCGTCGTGTGGATCGGTTCACCGACGCGGTTGGCGACGATGCCGTGCGCCGCGGTGAGCGCGCTCGCGCTGGTCACGCCGGGGATGACCTCCACGACGAGTTCGAGGTCGTCGCGGGCCGCGAGATCGTCGACGATGCGCAGCGTGCTGTCGTAGAGTGCGGGGTCGCCCCAGACCAGGAAGGCGGCCACACCGCCGTCACCGACCTCGTCGCGTAGCGCGGCGGCGATCAGATCGGCGCGCGCAGCATGCCAGCGGCGGACCTCGGCGTCGTAGTCCTCCGGTTCGCGATCGCGCGGTGGGTCGGGGATCTCCACCAGCGAATGACCCTGCCGCGCATGCTCGGCGAGGATCGCGCGGCGGGCGTCGAGCAGACCGCTCTTGGCGGTACCCTTCTCGAGTGCGAGGAAGGCGTCGACGTCGGCCATCGCGTCGATGGCCTGCAGCGTGATCTGACGCGGGCCCCCGGGTCCGATCCCGATGACGCGCAGTGTGATTCGCACGGTCAGATCGTCACCTTGGGGAGTCCGTGCTTGCGGGCGGTCATATCCAGGATGAGCTGCCTCGGCGCGAGGCGTCGGAGGAGGAAGACCAGGCCCGCCTGATTGCCCTTGGCATAGAAGGGCTTCGGATGGTCGGCGAGAGCGGCGTCGACGATCTGGGTGGCCATGCTCTCCGCGGTGATTCCCGCGTCCTCGTTGCGACGCGTCGCGGCGGCGAGCGTCTCGTACTCGGCGCGGTACGGCGAGTCGTCGCCGATGTGGATGCTCCGGCGATCACCGATCCCGGTCGCGATCGTGCCCGGCTCGACGCTGATCATCCGGATACCGTACGGCGCCAGCTCGCGTCGGGACGCGAGCGCGAACGCCTTCAGCGCCGACTTGGTCGCGGCATAGTTGGACCGGAAGGCAACCGGGAAGCTGGACAACATCGACCCCACCATCACGACCGTGCCGCGACGCCGCAGACGCATCCCGGGCAACACCGCCTTGGTCAGCGCGATGGGTCCGAAGACGTTGACCCGGAACAGATCTTCGACGGCGGACATCGACGTGTCCTCGAGCGCACCGGCCTGGGACTCGCCGGCGTTGTTGATCAGGATGTCGACCTCGCCGACGAGGGCCGCGCACGATTCGGCGGAGGCGTAGTCGGCGTTGTCGAGCCGGACATAGGTGACGCCCGGCAGCGGGTTGCGCACGGAGTCGGGGTTGCGGGTGGTGCCGTACACCCGGTGCCCCCGCGCGACGAACTGACGGGCGACCTCGGCGCCGATGCCACTGGTCGCGCCGGTCACGAGGACGGTCTGTGAAGTCACGACCGCAACGGTAGCGCAGCGGACCGGGCGTCAGATGAGCTTGTCGTACCGGCGGGTGAGGATGCTGAGTTCCGCCGCGACCCGCTCGGTGTCGGGGCCATAGGGCCGCCGCGGATTCCGCGTGAACCAGTCGGAGATCCGCTGGCCCGGCGTCCGCTGTCCGGCGGGGGTACGACGCGCGGCGAGAGCCAGCACTCCGGTCGCGCAGGCGACCGAGACGACGACGACAAGGGCGAGAACGAAGAGGAGTGTCATGGCAGTAATCATTCGCCCACGGCTTTCCCGCCAACAGTGGCAGCAAAGCCATTGTTCGCAAATTATCTGCCATACTGGTGCGGTGTTGAAATCCGTCGGCGTCCTCCTCTACGGACGCGTCGCGCTGTTCGAGTTCGGGGTCGTCCACGAGGTGTTCGGCCTGGACCGCACCGACGACGGGGTCCCGGCCTTCGACTTTCGCGTCGCGTCCCCCGAACCGGGATCCTCGCTCGGGGTGGGCAACGGGGTCTCGCTGCAGGTGTCACACACCCTGCCGGAGTGCCGGGACGTCGATCTCGTGGTGATCCCCGGCGGAAGCATCAGCGGCGACTACCCCGACGAGATCCTGGACACCATCGGTGCGGTCGTCGACAACGGCGGACGCGTCCTCACCGTCTGCTCGGGCGCGTTCGTCGCCGGTGCCGCCGGACTCCTCGACGGTCGCCGGTGCACCACCCACTGGCGGTACGGCGACGATCTGGCGCGCATGTTCCCCCAGGCGCAGGTCGACACCGATGTCCTCTTCGTCGACGACGGCCCCATCACCACGAGCGCCGGCACTGCCGCCGGGATCGACGCGTCACTGCATCTCGTCCGCGAGTCCTGGGGGCCGGCGGTCGCCAACCGGATCGCGCGACGGATGGTCGTGCCACCGCATCGCGACGGCGGCCAACGCCAGTTCGTCGAGGCGCCGATGCCGGCGTGCGCCGACGAGGGATTCGGCGCGTTGCTCGCCTGGATGACCGCGAACCTCGACCGCGACATCAGCATCGACGACATGGCGACCCGTATGCACATGTCGGGGCGGACCTTTGCGCGACGGTTCGTCGACGAGGTCGGGATCTCGCCTCGTCGCTGGCTGACCGAGCAGCGCGTGCTCTCGGCGAAGAACCTGTTGGAATCGACCACCGCGAGCGTCGACGAGGTGGCGCGGCGGGTCGGCTTCACGTCGGCCACGCTGCTGCGCCATCACTTCGCCGCGAGTGTCGGCGTCTCGCCGCTCGTCTACCGTCGGCGGTTCGCGAAATCCGGCGCCGATGCATAGCCCGAGACCGCTCAGCGGATGGACCTGCCGTCCGAAACCGGTGTGGTGCCCTCGGCAGGATTCGAACCTGCGACCTACCCTTTAGGAGAGGGTTGCTCTATCCCCTGAGCTACGAAGGCGGGGTTGTCGATGCCGTGGCCGCGGTTCCGCGGCACGGCCATCCGGCAGTCTACGTCAGCGCCTCACCCGGGCAGCACCCTCTCCGCCAACGCTCCCGAGCGCATCCTCGCTATAGTCGGGGCATCGCTCGAAACGGACATTTCCGGCTGTGATTGTCGCCACTCGGAACACCCCGGCGTTGAGGTTGCTGCCAGCTTGTGTCCGTACACTGCCTACCGCATACGTTCTACCGTTTCACCCGGGGAGGTCTTTTCGTTGGTGCACGCGGCATCAGGATCGGCGCGCACCGCCGACGACGACGAGACCACGGCCACCACCGCCGAGTCGCCGGACTCCGCCGCATCACCACGTCCTGCCGGTTCGGCACCTCGCCCGCCTGCGACCAAGCCGCGCGGACGCGCCCACACCGCCGATTTCATTCGCGTTGTGCTGTTCACCTTCGTGGTCGTCGCCCACAGCGTCAATGCCATCAACGGCGGGGTCGACGAGATCCGCGGCGCGAATCTGGTCGGCACCCTGTGCCATCTGACACGCTACGGCTTCGTCGCGGTCACGCTGTACGTCCTGGTGCTGAGCATGCAGGGCCGGGAGATGTCGCCGTGGCAGTTCTGGCGGCGTCGTTTCGGACTGGTCGTCGGCCCCTACCTCGCCTGGACGCTGATCTACACGATCACCGACCACCTCATCCTGGCCGACAACCCCTTCCCGCCCGTCGGCGAGATGCTGCCCCGGCTTGCGCACGACCTGCTCGTGGGCGAGGGCAAGTACCAGCTGTACTTCCTGTTGATCTCGATGCAGATCTACCTGTTCTTCCCGCTGATCGCATGGGTCTTCGAACGCGGCCGCACCCGCCCGTGGCTGTTGCTCGCCGGCGGGACCGCGATCCAGCTCCTGGTGTTCGTCGTCTACCAGTACCTCCCCCGACCCTCCGGTCACGCATGGGACGTCGCGTACCAGCATCTGTGGAAGACGCTCCCGATGTACGCGCTCTTCGTCGCGATGGGTGTCCTGGCCGCGCAGCACCGCGAGGCCGTCGACCGTTGGCTGCGCGACCACATGGCCACGGTCGTCCTGGTGGCGGCCGGTTGCGCCGCGTTCACCATCGCCGGCTACCTGCTGGCGACCTCACCGGGCAATGTGCCGTGGAAGGCCAACACGGCCTGGAACCCGGTGTCGCTGCCCTGGTTCGTCGGCGGCTTCGTCCTGCTCTGGCTGATCGGTCTCGTCTGGGATGACCGACGCGCCGCCGGCCGCCCGGCCGGCGGAAAGCTGGTGTCGCAGGCCACGCTCCGCGCGTTCGGGGTTTTCGCGGTCCACCCGCTGATCCTCGACATCCTGGGTCGCGTGGGATTCCTCAGCGGGCTCTTCGACTGGTTCCCGCACTCGGCGGTCCTGCGCTCGATCATCTTGATCGCCTTGGTGCTGGCGGCATCGCTGGTACTCGTCGACCTCCTCTTGCGTCTGCCGTTCAGCAAATGGCTGACCGCCCGACCCCGCATCCCCCTGTTCCCGAAGCGGAACAAGAAGGAGCAGGACCGGGCGGTGGAAGTCGGCGAGTCGGCGGGGGCTGCGCAGGTGTCCGCCGACTAGGCGTGGGCTACTTGTACTTCGGGTTGTTGATCACCGGGATCTCGATGTTGATCGGCATCCGGAGTTCGGACATGTAGAAGAGCACGAACTGGCGGAGGAATTCGTCGAACAGCCAGTACGCCTCCCGCGGCATGCCGACGTTCAGCAGGCCCTCGCGGATCTGCACGTACGGACCCCACGCCGTCTCGAGCAGCGGGCTCCACACGGGCTCGCGCGGGATCTGGTACCAGTTGGCGACCTGGTCGCCGAGCACGAATCTCGTGAGCGCTCCCAGCACGCCGCGCGAGATCAGTGAGAGATCGAGGTTCATGCCGAGATCCAGCAGCATGTCGGCGAGCTTGCGGCCCTCCGGGGTCGGCGCCAGGATCGGATCGAGGACCTGCCGCGCCTGCGAGTCGGCGGCGTCCCACGAGGCGGGGATGTACTCGTCCTTCACTCCCAGCATGTAGGCGCTGATCTGCCACGAGTGCAGGAACCCGGCGGACTCGTCGGCGGCGATGGGGACGTTCCACTTGTCGAAGTTGCGCATGACCGTCGTGGGCAGACTGTGCCAGGTGACCATGATGTCGGCCTGGCTGATCGGCTTCTTCTCCGTCGCCCCGTGCACCCAGTGCGGCGACTGCGGCAGGAGATGCCGCACGCCCGCGTGGGCCATGCGCGTCTTGACGCACGTCACGACCATCTCGCCGCCGGGCTGATAGGCGTTCAACGAGCCGATGTCGTAACCGAGCTTGGCGGTCTTGGTGATCCGGTCCTTGAGGTCCCACCCGCCCTTGGAGTAGTACACCGACCGGGCCTCGCGTGGGATGACCGTGCTCATCATGCCGCTGGCGAAGCCGTACAGGACGCCGAGGTAGGTTCCGCGTTTCTGGTTGAAGCGGACCGTGTCGGCGAGCTTGGCCTGGTCGGTCCACGACGGCAGCTGGCGCGCGTACTCCATGAAGTCGCGCAGTTCCGAGGGCAGCCCGGCCGGCAGCGGCTGCGAGTTACGATGCCACGTGCGCAGCAGCCGGTTGACCTTGTGTACCTGTCCGCTGTCGATGACCTTGGCGATCACCGGATCCGCCTCGTCGTCCCACAGCTGCCGCGGATCCGCGCCGCGGCCTCGGCCGGGCACCGAGTTCGCCGGCGACCACGTCCATGGTGTCGTCTGCGAGAGCGCGGCCACCGCGCCGGCCGCACCGACGACACCGCCGGCGCGTATGAGATTCCGCCTGTTCAGATCTTCCATGACCCCGTCCCATCACTTCCATGTATCAATGTGACAAACAACGTATCCTTGTATCATTGTTACCACCGGGTGGTCCAGGACACATGTGTTTCGCGATTTTTGCGATCATGGAAGCCCAGGCGGTCATCATGAGACGAAGGGGGTGACCAGGTGACCACGCAGCCGACCGGCGCCTCACTGTCGAGTTCACTACTCCAGCGCGCGTTTCTCGAGTCCTCGACACCGTCCGAGGGAGCGGCCGACCCGACCGCCGAGCGCCTCCTCGACGCGGCCTTCGAACTGTTCTGCCGACTGGGCGTCCAACGCACGCCGATGGAGAAGGTCGCCAAGAGCGCGGGTGTCACGCGGGTGACCCTGTATCGGAAGTTCGCCACCAAGGACGCACTCGTCGACCAGGTGGTGCTGCGCGAGTTCCGCCGGTACTTCGACCGCTTCCGCGCGGAGATACCCCGTGCCGAAACCGTCGCCGACCGTGTCGTGTTCGGCTTCGTCGGTTCACTCCGCGCCATCTCCGGCAATCCGCTGATCGGCGAGATCAGCGACGCCGAACCGAGCATGCTCATCGAGTCGATGATCGGCGGGGACGGCATGCTGCTCGCGACGGTGCAGCATTTCGTCGCCGCGCAGCTGCGTCGAGAACAAGTGGCGGGCAACATCTCCGATCAGCTGGACGTCGATCTCGTGGCCGAGATGATGGTCCGCGTGTCGGCGTCGTTCCTCACCGTGCCCAGTCGTGTCGTCGACATCACCGACGACGAGCAGCTCGCCACCGTCGCGCGTCAGTTCCTCGTACCGATGCTCAATCCCGCGCGATAACGGCCCGAACCTGTAAAGATCAGAGCGCTCACCACATCTGAGGAGACTGACGATGCGCTCTTGGTCTGTGATCATCATCTTGGCCATCTCCCAGTTCGTCATGGTGCTCGACAGCACCGTGATGAACGTGTCGATCTCGGTGGTGGCCGACGACCTGGGGACCTCGATCACCGGCATGCAGGCCGCGATCACCTTCTACGCGCTCACGATGGCCGCGTTCATGTTGACCGGCGGCAAGCTGGGCGACTTGATGGGCCGCGCACGAGCTTTCAAGATCGGTGCGGTCATCTACGGCATCGGATCACTGACCACGGCGCTGAGTCCCAACCTGACCGTCCTGCTGATCGGGTGGTCGCTCGTCGAGGGGCTGGGCGCGGTTCTGGTGATCCCCGCGATCGCATCACTGGCCGCCATCAACTACACCGGCAAGGCGCGTGTCACCGCATTCTCGATCCTGGGCGCGGTCACCGGGCTGGCCGCGGCCATCGGCCCGCTCCTGGGTGGCGTGATGACCACCTACCTGTCGTGGCGCTACGTGTTCGTCGCCGAGACGGTGGTGATGGTGGCGGTCCTGTTCGCGGCCAAGCTGATCCGCGACGTCCCCCGGGACGCGAACGTGCGCATCGACCCGCTGAGTGTCGTGGCCTCCGCCGGCGGTCTGGCGTTGATCGTCTACGGCGTCCTCCAGTCGAAGACCTGGGGGTGGCTGAAACCGCAGCACCCGCCGGAGATCGGCGGGGACGCGATCGCCCCGCTCGGGGTCTCGCCGGTCGCCTACCTGCTGCTCCTCGGAGTCGTCGTGCTCTGGCTGTTCGTCCTGCGGCAACGTACTCTCGCCGACTCCGGTCGACAACCGCTGCTACGGGTCGAGTTGTTCCGGATCGCCCCTCTGCGTAGCGGACTCGGCGGTTTCCTCGCCCAGTACTTCGCGATCGCGGCCCTGTTCTTCGTGGTCCCGGTGTACCTGCAGACGATGCTCGGGCGCGACGCACTGCAGACCGGGGTGAAGATCCTGCCGCTCTCGGTCGGTCTCATCTTGTTCTCGATCCTCGGATCCTGGCTCACCGCACGACGTTCCGCGCGGTTCATCGCCCGGGGCGGGCAGATCACGATGGCGCTGGGGACACTCCTCGTCATCGCGTCGGTGGGAACCGACCTGCGCAGCGCCGTGTTCGCCGCGGGAATGTTCGTGGTGGGCGCGGGATTCGGACTGCTCGCCTCGCAGCTGGGTAACGTCAACATGTCCGCGGTCGAGGAGAAGGACACCTCGGAGGTCGGCGGTCTCCAGGGCACGTTCCAGAACCTGGGGTCGTCATTCGGCACCGCGGTGGCAGGTTCGGTCTTTCTCCTCATGCTCTCGTCGGGCTTCGTGTCGGCGGTCAACGACACCGAGAACCTCCCCGCGGCGGATCAGCAGCAGATCGTCAGCACGGTCGACGCCGCGGGCGTACCGATCATCTCCGCCGACGAGGCCCGCACCCTCGTTCTCGATGCGGGCGGCTCGTCGGAGTCCGCACAGGCGGTGTCCGAGGCCTACGCGGACTCGCAGATCGCGGCGCTGCAGCAGGCCCTGTTCGTCGTGTTCGGTCTCCTCGTCCTGGCGTTGCTGTTCTCGCGACACCTGCCGAACCGGATACCCGAGCCCGCCGACCGGGAGGCGGCCTGAACCGGCGGTCAGCCGGTGGCGCCGACCTTCTTGCCGATGGTCACCTCGGTGTGGCGCACGGCCTGGGCCGCGAACGGGCCGATGATCTTGCCGAGGAGTTTGCCTGCCATCCCGCCCGGAAGTGTGTAGGAGAATTCGACGTCAAGATCTGTTCCCGACCCACCGTCCGCCGCGTCGGCGAATCGCCACCTGGTGTTCGCCCCGAACCCTTCGATCGCCTCCAGTGCGATCAGTTCGTTCTCGACGTATTCGGTGCACTTGACGATCGACTTCAGCGCCTTGGGACCGACATCGATGGTCACCGCGAAGGTCGCGCCCAGTCCGCTCGTCTGCTCGGTGGTGGGTTCGAAGCGAGTCACCCCGAACATGTACTCGCTGACGTTCTGATACCCGTCGACGTACTCGAACACCCGCTCACGCGGCCCGTCGATCCGCGCCTGATGCCGTACCACTCCCACGATTCTCCCCGTTCGTCTCGTTCGGCCGACCGTGCCGGTGCGGCCCTACCGCCTCGACCCTATGCGCTCCCCCGACTCACCTGAACCACCCGACCCGGTTCTCCTCGCGGACGGCCGATCGCCAGTACGCTTGGTCGATGACGCCCCGTCGCGGAGTCCCTGTCATCGTGCGCGCGCTGTCCGCGGCGTTGGCCACCGCCCTGATCGCGACCGCGTGCGGCACGGATTCGGCCCCGCCGGAAGCGAATCCGATCACATGCGCCGAGATCCCCAACGGAGAGATGATCGACGCCCGGTCGGTGTCCGCCGCACCGACCGACATCGCCACCAGACCTGAAGTGGCCTCGGGGTTCCGAACCGGGATGAGGCCCGTCGTCACCACGACATATGCGGCGGCAACGGCGAATCCGCTCGCCACCCGCGCCGCCTGTGAGGTCCTGCGTGACGGCGGCACGGCCGCCGATGCCCTGGTCGCCGCGCAGCTGGTTCTCGGCCTCGTCGAACCACAGTCGTCCGGCATCGGTGGTGGCGCCTTCGCCCTCTACTACGACGCGGCGTCGAAGAGTGTTCGGGCCTTCGACGGGCGCGAGACGGCCCCGGCCGCCGCCACGGAGTCCTACCTGACCCGGATCAGCCCGGACGATCCCGCGCCGCCCGTGCCGAGTGCCCGCGCCTCAGGCCGGTCCATCGGGGTGCCGGGCGTGATGCGGATGCTGGAGACGGTCCACGGCGAGTTCGGCGGGCACGCCTGGCGTGACCTGTTCGAACCCGCAGTGCGCTTGGCAGACAACGGCTTCGACATCAGCCCGCGGCTCGCGACCGCGATCGCCGCGTCGGCGGCCGAACTCGCCGTCGACGAGGATGCGCGCGCGTACTTCCTCGCCGCCGACGGCTCCCCCAAGGCGGCCGGCACCAGGCTCGTCAACCCGGCCTACGCGAAGACGCTCGGCGCGCTGGCCGCCGACGGCGCCGGCGCCCTGTACGACGGGCCGCTCGCCGAGGCCATCGTCGCCGAGGCCGGGTCCACCGCGGGCGGCATGACGCCGAGTCTGATGACGGTGCAGGATCTCCGCGGGTATCGCGCACTCGTCCGGGACCCGGTCGTGACGACGTATCGCGGACGCCAGATCGTGGCCATGCCCGGGCCGTCGTCGGGCGGGATCGCCGTGGCGTCGGCGCTGGGCATCCTCGAGAACTTCGACCTCCCGTCGATGCCCCCGACCGACGTCGACGCCGATGGCGGACGCCCCGACCCGGCCGCCGTGCATCTCGTCACCGAGGCCGAGCGGCTCGCCTACGCCGATCGCGACAAGTACGTGGCCGACCCCGACTTCGTCCCCCTCCCCGGACGAGGGGTGGCGACCATCCTCGACCCGGCCTATCTCCGATCGCGCGCGGCACTCATCAAGCCCGACTCGTCGCTCGGCGAGGCCCCGGCGGGCGACCTCGGGCCGGTGCCCCTGGGGTCGTATGCCGGCTCCGAACACGGGACCAGCCACATCACCGTCGCCGACCGCTACGGGAACGTCGCCTCCATGACGACGACGATCGAATCCGCGTTCGGGAGCTACCACATGGTCGACGGCTTCCTGCTCAACAATCAGCTGACCGACTTCTCCGCGAAGCCCCGCGACGACGACGGCACGCTGCTCGCCAACCGGGTGTCGCCCGGCAAACGGCCACGGTCGTCGATGGCTCCCACCCTCGTCCTGCAACCGGGCGCCGACGGCGCTCCCGCCGAGGTGGTCGCAGCCCTCGGCTCACCCGGCGGGTCGGTGATCATCCAGTTCGTGATCAAGACGATCGTCGGGATGCTGGACTGGGGACTCGACCCACAGCAGGCCGTGTCGATGATCGACTTCGGCTCGGCCAACACCCCGACCTCGAACGTCGGCGGTGAACACCCCCTGGTCGACACCACCGACGACGGCGCCGGAGATCCCCTGGTCCGAGGCCTGCGGGAGCGCGGCGCCGAGGTGTCGATCGAGGAGCAGTCGAGCGGTCTCAGCGCGTTGCTCCGGCAGGACGGCGGTTGGATCGGCGGCGCCGATCCGCGTCGCGAAGGTGCCGTGATGGGAGACGACGCGACCCTGCGCTGACCCGTCCTGGCCTCGTTCCGGGTTCGACACTGCCTCAACCGGTTCCGGGGCAAGTAGTTTTCCTCGGCGTCACACGGGGGCAATCGAGCGCATACACCCAGCTCATAGCGTCGAGTCGCTCGCATCTGCGACAACGACGTGGCGACGTCGTCGTGCGACCCCCGCGCACGTGGGGGCCGAGATCATCCAGGAGTAACCATGAGTGGCAGCATGTCCCGCCGACAGGCGATCGAGGCCGTGACAACCTACGACTGCTCGGCACCGGGGTTCACCGAACCGCTGGCAGACACGTTCGGGCGCAATGTGTTCAGCCTGTCGGTGATGAAGAAGCGGCTGCCGAAGCACGTCTTCAAGGCGGTCGCCGCGACCGTCGACACCGGTTGTGCGCTCGACCCCACCCTCGCCGACTACGTCGCGGTGGCGATGAAGGACTGGGCCATCGAGAGGGGCGCCACCCACTACGCCCACGTGTTCTATCCGCTGACCGGCTTCACCGCCGAGAAGCACGATTCGTTCCTCGAACCCGATTCCACCGGTGCATCTCTCGCCGAGTTCGCGGGCAAGACGCTGATGCAGGGCGAGCCCGACGCGTCGAGCTTCCCCAACGGCGGCCTGCGCGGGACCTTCGAGGCCCGCGGTTACACGGGCTGGGATGTCACCAGTCCCGCGTACCTCCTGGAGAACCCGAACGGCAACACGCTCTGCATCCCGACGATCTTCATCTCGTGGACCGGTGAGGCCCTCGACAAGAAGACCCCGCTGCTGCGCAGCCAGCAGGCGATGAGCAAGCAGGCGATGCGGCTGCTCCGGTTGTTCGGTCACGACGACGTCGACACCGTCGTCTCGTACGCGGGCGCCGAACAGGAGTATTTCCTGATCGACGAGCACTTCTTCTATGCCCGACCGGATCTCATGACCTGCAACCGGACCCTGTTCGGCGCACCGCCGTCGAAGGGTCAGGAGTTCGACGACCACTACTTCGGCGCCATCCCCGAGCGCGTGTTGTCCTTCATGATCGAGCTCGACCGCGAGCTGTTCAAGCAGGGGATCCCGGCGAAGACGCGACACAACGAGGTCGCGCCCGGCCAGTTCGAGATCGCGCCGGTCTTCGAACGGTCGGTTCTCGCCCACGACCACCAGCAACTGATGATGACCACGATGAAGGCCGTCGCCGAGAAGTACGGCATGAAGTGTCTGCTGCACGAGAAGCCGTTCTCCGGCGTCAACGGTTCGGGCAAGCACGTGAACTTCTCGCTCGGCAACTCCACCCAGGGCAATCTGCTGAACCCGGGCGACACCCCGCACGAGAACATGCAGTTCCTGACCTTCTGCGGCGCGATCATCCGCGCGGTCCACCTCTACGGCGGACTGTTGCGCGCCGCGGTCGCGTCCGCCTCGAACGACCATCGACTGGGGGCCAACGAGGCTCCGCCGGCGATCATCTCGATCTTCTTGGGCGAACAGCTGATGGATGTGTTCGAGCAGATCGCCAAGGGCGGTGCGACCGGCTCCAAGGCCGCGGGCGTCATCGAACTCGGCGTCGACACCCTCCCGCCGCTGACGGCCGATCCGGGAGATCGCAACCGCACGAGTCCGTTCGCGTTCACCGGCAACCGATTCGAGTACCGCGCACCGGGTTCCAACCAGTCGATCTCGGACCCGATGGTCGCCATCAACACGATCCTCGCCGACTCGATCGATGTGATCGCCGCCGACCTCGAGAAGCTCCTCGCCGACGGGCTCGACCTCGCGGACGCCGTCCAGAAGGTGTTGCAGGAGATCGTCAATTCGCACGGGGCGGTCATCTTCAACGGCAACGGTTACTCCGACGAATGGCAGGAGGAGGCGGCCGCCCGCGGCCTCAAGAACCTGCGGACGACGGTCGACGCGGTGACGGAGTACACCTCGCCGGAGGTCATCGAGATCTTCGAGAAGTACGGCGTGCTGTCGGCCCGCGAACTCGAGGCCAGGGAAGACGTCATCTTCGAGTACTACGCGCTGACCCTCCTCGTGGAAGCCAAGGAGACCGCGGAGATCGCCAAGACGATGATCATGCCGGCCGCGATCCGTTACCAGGGTGAACTCGCGGGCACCGCGGCGTCGCTCAAGATGGCCGGGATCGACGCTCCCACACCGCTGCTCGAGGAGCTGACCGGCCTGATCGGCGCGCTGCACGAGGGGTTGGTGACGCTGGATGCCGGAATCGCCGGGATGCACGGCGAGTCCACACTCGACGAGTCGACGTACGCGCTGGAGACCCTCATCCCGGCCATGGCCACGGTTCGCGAGGTTGCCGACACCCTCGAATCCATCGTCGCCGACGACCTCTGGCCCCTGCCGACCTACAACGAGATGCTCACGATCCTCTAGGCACGCAACCGACCGGGTGTGGATATCTACCCTCCCGTAAGGGTAGAGTTTCCGCGTCCGTAGGGCCGGCCCCGGTCGCCATCGCCGCCGACGATCCGGCGAGGTGTGTGAGTCACTGCGCGACACCCGTTCTGATCGCTCGCGAAGATGGAGACGCCGTGACCGCCGAGGTGCTGACCCCTGCCCGCCGACAGTCGGTGTTGGCGACCCTGCGGTCCCCACGACGGCTGCGTACCGAGGTCCTCGCCGGTCTCGTCGTCGCACTCGCACTCATCCCCGAGGCGATCTCGTTCTCGATCATCGCCGGGGTCGACCCACGGGTGGGTCTCTTCGCCTCGTTCACGATGGCGGTGACGATCGCGATCGTCGGGGGCCGTCCGGCGATGATCTCGGCGGCCACCGGCGCCGTGGCGCTCGTGGTGGCGCCCCTGGTCGCCAGTCACGGCCTTGACCATCTGATTGCGGCGGTGCTCCTGGCCGGTGTCATCCAGATCGTCCTCGGTGCCCTGGGGGTCGCGCGACTCATGCGCTTCATCCCGCGCAGCGTGATGGTCGGGTTCGTCAACGCGCTGGCGATCCTGATCTTCACCGCCCAACTGCCGCACCTGCTGGGCGTTCCGTGGCTGGTCTATCCCCTCGTCGCAGCGGGACTCGCGATCATCGTCGGTCTCCCCCGGCTCACCTCGGCGATCCCGTCACCGCTCGTGGCGATCGTGCTGCTCACCGCGGTCACCCTGGCGGTCGGCTTCGCCGTCCCCGACGTCGGCGACGAGGGCGAACTACCCGACAGCCTCCCCACGTTGTTCTTCCCCGACGTCCCGCTGACGTGGGGCACGCTCTCGGTCATCGCGCCGTACGCGTTCACCATGGCACTCGTCGGCCTGCTCGAGTCGCTGATGACCGCCAAGTTCGTCGACGACCTCACCGACACCCATTCCGACAAGACGCGTGAGGCCACCGGGCAGGGCATCGCCAACATCGTGACCGGCCTCTTCGGCGGGATGGGCGGGTGCGCGATGATCGGCCAGACCATGATCAACGTCAAGGAGTCCCGGGCGCGCACCCGGATCTCGACGTTCCTGGCCGGACTGTTCCTGCTCATCCTGGTCGTCGGGCTGGGCGACATCGTCGCCCTGATCCCCATGGCGGCTCTCGTCGCGGTCATGATCATGGTGTCGGTGGGCACTCTGGACTGGCACAGCGTCAACCCGAAGACGTTGCGGCGCATGCCCAAGAGCGAGACCGCGGTGATGGTCGCGACCGTCGTCGTCACCGTGGCGACCCACAATCTGGCCTACGGCGTGATCGTGGGTGTCCTCACGGCGATGGTGCTGTTCGCGCGCCGGGTCGCACACGTCACCGAGGTGGTCGAGGTCGCCGACCCCGAACCCGGAACCCGGGTCTATGCGGTGCGGGGCGAACTGTTCTTCGCGTCCAGCAACGACCTCGTCTACCAGTTCGACTACGCCGGCGACCCGGACGACGTCGTGATCGACATGAGCGAGGCGCACATCTGGGACGCGTCGACGGTCGCTACCCTCGATGCGATCACCACCAAGTACGCAGCCAAGGGCAAGACCGCCACCATCGTCGGCCTCGACGGCCACAGCGCCGAGCGCCATCGGCGTCTCAGTGGCCGGCTCGGCGGCGAAGGCTGACCGGTAGAGAGGGCGGGTCGTGACCGACGGAGGGACCGAGAACACCGGCCATCTGCAGATCGGCGCGGTGGCGACGGAAACCGGGTTGTCCATCAAGACCATCCGCCACTACGACGAGGTCGGCCTGGTCGTCCCGTCCGCGCGTTCGGCCGGGGGGTTCCGGTTGTACACACGTGCCGACATCGATCGGCTGTTCGTGATCCGGCGGATGAAACCACTCGGGTTCACGCTCGATGACATGCGTGAACTCCTGCACGCCGAGAGCGTTCTCGACGACAGCGACGCAGCACCGGAGGACCGGCGAGCGGCACTCGACGCGGTCGCGGAGTTCCGGCAGCGGGCCAGGCTTGCATGCGAGAAGCTGGAGCGGCAGCTGCACTATGCGCACGAACTCACCGCCCAGCTGTCGGATCGACTGACCGATCTGGCGTGACCCGGCAGGGCGACGCGAGCCCTAACCCAACGGCCACCGGGTGCCGGTGCGCTTCTCGGCCTCGCTCCACAGACTGCCGGCCAGTTCGTAATCGCACGCGATGCGGGCGCGGCCCGACAGCACCGGCCGGCCGCGCAGTCCCCACAGTCCGTCGACCCCCACATAGCTGCCCGGCGGGATGGGTTCGGTCAGACAGTGCAGCGTGGGTGCCGCCCCGGCGGTGAGATCGTTGCCGAGCACTCCAGCCAGACCCTGGGCCGCCCGGTGCAGGACTCCCAGGCCCGGCTTGTTCGAGATGTTCGACGCGGCCCAGCCCGGGTCCGTGAGCATCGAGGTCACCGGTGACCCGACCGCGCGCAATCGCCGGTCGAGTTCGAGGCCCCACAGCATCACCGCCAGCTTGGACGCGGCGTAGGCCCGGGGTGCCGACCACCGGGTGTGTCGGTGGTCGAGATCGGCGGGGTCGATGCGGGCGTGGCGGTGCCCCTCGGATCCCACCGTGACGACGTGCCGTCGGATACGCGGCAGCAGGAGGTTGGTCAGGGCGAACGGGCCGAGGAAGTTCGTGCCGATGGCCAGTTCGAACCCGTCCGGCGTCGTCCTGCGCTGGTGCGGAAACATCCCCGCGTTGTTGACGAGTACATCGACCGGACCGTCGAGTTCGGCGACGAAGGCCCGCACCGAGGCGAGGTCGGCGAGATCGAGTCGGAGCACCTCGCACTCGCCGCCGAACTCCCGTGCGCGTCGTGCGCCGAGTTCGGTGTCGCGGACGGCCAACACCACCCGCACTCCGGCCCGGGCGAGCGCCGCGGCGGTGGCCATCCCGATGCCGTTCGTCGCACCGGTGACGACCACCCGCCGGCCGGCGAGGTCGGACAGGGACTTCGACGAGGACGGCATGGGCGCCACGGTACCCATCGGATGTCCCGGGCGGGTGACACTCGGCTTCGCTGTGCCGCCCTCACCGGACACGTAATGACAGCGCCACGACGAGACGCGTCGCCGGATCGTCGAGGTCCATTCCGGTGAGTGCCTGGATCCGACGTAGGCGATAGCGCAACGTGTTCGGGTGGACATGCAGTGCCGCGGCCGCCCCACGGACATCACCGAAGTGATCGAGGTAGGCGCGCAGTGACGCGGTGAAGGCACTGCCGCTGCGGGCGTCGAGATCGACGAGGCCGGTGACCCGGTCGTCGACGAGATCAGGGTTCTCCGAGAGCAATCCGATGATCTCGCCGAGCAGCACACCGGTGCGGGATCGCTCGACCGTGGTGACATCGTCGATCAGGTCGGCTTCCCGGCCGGCCGCATCGAGCACGCGGTCGATCGAGTGGCGCAGCTCGGTTGCGGTGGAGATGCTGTCGGGACCGGCGACCACGGCGCGGGCCGGCACCGCGAACTGCCGGTCGGCCGCGCCGACGGCGACCCGGGCCCATGTGACGGCGTCGTCGAGCGCGACCCCCGGCAGCACGGCGTAGGCGCGGTCGCCGATGGTGACCGTCACCGAGAGTGGACTGAATGCGCTGGCGTGCAACATCAGTGCCGAGACCTGTCCCCCGCGGATGCCGTCGGGGGTGGCGAACCCGGCGATCGTCACGGTCGCCGACGGCGCGATGCCGAGCTGGGCGGCGAGACGATCGGTGTCGACGGGTTCGCCGCCCACACCGAGGAGCCGCCGCACCCGCTCATCGTGGTCGGAGCCGGCGGAGCGGCGCCGCGAGATGATCCGTGCCGCAACGGCTGCGGCTCCGACGAGCACCTCGTCGGTGTCGCGGGCCGGCGGACGAGATCCCTCCTGCAGCCAGACGACCCCCAGCAGGACGTCGCCGGAGCCGCTCGGTCGGGCGGTGGGTGCCGGCCGGATCGCCACCGCGCGTCTCGGCTGCAACCCCAGATCGGCACGCGCGTCGACGGTCACGACCCCGGACGACTGCCGTACCGCGTCCATCACGCCCCACTCCCGCAGCCAGGCGAGCATCTCGGGCGGACCCTCCCGGCCCAGGATCGACAGCCGGCGCAACTCATCGGCCTCGTCGCCGGCCGAGCTGTAGGCCAGGACGTGCGCATGCTCGTCCTCGATGCTCACCAGGCCTCCGGTCCGCCGGGCGACCTCGGCTGCGAGCTGGAACAGGTCGCCGGTGCTCCCGGACTCCATGGACTCGCCGTCCCCGACCGGGTGGGATCGAGCGTCGAGCACCCGGGTGACGAGGTTGTAGATCCGTTCCCAGCGGGCGTGCGGGTCGATGGCGATGACCGCGATCCCCAGCCGCTCGGTTAGACCGATCAACGCCGGTGTCGGGCTCTTGGTCAGCACGGCCACCGGGCGATGCGCACCGAGGTCACCGAGCCATTCGACACCCACCTCGTCGCCGAGTCCGACGAGAAGGAAGAGATCGGCCGATCGCGCCGCACGCCCGAGCCCGTAGTGGAGATCGTCGGTGTCGACCATCGCCAGCGTCGACACCGGGGCGTCGAGCCCGCGTGGGGACGAGACCAAGGTCGCGACGGTCTGATCCAGGGCCAGGACCAGCCGTCCCAGAGCGATGCCCGCGGTCTTGTCCATACGGACAAGGCTACGACGCATATGTTTGCCGATCGGCCATATCGTGGCACCGGGAGGGACGGTGGACTGGACTCATGGATGCCATCACCACTCCCCCTCGACCGTCCAATGAACCCGTACACGGTTATGCCCCCGGTTCGCCGGAGCGAACGCGCATCGTCGACGAGCTGGCGCGGCAGTCCCACGCCGGGCGGCGCGAGTTCCCCCACATCATCGGCGGCCATCTGAGCCTCGGTGCCGGCGATGAGATCGACGTCGTCCAGCCCCACGCACACCGCGAGGTCCTGGGCTTCATCACCAACGCCACCCACGACGACGCCCGCGCCGCCGTCGATGCCGCTCGCGCCGCCGCCGACGACTGGGCGCACACGAGCTTCGACGACCGGGCGGCCGTCATCCTGCGCTCCGCCGAACTGCTGGCCGGTCCGTGGCGCGAACGGATCGCGGCCGCAACGATGCTCGGTCAGTCGAAGTCGGTGCAGCAGGCCGAGATCGACGCACCATGCGAACTCGTCGACTTCTGGCGGTTCAACGTGGCCTTCGCCCGCGAGATCCTCGCCGAACAACCGGAGTCGTCACCGGGGGTGTGGAATCGGCTCGACCATCGTCCGCTGGACGGCTTCGTCTACGCCGTGACCCCGTTCAACTTCACCGCGATCGCCGCGAACCTACCCACGGCTCCGGTGCTCATGGGCAACACCGTCGTCTGGAAGCCCTCACCCACCCAGGCGTATTCGGCCCAGTTGATCATGGCCCTTCTCGAGGCCGCCGGCTTGCCGCCCGGCGTGATCAACCTCGTCCACGGCGACGGCGTGGCCGTCTCGGATGTCGTACTCGCCGACCAGGATCTAGCCGGCATCCATTTCACCGGGTCGACACGCACGTTCCGGCATCTCTGGCGCGAGGTCGGCGCCAACATCGAGCGGTACCGGAACTATCCCCGCCTCGTCGGCGAGACCGGCGGCAAGGACTTCATCGTCGCGCATTCCTCGGCCGAGCCGCATGCGCTGCGAACGGCATTGTCGCGCGGGGCCTTCGAGTACCAGGGACAGAAGTGCTCGGCGGCGTCACGCGCCTACATCCCGCGGTCGGTGTGGGATCGGATGGGCGACGAGTTCCTCGGCGAGGCCGCCGAACTCACCTATGGCGACGTTCGCGATCTGACGAACTTCGGTGGCGCGGTGATCGATCGGCGCGCGTTCGACAAGCAGGTGGCGGCGATCGACCGCGCGAAGTCGTCGGCGTCGCTCACCGTCGCGGTCGGCGGCGACTGCGACGACTCCGAGGGTTTCTTCGTACGGCCCACCGTCCTGTTGTCCGACGATCCGACCGACGAGGCGTTCGCCACCGAGTACTTCGGTCCGATCCTCGCCGTTCACGTCTACGACGACGCGGAGTACGAGAACATACTCGGACTGGTGGATTCGACGGCGACCTACGCACTGACGGGGTCCATCATGGCCACCGATGTCGCGGCCGTCACACTGGCGTCCGACCGACTGCGCAACGCCGCGGGCAACTTCTATGTCAACGACAAACCGACCGGTGCGGTCGTCGGACAGCAGCCCTTCGGCGGGGGCCGGGCGTCGGGGACCAACGACAAGGCCGGATCGAAGCAGAACCTGATGCGCTGGACGTCGACCCGCACGATCAAGGAGACCTTCAGCCCGCCCACCACGACGACCTACCCGCACATGGCCTTCGACTGGACGGGGATCTGATGGGCACCGTCTTCGACACCGTGCTGCGTCCGGCGATCGTCGCGGTGTCGCGTAGCGAACGCGTCAAGGATGTGTCCGAGCGGTGGCCGGTGACCGAGAGAGTGGTGCGCCGGTTCGTGCCGGGCGAATCACTCGCCGACGCCATGACCGCCGTCGGAGCCGAACTCAATGACGGACTCGCCGTCACGGTCGACCACCTGGGTGAGGACACCGTCGACGAATCCCGGGCCGACGCCACGGTGAGCGCCTATCTCGAACTCCTCGAGGCACTGTCGATGTTCCGGTCGGCACCTGCCGGGTCGGTCGAGGTGTCGGTGAAGCTCACCGCACTCGGCCTGAGCCTGCCGGAGCACGGCGCGAAGATCGCCGAGGAGAACGCGCGGACGATCGTCGACGCCGCAGATGGCCGGGGCGTCCTGGTCACCGTGGACGCCGAGAGTCACACCACCGTCGACCGGCGACTGGCGATCGTACGCTCGTTGCGCGACGACTTCCCGGACACCGGAACCGTGCTGCAGGCCGGCCTGCGCCGGACCGAGGACGACTGCGCCGAGTTCGCGGCGTCGGGAGCTCGAATCCGCCTGTGCAAGGGCGCCTATGCCGAACCGGCCGCAGTCGCCTTCACCGAGCGCCGGCAGGTCGACGACAACTATCTCCGCTGCCTCCGGACGCTGATGAAGGGGCGCGGATACCCGATGGTCGCCTCCCACGACCCCACGATGATCGACGCCGCCACGATCCTCGCCGACGAGTTCGGACGGGCCCCGGGCACCTGGGAACACCAGATGCTCTACGGCATTCGCGTCGACGAGCAGCGTCGTCTGGCCGACGCCGGCGCCCGGGTCCGCGTGTACATCCCCTACGGCGCACAGTGGTACGGCTACCTCGTCCGCCGTCTCGCCGAGCGGCCGGCCAATCTCGGCTTCTTCCTGCGCGCGCTGGCCGGGTGACCCGACCTATGGACCCGCAACACCCCGAACTCCCCGGCAGCGGCGACCCGAACATGGGGTGCGCACAGTCAACGACAATCAACGCACAGTCGACGAAATCTTCCGCACAGTCAACGATTTCGTGACTCGGAGAAGCTGTCGCCATCTCGCCGGGATTCAGTAACCCGCGAACGAGTCGGTGTGAACACGCCAGGGCCGGGTCCTCGTGGAACCGTCGAGCCGACGGATCGTCGCCGAGGTCCGTTCGACGAACGCCGGTGTGCCGGACACGTAGTAGTGTGTGCCCGCGGCGCGGGGCCCGATCAGTTCGGCGACCCGGTCAGCATCGTCGATCCCATCGGCGATGTCCGGCGCTTCGACGGTCACGACGCGTGCACCGGCCGCCCGAGCGCTGTCGAGATCATCGTCGTACACGGCGCGTCGTCGGTCCCGCAGAACGTGCACGACGGTCAGTCCGGACAGATCGCGACCCGGCTCCGACTGCACCAGATCCCGAACCATCGACACGAACGGCGTGATGCCGATCCCCGATGCGATCAAGACCACCGCGCCGTTGGACGGAAACGCCCGCGGCAGAACGAAGTCGCCGCCGATCTCGTCGACGTAGGCGCGCCGCGCGGTCCCCTCCACCAGCGCCGCCTTGTAAGCGGACGGCTTCGCGGCAACCGTGAAACCGAACTCCACCGGTTGCTGCCGGGGCGCGGACACGAACGAGAAGACCCGCCGCGAACCCGACCACACCGGTGCTGACCACCGGGGCACACTGACACTCGACCACTGGCCCGCCCGGAACGACGTGGGGGCACCGACCGCTTCACCGCGCACCGCGTAGGTCCGGTCGGCGACCGGGGTGGTCACCACGTCGAGCGGCACCCGGCGCGCGGTCCCCGACACCAGGCGGACCGCGAAGGCGTACAGACATCCGACGAGCAACGCGACCTCGGGCACAAAAGCCAACGTGTACGCGTCGGTGATCGCAATCGTGTACTGGCAGTGCATCAGCACGCCCACCAGGGCCGCATAGACGAGCCGATGGATCTCGGTGGCGGGTGACGTGAGCGGCTCGGGCAGCATGATGGCCGCGACGAACAGCATCGGACTCGACACGACCCACGTCGACAGGTCCTGCCCACCCCGCACCAGCTCGACGACCCCGATCGTGACGAGCGAGGCACCGATGAACACCAGGGCCAGCCGCCACTCGCGGATCAGCGTCACCACCACGGCGCCGACCACGATCATCGGTACGAGCAGCGGTTCGGCGGCCACCCACCAGAAGGGAAAACTGATGCCCTCGACACCGGCATAGGCCAACGCATAGCAACCGATCGCGCCCGCGACCGCGGGATTGACGAACAGCCGACGACGCCACGCGAGAACATATTTCGACGCCGCGGCGATGGCGGTGCCCACCGCGACGGTCGCCACCGCGGTGTCCTCGGAACCGCCCGGCAACACGAAGAACAGGATCAGCCCGGTGATCAGCCAGGAGTCCGAGTTGGGCGGCACCCGTAACACGCCGGCACAGGCATTACCGACGACCGCGCTCACCCCGACCGCGACCACCAGCCACACCGCGAGGTCGTCCGGGCCGTACCCGAAATCGGCGTCGGTCGCGGACACGACGAAGGCCACCGCGACCAGCACCACCAACCCGCACAGCACCGCCCGATACGGGGTCAGGTGTCGCCGGGCGGCATCGATCGGCGAGAGCAGCTGCGGCAGAAGCGTTGTCACAGGAACAACTCCAATCCGGGGATCGCGGTGTGCTCGACGCTCCCGTTGCGTCGGATGGTCACGTGGTGGAAACCTTCGCGGTGGTGGTCGAAGTCGCCGCGCAGGAACGCCGCCGGCGTGAAGAACAGCGCCGTCGCCAAGCCGTCCGCCTCCATCGCCGACGGCGCGATCACCCAGGTCGCGAGGACTTCTCGGGCGGGCGAGGCCGTGCGCGGGTCGACGATGTGATGCCAGTCGGCCCACACCCGCCGATTGCTCGCCGATGCGCAGATCGCGCCACCGGCGACGGACACGACACCGATCGCCTTCGTCGTATCGGACGGATGCTCCAACGCCACCCGCAATCCGCGGGAGCGGGGCGAGACCACCATGTCGCCACCGGCGTCGACCACGAAGTCGTCGACGCTCGCGCCGACGATGGCCGCCACCCGGTCCACCGCGAATCCCTTTCCGGCAGCACCGACGTCGAGCAACGCCGGTTCGCGGATCTCCAGTGCGCCCGTGTGCTCGCCGATCACGGAGTCCCATGCCGGGGCGGCCGGCACCCGGGTGGACGCGCGCAGGCTGTAGGCGGCGTCATAACCCGCGTCGGCGAGCGTCTGCCCCACCAGCGGCGACACGGCGCCGCCGGTGAGGTCGTAGAGACGGCGATACCAGTCGACGAGCGGCTGGTCGGAGTCGGCGATCGGGTACCGACCCGCCTGCCTGGCCATGTCCGCGACCGTCGAGTCGTCCCGGAACCGGGACCACGCGCGATCGATCCGGTCGATCTCGGCGTCCACCGCGTCGACCACGTCGACGGGCAGCGGCGACGGGGTACTGATCGTCCATCGGGTCCCGATCGCGTCGAAGGTCCAGTGGTGCGCGGCACCGAGTGCGGTCAGGCCTGGGCCTCTTCCTTGATCTGGGTGATCGCCTCGTTGAAGCCACCGGAGGTGAGCGACGAACCGGACACCTTGTCGACCTCGATCTCGTCGATGCTCTTGCCCACCACGACATCGGAGATGCCACCGGCGAACTTGCCCTGATACTCCAGCGACGGCCCCTTGGTCTGGCTCGTGTCCACCGACACCGCGGTGATGACCGAGTTCGACAGCGTGACGGTCACGCCGACGCTCTGCGGGCCACCGGGCGAGATGTACTCACCGCGCGCGGTGTACTCGCCGTCCTTGTATTCGCCGGAGCCGGCGTCGGCCGCCTCGGTGGCGGCCGAACTGTCCGCCGGCGTGGCGGTGGTCGAGTCTCCCGACCCGGAGTCCCCGGACGAGCACGCGCCCGCGACGAGTCCGACCGCCGCCATGGCGGCGACCACCCCGCCGGTGCGAGCAAGCGCGGTGGATCCCCGGAGAGTCCGGGACGGACGGGGGGACTCGGAGGAGGCGGTGCTGCGCGGTTCGAGGGTCTCGGGCGTCTCTGGGGTGTACGTCATGTACCAATTGTGCCGATCGCGCGCGCATTCGTCCCGACGACGCCCGCGGCGTCGGCGAAACCGGTCTCAGCGTCCGGCGGCCGCGACCCTCGCCTGGATGGCGTCGACGAACACGGTGCGGATGTCGGCCGCGTTCTCCGCGACGTAGGTGGTGCCGCCCGTCGCCTCCGCGATCTGCTTGAGTGCGTCGGAGTCCGCGTCGTCGGAGATGCCGATCGTCAGCACCAGCACCGGACGCGCCGGGTCCTCGAGGCGCTTCAACTCGGCGAGCAGTTCGTCGAGCGTGATGCTGTCCGGATCCTCGTTCTGTCCGTCGGTCATGATGATGACGCTGTTGGAGTAGTTCGGGTCGTAGGTGTCCTGCACCTTCTTGAACGCCGCGAGGGTCGTGTCGTAGAGACCGGTCCCGCCACCGAGGTCCGACAGCCCCTCTTCGACGGCCCGGCCGAGCGCGTCGCGATGCGTACCGCTCCCCGAGCGGGCGTCGAGGCGACGGATCGGGGCGAGTTCCTCCCAGTCCTGCCCGGGCCCGCCCTTGTTCACGCTGAACGCCCAGCCGCCGATCATCGTGTTGTTGGGGAAGAGTTTCAGCCCGGTCTGGGAGGCGTCGATGAGCAGGCCGGCCCGGGTGGTCCCGCCGGCCGGCGTCTCCATCGATCCGGAGGTGTCCTGCACGACCAGCGAGCGGATCGGCACACCCAGCACCTGCCACTGGCGCAGCGCCTTGTCGACGGACGACGGATCGCGGAGTTCGAGCTCCTTCACCGGCTGGCCGACGCCGTTCCCGTCGGCGTCGCGGTATCCGGAGTCGGCCAGTGCGGCGCGTCCCGCGTCGGTGCCCAGGGCGGCTACCAGGGCCGCCCCCGCGTCGGCGGACGCCTGCTGACGTGCCGCGGGTGCCGTGTTGACCAGCGGGTAGTCGAGCATCACGGTCCCGGCCGCGGGAATCGTCGACGTCAGCTTCGAGCCCGGATGGGTACGCATGAAGAGGTCGAACTGCTGCTCGGTGGTGACCACCGGGACGCCGGAGGTGTTGGCGAGGTTGAGCCGGGTGCCCTCGTTGTCGTTGGCGAGGCGCGCATTGTTCTGCTGGATGGCGAGGATGGTCATCGCCTCGGTGAAGTCCTCGTCGGCGAGCTCGCCGGAGTCGACCGCCGCGAGGGCGCCGATGATCGGCGCGTCCCCGGTGCTGGTGTCCACGGGGCTGCCGGTGCGCAGGTCCGGCAGCTTCATGACCTCCACCCAGGTGCCCAGCTCGGGCACGTCGGTACCGGCGACGACGGCCGGGGTCGACGCGATCGACGGCGACACCAGGTCGAGTTCACGACGCACCTGGGTGGTCACACGGCGGGCCTGCACCTGCGAGTCCGCGACCCAGAGATCAGGAGCCGCGGCACCCTGCGTGAGGAGTCCGGGCACGTCCGCGCCCGCGGCCGTCTGCACGTCGTAGTCGAAACACGAATCCGCGGACGCCTGCCGCGCCACCTCGCGCAGCGGCCCCGTCATCGCCGAGTCCGACGCCACCGCCACCCGGGTGCGTTCACCGCAGCCGCCCGAACTGGTCTGCCAGATGATGACGCCGGTGACCAGGGCGACGACGACCAGCAGAACGGCACCCGCCCACAGCCATCCGCCGCGACGGCCCCCGTCGGTGTTGCGATGCTCGAAACCGAAGTCGTCATCGCGGTCCGACCGGGCACTGTTCGACGGAGACTGCGCACGCGGCGGGACCGCCCCTCCCGTCCGGTCGTTCCCGTTCCACTCGTTTCCGGCGCGATCGGCACCGGAGCTGTGACGCCCCATTTGTCTTCTTCCCGTTCCCCTCGTACGGCAGCCGGCAGGCCGGCCTCTCGCGTGGCCGCCGCACGACGCATCGACGCATCGGCGGTCGCGGCCCGCGCGCTCACGCGTGGCTCAGCCGAACACCTCACGGAACTTCAGCAGCGACTTACGCAGATCCCCCGAAACCGCCATCGCCGCGGTCTTGCCCACGGGTCCGATCAGCGGCAGCCCACCCAGATCAACAGTGAAGGTTACTTCCGATCCGGTCGACGTGGGAGCGATGCCCAGATCCAGCTTGGCCTTGACCCCGCCTTTGCCGTTGCCCTTCAGGCGCACGTGGGACACCGGCTCGAACTTCTCGACGACCCAGTCGAAGCGGACGCGGGTGCCCTTGACCTTCACGATCGACGAGATCTCGGTCCCCTTGCCCAGCTCGGTGGCGTCCGGGAGGGGGCTGCGCCACGTCTCGTGGATCACCAGCCATTCGCTGTACCGCGAGAGATCCGAAGCCGCGGCCCAGGTATCTTCCGGTGACAGATCAACGCCGATGGAGTCGCTCGTCTTCGCCATGACCCAAGAGAGTAGTGCCCCCGCCTCCGCCGCCGAACAGGCACGTTCGCTGCTGGGCTCGCACCTGACCGGGCACGGTGTGACGATCCGCCTGACCGAGGTCGAGGCGTATGCCGGTCCCGACGATCCGGCGTCCCACGCCTACACCCGAACACCCCGCTCGGAGATCATGTACGGCCCGCCGGGCCGCCTGTACGTCTATCGCATCCACGGCCACCACTGCGCGAACGTCGTCGTCGCCGGTACGGGACCCGCGGCCGCGGTGTTGCTGCGCGCGGGCGAGGTGATCGACGGCACCGAACTCGCGCGCGCCCGGCGCGGCGTCACCCGCGTCGGGCCCGTCTCCGACGACCGACTCGCGAGCGGCCCGGGCAATCTGTGCCGCGCTCTGGGGATCACGATGGCCGACCTCGACACCGACCTCACCGACCCGTCGACCCCCGTGCTCCTCGAACCCGGGATGCCCCGAGCCGGCGAACGCGTGGTCGCCGGCCCACGGGTCGGCGTCCGTCGGGCCGCCGACCTCGACTGGCGATTCTGGATCGGCGGCGACCCGACGGTGTCGACGTATCGCCGACATCCGCGGGCGGGCGCGTGAACCGTTCTACTGCTGGGGGTTACCCGGGTTCTGGTGCCCGGGGTTCGGCCCGGGATTCTGCGGTCCGGGGTTCTGGTGCCCCGGGTTCTGGTGAGGCGCGCCGACGGCCTTGCGCACGGCGTCCTGTGCCTTGTCGACCTGACCCGAGTACTTGTTCTTCGTGACCTTGTCGATGGCGTCGCCGCCCTTCTCGATCAGGTTCGGGTTCTTCTGCAGCGTGGCTCTGGCCTTGTTGACGAGTCCCTTGAGATCCATGGCGTCTCCTCTGATCGACGTGCCGGACATCTTCCGGCCACTTGCCGCAGATTCTATCGGTCGGAGACGAGCGCCCCGCTGAGCTGCGCTTCGTCCCCGTGGGTGGCGATCCACCTCGGCGCGACGCGTGAGACGACCTCGACGCACACGATTCCGACCGCGGCCGAGATCAGGGCCACCGAGTTCATCTCCCAGTTCGAGGAGTCGAGCCGGAACAGGTCCTGGGTGAACGGCCACGCGAAGATCAGCACGTACGCGCCGGCCGAGACCGCCAGCAGGACGACCTTCCACCAGTTGTACGGACGGGCGACCACCGCGAGCACATAGACCGCGATCGCGATCAACGTCATCAGCGCCGCGGTGGCGGCCTGCGTCTGAGGCTGCGACAGCTCGACGGCGTCCCCGCCCACCTCGACACCGGCGCCGCCCGGGTTGACGATCAGGTAGGTCACGAAAGTGCACAGACCGACGATGACGCCGTTGGGCACCGCGCTGAGCAGCACCCGGCGCACGAAACCACGGCGTGCTCGCTCGTTGTTGGGAGCCAGCGACAGCACGAACGCCGGTATGCCGATGGTGAACCAGGCCGAGATCGTCACGTGGATCGGCTGGAACGGATAGCTCAGCGGATCGGACCCGAACACCGCCCCGAGGAGTCCGCCCACACCGACGAACAGCGCCAGCAGCACCGCGTACACGGTCTTTGTGAGGAACAGGTTGGAGACGCGCTCGATGTTGCCGATGACGCGACGACCCTCGCCCACCACGTAGGGAAGAGTGGCGAACTTGTTGTCCAGCAACACGATCTGGGCCACCGACCGGGCCGCGGAGCTGCCCGAGCCCATCGCGACGCCGATGTCGGCGTCCTTGAGCGCGAGGACGTCGTTGACGCCGTCCCCGGTCATGGCAACGGTGTTGTCCCGCGACTGCAACGCCTTCACCATGGCGCGTTTCTGGTCGGGCCGCACCCGGCCGAACGTCACACCGCGTTCGACGACGTCGGCGAGTTCGCCTGTCTCGGCGGGCAACTCGCGCGCGTCGACCGAGGTGTCGACCGACCCGAGGCCGAGCGACGCGGCGACCGCGCCCACGGACCGGGCGTTGTCGCCGGAGATGACCTTCACCGCGACATGCTGCTGTTCGAAGTAGTCGATCGTGTCGCGCGCGTCGGAACGCACGCGTTGTTCGAGGACCACGAGCGCCACCGGCGACACGGTTCCCGGAGCGATCTGACCCGGTGCGGGGTCGGTGTCGACGGGGATGTCGGTGCACGCGAGCAGCAGCACGCGGAGTCCGGTGGCGCCGATGTCGGAGGCGAGGCGGGCCGTGTCGCTCGCCGGGTCGAGCAGGACGTCGGGCGCACCGATGAGCCAGTGCCCGTCGTCGCTTCCGGCATCCGGGCCGGAGCCGCTTCCGCGGAACGACATCCCGCTCCACTTGGTGGCGGAGGTGAACGGTTTGACGGCCGTCACCGTCCAGTCCGGCGCGACCGGGTGGGCCTCGGCGACCGCGACCATGCTGGCGTTGGGTCGCGGGTCGTGGGCGGCGAGTGCGGCCAAGACCTGGTCCGCGGTCTCGCGTGGTACCGACCCGAGGTTTCGCACCTCGGCCAGTCGCATCCCGTTCTCGGTCAGGGTGCCGGTCTTGTCGGCGCAGACCACGTTGACGCGCGCCAGTCCCTCGATGGCCGGTAGCTCGTTCACCAGACACTGCCGTTGACCCAGCCGCACGACGCCCACCGCGAAGGCGATCGAGGTCATCAGGACGAGCCCCTCCGGGACCATCGGCACCAACGCGGCGACCATGCCCAACAGCGACTTGCGCAGATCGTTGTCACTGATGAAGAGCTGATTGATGATCGTCAGCACGCCGGCCGGGATCAGCAACCAGGTGATCACCCGCAGGATCTGGTCGATCCCGGAGCGCAGTTCCGAGGAGACGAGGGTGAACTTCGACGCCTCGGCCGCGAGCTGCGCCGCGTACGCGTCGGCGCCGACCTTGGTGGCGCGGTACGCGCCCCCGCCGGCCACCACGAAACTGCCCGACAGCACGGCGGCTCCCGGGTCCTTGTCGATCGGGTCGGCCTCGCCGGTGAGCAGCGACTCGTCGACGTCGAGCGCGGTCGCCTCGACGACCTCACCGTCGACGACGATCTGGTCGCCCGCACCGATCTCGATGATGTCGTCGAGCACCACCTCATCGGGCGGCACCTCGGTCACCGTGCCGTCGCGCCGGACCCGTGGTCGGGTCTGACCGACGATCGCGAGCTTGTCAAGGGTCCGCTTGGCGCGGATCTCCTGGATGATGCCGATGCCCGAGTTGGCGATGATCAGCAGCCCGAACAGCCCGTTGATCAGCGAGCCGGTGAACACGACGATCGCGAACAGCACCCCGAGGATCGCGTTGATCCGCGTGAAGACGTTCGCGCGCACGATGTCCGAGACACTGCGACCGGACCGGTCGGGCAGGGCGTTGACCTGACCGGCCGCGACCCGCTGCGCCACCTCGGCGGCGGTGAGACCGGGACTGGCGATCCCCGTCGACGAGCTCACGCGGAGGCCTCCCACCAACCGGGCTGTGCCACACCGGTACCGGTCCGGTGGGTCAGGTCGATCGAGCCACCGGGCTGCGGCACCAGGATCGTCGGCGTGTCCGGCCGCGAATCCGCCCGCAGCCGCGCGATGGGCTCGCCCCACGGATGACGCGCCAGGTTGAAGGTCCCCCAGTGGATCGGGATGAACACCGAGTCCGAACCCGAACCGGGCGAGACCATCCGGTGGACCGAGAGGGCCTCCTCCGGGTTCACGTGGATGTCGGGCCACATCACGTCGTAGGCCCCGACGGCGATGAGGGTGAGGTCGAACGGGCCGAGGCGGGCGCCGACGTCCTCGAATCGTTCGCTGTGTCCGGTGTCCCCGGAGAAGAAGACCTTGTGGTCGCGGCCGGCGATCGCCCAGCTGCCCCACTGTGTGAGATTGCGTGCCAGCCAGCGCCCGGAGAAGTGCCGTGCCGGGCCGCACGTGAAGCGCAGCTCGCCCGCCCTGGTCGGCACCACCACCTCCTCCCACCAATCCGCCTGCCGGATACGGTCTTCGGCGATCCCCCACGACGCGAGGTGCGCACCGACCCCGATCGTCGTGACGAAGACCGCATCGGGCTGCGTGTCGGCGATGGTGGTGACGGTGTCCATGTCGAGGTGGTCGTAGTGATCGTGACTGATCAGGACGACGTCGAGCGGCGGCAACTGCGACGCGGACAGGGGTGCGGCGTGCATGCGAGCGGGACCGACGAGCCGGCTCGGCGAACAGCGACGGCTCAGAACGGGATCGGTGATGACACGGGCGCCGTCGATGTCGACGACGGCGCTGGCGTGACCGAGCCAGGTGACGGCGAGGTCGGCCGGCGCGTCGAAGCGCGGGACCGTCACCAGGACGGGTCGGCGCGGCCGGCCGGGCCGCCGGGCCATGTCGGTGAGGACCTGCAGGCTCGGGTCGGCGATCGACGGGGGTTCCGGGTTGTCGAAGGCGCCATCGCGCTGGTGCGGACTGTGGAGCACATGCGGCGCGATCTCCGCACGGGAGGCGCCGAGCGCGCGGGCGGGGCCGAGTCCCTCGGCCGCGAGCCGCCCGACGACGGCGTCGGCCACCGCCACTCCTGCCGAACCCACGCGCGCGAGGACATCGTGGCGCAGGTCGGTCGTGCCTTTTCTACCGGTCGTGGAGGTCACGTCCACACAGTAGTGCGTGAAGCGCATTGTGCGCCTCACCGGCACTGATAGGCTCCACCGAGCATTGTCCACCGAGCATGCGCCGGCGCATGCGGTCAGGAAGTCACCGCAGTGGCACGGATGTCCGTCGACCAACGTCGAAGCGCGCTCATCGAATCGGCGTACCGCGTGATCGCCGATCACGGGGTCGAGGGCGCGACGACCCGTCGCATCTGCGCCCACGCCGGGATGCCGCTCGCGAGCTTCCACTACGCGTTCGAGAGCCGCACCGCACTGTTGTGCGCGGTGATGGAGACGGCGGTGCCCACCGACATCGAGCGCATGCTGCACGCCGTGCTGCCCGCCGCCGACTACGGATCGGAGCCCGGGCCGGAGACGATCCGGTCGAGCATGGTGCGGCAATTCCACGCGTTCTACGACCTGTTGAAAGCCGACCCGGGACGGATGCAGGCGACCATCGCGCTCGGCATCTACGCCCACAATCACCCGGAGCTGCAGCAGGTCGGCAAGTACATGTACGAGCAGCTCTACCGGGTCGCCTCGGCGGGGCTGCGGTCGATGGCCGACCTGACGCCCATCGTGTGGACCACGCCGGTCGAGGACCTCGGTCCGCTCATCATCGCGGCGACCAACTCGATCACACTCGTCTACCTCAGCACCGCCGACGACAAGGTCGTCGACGCGATCATCCGCTCGATCGCCGACCAGCTCATGACCTATGTCAGCTTCGAGTGAGGGTCTCGACGCGTCCCCGGCCGGCGGGACGACGCCCACCCCCTGGCTGAGCGACCCCGAATCCCACTGGGCGGCAATCGATCAGGCGGTCACCGACGCGGGACTCGACGCCCCCGTCCTCGCACTCGACCGGGCCGCCCTGGAGCACAACGTCGCCGACCTCACCCGACGGTCGGCGGGTGTCCCCATCCGGCTGGCCACCAAATCCGTCCGCGTCCGCTCGGTCGTCGAGGACATCGTCGGTCGCCCCGGTTTCCACGGCGTACTCGCCTACGACCTGGCCGAGGCGCACTGGTTGGCCACGCAGTCGGGAATCGGCGAGGTGCTGATGGGTTATCCCAGCGTGCGGCGGAATGCGCTGGCGGCCCTGGTCGCCGACGAGGTCGCGACGAGCCGGGTGAGCGTGCTCGTGGACTCCGTCGACCAGCTCGACGTCATCGATTCCGTCGTGTCCGCCGGCGCCCGGCCGCCGATCCGAGTCGCCATCGACCTCGATGCGTCGTACCGCTTGCTCGGCGGACGGGTCCACATCGGCGTGCGCCGCTCCCCGGTGCACTCACGTCGAGATGCACTCGAGCTCGCACGAGATGTCGTGGCCCGTCCCGGCTTCGACCTCGTCGGAGTCATGTCCTATGAGGCGCAGGTCGCCGGGGTGGCCGACGCCGTCCCGGGTAAGGCGTTGGCGAACCGCGCCGTCCGGGCGATGCAGCATCGTTCGATGGCCGAGTTGCGCCGTCGTCGGAGCAAGGTGATCGGGGAACTGCGTCAGATCGCGGACCTGGAGTTCGTCAACGGCGGCGGCACCGGATCCCTCGAGGAGACCGCACGCGATCGCGCGGTCACCGACATCGCGGCCGGCAGTGGGCTGTTCGGCGGTCACCTGTTCGACGGTTATCAGCGCTTCCGGCCCGCGCCCGCACTGGCCTTCGGGCTCGACGTCGTCCGGCGCCCCGCCCCCGGCATCGTGACCTGTGCGGGCGGCGGGTGGATCGCCTCCGGCCCGCCGGCCGCCGACCGGCTGCCGTCACCGGTGTGGCCGCAGGGACTCGCCTTCGTCGGCACCGAGGCGGCCGGCGAGGTGCAGACCCCACTGCGGGGTGCGGCCGCCGATCGGATCGCCGTCGGAGACCGGGTGTGGTTCCGCCACACCAAGTCCGGCGAGGTGTGCGAGCGGGCTCGCGAGGTCGCGATCATCGATCGGGACGACGCCGGGCGGGCCACGGTGAGCGAGGTCGTGCCGACCTACCGAGGAGAGGGCAAGTGCTTCCTGTGAGCGGTACCGCTGCGCGTTCGACGCAAGCCTGGCGCAACTGGGGCGGTACCGCCGGTTGCTCGCCGAACCGCGTCGTCAGCCCGTCGAGCGCCGAGGAGATCGCCGGCATCGTCCGGGAGACAGCGGCGCGCGAGGGCACGGTGAAGACCGTGGGCGCCGGACACAGCTTCTCCCCCATCGCCGTTGCCGATGATGTGCAACTCGAGCTGTCCGGCCTGCGCGGACTCGTGTCGGTCGACGCCCATCGCGTGACCGTGCGGGCCGGTACCCATCTCCACGAGATCCCCGGGCTCCTGGCACCTTTCGGTCTCGCGATGACGAATCTCGGCGACGTCGACCGGCAGACCATCGCGGGCGCCACCTCCACCGGAACCCACGGCACCGGGCTGGCCTTCGGGGGCATCAGCACCCAGATCGTCGGCGCGACAGTCGTCACCGGCACCGGTGACATCGTCACGCTGACCTCCGACGACACCGACCTACAGGCGGTCGCGCTCGGCCTCGGCGCCCTCGGGGTCGTCGTCGAACTGACCATCGAGTGCGTGGACGAGTTCCGGTTGCACGCCGTGGAGGGGCCGGAGACCGCCGACGCGGCGATCGCCGCGTTCCACGAACGCGTCGCGAGCACCGATCACCACGAGTTCTACATCTTCCCGCACACCAATTGCGCTCTGGTCAAGACGAACACCCGCGTCGGGCCCGACGCCCCGCTCACCGGCCCGTCACGCATCAAGCGCTACATCGACGACGAACTCCTGAGCAACAAGGCTCTCCGACTGCTGTGCGAGATCGGTGCGCGCGTCCCCCGGCTGGTACCGACCATCAACGGTGTCACCGGTCGCGCGCTCTCCGCGCGGGAGTTCACCGACACCTCCACCGGGGTGTTCGTCTCCGACCGTGACGTCCGGTTCCGGGAGATGGAGTACGCCATCGACCTCGACGCCGTTCCCGAGGCCCTGGGCGAGATCCGGGCACTGCTCGACCGGCGCGAGTATCTGGTGAGCTTCCCCATCGAGGTCCGCGCCGCGGCCGCCGACGACCTGATGCTGTCCACCGCATCCGGCCGCACCAGCGGTTACATCGCCGTCCACCGCTACCACCGCGACGACCCCGCCGACTCCGACGCTTATTTCGCCGACGTCGAAGCCATCCTCACCGGTTTCGGTGGCCGACCGCACTGGGGCAAGATGCACACCCGCGACGCCGAGTACCTCCGCGGGGTCTACCCGCGATTCGACGAATTCCGTTCCGTGCGGGACCGGTACGACCCGTCTCGCGTGTTCGCCAACGACTATCTGCGGCGAGTGCTGGGCGACTAGGGCACAGACATCAGCCCGCGTACCGCGACATGGCAAACCCACCCCTTTTCCGTAAACTCACCGCCACACCTGGACTGGTCCCCAGGAGTTGGACTGGTAATTCGGGAGGTTACGCCACGAGGGTCTGAGTCCGGTATTGCACCGGGCTTAGACCCTCGAGGCGTT